>JACPDG010000110.1 GCA_016184125.1 Candidatus Rokuibacteriota bacterium | reverse complement strand
ATGTGCATTCGGCGCGTCCGTGATGCGTCACGTGAAGTATGGCCTCATGGTGCGCGGCGCGACGACTTCAGACGAAGAAGCGGCGGCGACGGGACGGCGCCCGCGGCGGCGTGCAGATATGCGTGCGGGCCGGCCGGCCGTCGGGACGTTGACGCGCCGAGCGTTCGCTCACACGAGCGACGGTGTCGCGGCCGTCTGGGGCCGGCGTGCCGCTCCGCGTGGGCGCGACAGCTGCTCCACCGGCTCGGCATCGTCCGCGGTCCCGACCGGAGCGTCTCGATCGTGACCGTCCTCGCCGAACCACCGGAGCCGCTCGCGCAAGCGCACGACATCGCCCACCACGGCGACGACCGGGGGGCGAAGCGCGGCGGCCGCGGCGCGGTCCACGATGTCGGCGAGCGTGGCCGTCACGACCACCTGCTCGTCGGTCGTTCCCCACCGGATCAGCGCGATCGGGGTGTCGGGACGCCGCCCTGCGACGACGAGCCGGTCGACGATTCCGGCGAGACGGCTCGCTCCCATGAGGATCACCAGCGTGTCCACCGCCGTCGCGACCGCGCTCCAGTCGACGGTCGAGCCGCCCTTGTCCGGGTCCTCGTGCGCCGTCACGACGGCGAACGACGACGCCACGCCGCGGTGCGTGGCCGGGATGCCGGCGTACGCGGGAACCGCGACGGCGGACGTGACGCCGGGAACGATCTCGAACGGGATGCCGGCGGCGGCGAGCACATCGGCCTCCTCGCTCCCCCGCCCGAACACGAACGGGTCGCCGCCTTTCAGCCGGACGACGCGACGTCCGCGCCGCGCGTGCAGGACGAGCAGCTCGTTGATGCGGGGCTGCAGCACGTGATCGCCCACGCGCTTGCCGACGAAGATGCGCTCGGCGTGCGCGGGCGCCTCGTCGAGCAGTCGCGGGTCGACGAGACGGTCGTAGAGCACGACGTCCGCCGCGCGCAGACGTTCGAGCGCCCGGACCGTGATCAGGCCCGCATCGCCCGGGCCGGCGCCGACGATCGCGACCGTGCCCGGGCTCATGGGTGCGGCCATCCTTCGCGGGCGACGTTCGTCCTTGTCCGCACCGGCGGCGGCGGCGGCGCCGTCGCCCGCCTCATCGGTGCCGGCGGCGGCGGCGCCGTCGCGGGCGTCATCGGTCCCGGCGGTGTCGTCGGTGCCGGCGGCGTCGGCGGGCGCTCAACGAACAGCCGGGCAGTGTGCTCGCCCGTTGCCGCCGGGCCTTCCGAGGCCGGGTCGGCGCCGTCCACCGTCGGACGGCGCAGCGTGTCCGGCAACGCCTCCGCCGGCGCCTCGCTCGAGCGGGCGCCGTGGGCGAGCGCCACGCGCAGCGCCTCACGCGCCTCGTCGAGGTGTCCGGCAGCGATCAGGCGGCGCACGTCGGCGCGACGGAGCGCCGCGGCCCAGGCGTCACCGTCCGGCGAGAGGTTCCCCGCCCGCAGCTCGCGGCGCACGTCAGCGGCCACCTCCGCGAGCGCCGCGTGGTCGGCCGTCAGGAAGTCCTCGAGCTCCTCGCGGACCACGCGCGCCAGGGCAGGACTGGTCCCCGCCGTGCCGACCGCGACGGTGAGTGCCCCGCGGCGAACCACGGCGGGGAGATGGAAGTCGCAGCGTCCAGGGTCGTCCGCCGCGTTGACCCACACGCGCTGCGCGCGCCCGTCGCGCGCCACGGCCTCGTTCACGCGCTCGTCGTCGGTCGTCGCGAACGCGAGGTCGGCGTTCTCGAGATCGCCCGCGCGGTACTCCCGCGGAACCCACTGCACGCGACGATCGGCCGCGCGCAGCGCGAGACGCGCCGTCAGCGCGGGGGCCACGACGGTCACGTCCGCGCCGGCCGCGAGGAGCGCGTCGACTTTCCGTGCTGCGACGGCCCCGCCGCCCACGACCACGCACCGCCGCGCCGTGAGGTCCAGGAAGATCGGGAAGTGGGTCATGCCGGCGTCGCGTGAGGCGTCGCGAGGAACGCGGCGATCGCGTGGACGAGCGCGCCCATGGTCTGCCTCTCGGGCTGCACGTGGACAGGGACGCCGTGATCGGCGAGCGTGGCCGCGCACACGGGCCCGACCGCCGCGACCGTGACGAACGATCCGAGGGCAGCGACGAGCTCCTCGCGGAGTCCGAGGCGCTCGGCCAGCTGCACGACGTGACGGACCTGCGGCGAGCTGGTGAACGTCACGACGTCGACCCGGCCGCCGACGACGTCGCGCACGAGCCGCTCGAGCGGCTGGAGCGATTCCGGCAGCGTCCACTCGTAGAGCGGGATCTCGATGACCCGGGCGCCGCGGCGGCCGAGGCCGCGCGCGAGGACGTCGTTGTCGTCGCCGTAGCGCTGCACCGCCACGGTCTTGCCGGTCAGCTCATGGGCCGCGAGCGCCTCGAGCACGCCCTCGGAGGTCGGCGCCGCTGGCACGACGTCGATCCGCACGGAGGCTTCGCGGAGCGCGCTGACCGTCTTCGGCCCTCGCGCCGCCACGAGGCCGCGCGCGAGTCCCTGCACGAGGTCAGCGCGGCGGCCCCGCGAGTCGGCGAGCGCGAAGAACGCGCGCGTGCCGACGCCGGTGAGGAACACCGTCACCGCGACCTCGGCCCGGCAGATCCGTTCGAGCACGCCGGCGGCGGGCCCGAGGTCGGCGCACGGGACCTCGCGCACCGCGGGCGCCGGGTACGGGACGCCACCGAGCTTCTCGACGAGGGTGGCGAGCTCGGCGCCCCGGCGTGCCTCGGTGATCGCGATGGTCCGGCCGCCGAGACCCGTCATGGCGTCAGGCCGCGCACTCGCCCGCGCCCGTCTGCGGCTTGAAGGCCACGGTCGCGCCCCAGTCCAGGAACTTCTCGGGGGCATCGGCAATCGGCGGGAGCTCGGTGAGATGCGCGATCGTGTCGCGCAGGCGCTCGGCGCCGACGCGGTCGACGAACGCCGTGAAGCGCTCGCCGTCGGCGCGATCATGACGGTAGAGATCGAGCAGCGTCCGGACCGCGTCGGGGACGTTCCGTGCCGGCACGCGCGCGACCGGGACGCCGAACCGCGCGCGTCCCTCCTCGACGCCGCCGCCGAGCAGGAGCTGGTACGTCGGCGCCTGCTCGCCGCCGAACTTCCGGGCGCCGCCGAAGAAGCCGATGCTCGCGATGTGATGCTGCCCGCAGGAGTTCGGGCAGCCGGAGATCTTGATCCGCACGCCCGTGTCGTCCGCGAGCGCCCCCAGCTCGCGCTCGATGACTCCCGCGAGCACGCTGGCCAGGCCTCGCGACGACGTGATCCCGAGCTGGCAGGTGTCCGCGCCCGGGCACGACGTGACGTCGACGAGGCGCTCGGCGCCCGGCCGCGTGAGCCCGGCCTCCGAGAGGAGTGTCCAGGCGTCCCCGAGAGCCTCCACCGGGATCCAGCGCAGGACCAGGTTCTGCTGGTTGGTCGTGCGCGCGCGGCCATCCCCGAGCGCCCGCGCGACGCGCGCGACCGCCCGGAGCTGCTCCGCGGTCACGTCGCCGAGCGGCAGCCGCACGTGCACGCTCACGGAGCCGCCCTGGCGCTGCGCGATCACGTTCGTCGCCCGCCACCGTGCGAACGCGGCGTCGCCGACCGGCAACGGCCGCCGCGCCACCGGACGCGGGTCGGGTGCGCGTTCCTCGTTCACGACGACGCGCGGGAACCATCCCGCCATCGTGGCCCGCAGCGCATCGCGCTCGCGGAGCACCAGCGCGCGGACCGCGTCGATGCCGAGCTTCTTCACGACGAACTTCAGCCGCGCCAGGTTGCGGTTCTCGCGGTTGCCGTGCCGGTCGAAGACGCGCACGACGGCCGCGACGGTGAGGACCAGGTCGTCAGCCGGCGTGAACGGCTCGAGCGGCTCGGCGTGCCGCGGCGCGGGCCCGAGACCGCCGCCGACGAGCACCGTGAAGCCGCGCTCGCTCCGGCCGTCGACGACGCGGCGCACGGCCAGCGCCCCGACGTCGTGGATCGGCGTGAGCCCGAGGTCGTCCCCGCATCCCGAGAACGCGATCTTGAACTTGCGCGGCAGGTTCTGGTTCATCGGGTTGCGCAGGAGGAAGCGGGCCACCGCCTCGGCGTACGGCGTCGGATCGAACGGTTCCTTCGCGCAGACGCCGGCGCAGTGCCCGACGGTCACGTTGCGCACGGTGTTGCCGCACGCCTCGCGCGTCGTGAGCCCCGCGTCCGCGAACGCGCGCATCAGGTCCGGCGCCTCCCCGAGCGGGACGTCGTAGAACTGGAAATTCTGGCGCGTGGTGACGTGACCGCGACGGCGCGGCGTGCTGTCCGCCACGTCCGCGAGGCGCTCGAGCTGCGCCGCCGTCAACCCGCCCCACGGGATCTTCGTGCGGACCATCTGCACGCCCGGCTGCCGCTGGCCGTACACGCCGTGCTGGAGCCGGAACCGCTTGAACTCGTCCGGATCGATCCGGCCGGCGTGGAAGTCGCGGACGAAGGCGTCGAACGTGTCGATCTCCGCGGCATCCGCCCACGAGGCGGGAGCCTGCCTGTCGAGCGCCCCGGACTCGACCTCGATGGCCTCGTCGACCTCGTTGACGGCCTCGTCAACCCCGTTGCGCAGCTCCACATCGGCCATTCCCGCCTCCCCGAGTCCCGTTTCTGTGACTGCTGGCCCACTGAGGCTAGATTTCATAGTCGATATTGTCAAGAATAATTCGATCGATTTAATCGAGAATGCCCGGCACCGTGTAAATAACCGTATTTAGGCATAGTTACCGGCGTGGCTGAGCCGTTCGAAGCTGCTTGAAGAACGTATCTGGGAGTTATGTTCGAGGGCCTGCCGCGGATATCGCTGCCCGCATTGTGACCGCTCGCCCCCTGCGAACGGGCGGCGCCGAGCCGGCGCTCAGCGCCCGTGAGCGGTGCCCGGCCGCCTGTCCAGCCGCCCTCAGCCGATCTCGCGGCGGCCTTCGAGCGCCTTGGAGAGCGTGACCTGGTCGGCGTACTCGAGATCGCCGCCGACCGGAAGCCCGCGGGCGATGCGCGTGATGCGCACGCCGAGCGGGCGGAGGAGCTTGGCCAGATAGAGCGCGGTCGCTTCCCCCTCGACGTTCGGGTTCGTCGCGAGGATGACCTCGCGCGTCCGGCCCGCGTCGAGCCGGGCCAGCAGCTCACGCACCTTGAGATCGTCGGGCCCGATCCCGTCGAGGGGCGAGAGCGCGCCGCCGAGGACGTGATAGCGCCCGCGGAACTCGCCGGTGCGCTCCATCGCGAGCATGTCGTTCGGCTCCTCGACGATGCAGAGCAGCCCGGTGTCGCGCACGGGGTCCGCGCAGATGCGACACGGATCCTCGTCGGTGACGTTGAAGCAGGTGCGGCACTGGACGATGCGCTCCTTCACGGCGACGAGCGCCTCGGAGAGCTCGCGCACCTCGTCGAACGGCCGCTTGAGGAGAAAGAACGTCAGCCGCTGGGCGGTCTTGGGTCCGATCCCGGGCAGGCGCTGGAGGGCGTCGATGAGCCGCGCGACGGGCTCGGGGTAATACGCCAAGCGCTACATCCCGAGGCCGGGGATCTTGAGGCCGCCGGTGAGCTTGCCGAGCTCCTGCTGGACCAGCTCGCGCGACTTCCGGAGCGCCTCGTTGCAGGCCGCCAGCACGAGGTCCTCGAGCATTCCGACGTCCTCGGGGTTCACGACCTCACGGTCGATCTTGATCGAGAGCAGCTCCTGCTTGCCGTTGGCCTCGACGGTGACCATGCCGCCACCGGCGGTCGCCTCGACCTTGCGCTTGCCGATCTCTTCCTGCATCGCCTGCATCTGCTGCTGCAGGCGCTGCGCTTCCTTCATCATGTTCTGGAAGCCCTTCACTGGCCTTCTCCTTCCGGCGCGCGCGGCCGCACGGCGACCACCTCGCCCTGGAATGCCGCGATCACGGCCTGGACCGCCGGGTGATCGGTCACGTCTCCGGAGCCGCTGTCCTCGTTCACGATCGTGAAGTCGTTCGCGCCGGGGAAGTTCTTGCGGATCGCCTGCAGCACGATGTCCCGGTTCGCGCGGTCGGAAAGCTGGTCGCGGTGGAACTGGCTCGCCGTGAGCACCACGGTCAGCTCGCCACCGCTTCGCCCGGTCGGCCGGGCGTGCATGAGTATCCCCGCGAGCATCGCCTTCTTGTTGGCTCGGACCTCCTCGACGACGCGGTCCCACGCCGTCGCGAGGTCCGAATCCTCGGCGCCCGTCGCAGCGCTGTCCATGTCGCCGCCCCCGCCCGCGCCGAGTCTCGACGGCGCAGGCGGACGAGCGGGTCGCGCGGCGCCGGCGCTCGCGGCGCGCGACGAGCCGGGCCCGACCGAGGTGTCGCTTGACGCCGAGCCCCGCGCTCGTGAGCTCGGCGCGGACGACGACGGGCGCCCACCGGCCGGCGCCGAACTGCCCGCGCTCGTCGACGACGACGCCGCCGCGCCGGCGACCGAGCCGGATGCCGTGCCGGGGCCGGCGCCTGACGCAGATTCCGAGGCGCTGCTCCCTGAAGACGTCGCGCCGCCCATGTCGCTCAGCGAGGCGGACGCGCCGCCGCCGACTGTCGAGCCGGCTCCGCCGCCCGCGGGCGGTGCGCCTGACGGCGTGCCGTATGTCGGGCCCCGGCCGCCGGGCGCGTACGCCGGCGACCCGAGGCCGGACGGCGTCGCGGCGCCGCGCCGCGAGCCGGGCCGTGCGGTCTCGCCGGTTGCCGGCGACAGCAGGCTCTCCTGCGCCGGAGCGAGCGGCGTCGCGCTCGGCACGCCGCCGAGCTGGCGAAGCCGCTGCTCGGCCTCGTCGACGCGGCGGAGCACGTCGTCGAGCGCCTGCGGCACGGGACGGCGCGTCGCGCGCACGGCGGCGATCTCGAGCTCGACGCGCGGATGCGGCGACTCGCGCATGAGCGCGTCCGCCTCGAGGAACGCGCGCACGAGGTAGAGCACCTCGTCGAGGGTCACGCGCTCGCCGAGCACGCGGAGCTCGTTCGCCTCGGTCGTCGTCAGGTCGGCGAGCTGCGCCGCCGGCGCCGCGCGCAGGACCATCACGCGGCGCAGCAGCTCGACGACGTCGCGCCCGAATGCGAGGAGGTCCTCGCCCTCGCGGGCGGCGCGGTCGATCGCGGTGAGCGCGGCCTCCGTGTCGTGCCCGACCAGCGCCTCCGCGAAGGCGCGTATCTCAACGGACGCCGTCGCGCCGAGCAGCGTGCGCACCGTCTCGGCGTCGACGCGGCCGTTGCCGTACGCGATCGCGGTGTCGAGCAGCGAGAGCGCGTCGCGCAGCGAGCCGTCGGCCGCACGGACGACCTGCGGCAGCGACGCCGGCTCGAAGGGGATCCCCTCCTCGTTCAGGATCCGCTCGAGGCTCGTGACCAGCGTCTCGGGCGGGATCGGCCGGAAGTCGAAGCGCTGCACGCGCGAGAGCACCGTCGGCGGGATGTCGCGGGGATCCGTCGTCGCGAACACGAAGACGATGTGCGGCGGCGGCTCCTCCAGCGTCTTGAGGAGGGCGTCGAAGGCGTACGACGTGAGCTGGTGCACCTCGTCGATGATGTAGACCTTGTAGCGCCCGCGGGCCGGCGCGTACTTGACGTTCTCGCGGAGCGCCCGGATCTCGTCGATGCCGCGGTTCGACGCGCCGTCGATCTCGAGGACGTCGACGGCGATGCCCGCGCGCGTCTCCCCGCACACGGCGCAGGCGTCGCACGGCTCGGGGCCCGTGCGCTCGCGGCAGAGGAGCGCGCGCGCGAGCAGCCGGGCCGTCGTCGTCTTGCCGACGCCGCGCGGTCCCGCGAACAGGTACGCGTGCGCGATCCGGCCGGCGGCGAGGGCGTTCTTGATCGTGCGCGTGATGGCGTCCTGGCCGACGACCGCCTCGAACGTCTGCGGCCGCCACTTCCGGGCGAGGACCTGGTACGTCATGGGAAGATGGCCGTGCACCCCCCTCCGAACGATCCGTACCGCGATCTCCTCATCAAGCCTGCTCCAGTCAGGTACTCCCACGGCACACGGGAGTGGCGCCTTACCGTTGCTCCCTTCCGGGCCTGGCGGGGTTCGACGCTTCCCGTTGCGTGGGGCCCAACCTTCGACGCCGCCCGATGAGGCTCATTCGACACGGAACGCCCTCGGGAGGGGATTCAACCCCGCTAGAGCGGATTGCGGGCTACAGGGCACCGCTACCTCCCCGTCTAGCACGGCCACAGCAAAGTATACGGGACGAGCGACCGGTGATCGGCGAAGACTGGCGGCGGAGGGGAGAGGATTTGAACCCCCGAGGGACCTTCTGGGCCCCTATCCGATTTCGAGTCGGACGCCTTCAACCGGGCTCGGCCACCCCTCCGCGAACTTTCGACCTCTTGGAATCAAAGAACGCCTTCAGCAGCGCCCCGCACTCCTCGGCGAGCACGCCGCCCTCGACCGCGATGCGATGGTTCCAGCGGGGATCGTCGAGGAGCCGGTACAGCGACTCGACCGCGCCCGCCTTCGGATCCGGCGCCCCGTACACGAGCCGGGCGACCCGTGCGTGGAGCATGGCGCCGGCGCACATCGCGCACGGCTCAACAGTCACGTACACCGTGGCACCCGTCAACCGGTAATTGCCGATCGCCCGCCCGGCCTCCCGGAGCGCCAGGATCTCGGCGTGCGCGGTGGGGTCCGACGCCGTCACCGGCGCATTGTGCGCCCGCGCCACGACGGCGCCGCCCGCGACGACGACCGCGCCCACCGGGACCTCGCCCCCCGCCATCCCCCGGCGCGCCTCGGCGATCGCCTCGCGCACGAAGTCCTCGTCGGTCGATCGCGGGGGGCCACTCACCATCGCGGTGGGAGTGTCACGATACCCGTAACTGCGCGGCGATTCAAGCCCGGCGGAGGCCAGGCTTTCAGCCGCTGAGCAGCAGCCGGATCGAGCCGACGACGGCGATCGTGATCAGACGCAGCTCGAACGCGCGCTTCGGCATCACCGGGTTGACGCGATAGCCCAGCCAGGCGCCGGCGAGCAGCCGAGGGGTCGTGGCAAGCGCCGCGAGGAGGATCGATCCCGTCAGTAAGCCGATCCGCCAGTATCCGCCGAGCTTCAGGAGGTTGGACACGGCGACCAGCGCGCTCGACGTCGCGACGATCTGCGCGGGCCGAGCGGCAGGCCGATCAGATAGAGGCCGAGCACGACACCTCCGGAATGCGCGACCGTCGAGGCGACGCCCGTACCGAGCCCGACGCCGGCAGCGCGGCCTCGACCCACGTGCCGACGACGATGCCGGCGAGCGTCGTCGGCATCAGCAGGCGCAGCTGGCGCGCATCCCAGCGCTGCCAGTAGTAGCGGAGCGTGATCGGGTCCGCGAGGCTCATGAGCGGCGCGGTCAGCGCGAGCACCACCTGCGCGGGCAGCGGAGGATCGGTCAGGGCGCGCCCGCCGCGCCGAGGAGACGTGGTGCGCCCTAGAGGATTCGAACCTCTGACCTTCGGATTCGTAGTCCGACGCTCTATCCACCTGAGCTAAGGGCGCGACGGGCATTCAGCGTACACCATCCCGGCGCCCGGTGGCGACAGGTCAAGTGTTCCTGCTCCTCGGCCGCCATCCTCGCCACATGCAGCGCCGGCTCGCGCCCCGCGCGCTTCCCCCACGGGCGTTGCTGGAGCCCGTTGGACAGCCCGAGCGCGAGCGGGGGACCGACGGCGGGACCGACGGCGAGCACGACGATCACCAACAGGAGAGAGCGAAGCTTCGATGATGCGTTTCGGAAAGCGTTCATTCGTACCCCGAGCGTCGCGGCTCGGAACCTGGCCGCGTTGGTTTGGGCGACGAGCAGTGACACGCACTCGAACGCGGGGGAGGAGAGCTCAGGCGTCGAGCACCGCCCGGACCTTGAGGGCGAGCGCTTCCGGGGTGAACGGCTTCTGGATGAACGACGTACCAGGGTCGAGCATACCGTCCTGGACCATCGCGTTGTGCGTGTAGCCGGAGACGTAGAGAACCTTCGTCTCTGGGCGTATTGCGGGGAGGCGTTCGGCGAGCTGGCGGCCGCTCATCTTCGGCATCACGACGTCCGTCACCATCAGGTGGATCGGTCCGGCGTAGCGCCCGGCGATCAGCAGGGCCTCATCGGGATCGTGGGCCTCCAGGATCGTGTAGCCCTCGGCGTCGAGGATCTCGCGCGCGATCGCGAGCAGCTCCGCCTCGTCCTCGACGAGGAGGACGGTTTCCGTCGCGCGGCGTCGGGGCTCCGGCGCCCGGGCCTCGTCGACGGATGGCGCGCTTGCGACGCGCGGGAAGTAGATGTTGAAGGTCGTTCCGTGCCCGGGCCCGCTGTCGACCCCGATGTGCCCGCCGCTCTGCCTCACGATGCCGTACACGGTCGACAGGCCGAGCCCGGTGCCCTTGCCCGGCTCTCCTTCGTCGTGAAGAAGGGCTCGAAGATGCGCGCCCGGGTTTCGGCATCCATGCCGACGCCGGTGTCGGTCACGGCGAGCATCACGTACCGTCCCGGCTCGACCCCGGCGTGCCGGCTTGCGTAGGGCTCTTCCAGCTCGACATTGCTGGTCTCGACGGTCAACCGGCCGCCGTCCGGCATCGCGTCACGGGCGTTGACCGCGAGGTTCACGATGACTTGCTCGAGCTGTCCGGGGTCCGCCTTCACGCTCGCGCGGAGCGCCGCGCGCTCGGTGACCGCCCGGCCGAGGCCGAGGAACGGGTCGTCGAGGAGCAGGAGACGCGGGCGCGCCGTGAGCCCGCGCGCGAGCGCCAGCATCTGCTGCTCGCCGCCCGCCAGCCGGCCCGCCTCGGCGGACTGCTTCTCCTCGAGGACCGTGGGTCGAGGCCGAGCGCCAGCCAGAGGGCGTAGCCCGCGTAGCCGCCCAGCACGACCAGCTCGCCGTGCGCCAGGCTGAAGGCGCGCGTCACCCCGCGAGGATGAGCGAGAAGCCGAGCGCGATCACCGCGCAGAGGCACCCGGTCAGCGGTGCGGAGACGACGGTCTGGACGAGAGCGGTCGGGGACGCGCGTTCAGGTTTACCACAAACGTCACTTGACAAGAGGGGCATTTAAAGCATAAAGAACCCATCCCTTTTGGCCCGGTGCGGCTCTGCGGTCGGTCCCAGGACAGCCAAGGAGGCTCATGATGAGTGACCCGCGACCAGTCCAGATGGACCCGTCAACCCTCAACCGCCCCGTCAACCCTCAACCGCCGGAAATTCCTCTCGGTCGCCGGGGCGGGAGTCGCGGGGGGCTCCCTGCTCACCATGCTCGATGCCCGCCAGGCGCCGGCGCAGATCAGGGGCACGAGCCTGCGCATGCTGAAGTGGAGCCACTTCGTCCCCGCCTACGACGCCTGGGTCGACAAGTTCGCCAAGGAGTGGGGCGACAAGAACGGCGTCAAGGTCCGCGTGGACCACATCCCGCACCTCGAGCT
The DNA here is from genome assembly GCA_016184125.1 of Candidatus Rokuibacteriota bacterium. Taxonomy (GTDB): domain Bacteria; phylum Methylomirabilota; class Methylomirabilia; order Rokubacteriales; family CSP1-6; genus AR8. Next base: position 7,776 of record JACPDG010000110.1, on the reverse strand, counting down.
GCCGGCGCGGTACGCCGCCGAGTTCGCCGCCGGCGGCGGCCACGACCTCATCCACTTCGCCGGCCAGATCCTCACCGGCCAGTACTACCGCCACCTCGTCGACCTCTCCGACATCGCCACCGGCCTGGGCAGGAAGTACGGGGGCTGGATGGAGAACGCGAAGAGCGCCGGGCAGGTGGGCGGCACCTGGTACGGGGTGCCCGACTTCTTCATCGCGATCCCGCTGCTCTGGCGCAAGGACCTGTTCGACTCGGTGGGGCGGCCCGCGCCGAAGACCTGGGACGACCTGCGGACCGCCGCGCGGCTGCTCAAGCCGAAGGGCAAGCCGACCGGGATGCAGTTCTCCCACTGCAACGACGCGAACCACAACTGGCGCGCCCTCATGTACTCCTTCGGGGTCAAGGAGACGGATCCGTCGGGGCAGAGCGTCGCGATCGACTCCAAGGAGATGCGCGAGGCGCTCCGGTTCGCCAAGGCCATGTACGACGAGGGCATGACTCCCGAGGTGTTCTCCTGGGACGACGCCTCCGACAACCGCTTCCTCGCCTCCGGTGTCGGGTGCTGGATCCACGACGCGATCTCCGCGTTCGTCACGACGAAGGACACGAACCCGAAGGTCTTCGAGCACACCTACGTGCTCGACGAGGCACAGGGACCGGTCGCCAAGTGGAACGTCGGCGAGCCCAACGTGTGGGCGATCTGGAAGTTCTCGAAGAACATCCCCGCGGCCAAGGAGTTCATCCAGCACATCTCGGACAACCAGAAGCACGCGATGACCGCGAGCCGCGGCTACAACATGCCGTTCCTCCGCGACCAGTACAAGAAGCCGATGCCGGTGCTCGGCGCCGACCCGAAGCTGTCGGCGCTCCAGGAGCAAGACAAGATCACGGCCTTCTTCGGCCACCCGGGGCCCATGACGCCCGCGGCGCAGGAAGTCCTGACCACGTTCATCGTCCCCGATATGTTCACGCGGGTGGCGCGCGGCGCCGCGATCGAAGACACCATGAAGTGGGGCGTCGGCGAGATCCGGCGCATCTACGCGAAGCACAAGGCTTCCTAGCGGATGGCCCGGGTATCGGCGGGCGGGACCCCCTCGCCCGGGTCCTCGCTGTCCATGGCCGTGAGCGGGCGGGTCGGGGTGCTGTCGTGGTGGCGCACCCCGACCGCCCGCCGATACCTCTTCGGCTACACGCTCCTGGCGCCCGCCGTCCTGTACGTCCTCCTCCTGGTCGGCGTGCCCTTCCTCTTCTCGCTCTACCTCGCGATGAGCGACGCCTCGGTTGGCGCCCCCGTGGCCCGGTTCGTGGGCCTCGAGAACTTCCAGGCGGCGCTCCAGAGCACCGCCTTCTACAAGGCGCTCGGCAACACCCTCTTCTTCACCGTCGGCGCCGGGATCCTGAAGGGGCTCCTCGGCACCACGCTCGCCTTCCTGCTGCTGCGGCCGTTCGTCGGCCGCAAGGTCGTCCGCGCCCTCGTCGTCATCCCGTTCACGCTGCCGATCGCGGTCAGCGTGCTCGGCTGGAAGTGGATGTTCGACTCCCAGTTCAGCGTTGTCAACTGGGCGCTCTCCCGGCTCTGGCTCATCGGCACCTACGGCTCGCCGGACTGGCCCGTGTGGCTCGGCCAGCCGAACCTCGCGCTGATGTCCGTGATGTTCGTCAACGTGTGGCGAGGCTTTCCGTTCAGCGCCATCGTGCTGCTCGCCGGACTCACCTCGGTGCCGCCGGAAATCGTCGAGGCCGCGAAGGTGGACGGCGCCAGCTTCCTGCAGCGTTTCCGGCTGGTCATCGTGCCGATGATCGCGCCGATCCTGTTCGTCGGCGCGGCGTTCGACACGGTGTTCACGCTGTCGGACCTCAGCATCGTCTACCTGCTGACCAACGGCGGCCCCGACGGCGCGACGGAGATCCTCCCGACGCTCGCCTACAACACGGGGATCCGCGCGGGGGCGTTGGGCCGCGGCGCGGCGATCTCCCTCTTCCTCTTCCCGCTGCTGCTCCCGGCGATGATCCTCCTGCTGCGCACGCTGCGCCGGAGAGAGCACTGATGGCGACGGTCGCCTACCGGGCGCCCCGCAGCCACCCGTCCAAGGAGATCCGGCGCCACACGCTGATCTACCTCGGGCTGCTCCCGTTCCTGCTGATCGCGGTCTTCCCGATCTTCTGGATGCTGATCACCGCGCTCAAGCAGGATCCGGATCTCTACCGGATGGACGTCGTGCCCTTCTGGTTCCATCTGCCGCCGACGTGGCGGCACTTCGACTTCCTGTTCCACAACACGTTCTACAAGGACTGGATCGTCAACACGATGTCCATCTCCTTCTGGGTGTCGGCGATCACCCTGCTCACCGCGGTTCCCGCGGGCTACGCGCTGGCGCGGCTCAGGCTGCCCGGCGCCGAGAACCTCGGGATCGGGATCTTCATGACGTACCTGGTGCCCGCCATCATCCTCTTCATCCCGCTGGCGCGCGTCGTGAGCACGCTCGACCTGCAGGATTCCTGGTGGTCGCTCGTCGTGGTCTACCCGACCTTCACGATCCCGTTCTGCACGTGGCTCCTCATGGGCTTCTTCAAGACGGTTCCGGTCGAGATCGAGGAAGCGGCGATGGTGGACGGGTGCGGCCAGCTCGGCGCCCTCTGCCGCATCGTGCTGCCGGTGAGCTGGCCCGGCATCATCACCTCCGTGATCTTTTCGTTCACCCTCTCGATGCAGGACTTCCTCTACTCGCTCGCGTTCGTCTCGATTTCCGAGCAGAAGCCGGTGCCGCTCGGTGTCGCGACCGAGCTGATCCGCGGAGACGTGTTCTTCTGGGGCTCCCTGATGGCGGGCGCGCTGCTGGTGGGCGTCCCGGTGGCGATCATCTATAACCTGTTCCTGGACAAGTTCATCACAGGCATCACAGGCGCGGCGATCAGGTAGCGCAGGTCAACCACGGACACGATCCGGGAGGTGCGTCCATGAGACACAGGCCCATCGTCGCAGTCATCCTCATCGCCGTTCTCGTGCTCGTCGGCGGGGCCCCTGCCCAGTACGGCGGCGTGGGTCCGGCGCCCGCGCAGGCCCAGGGCGGCCCCGTGCCCCTGGAGAAGGGCGTGAAGACCCAGGGCCTCGTCACGTCGCTCGGCGGCTTCCGGGGCGTGACCAACGTGCCGATCGTGCTCACCGGCCAGATCGTGACGATCGAGCCGGGCGGGCAGACTGGCCGCCAGCGCCACATGGTGCCCTCGTACATCTACGTCCTCGAGGGGACGCTGACGACCAAGAGCGAGGGCGGGCCGGTGGGCGTGGGCGGCGTGCAGTACCACGCGAACGGGCAGTCGTACATGGACGCTGTGGCCGTGTGGCACAACTACACCAACACGGGCACCGTGCCGGTGCGGTACCTGCTGCTGCTCATCGCCACCCCCAGCGCCCCGACGCTGACCCAGAAGGCCGGCGCCGACGATTAGGCGCGTGCGGGTCGGGGCGGGGGGAGGCTCGCGTCCCCGCGCCCCGATCCTCGCCGCGGGCTTCACCGCCGCCGTCCTGACCGGCCTCGGCGCGCCCGCCACCGAGGTCCATCCGGAGTCGCTGCTCCGCGTCGTGGCGACCGGCGTTCCGCGGCCCCTGCAGCTCGCCTTCGACGGCCGCGCGCTCGTCGTCCTGAGCCCCGGCGTGCGCGGCGACGTGGCCGGCGAGGTTCACCGGGTCGACCTCGCCGGCGAGCTGCCGGTGGACCTCTCGCGCCAGCCGCGGGTCAGGGTCCCGTTCCCGGACCCGCGCCAGGCCACTTTTGGCAGCCTCGCCCTCCACCCGGCCACGCGCGACCTGCTGCTCGGCGAGGAGAACGGCGGCCGCATCTGGCGGCTCGACGCCGACGAGCGCCTCACGCTCTACGCCGCGGGGCTCCACCGGCTGGCCGGCGGGAGCACGCTGGCCTTCGACGCGCTGGGCCGGCTGCTCGTCGTGGACCTCGTGGACCCGCGGCTCTCGCAGAGCGACGAGACGACGCCGCCCGGGCTCGAGCAGTTCCGTGAGGAGGACTATCGCGGGCCTCTCGTCTTCAGGCTCACGCTCGACCCGCAGATCCCGCTGCCCCGCCGCCTCGAGCGCCTCCCGCCGCTCTACCCCCGGGCGTGGGGCGGCCGGGCCGGGGGCGCGCTCCTGCCCCGGCTCGTCTGCGTGACGCCGCTCGGCGGCGACGACCTCGCCCTGCTGTCCTCGTCCGGCGAGCTCTTGCGCCTCGCCGCCGACGGGCGGCTCGCTCCGATCGCCCAGCTCCCGCGGGGGCAGTATCTGCGCGTCAACATGGTGAGCGCGCCGGACGGCACGATCTACGTGAGCGGGGGCTTCTGGGTGGCGCGCCTCTTCCGGGTCGCGCGGGACGGGCGCGTCACGGTCCTCGCGGAGAACCTCGCCGACCCGCAGGGCATCGCCCTGGACGGCCGAGGCGCGCTCTACCTCGCCGAGTCCGCGTTGCACCGGATCGTGAGGCTTCGGGCGCTGTAGTAGCTACGCGCCTTCCAGCATCGCGGCGGTGAGGCCGCGCACGTAGCCCCGCGCGAAGGCGGCGCAGGCGATCACGACGGGGATGGCGGCGAGGTTGACGCCGGCGACCGCGACCAGCTCCTCGAGGCTCACGTCCATCACGCCGAGCCCCGCGGCGACGGTCTGCTTGTCGGGGTCGAGCAGGAAGATGGACGCCAGCATGAAATCGCTGCCCACCGTCCCCACCGTGAACAGCCCGGCGGCGATCAGGACATTGCGGCTCATGGGCAGGACGATCCGTAGAAAGGCGGTGGCGGGCGTCGCGCCCTCGACGAGCGCCGACTCTTCGATCTCGCGCGGCAGGTGCCGGTAGTACGCCGACAGGATCCAGACGCAGAAGGGGAGCGCCATGGTGGAGTAGATCAGGACGAGCGCCGCGTGGTTGTCGTCGAGGCCGAGCCGGACGATCACCTGGTAGAGCGGGATGAACAGGATCGTGTGGGGGATCACGTAGCTCGCGAAGAGGATCCGCCGCCACGCGCGCCAGCCCGGCGGCCGGAGCCGGCCGAGCGCGTACGCCGCCAGCACGCCCGTCACCAGCGTGAGGGCGAGGCTCGCCAGGAGCACGAGCGCCGAGTTCACGAGCCAGAGGAGGAACGGCACGCGCGGGACGATCACGTAGCCGCGCACCTTCGCCTCGCCGCCCGCGAACAGCTCAGTGTAGTTCTCGAAGGTCGGGTCGGCGACGTAGAGCGGGTTGCCGAACACGTCCTCCTGGGGCGTCTTCAGCGACTGGATGGTGATGAAGTAGATCGGGAACAGGCTGTACACGGCGACGAGGACGAGCAGCGCCGCGTGGCCGAGGCGTCGTCGGCGCGGGCTCACGCCGCCTTCTCCTCGTGCGGGTCGAACCAGCGGAACAGGAAGACCAGCGCGACCGCCAGGAGCGGCACGAGCGACAGCGTCCAGGCCGCGGCCTCGGCGAACTGCCCGCTCTTGACCGCGAGCCAGTAGGCGTGGGTGCCGATCACCGGGAAGACGACGCGCCCGCCGGTGAGCATCCACACGTTGCCGAGGTCGGCGAACGCCGTCGTGAACGAGAGGAAGACGGCGAGCGCCATGTAGGGACGCAGGAGCGGCAGCGTCACCTCACGGAGGCGCTGCCAGGCGCTCGCAGTCTCGAGCCGCGCGTACTCGAACAGCTCTGTCGGGATCGCGTTCAGCCCCGCGAGCAGGAAGATCGCGGTGAACGAGCCGCCCCGCCAGATGTTGAAGAGCGCGACGCTCAGGAACGCGTAGGCGCCGGTGCCGAACACGCCGTCCACCGCGTGCTTGAGGTTCCCCATGAAGACGCTGTAGCCGGTGATGAGGGGCGGGTTCAGCATCCAGTACCACGCGACGACCGTGACCCCGCCCGGGTACGCCCAGGGCAGGAAGACGGCGAGGAAGACCAGCGCCCGGCCCCGCGACGGCCGCGCGAGGAGGAGCGCCATGCCGACGCCGAGGACTAGCTTCACCGCCGTGGTCACCGCGAAGTAGGCGACGGTCGTCGCCAGGGCGCGCCAGAACTCGGCGTCGCGGAGGAGCCTCGCGTAGCTCGCCAGCCCGACGAACGCGGCGCCGCCGTCGCCGCGGCTCGAGAAGCTCGTGAGGCTGATCCAGATCTCCCACCCGAGCGGGTACGCGAGCACGCCCAGCACGAGGGCCAGCGCCGGCGCCATGAGCGCGTAGGCGGCGGCGACCTGCCGACGGCGCGCGGTCTGGAGCACGCTTAGCGCGCCGGGAGCCGCGCCGGCGCGGTCGGCACGGCAGGGGGGTAGAGGAGAGCGGAGCCGGCCAGTGCCTTTCTCAGGCCACCCACGGTCTGACCGGCCTCGCGGCCCCCGCTACAAAAAATCAAATGGCCAGCTCGGTCTTGACGTCGAAGAAGCGGGCGCGGTCCGGGGTGAGCGCGAGCCGCAGCGTCTCGTGCACCTTCGCGCGCACGGTCGGCTCGACGCGCGCCACGATCGCGTGGGCGCCGGCGCGGAGGTCGAGCAGGATCTCGGAGCCGAGCGGCTCGACGACCTCCACGACCGCGGGGAAGGTGTACTCGTTCGGGTCGTTGCCGGACGCGACGTGCAGGTCCTCCGGCCGGACGCCCAGCGTGACCGTCTGGCCCCGGTAAGGCCCGAGCCGGCTCGCGTGGGCCGGCGGCACCTTCACGCGCAGGCCCTGGGTCTCGGCCCAGAGGCCGCCGGCGTCGGTGATCGTCACCTCGACGAAGTTCATGGCGGGGGAGCCGATGAACCCCGCCACGAACTTGTTGGCGGGCTTTCCATAGAGCTCGAGCGGCTCGCCGACCTGCTGGATCCAGCCGTCCTTCATGACGACGACGCGGTCGCCGAGCGTCATGGCTTCGACCTGGTCGTGCGTCACGTAGATGACGGTCGTCTCGAGGCGGTCGTGCAGGCGCTTCAGCTCGACGCGCATCTGGACGCGGAGCTTGGCATCGAGGTTCGACAGCGGCTCGTCGAAGAGGAACACCTGCGGGTGGCGCACGATGGCGCGCCCGACCGCCACGCGCTGCCGCTGGCCGCCGGAGAGCTGGCGGGGCTTGCGCTTGAGAAGCTCCTGGATGCCGAGGATCTCGGCGGCGTCCTGCACGCGCTTCAGGATCTCGGGCTTCGGGAACTTCCGCATCTTCAGGCCGAACGCCATGTTGTCGTAGACCGTCATGTGCGGGTAGAGGGCATAGTTCTGGAACACCATCGCGATGTCGCGGTCCTTCGGGGGCAGGTCGTTGACGACCCGGTCCCCGATCGAGATCTCGCCGGCTGTGATCTCCTCCAGCCCGGCGACCATCCGCAGCGTCGTCGACTTGCCGCAGCCCGAGGGGCCGACGAGGACGATGAACTCCTTGTCGCGGATGTGGAGGTTCACATCCTTGACGGCGTGCACCTCGTCGTACTTCTTGTTCAGCTCCTTCATCATCACTTGCGCCATCGCTTGGGTCTCCCTGGTCGAGTGTGGGTCTCAGCCCTTCGTGCTGCCCGCCGTCAAGTCTGAGATATAGTAATCCAGGGTCTTCCGACAAATCTGTGGGAGCGATTGTTGACTATAGGTAGCTGCACCGAGATCAAGCCCACCTGAGCGGGGGTTCGATCGCGCCGAGGAAGCCTGTGGGGAGTGTGGACATCAAAAAGCCGATGCCCACACTTCCCACAGGCTCGGCGACGAATGCAAACAAGTCTCCAGGAAAAGGGAGCGGGTCACTCGATCCGAGCACAAGGGGTCAACGTCTCGTGCGGACTCCCATGTGTGCGGCTG
>JACPDG010000044.1 GCA_016184125.1 Candidatus Rokuibacteriota bacterium | reverse complement strand
TTACCCGGTCAGGCGCAAGGAATCCTCGTAGAACGACTGGTGCTCACACTCGCTCAGTGAGCCAGTAGCATATCCAACTGTCAAAGAACCGATCGGTCAGCTGTGGAAGGTGACCGGAACTGATTCTGTTGGCGCCCGGCCGATTCCGCGCTCTTGCGAGCGACCTGCTCGATCTTCCGGGCGAACCCCAACTATACGCAGCCGCCCCGGGCGTGTCAAGCGCCGCCCCACGGCTCAGTTTGAGCCAACGATCGACCGCCCGGCGGTCGATCGTTGCTCGAACTCTCAGGACGCCTGCAGCATCACGCGCTTGAACCGTCGCTTGCCGACGCGGATCAGGCGCTCGCCGGCGCCGACGGACGCGTTCACGTCCTGCACGCGGTGACCGTCCACGTCGACGGCGCCCTGCTGGATCATGCGACGCGCTTCCGTCCTCGACGACACGAAGCCGGTCGCGGCAAGCAGGTCGACGAGCTTCACCTCGCTCCCCGAGGCCCCGAGCTGGCCGACGTTCACCTGCACCCGCTCGATCTCGCCCGGGTCTTCCCGCCGCTGAAACACTTGCACGAACCCGGCCTCGGCCTCAGCGACCGCTGACTCGCCATGGTACATGGCCGCGATGGTCCGCGCCAGCCGCTTCTTGGCCTCCATGGGGTGGCCGGCGCGCAGCCGCTCGATCTCCGCCTCGTCGAGGCGCGTCAGCAGCTCGAAGTAGCGCCACATCAGCGTGTCGGACAGGGACATGAGCTTGCCGTAGATCTCGCGTGGCGGCTCGTGGATCCCGATGTAGTTCCCGAGGCTCTTCGACATCTTCTGCACGCCGTCGAGCCCCTCGAGGATGGGCACGGTGAGCGCCACCTGGGGCTCCTGCCCGCACGCACGCTGGAGATCGCGGCCGACCAGCAGGTTGAACGTCTGGTCGGTGCCACCGAGCTCGACGTCCGCGCGCAAGGCCACGGAATCGTAGCCCTGAGCGATGGGGTACAGGAACTCGTGCAGGCTGATCGCACGGCCGCTGGCGTAGCGCGCCGCGAAGTCCTCGCGCTGGAGCATCTGCGCGACGGTGACGTGCGCCGTCAGGCGGATGAGGTCCTCGAACCGGAGCGAGCCGAGCCACGACGAGTTGAACTCCACGCGGACGCGGTCCATGTCGAGGACCTTGCCGAGCTGGGTGCGATACGTCTCGGCGTTCGCGCGGATGTCGTCCCACGTGAGCGGCTTGCGCGTCTCCGAGCGGCCGGTGGGATCGCCGATCATCCCCGTGAAGTCACCGATGATCACGACGATCCGGTGCCCGAGATCCTGGAAGTCGCGCAGTTTTCGCAGCACGACCGTGTGCCCGAGGTGAAGGTCCGGCGCCGTGGGATCGAGCCCGAGCTTGACCACGAGCGGGACCTCGGTTGCGCGAGAGCGCTCGAGCTTCTGCCGCAGCTCCGCCTCGACGATGATCTCCGCGGTCCCGCGTCGAATGACACGGAGCTGCGTGTCGATGTCGGCGAACGTCCACGCGCTCAAGGCATCGGGCGTTGTATCACGCCGGTTGGTGAGGCGCAAGGCGCGCGGCCCGGTCCCGGTCCCGGCGGCCGCGACGGCGGCGGGCGCGACGCGGAACGGCCGTCCGTGCGGGCGTGGCCGGTATAATATGGCCCCGGATGGCGCCTCCCGAGCCGAAGTCGTCCCGGGCTTCCCGAAGCCGGGGCAGGCCACGGCCCCTCCGCTGGCTCAGAGTCCTCCTCCTGGTCGCCGGAGTGCTCACGCTGCTGGCGGGGTCCGCGGTCGGCGTGGCCGCGCTGTGGGCGATCACGATCCTGCCCCGATCGCTGCCGGCCGTCAGCGCCCTGGAGACGCTCCAGCCGATCCAGGGCTCGAAGATCTACGACGACAACGACGAGCTCATCACCGAGCTCCACGTCGAGCGCCGCATCTTCGTCCCGCTGGCACAGATTCCGCAGTCGCTGCGGGACGCGATCCTCGCCACGGAGGACCGCCGCTTCTACTCGCACTGGGGCGTCGATCCGATCGGCATCGCGCGCGCCGTCTACCAGAACTACCGCCGGGGCCGCATCGTCGAGGGCGGGAGCACGATCACGCAACAGCTCACGAAGCTGCTCTTCCTGACGCCCGACAAGAGCCTCGATCGCAAGCTGAAGGAGGCCGTCCTCGCGTTCGAGCTCGAGCGCCGGTACACGAAGGATCGCATCCTCGAGATGTACCTGAACCAGATCTACTTCGGGCACGGCGCGTACGGCGTCGAGGCCGCCGCACGCACCTACTTCGGCAAGTCGGTCTCCGAGCTCAACGTGCGCGAGGCCGCACTGCTCGCCGGGCTGCCGAAGGCGCCGTCGAACTACTCGCCGTTCGAGCGTGCCGACGCGGCGAAGCGCCGGCGCGAGCACGTGCTGCGCAGCATGGTCGAGTACGGGGCGCTGCAGGACGCGGACGCGAAGCGGCTCGCGCGTGCGGGTCTCGGTGTCATCCCGGCGGAACGCCGGCGGACGACCGGCCAGTACTTCCTCGAATACGTCAGCCAGGTGCTCGAGGCGAAGTACGGCGCGGACCTGGTCTTCAAGGGCGGCCTGCACGTGTACACGACGCTCAACCGCCGGATGCAGCTCGCCGCCGAGCAGGCGCTGCGCGACGGGCTCACGGCGCTGGAGACACGCACGAAGGCCAAGCCCGGCGAGCACCCGGAAGGCGCCGTCGTCACGATCGAGCCCGAGACCGGGTACGTGCGGGCGATCGTCGGCGGCTACGACTTCTTTCGCAGCGAGTTCAATCGCGCCGTCTACGCCAAGCGGCAACCGGGCTCGGCGTTCAAGCCGTTCGTCTACATCGCGGCGCTCGAGGCGGGCCTCACGCCGGCGACGCGCGTCGAGGACGCGCCCGTCAGCTATCCGGTCGGCCAGAACGGACAGCCGTGGAAGCCGGACAATTACGACCGGAAGTACCGCGGCATGACGACGCTGCAGCAGGCGATCGAGGATTCCGTCAACGTCGTCACCGTCAAGGTCCAGGAGCGCGTGGGCGTGTCGAAGACGATCGGGGTCGCGCGGCGTCTCGGCATCGCGAGCGCGCTCACGCACGACCTCACGATCGCGCTCGGCAGCTCGGACCTGACGCTGCTCGAGCTGACCTCCGCCTACAGCGCCCTGGCGAACCAGGGGACGTGGGTGCCGCCGTCGACGATCCGCTACGTCACCGACGCGCAGGGCAAGCTGCTCGAGGAGCACGTGCCGGAGGGGAAGGCGGTCGTGTCGCCGGAGGTCGCGTACGTCATCACCCACATGCTCCGCGGCGTGGTGGAGCGGGGCACCGGACAGGCGGCCAAGGCGCTCGCGCGTCCCGTCGCCGCCAAGACGGGGACCACCAACGACTACTCGAACGCGTGGTTCATCGGCTACACGGCGAAGCTCGCGACCGGCGTGTGGGTCGGGTACGACCGCCCGCGCAGCCTCGGCGCCAGCGAGACGGGCTCGCGTGTTGCGGTACCGATCTGGGTCGCGTACATGAAGCGTGTCATCGGGGATGCCCCGCCGGAAGACTTCCCGGTTCCCGAGCACGTGGCGCTCGTCCCCGTGGACCTCGATCCCTCGAACGAGTGCGTTCGCATCGTCACGATGGCGTTCGTGCGAGGCACGGAACCGTCCGTCGGGTGCGGGCCGAAGCGCCAGGGCATCCCCGTACCGGGCGCACCCGGGGAGGGCGTTCCCCCGCCGGGCGCTGCGCCGTCCACGCACGACGGCGCGGTCGTCCGTCCCGATGGGGTCCAGAGCAGGGGTGGCGCCGACTCGGTCGGGCGGAGCAGCGTACCCGCTCCGGCACCGACGACGCCGTTCGGGACCGAGGTGCTATCGAAGCCCCCCGAGCCCCCCGAGCCCCCCGCGCTCGGAGCGCCCCGGGCGGTGCGCGGACGCACCGGTCAGAGCCGTGGCGCTCCTCGACCACCGGATTTGTTCACGGGCTCCGACAGCTCGGCCACGCGGCCGCGTGCGCCGGAGGCGCGCGGCGACGGCCTCACGGGACGCGAACCCCGGACAGGGCGCGAGCCGGGCAGTGGCGGGCTCGACGACGCGCCGTCCGCGGCCGTCCGGGAGACTACGCGGGCGCCGGCCCGGGCTGGATCTTTCGGAGATCTGCGACCGGCAGCAGCAGATCAGCAATCGCCTTGAGCACTCCCAGCCGGTTCGCCTGCACCGCGGCGTCCTTGTCCATCACCATGACGGCGTCGAAGAACGCGTCCACGACCGGTCTGAGTCCCGCCAGCCGCGCGAGCGCCTCTCCGTAGTCCCCGGTCTTCAGCGCAGCCTCGACCGGCCCGCGCACGGCGTCCGTCGCGTCGTGCAGCTGCCGCTCCGCGGGATGGACGAATCGTGCCGGATCGGGCGTACCGCGAAAGCCGGCCGGCAGGATGTTGATCGTGCGCTTGAACGTGATCACGAGCGGCTCCCAGTCGGGACGGCTCAGCAGGCTCGTGAGCGCGTCGACCCGTCGAAGGACCTGGGCCGGCTCGTCGAAGCCACTCGCCAGCACGGCCTCCACGACGTCGGCACGCCGCCCGCGGCCGGTGAGCAAGGTGCCGAGGCGCGCGCGGAACACGTCGAGCACGCGATCGCGCGTCACTGCGGCCGGCTCGGTCAGCTTCGGAGCGAGCAGGTCGAGCGCGCGGTCGACGGCCGGCGGCAGCGAGAGCGCGAAGTCGCGGCGCGCGATCGCGATCTGCAGCACACCCTGCACGTGTCGCCGGAGCGCGTACGGATCCTGCGACCCCGACGGCATGAGCCCGACGCCGATGCACCCGACGACCGTGTCGAGCTTGTCGGCGACCGCGAGAACGGCGCCCTCGAGTGATCCAGGGAGCGCGCCTTCTGCCGTGCGCGGCTGGTAGTGCCCGGCGATCGCGGTCGCCACCGCTTGCGGCTCACCGGCACGCCGGGCATACTCGGCGCCGATCACGCCCTCGAGCTCGGGGAACTCGCGGACCATGCCGGACGCCAGGTCGGTCTTCGCGAGCATCGCCGCGCGGCTCAGCGCCGCGCGGTCGGCCGTGGGAGCCGCACCGGCGAGGTGCTCGACGAGGGCGACGAGACGGTCCGTCTTCTCCCGCAGCGTCCCGAGCCGCTCCTGGAACACCATCCCCGCGAGCAGACCCAGGCGCTCCTCGGGCCGCGTCTCGAGGTCCTCGCGGAAGTAGAAGTCCGCGTCCGCGAGGCGTGCGCGGATGACGCGCTCGTTGCCGCGCCGGATCTCGCCGGTCGGCACGCCGGGCATGTTCGACACGGCCACGAAGTACGGCGCGAGCCGGCCGTCCGCCGTCTCGACGACGAAGCAGCGCTGGTGGTGGCGGATCGGGGTCTGCACCACCTGGCGCGGAAGATCGAGATACGTCTCGGCGAAGCTCCCGACGATCGCGCTGGGCGCTTCCACCAGGTGCAGGACCGTTTCCAGCGTGGCCTCGTCGACCACCGCGCGGAGCCCGAGACGCTCCGCCGCCGCTTCCACCGCGGTGCGGATCGTGTCCCGCCGCGCCTCGAGATCCGGCATGACGCGCGCCGCCGTCAGTCGCGCGGCCCAGTCCTTCGCGTCATCGATGGTGATGGGCTCGGGCGCGAGGAAGCGGTGCCCGTAGGTGACGCGGCCGCTGGCGACGCCGGCCACGGTGAGCGGCAGGACCTCGTCGTCGAGCAGCGCGACGATCCATCGAATCGGGCGGCTGAAGCGGAATTCACCGCCGCCCCATCGCATCTGCTTGGCGAACGGCAGGGTCCCGACGAGCGCGGTCAGGAGGTCGGGGAGCACGAGGACGGCGGGCCGGCCAGGCTCCTCCCGTTCGACCGCGAGGTAGTCGCCCCGCTCGGTGTTGATCGTCAGAAGGTCACCGACCGTCACGCCCTGCGACCGCGCGAACCCTTCCGCTGCCCTCGTCGGCTTCCCCGTCGCGTCGAACGCCGCCTTCCTCGGAGGCCCGATGATTCGGGTTCGGAGCGCGGCCTGGTGTCCGTCGAGCCCGGTCACCGAGACGGCGAGCCGCCGCGGCGTCGAGAACACGCGCAGCGATTCGAAACCGAGCCGAGCCTCGCGAAGGTCGCGGGCGGCGCGCTCTTCGAGCGCGGCGATCACCGTCGGCAGCTCGGACGGCGGCAGCTCCTCGGTCCCCAGCTCGAAGAGCAGCGTGTGGCTCATGCCGCGTCCCCGGACGCATCAGGGACTCGAGGAGCGCCCCGGGTCCCACCGGTGCGTCCGCGCACCGCCCGGGGCGCTTCCGAGCGCGGGGGCCGGGGGAGCCCGAGGGGGGCGTCAGCCCCCTTCGTGCGATGGTCGGGGGCCATTTCGGGGCCCCCCATTAGCAACGGCCAGCCCAGCGCCTCGCGCTGGCGGACCCAGGCTTCCGCGATCTGGCGCGCGAGGCCGCGCAGCCGGCCGAGGTACGAGGCTCGCTCGGTGACGCTTACCGCGCCGCGCGCATCGAGGATGTTGAAGACGTGCGAGCACTTCAGGCAGTAGTCGTACGCCGGCAGTACGAGGCCCTCCCCGAGCAGCCGGTGCGCCTCGGTCTCGTACGTCTCGAACACGCGGACGTGCACCGACTGGTCCGCGGTGTCGAAGTTGAACCGCGAGAACTCGACCTCCGTCTGGTGGTGCACGTGACCGTACGTCACCCCCGGCGCCCACTCGACGTCGTACACGCTGTCGACGCGCTGGAGGTACATCGCGATGCGCTCGAGACCGTACGTCAGCTCGGCGGAGACCGGCCTCAGATCGATGCCGCCCGCCTGCTGGAAGTACGTGAACTGCGTGATCTCCATGCCGTCGAGCCAGACTTCCCAGCCGAGGCCCCAGGCGCCGAGCGACGGGGATTCCCAGTCGTCCTCGACGAACCGCACGTCGTGCTGGAGGACGTCGATGCCGAGCGACGCCAGGCTCTCGAGATAGAGCGCCTGGACGTCGGGCGGCGACGGCTTGAGGATCACCTGGAGCTGGTGGTGGCGCTGCACGCGGTTGGGGTTCTCGCCGTAACGGCCGTCGGTGGGCCGGCGCGATGGCTGGACGTACGCGACGCGCCACGGCTCGGGGCCCAGGACGCGGAGGAACGTGTCCGGCGCCATCGTCCCCGCGCCGACCTCGAGGTCATACGGCTGCTGGATCACGCAGCCGAGATCCGCCCAGTAGCGCTGGAGCGCCAAGATCATGTCCTGGAACGTCATGGAGCCTCCGACACCGGCAATGACCGGCTCACCTCCCTCAGAAACCGCGCCGCGCGGCTGCCCTGGCCGGCGAGCCGCGTCACGTGCGCCTCGAGGATCGCGCGGAGCTCCCGCTCGGCGGTGCCGAGGGGGAGCGCCATCACGTCGCCCCATCGCGCGGTCCTCACGCGCCGGAGCGCATCGATCGTGGCGGCCGCGACGCTCAGCGTGCCGCCGACCGCTCCCGCGCACGAGGGGCAGACGGTGCCGCCCGCGTCGACGTCGACGGCCGCGCGTCCACCCGCGATGACGCCGCCCCGGCCGCACAGCACGCACGCGTCCGTCCGCAGCCGGTGGCCGAGCGCGTCGACGAAGCGCGCGCCGAAGACGACCGCCACCCGGCTCGGCGAGGCCCCGCCGTCCACCGCAGCGAGCGCCAGCGACAGCAGCGCGAACATCGCGGGATGCGGGTCGCGCTCGGCCGTGAGCCGCGCCACCGATTCCGCCATCCAGGCCGCGTGACCGAGCCGCCCCAGATCGGCCCGGATGCCACCGAACGGGCGCTCGATGTCGAAGTGGTCGACCTGGACGAGCTCGCTCCGCCCGCCGTCGAAGAACACCAGCTCGCCGAGCGTGAAGAGCTCGAGCGCCCCGGAGAACTTCGAGCGCATCCGGCGCGCCGCCTTCGCGACGCCGCGCACCTTGCCGAAGCGCCGCGTGAAGAACGTCACGACGCGGTCGCTCTCCCCGAGCGGGAAGCCGCCGATGACGACCGCCGCCGTGCGCTCGACGGCCATCAGGACGTCAGGAGCAGGCCGAACTCGCGGAGCGCGCGCTCGTCCTTGCGCCAGTTCCGGCGGACCTGGACGGTGAGACCGAGGAACACCTGGATGCCGAAGAACGCCTCCAGCTCCTGGCGCGCCGCGGTCCCGATCCGCTTCAGCATGCTGCCCCCCTTGCCGATCAGGATGCCGCGCTGCGAGTCGTGCTCGACGAAGATCGTGGCGCGGGCGACGAGGCACGCGTTCGGCTCGGGGCGCTCGACGACCTCGCCGACGCGCACGGCCGCCGCATACGGGACTTCCTCGTGCGTGAAGTGGAAGATCTTCTCTCGCACCGCCTCGGCGATGTAGAAGGTCTCGGGCTGGTCGGTGTTCACGTCCGGGGGGAAGTACGCGGGGTGCTCGGGCATCGACGCCACGATGAGCTCGAGGAGACGGTCGCAGTTCGTCCCGTCCGTGGCGGAGATCGGCAGCAGCTCGCGGAACGGGTGGGCGTCACGCCACCGCTCGATCATGGGCAGGATGCGCGCCTTCGGCTCGACGGCGTCCGCCTTGTTGAGCAGGCAGAACGCCGGTCCCCCCCGGGCAGAGAGCGGCCCGAGCACGACGTCGTCGGGGCCGGGGTCCGCCACCGCGTCCACGACGAGACAGACGAGGTCCACGTCCTCCACGGCGCGCTCGGCCGTCCTCTGCATGAACTCGCCGAGCTTGCCCTTGCCGGCGTGCAGTCCGGGCGTGTCGACGAAGACGACCTGCGCGTCCGGTCGGTTCACGATGCCCGTGATGCGGTTGCGCGTGGTCTGCGGACGCGGCGACACGATCGCGAGCTTCTGGCCGACGAGGCGATTCAGCAGCGTCGACTTGCCGGCGTTCGGGCGGCCGATGAGGCTCACGAACCCCGCGCGCATGGTCATGACACCAGGAGGCCCGCCCAGAGCCGCTCGGGGACTCGACGGCCGGACGACGTGAGGATCTCCCGCTCGCGGCGATGCATCAGGTCCGCTTCCACCGGATCGCGGTCGTCCCAGCCGACCAGGTGCAACACGCCATGCGTGATCAGGAGGTCCATCTCCAGCGCCACCGGCACGCCGAGACGGCGCGCCTGCCGGCGCGCGGCGTCCGCGGAGATCACGACCTGGCCGACCAGCATCGACCCGGGCGCCTCGAGCGGGAACGAGAGCACGTCGGTGCGGCGACGGACGCCGCGGTGCCGCGTGTTGAGCCGCCGGATCTCGCCGTCGTCCACGATGTCGATCTCGACGGCGCCGCCGGCGCGACCGACGGCGGCGAGCGCGGTGTCCGCGGCGCGCGTGAGGCGCGAGACGTCGAGGGGCACGCGGCGCTGCCGGTCGGCGACCGCGGCGGGCATCAGGAGTCCCGGACGGGCGTCGCGTCCTCGCGATCCCGCGCGCCGTGCACCTCGTAGGCGCGGATGATCGCCGAGACCAGGTGATGGCGCACCACGTCCTGGTCGCTGAAGTACACGAACCGGACCCCCTGCACGTCCTTCAGCACGTCTCGGACCTCGATGAGCCCCGAGCCGCGGGACGCGGGCAGGTCCACCTGCGTGATGTCCCCGGTGATCACCATCTTCGAGTTGAAGCCGAGACGCGTGAGGAACATCTTCATCTGCTCGGTCGTGGAGTTCTGCGCCTCGTCGAGGATGATGAACGCGTCGTTCAGCGTGCGCCCGCGCATGTAGGCGAGCGGCGCGATCTCGATCGCGCCCTTCTCGACGAGCGAGGCGACCTTGTCCGAGTCGAGCATGTCGTGGAGCGCGTCGTAGAGCGGTCTCAGATAGGGGTGCACCTTCTCGTAGAGGTCGCCGGGCAGGAAGCCGAGGCGCTCGCCGGCTTCGACGGCGGGACGGGTCAGCACGATCCGCGCGGCCTCGCGCTTCATCAGCGCGTTGACGGCCATCGCGACCGCGAGGAACGATTTGCCCGTGCCGGCCGGGCCGATCGCGAAGACCATGTCGTGCGTGCGGATCGCGTCCACGTACCGCTTCTGCCCGGGCGTCTTCGGCGCGATCCACTTCTTCCGCGACGGCACCGAGATGGCGTCGGAGAACACGTGCTTGAGGTCGGCGTCCTCGCCGTCCGCGAGCATGCGGAGCGCGGCGCGGACGTCGGGCTGGCGCACGGGCGTCCCGGACCGGACGAGGTCGGCGAGCTGCACGATGGTGCGCTCGGCCGTCTTCACCTGGCGCTCGTCCCCCTTGAGCATCACCTCGTGGCCCCGCGCGACGATGCGGACATCGAGCTCCGATTCGAGCGTGCGGATGTGCTCGTCGTTGCGCCCGAGGAGCAGCAGCAGATCGACGTCCGGGGAGAGCGAGATCCGGCGGGTGACCGTGGTGACCTGACTCAATCCTGCATTCTCGGGCTCAGTCTACCACGCCGATGTGGAGCTCCCTCAGCTGCGCCGGGCTCACCGGCGCCGGCGCCTCCGTCATCGGGTCGCTGCCCTTCTGGGTCTTCGGGAACGCGATGACCTCGCGGATCGATTCCTCGCCGGCGAGGACCGCGACGAGCCGGTCGAGCCCGAACGCGATGCCGCCCATCGGCGGCGCGCCGAACTCGAGCGCGTCGAGCAGGAAGCCGAACTTCGCCCGCGCCTCGTCCTTGCCGATGCCGAGGAGCTCGAACACGCGCTGCTGCACCGACTGCTGGTGGATGCGGATCGAGCCGCCGCCGATCTCCTGGCCGTTCAGCACCAGGTCGTACGCCTTCGCCTGCGCGCGTCCCGGATCGGACGCGAGCAGGGGGAGGTCCTCGTCCCGGGGCGCCGTGAACGGATGGTGCATGGAGTCCCACCGGCGCTCCTCGGCGTTCCACTCGACCAGCGGAAAGTCGACGACCCAGTGGAGCGAGAACCGGTCGGCGGGGACGAGGCCGTGCCGCTGCGCGAGGTCGAGGCGCAGCCGGCCGAGCACGGCCGCCACGATCGCCGGAGCGTCGCCGACGAGCAGCACGAGGTCGCCCGCACGTGCGCCGGCCCGGCCGAGCAACGCCTCGCGGACCGGCTCCACGAAGCGGCTGATCGGGCTCTGGATCCCGTCCGCGCCGACCTTCATCCAGACGAGGCCCTTCGCGCCGAGCGCCTTCGCCGTGGCGACGAGGTCATCCGCTTCCTTCCGGCTGGCACCGCCCGCGCCGGGAATCGTGAGCGCTTTCACGACCCCCCCGGACTGCACCACCTGTGCGAACGCCTGGAACTCCCCGGTCCGGAACAGGTCGCTCACGTCCACGAGCTCGAGGCCGAAGCGGAGATCCGGCTTGTCCGAGCCGTAGCGATGCATCGCGTCGCCATACGTCATCCTCGGGAACGGGCGGGTGATCTCGATCCCCCGCACACGCCGGAAGATCTCGGCGACCATGCCCTCCATGATCGACAGGAAGTCGTCGCGGTCGAGGAACGACGTCTCGACGTCGATCTGGGTGAACTCGGGCTGGCGGTCCTTGCGGAGGTCCTCGTCGCGGAAGCAGCGGACGATCTGGAAGTAGCGCTCGAACCCCGCCACCATCAGGAGCTGCTTGAAGAGCTGCGGCGACTGCGGGAGCGCGTAGAACGTGCCGGGGTTCAGACGGCTCGGCACGAGGAAGTCGCGGGCGCCCTCGGGCGTCGAGCGCGTGAGGAACGGCGTCTCCACCTCGAGGAACCGCTGCTCGTGCAGGTAGTCGCGGACGGCGCGGCACACCTCGTCGCGCAGCACGAAGTTCCGCTGGAGCGCCGGGCGCCGCAGGTCGAGGTACCGGTACTGCAGGCGCACGAGCTCGTCCACGGCCGTCTCGTCCTCGATCGGGAACGGCACGGGCCGCGCCTCGTTGAGGACCTTGAGGTCGCGCACGTGCACCTCGATCTCGCCGGTCGGCAGCTTCGGGTTCTCGGTGCCGCCCGGACGCCGGGCGACCTCGCCGGCCAGCGCCAGCACGAACTCGCTCCGGACGGACTCCGCGCGCGCGTGCGCGGCCGCGCTCGAGGCGCGGTCCAGGACGCACTGCACGAGCCCGCTGCGATCACGGAGATCGATGAAGATCAACCCGCCCTGGTCGCGCCGGCGGTTCGCCCACCCCATGACAGTCACCGTCTCGCCCACGTGCGATGCGCGAAGCTCTCCGCACCCGTGCGTGCGCTTCCAGCCTCCGAGCCCCTCCGTCACGCTTGGCCCCCTAATGCGACGAGATCGGCGGCCAGCGCGGCCAGCGGGACGGTCCGCTGCTGCCCCGACTTCATCTCGCGGATGATCGCTTCTTCACGGTCGAGCTCCGCATCACCGACGATCACGGTGTGCTCGACCCCCAGCTTGTTCGCGCGCTGGAGCTCGGCGCGGAGCTTCCGGTCCCCGTAGCCGACGTCGATCCCGACGCCGCGCGCGCGCACGTCACGGACGATCGGCAGCAGGCGCTCGAGCGCGCGCTCGCCGATCGGGATGACGAGCGCGGCGGGACGCACCGGCTGCGCCTCGCCGGCAAGCAGCAGGACCACCCGCTCCATGCCGATCGCGAAGCCCGTGGCGGCATCCTGGGTCCCGCCGAGCAGGGCGATCAGCCCGTCGTAGCGCCCGCCGCCGGCGAGGGCGTTCTGGGCTCCCAGCTCGGTGGTGGTCACCTCGAACGCCGTCCGCACGTAGTAATCGAGGCCGCGCACGAGCCTGGGGTTGATCGAGTATCGGATCCCCATCGCGTCCAGGTGCGCGCGGACGCGCCCGAAGTTCTCCGCGCACGCGGCGCACAGGTGGTCCGGCAGCGACGGGGCGCGGTCCAGGACCGGGCGGCACTCCGCGCGCTTGCAGTCGAGGACTCTGAGCGGGTTGCGCTCGGTCCGCTCCCGGCATTCCTCGCAGAGCTCGGCCGCGTGCTGCCGCAGGTAGGCGGCGAGCCGTTCCCGGAACCCGGGCCGGCACGCGGCGTCGCCGAGCGAGTTGATCTCGAGCGCGAGACGGTCCGCGAGCCCGAGCTGCCGGAAGAACTCCACGAGCATCGCGATCACCTCGGCGTCGACCGCGGGATGATCGTCTCCGAGCGCCTCGGCGTCGATCTGGTGGAACTGGCGGTAGCGGCCGGCCTGCGGCCGCTCGTGCCGGAAGACCGGCCCGAACGCGTACAGGCGGACCGGTTTCGGCTGCACGTGCATCCCGTGCTCGATGTACGCGCGGAGCAGCGAGGCCGTGATCTCCGGCCGGAGCGTCAGGGACTCCCCGCTGCGGTCCTCGAAGGTGTACATCTCCTTCTGGACGATGTCGGTGACCTCGCCGATGGCGCGGGCGAAGAGCTCCGTCCGCTCGAACATCGGCAGCCGGATCTCGCGGTAGCCGTAGGCCTCGAAGACGCGCCGGGCCACGCGTTCGAGGCGCTGCCAGACGGACGCCTCCGCCGGCAGGATGTCGTGAACGCCGCGAACGGAGCGGATCGTCATCGTGCGGTTCAGACCGGCAGCCCGGCGATCCGGTCGCGTGTCATCACGCCTGGAACCGGATCAGCGCCAGAGCTCGGTGAGGTCGATCGTGAGCCCCGACCAGTCGGGATGAGTGACGCTCACGTCTCCCTGGCCATGCACGACGAGCCGGAACGCGCCCCCCTCGAGCCGGTGGCACTCGAGCGTGCGGTCATCGGGGTCGGCGACGAGGATCAGGTCCGGCTCCACGACGTCGTGCCACGTCAGCACGACGTCGACGGGCGCGTTGAAGACCTCGCCGAGCCCGCGGGGATGGAAGTAGTCCTCGAACGTCCGCTGGAGCCGCCGCGAGACGCGCTGGTGGATCGGGCTCGGCGCCGGCGTCACGTGGAGCTCTCCCTCGATGATCTCGTACCGCAGCCCGTCGTCCGGCGTGTGGGCCAGGTCGGAGTAGTCCAGCTTCTGCTTGATCCCGATGCCCATGGTCGATTCCAAGGATACTACGGCCGCAGAGGTTCGGCGGACGCGGCGGAGCCGCCGTGGGCCCGTGCAGGGACTCGACCGTCGGGGCGAGAGGGGTCGGCGCAGCCGGCGTGGAGCGGTGTTGCAATTTAGAACCTGGACTTCTAAATTGCACTCATGGTGAAGCGGCGCTATCAGGCCACCCTCCGCCGGCTGTTGCGGCGGTCCCCCGTCGTCACGGTGCTGGGGCCACGGCAGTGCGGGAAGACCACGTTCATCCGGCAGGCCCTCCCGGAGTGGACCTACCTCGATCTCGAGCGCCCCGCGGACGTGGCGCCGCTCGCGGCGGATCCCGAGGCGCGGCTCGGACAGTTGCGAGGCCCGGCGATCTTCGACGAGGCGCAACGCCTCCCCGAGCTGTTCCCGGTCCTTCGCGGCGTCGTCGACCGCGCGCGGTCACGCGCGGGGCGCTTCGTGCTCCTGGGGTCGGCTGTCGAGCCTGTGGCTTCGAGGCGGCTTCCCGGTGGCCTTCCTGGAGCGGGACGACCGAGCCCGGTACGACTGGCTCGACGGGTACACGCGGACCTTCATCGAGCGCGACCTCGCCGCCCTTGGCGTCGACGTGTCCGCCTCGCAGATGCGGCGGCTGTGGACCATGCTGGCCCACGCGAACGGCGGCATCTGGAACGCGTCCCAGCTCGCGGCGTCGCTCGGCGTCAGCTATCACACGGTCAACCGCTACGTCGACATCCTGGAGCAGACGTTCCTCGTCCGGAAACTCCCCCCTACGTCGCGAACGTCGGCAAGCGGCTGGTGAAGAGCCCGAAGGTGTATTTCCGCGACACGGGGTTGCTGCACCACTTCCTCGGGATCCTCACCGCCGAGGCCCTCGAGACCCATCCCGCCCGAGGAGCGAGCTGGGAGGCCTTCGTGATCGATCAGCTCGTCTCCGCCTTCCAGCGAGCCGTCCCCGGCAGCCAGGCGTTCTTCTGGCGCACGGCGCAGGGCGACGAGGTCGACCTCCTGGTGCAGGCCGGCACCCGACTGATTCCGTTCGAGATCAAGCTCCACTCGGCGCCGCGACCCGAGGAGGCCCGGGGAACACACCGCTGCATGCGCGACCTCGGGCTGCCTCGCGGGTACGTCGTCTACCCGGGTCGTGAGCCCTACTCTCTCGGCGAGGGGATGACCGCACTGCCGGCCGCGCGGCTCCTGGCTCGCCCGGAGAACGTCGCGCGCCTCTGACGCCGACGGCGCCCTCTACTTTTCACAACCTGCCCGCCCATGCTCCGGTCATGACCGCACGGCCACCTCGCGCTCCAGTCTCCTCCCCAGGCGGTCCTTCTCGACCTCGAGGTCATAGCGACTCTGCAAGTTGAGCCAGAACCGCTCGGAGGTCCCGAAGTAACGGGCTAGACGGAGCGCGGTATCGGCGGTGATCGATCGCTGGCGATGGACGATCTCGTTGATTCGCCGAGGAGGGACGGTGATGTCCTTCGCCAGCTGATACTGGCTGATCCCCTGGGGAGTCAGGAACTCCTCGAGGAGAACCTCGCCGGGATGAATGGCGGCACCCCCTAGTGGTAGTCGACGATCTCCACGTCGTGCACCTTCGACGCGCCGCTCGCGCCGCCCAGTCTCGATCCGCGGCGGTTCCGCGGCTCAGGCGCTAGACGGACGAGCGCCTCACCGCAGCCACGAACTCAACCGGAGATATCGCCGGCACGGGCGACCGGCGATAGTGCGTCGCGTTCCGCGTGACGATGTACGAGGCTCTGAACGCGAGCGCCGCTGCCGCTTGGAGCGCGTCTTCGAAATCCTTCATCGGGAACTCGACGGCCTGCTTGGCGGCGTCGGTTCCGGCCCCAGGCACTTCCACGAACGCCAGGAGATCACGGATGAACGGGCGCGCGTCCGGGCGCAAGAGGTAGCTGATGTTGGAAAGCGAATGCCACGCCACGGCGGCCTGTCCAGGCTCGGATTCTGCCCATTGCAACACCGCCGCGCTGTTCGCAAAGAACTTGGCCCGCCGCAGTGCGACATCCAGGAGGATGTCAGTGTCCAGAAGAGCTCTCATCGCGCGTTCAGACGGTACTTTGCCTTGATGGCTTTCATTCGTAGGTCACCCGGTGCGGCTCTCGTCACCGTGAACTTTCCCGCCCAGCGTTCCACGAACGATGCAGCCTGCTCACCGCCGACCATCGGTGCCGACCGCAGGAACTGCTCGACCAGGGCCGACACGCTGGTCTGCCTCGCGTGCGCGAGCTTCTTCGCCCGCCGGGTTGCGGCCGGGTCGATGCTGAGGGTGATGCGATGTTTCACGATACGTACCTTATCACAGCGTATGCATCGTGGCGCTCGGACGACGCCAAACGCGGTGCTTGGAGGGGGCGGCCTTGCTGGAGCCGAGATCATCGGGCCGCGCTGTGCGGCGCGGTCGCCTCGTCGCCGGGCGGTGCATCGACGTAGCGCCACCCGCGGAACCGCGGCGACGGCACGGGCGCGATCGGTGTCCACTGGCGCGGGTCGAAGATGAGCGCCTAGCCAGGCTGCGAGCGCCGTGATCGCGCCGTCGAACCCACGAGGATCTCTTCGACGCCGTCGCCATCCAGGTCGAGGGCAACGGGGAACGGCTCCATGAGATCGCCCTTGGCCGAGCGCACGGTCGAGCACCGGCCCGGGTTTTCCCGGGCCGGTTGCGAGCCGGTCACATGACGGCGTCATGAGGCTGCCGTCCAGAAACGGTCACTCTGTGACCAGTTTCTTAGGAGCGTCGGGGGGCTGTGGGGGCCATGTCAGGCTCCCCCACTCCAGGGACCGACGGACGTGGAGTCAGCGAGCGCGAGGCGGGCGAGGGTGGACTCTACGGCCTGCCGGGCGCGACCGCGGCGACGGACCTACTCCGTCGGCGCCGTGACGATGATCCGCGTCTCGCCTCCGGTCCGCCCGATCCCGGTGAACCGCACGACCGCGGCGACCAACGTCGGCGTCCCCCCTCCGCCGCCGGCACCGCGCCGATGGCCGTGATGGGTCCCTCGAATCCCGACCGCACCGACTGCAGCCGGTAGCCGGTCGGGCCCCGGAAGACGACCGCCAGAAAGCCCTCGGTCTGGTTCTGCGGCACCACGATCTCCTCGATGCCGTCGCCGTCGAGGTCCACCGCGACCGGGTACGGCTCGACCGGGTAGGTGCGGGTGACCGACACTCTGGAGTCCATCCGGGTGATCTCCGCCGCTGCGAAGCCCTTGCCGACGCGCGTCGACGACCGCCAGAGCTCCTGGTTGATCGTCGGTGGCACGAAGAGCCCCGTGCTGACGAGCGGGTCGGGCGACGGCAGTGCCAGCAACCGCGCGTCGACATAGGGGCGCTTCTGGACGTTCCGGAAGCCGAGGGACAGGAGGTACTCGACGTTGAAGCGCTCGCGCGCGGCATCGAGCCTCTTGCCCTCGAGGAACTGCGCGGTCGTGATTCCCCGCTCCGCGAGCCAGGCCGAGACCCCGTCGCCCATCTGCACCTGGAACCGGCCCGTGCGTTGCAGGCCGTCGATCAGCTCCTGGAGCGTCGCCTCCACGAGCTCCGGCTTGACGCCTGTCGTGACAGGAAGCAGCGTCAGGGTGACCTTGCCGCTGGTCAGCCGTACCAGGTCGCCGGCGCGTACCTCCGCACCCGGCTTCACGGTCGCGACCGAGTACCCTTCGAACACCTCGGTGACGGACGCGCGGCCGAGCGCCGTCTCGGCGCGACCGAGCACCGCCCCCGTCCTCGGGTGCTTGAGCTCGCGCCCTTCACGATACAGTTCGACCTCGATGCGTGGCTGGAGGCCTTGGCGTCTCCCGGCGCTCAGGGTGACGCAGTAGCCGGCGAGCCAACCGTCTAGACTAGTCTCCAAGGATACTGCGCCACGCAGCCACAGCGCGTCGGCGTCGTGCTCGAGGATCCCGTCGCCGATCAAGGCAGGGAAGCTTCGTCCCCGTGCGTCGGCGTGAGCGCCTCGGAGACGAGTGCGCGCGCTACTCCGACGGCAGCGTCATGATGATCTGCGTGCTGCCTTGCTTGCCCCAGAAGCCCGTGCGCTGGACGACCGCCGCGATCAGGGAGGGATTGCCGTCGCCGGGGATGGCGCCGAGGCCCGTGACCATGCCCTGGAGCCCCGAGGACACGACCTGGATGCGGAACCCCGTCGGTCCCTTGAACACCACGGCCATCTGGCCCGCGTCGTTCTCGTTCACCGGAACCACGATCTCCTGGATGCCGTCGCCGTCGAGATCGACGGCGAGGGGGCGCGGCTCCATCTTGACGAACTTGTCCACGATCGTCGGCGTGACGACCACCTGGTAGTGCGCCTGGGCGATACCTCCGCCGACCACGGCCAGCGAGCGCCACAGCTCCTCTCCCTGGGGAGACGTCACCTTCAGGCGGTTGTGCTCGTCGATGAACGCCACGACACGCTCGCCCT
Source organism: Candidatus Rokuibacteriota bacterium (assembly GCA_016184125.1). GTDB lineage: Bacteria > Methylomirabilota > Methylomirabilia > Rokubacteriales > CSP1-6 > AR8. The sequence continues at coordinate 121,233 of JACPDG010000044.1, read as the reverse complement.
TGCCGACGGCGGCGAAGGTGGCGCCGGTGAGCCGGAGGGTGCTGTTCACGGTCGCGTATCCGTCGGCGGCGATGTCGTCGTCACGGAGCGTGTAGCGCGTCGCCGCCCCGCGCCGGAAGAACGTGTCCCGGTCCTGCGGGTGTCCCCAGAGCACCCGTGGCAAGCCCTCCCCCGTCTCGTCCATGGCGAGCAGGAGCAGCGGGATGTCCTTGACCATCGTCTGCGGCCGCCCATCGCGCCCCGTCAGGATGTAGGAGAACATGCCGGCCTGGACGTCCTGCCGGTTCACGACCACGTCGAGGACCTTGTCCCGGTCGAGGTCTGCGAACTGCACGGACAGGATCGAGCCGACCATCAGCTTGTCGTGCGTCCACTCGGGCTCGAGCTTCTCGGGCGTCACGCGGTAGACGAAGACACGGCGCCCGTCGGTGAGGACCATCCGGGGGACGCCGTCGGCCGGGGACACGGCGACGTCCATCGAGGTCACGACGAAGGGAAAGGTCGCCAGCGATCGCAGCGGGATCGACGCGGCGGCGGCCGAGTACTCGTTCGGCGCCAGGTTCCCCGACAGGAGGCGCTCGAGCAGCGAGCGCTTCCGCGCCTGGACATTGCCCGTGCCTCCGGTCGAGAACGGTTGCGCCACCGGCGCCCGCACCGCGGACGGCACGAAGAGCGCCTGCCGGAGCCCGGCGGCGTCCGGTGCTCCCGCGAACAGGCGGATGTCCATGAAGGGCTTGCCCTGCGCGAGAACGAACCGGACCGCCAGGAGATCGGCGAGCGCGAACCGCTCGCCCGCCTCCCGGACGCCCTTGCCGTCGAGAAACTCCTCGGCCGAGATGCGCTGCTCCGCGAGCCAGAGCGCGATCCGATCACCGAACAGGACCTGCACGCGTCCGGTGCGCTCGAGCTCCTTCGCGAGCGCGTCGGTCGCCGCTTCGACCACGCCCGGACGAACGCCCGAGGCCAGGGACACCATGGTGAGGCGGAGCTTGTCGCTCGACGTCCGTGCCCGGTCGCCGGCCCGGATCGGCCGCTCCGGCGAACCCACGACGGTCGCGACGGCATAGGCCTCGTGGGCCTCGACGACGCGCAGCCGCGCCAGCGTCTCCTCGGTTCGCCCGAGCAGCTGCTTCGTGGTCGGGTGGTAGAGCTCACGGCCCTCACGGAACGCCGCCAGCGCGAGCCCGCGCCGCACGCCCTCGCGCCGGCCGGCCGCCAGCGTCACCCGGTCACCGGAGACGTCGACGACCTCGGTCTGGACGACGGGGAACAGCGCGGCGACCTGCTCGGCGAGGACCTGAAAGCTGGCCGGGGCCGGCGCCGGCTCGGGCGCCTGCGCGCCGCCGGTCGACGCCCAGACGAGCCCGAGCGCGAGCGACAGCGGAGCGAGCCTGCGGGCGAGTGAGCGCTGGTGCATGACGCGGACTATATCACGCGGAGAGACGCGCAAAGTACGACGGGGGCATGGAGCGAACGGCCCCCCATGCCCCCGCGGACAGCGGCTGCTTCTGCTAGAACGTGTACCGGATCCGAGCGATCAGCTTGTAGATGTCCTCGGCATCCTTGGTCGGGCCACCGGCGACCGGCGCCTGGTTGAGCGCGTCGCCCGCGAACATGTACGCGAAGATCGTGTCGAGCGTAACGCTCGGGGCGAACCGCCAGATCTGGCCGACATTCAGCTCCGTGCCCAGGTACCGGGCGTTGCCACGGCCGTCCGGGCTGGTGATGCCCGTCGCGCTGACGGTGCCGGACGTGTCGACCTTCTCGTCGGTCCAGCTCGCGTTGACCACGCCGTAGAGCGTGTACGCGGGCGTGATCGCGTAGTCCGCCCTGAACGCGGCGAAGATGCGCCCGTACTTGTCATAGCTCGGCGACTGCCGGAGGCTGAGGCCCGGAGCGCCACCGAGGAGCGCGGTGTTGTACTCGATGTTCGACGTCTGGATTTCCGTGAAGCCACCCGCGGCCACGATGAAGCCAGGGTTGATCGCCTGGTAGTACTTGATGTCGTCGCCGCCCGGGAAGGGGCAGGCCGCCGACGTCACGACGCAGTCGTTGGCGTCCATGCCCGGCGTCCACATGAACTTGCCGCGCAGGTTCAGGGGGCCGAAGCGCAGACCGGCCTCCACGTCGGCGAGCCAGGACTGGATGTCCGCCTCGCCTCCGCCGGGGATCTCCTGGTCACCGAGCTGGATCCAGAACGTCGGCACCAGGCTGAACGGGCCGGCGGTCCATCGCGCCTCCGCGCCGAACGTGTGGCGCTCCGTGCGGAGGTCCCCTCCTCCCGCCGTCGTTGGGCTGAAGCCGTTCTTCGCCTCGATGCCGAGGTTGAGGGTGCCGGGGTTGCCGCCATCGTAGCTGGCGAAGGTGTAGGTGGGCTTGATGGCCAGGCCCTTGAACGGCTCGACCTCGAGGCTCGCCAGGAGGGCCCACGACTCGTTGGCGGTGGTGGTGAAGACGCGCTCCTGGATCTGCGCGTAGGTCAGGGTCGACTGGACGTTCGGCGCCCACTTCGTGGACACGTTGAAGCCCGGGAAGTCGCCCGACCACAGGAGACCGAACTTGTAGGAGTGCCCGGCAGCCGGCTGCGCGCCGCCCCGGAGCGTGCTCTCGACCGGCATGGGGATCATCGCGCCCGTACCGGTGAGCGGGACCTCGAGGTAGAGCCACTTCGTCTCGACGACACCCGCGACGTCGGTGTCGAGGTCGAACGCCGCGCTGTTGCCCGGCGCCGTCACGCCGGCACCGTTGCTGAAGTCGAGCTCGAGGCCCCAGACCGCCTTGCTCTTGCCGACCTCGCCGGTGATGTCGAACCGGCCGCGCTGGCGGCTGTACGCGCCCTGGTCGTTCGGTCTGGTGAGATCGAGGTCCGACCAGTTCTTGCTGACGGAAAGCGACAGGTCGAACAGCCCGTTGATCGTCACCTTCGGCGTGGGCGCCTGGGCGAACGCCGCCGGCGCCAGCATCGCCAGGGTTGCGACCACGGCCAAGCCTACTGCGACAACTCTCCTCATTACCGCCTCCTCATGATGGTGATGCACTGCGAGGACCGTGACACTCCATGAACAACACCAACAACTGCGATACTTCGGAGACCGCGCCTTTTTACCGTGGGGGGGGGCCCGAGTCAAGGAAAACGTGCCTTGCCCTACGGGGGGCTCAACCGCCCTCACCGAGCGCTTTGAGCCGTTCGGCGGCGGCCTGGCCGAACGGGGATCCCGGCGCCAGCTCCCGCGCCTTCCTGAAGGCGTCCTTGGCCTCGTCCCGGCGCTCGCTCGCGACGAGCACCATGCCCAGGTGGTACCACGCGGCTGCGAGCTGCGGGTCCAGGCTGAGGGCGAACCTGAGGGAGCCCTCGGCCTCCGGCAGCCGGCCGAGGTTCAGGAGCGCGACGCCGAGGTTGACGTGGGCGGTGTCCGGGGCGGTCAGCCGGGGAAGCGCGATCGCCTTCGTGTACGCGGCGACCGCCTCCGCGAACCGGCCCTGCTCGGCGAGCGCGATACCGGTGTTCAGGTGCCCCTCCGCGTACCCCGGATCGATCTCGACCGCGCGCTGGAACTCGACGAGCGCGAGGTGAGGCTGACCGAGCTGGAGGAGCGAGAGGCCGAGCGCGTTCCGGTACACGGGCACGTCGGGATCGAGCGCGGTCACCCGGCGCAGGATCGTGAGCGCGGTCGCCCATTCCCTCCTGGCGAGCGCCGCGACGGCCTGCTCGTAGGCGGCTTGCGCCTGGAGCCGGTCGGCCTCGGTCACGTGGCGGGCGGCACTGCAGCCGGTCACGACCAGCAGCGCGGTCAGCACGAGCGCACACCACGCTCCGCGTGTTGACACCCCATGTCCCCGCATGTAGCCTCCAGCATAGTGCCGACGTACGAATACGAATGCGACAAATGTCGCCGCGTCTTCGAGGTACGGCAGCGCATCTCGGAGCCCGCGCTGACGACGTGCGACGAGTGCGGCGGCGCCGTCCGCCGGCTCCTCTCCCCCGCGCCGTTCATCCTCAAGGGGGACGGCTGGTACGTGACCGATTACCCGTCGGCATCACGCAAGAAGGCGCGGGAGGCCGAGAAGCAAGCCACGAGCACGACGCCGGAGAAGTCGGCGGAGTCGAAGACCTCCTCTCCGGCGCCGTCGACCGAGAAGACCTCAACGACCTCGCCCGCCGGCTCGTCCTCGTAGATCCTCTCGAAGGCCGCGCCCAAGGTCACTCCCTGGGCTCCCGGCGAGCCGACGCCGCCGATGTACTGGGTGCTGAATCGCGGAGCCCCGCGCCACGGCCGACGGCTGCCTCGGACAAAGGCGGGGGTGTCCCGATGCTCATGTCCCCAGGGTGGCGTGGACGGCACGTGCGACCCTCGCGATCGTGGCCTCGGACACCTGACCGAGGCGCTGGCGCACGCGGGACCTGTCGCTGACGCGGATCTGATGGCAAAGGGCGACTGAATCGGCGGCGAGTCCGCCGTCGCCAGCGGCAACCGGCACGCAGAACGGGAACCGTGCCCATCGCACGTTCGTGGTGAAGGGAACGATGACGATGGTGCGAAGGAAGTCGTTCAGGGGGTCGACTTGGAGAACCAGAACGGGACGGGTACCTGCCTGCTCAGAGCCGCGGACCGGGTCGAGCGCCGCAAGCCATACTTCACCGCGCCTCATGCATCATCCGCGAGCCTGAGCAGCCGTCCATATTCCTCGAACCCCTCGTCGGCAAGGGCCACGTCGTCCGGAGCCAACTCTTCGTAGAGGCTCGTCAGTTCCGGATCCTTCAGCGTGCTCCGCAGACGAGCAGTTTCCACGTAGGTGCGCAGCACCTCGGTGACAACCTCACCCTTATCTCGCCCTTGCGCCGCGCACAGCGCATCGAGCGCCCGGTCGACATCATCGTCCAGCACGAGCGAAATGACCCTCATCGTTTCTTGTCCTCCGCAGGGCAGGACCGACAGCGAGCCCCTTCGTGATCAGGCGCTCGGCGTTCACTCATCTGCGACCACCGAGGTACTGTTCCAAGTCCCGGTAGAAGTTCTCGCACACGCCGACGCCGAGCGACTCGATGGTGCTCGGCTTTGCCAAGAAGTAGTATGCCAAGAGATACTGCCGGTCTGCGGCCTTGAACTTCACCACGCGGACGCCCTTCAAGGCGCCGACCTTGGGCTCGCCCGCCAGGGGGTCGTCAAAGAGCGCCTTGACCTGCTCGTCGATCGCCATCTGTACGGCCGGCGGCAACCGACGCTTCGATTTCAGGAACCGCGGGACCGCCCCGACCCTTCGCTCAGGCGGCTTGGTCACGAACTACTTCAGGACGCCCCACTCGTAGGGCACCGACAGGCCGGCGCGGCTCTCTTCCACGCCCTCCAGTACGCCCTCGATGAAGCTCATCGGCAGGTCGGGGTTGTCCTTCGCGACCATGCCGAGATGGGCGTAGTACTTGATCTGCTCCGACATCGAACGCTTGCTGGCCCGAGCCCGAGCCCGCAGGGTTCGGACCATCGGCGCGTCATCCTTCCCGAAGCGTACGGAAATCGGGCTGACGCCTTCGGCCGTTCGCGCCATGGACGGGAACCTCCTCTTCGGTGCGACTCGCTGAGCCGCGCCGCGTTCCTGAAGCGGACTACATTGTAGTCAACAAGCCATACCGGCGCAAATGGGCCCGACGCCCTGGTCCGCTGCTGCGACCCTCGCGATCGTGACTTCGGACACCTGTCCGAGGCCCTGGCGCAAGCGGGACGTGTCACTGACGCGTCGGGTTCATCGTGAATGTCAGCGAGCCCCGTCCGGGTCGACGAGCGCGAGGATCTTGCCGATGGCTTCCTGCAGCACACACACGGGTGAGGTCGCGGTCAAGCCGCTACCCTCCCGAGCTCCTGGCCGAGGATCTCGGCCGGCGCGCCGGGCTCGTCGCTCGCCGCCACATGACGACCTTGGCGCCGCGACGGGCCCGGAGTCGCTCGGCCGCGCTGCCCTCCCGGACCACGACCTCGAGGCGACCGTGCGACCCGACGAGCGCTCCGGCGCGTCCGAGAGGCAGGTCGCCGTACGTCCTGACGAGCGGGAGGCGACGGCCAGCAATCCTGACCTCGATCGTCCCGTCGCCCACGGCGTCATCCGCGCGAATCGACGTCACGAGGTTCCCGAACCGGTCGGCGTGGACGACGACTCCCTCGACCGCCCCACGTCCACGGCGCGCGCCCATGATCGGCAGCCGCACGGGATCGATGACGGGGGGCCGAAGCGGGCAGGCCGCACGCCACGCGCTGCGGGCTTCCGCGAGGGGCCAGCACCACGGCTGAGCTACGCGGCCGTCCCCGGAGCGGGACTGCTGCTGAGCGACGCAGGCGAATCAGCGCGTCGAGTCCGCCGTCGCCGGGGCAACCAGCAGGAAGAAACGGGACCCGGCCCATCGTTCGCGATCAGCCGCGAGCAATGCCCGGTCGGCGCTTCGACCTTCCGCCGGATACCCGCGCCCGGCTCGGCGGCTGCAGCGCCTTGGCAGCCGGGCGCCGGCGCGAGGCAAGTCACCGCCTGAACGATTGCACGCCCTCTCCCGACGGCTACCCTTGGAGCAACCCCTCTACTGAGATGTCTTCATCGAGAGGCGCACACGGGAGCGACGCAGGACCGCGCGAGCCACCGCCGTAGCGCCTGGTTCTTGCGACCGGCGCCACGCCGGGGAGTGCGTTGAGTCGTGGATCTCCGGTTCACCGCTGGCCCCTTCCTCATGATCGCCACGAGCGTACCTCCGCGCCGGACCTGCGCGCAAATCACGCGGTCGGCGAACGAGGAGCACACAGGCCCGCTACGTCCGCGACGGTCCCCCGGTGCGGGCGACTCGCCGGGACCGCTTGCTGGCCCGAGCCCGAGCCTGGGGCCCGACGCCTCGGTCGCGACCGACGAACTTCTTGAGGCCCTACCAGTCGACCGCGATCTCGTCCAGCTTCTGTCGATGAAAGCGCTTGGCGACCTTGAGGTCCGGGGTGCCGGTCGATTCGCGATGACTGCCCGAGCCTCACCGCGGCTTCGTCCACCGTGAGCAGGCGGTCCTCGGAGTTCGTGTCGTGATGTGCCCATGCGATGACGTGCCTGGCCTATCCTGTTCGGCTCACTTGCGGCGAGCTGCCTGCGCTGAACGGAGACGGCCGCCTATCCTATGCAGACTCGCGCGAAACCGCGGGCATGGCTACTGTGCTGGGTCGGCCGCGTATGCAGCGAACCGTGAGCTGATCAGCCTGCCGACTGAAGGGACGCCGTCGGTCCGCCGGAATGTCCCCCTCCAGGGCACTTGACGTTGGCCGCCGGGGAGCGCGATCCTGCCTCGCGCCAGGGGCGAAGGGGGAAAGGTTGGCAGGCTCGGCCGGCGCGACAGGGCTTTTGGACCGCCTCTATGAAGCGGCCGTCCCTGTCAAGCGCAACCTAGCGATTGCCGTTCGTACTGCGGCCCCGGACTTGTCGGCCCTCTCGAGAGAGAAATCGTTCCTGGCTTCTTCAGTTCCCATGGCCACCAGCCGAGGGATCAGGTGCGATCCTCGGCCGCAGACCCGGCCAGATCCCCAGTACACCTCGCTCCGCGAGCGCCTCATCCGACGTGCCAGCTGCTCAGCCTCTTCGAACACCTCGTCTGGGACGGACACGGCTATCTTCATACCCGGAGTATAACCGGTTCGCGGGAGCCGTCAGTCTCCTGGCCGTGCCAACACAGTCCGTGGTGAAGGGAACACTTCACCCGAGATCATTCCCCCTCAAGGGCCAGCACTCGTCGAATCAGTCCCGTGTCGTACCAGATGCCCGACTCCATCGCGCGCTCGATGAAGGGCCGCACGGCGGGTGTCAGTCCCAGATGCTTCGAGCGAATCAGGAGCCCGAGCGACCCAGTAACCTGGAGTCCGACAGCCAGCGCCGCACGTCGCCCCTTCCGCTCGTCGATACAAACCACCGCGATTCCCTGCTCCCGCGCCAACTGGATCACCGCTGCTTCGCCCGGGTCGACGGCGGCAGTGGCGAGCGGGTCGACCGGCGTGACGAGCGGTACAACCTTGAGCCACGCCGACGCAGCGGCGGGATAGCCCGCGCGCTGGCCCTCATCGAGTTCCGCTTTCACCTCTGGAGGACATACGAACTCGATCGGCAACCGAGCGACGAGATCGAGGGCGCCGGCCCTTGCGAGGGCGACAATTGGACCGATGTCGATAACGAGGGTCTCAGGCACCGTGGCCGAAGCGGAACTCGGTCTCCGCGTCCTCGGCTCGCAGGTTGCAGGCGGCGACTCCGAGGCGCGCGAGCGACATCAAGAGCTCGACCCGGCCAACACCGGCCAAGCGCGCAGCCTGACCCGACGTCAACCTGCCGAGCTCGTAGAGCTTCGCCGCGAGCAGCAGTCTCGCTTCCCTGGAGAACTCGTCGGCCGACAAGCCCAGGCTGAGCAGGAGATCGTCCTCGTAATCCACCTTGAGCGTGTGCGTCATCACCGCTCCCTCGTTGCCACCCCGCCGTCGACCCGACAGGATAACGCGGTTGGGGTTGCGGCAATCGTGACTCTCCGGGCAACGCGAAGGCGCCGCAGACCTCGGCGTTGAAGCGCCTGATGGCTGCCTCGTTGCGACGGAGAATCTGGCTGATGACGTTCGTGTCGAGAACGACCGCGCGAGCCACCGCCGTAGCGCCTGGTTCTTGCGACCGGCGCCACGCCGGGGAGTGCGTTGAGTCGTGGATCTCCGGTTCACCGCTGGCCCCTTCCTGATCGCCACGAGCGTACCTCGGCGCCGGACCTGCGCGCAAATGACGCGGTGGCGAACGAGGAGTTCCACGTCACGGCGGTGAGGGAAGGGGAACAGCAGCGCGATCTCCTCGAGAGCTCGCGGAGGCGCTCGCGCAGCTGGTGGTCGACCCAGGCGAAGTGGCACGGCAGCGTGCGGACGCGCGCGGGATCCACGGGCCGGTCACGACGGTGAAATAGGCCGCCGAGGCCAGCGGGCCGTGGCGCTCCCGGAAGCGACGGTCGCGTGCCGGTCGAGGGGACCGTCCGCGACGCCGACGGCGCTCCTGAGATAGCAGCGCTCCGCGAGCGCCGTGAGCGCCGTGAGCGCCGTGAGCGCGTCGCGATCTAGGAACTCGACGTCGGCGTGATAGGATCGCTGCATGACGACCGAGGAGCTGCTCGCCGAGGTGCTGGGCTTGCCACGTCACGACCGGGCGCGCGTAGCCGAGCAGTTGCTCTCCAGCCTGGAAGAGCCTGAGGAGCAAGTGTCGGACGCGTGGGCGCGCGAACTCCAACGTCGCTCCCGCGAGATCGCCGAAGGCAACGTGCGGACGGTCGGGTGGGAGACGGCGCGAGCGGAGGTCCTGAGGGAACTCGAGCAGCGGCGTGCGGGTCGAGCTTCATCCTGAAGCGCGTTCCGAGTTTCGTTCTGCGGCGGTCTGGTATGAGGAGCAACGGCCTGGCCTCGGTGACGAATTCGTCACAGAGGTGACGGAGACTTTCTCCCGAATCGCAGAGGCTCCGCACTCGTACGCGCTCTGGCCCAGTGTCGAGCACGCGACGGTGCCACCACGCAAGGCTCTCGTCCAGCGCTTCCCGTACGCCATCGCCTACGAGATCCAAGGTGGATTGTGCCGTCGGGGAAGTACGGGACCGCCGACTCGAGCGCGAGCGCGGGCCTCGACGACGTCGTGGGCCGCGATCTCATGCGTGAGGTCGACCAGATGGATTCCTTCATGGATCAACCGCGTCGCTGGTCGAGCCGATGGGCATCGGACGAGAAATCCCGTCCCGGGCGCGCCGATAACCCGAGACGGCGCTCGGCACGTTCACCGCACACTGACGGAAAGCGCGCCATGCGGCTTCCGTGTCGACCGCACGGTGATCTCGACATCCTGCCCGAGGGCGGTCAAGAACTGCATGAGCCGTTCGACCGAGAATGCCCCGGAGCGGCCGCGCATGAGCGCTGAGACGTGGGGCTGCTTGATGCCGAGGATTTCCCCTGCCCGCGTCTGCGTGAGTCCGCGCTGCTTGATGAGACGGTAAATCTGCAGGGTGAGATCGGCCTTGAGCTGCTCCCGCTCGGCGTTCGGGAATCCGAGGTCGCGAAAGATGTTGCCGCTGCTCTCCTCCACCCGGATCTTGCCGGTCTTCTTGGTCATCGTAAGGTCTGCCTTTCTCTGTGATCACGTTCGGCGGCTGCCAGCCGTTGCCTGACGAGGTCAATGTCGTCCCGGGATGTCGCAATCCCGCTCGTCGACTTCTTCTGAAACGCATGAAGCACGTAGATCGCGTCGTGAAAGCGCACGGTGTACACCGCCCGGTACGTGTCCGTTCGGTAGGGCGCCACGATCTCGAGCACGGACCGTCCGCCGAAGCCCCTGAGGGCCTTCACGGACGGATAGTCCTCACCCCGCTGCGCGGCGTAGAGGGCCTGCCCGACGTCTCGTCTGACGGCCTTCGGAAAGGCCTTCAGGTCCCTCCTCGATGATCCGACCCATCTGACGGGCTTCACCTCTCCGGGCACCGGACGAGTATACGTGTCTACGTATACGGTTCAAGCGCGGCTGTCGCTCACCCGCAGCCGCGCTCTCGGCTCGCTCCGCTCGCCGATCTGATCGGGTCTCCAGCATGAGCGAAATGACCTTCAGCGTGGCTTCAGCTCCCGCAAGGCGGGACCAACAGCGGACCCGTCGTCATCATAAGCCTTCTACGTCCGCGATGGCCTCCCTCCGCGGGCGCGTCGCCGCCACACGACGACCCTGGCGCCGCGACGGGCCCGGAGTCGCTCGGCCGCGCTGCCCTCGCGGACCACGATCTCCAGCCGACCGTTCGACCCGAGGAGCGCTCCGGCGCGCCCGGGTCGAAGGTCGCCGTACGTCCCGACGAGCGGGAGGCGACCGCCAGCGATCCTGACCTCGATCGTCCCGTCATCGACGAAGTCATCTGCACGGATCGAGGTCACGAGGTTCCCGAACCGGTCGACGTGGACGACGACGCCCTCGACCGCCCCGCGCCCACGCCGCACGCCCATGAGCGGCAGCGTCACGGGATCGACGACGAGAGGACCGAAGCGCGCAGGCCGCACGCCACGCGCCAGGTGCGCGGCGGCGGGGCCGAAGACGTCACGACCGTGGAACGTGCTGCTCACGATGTGCCGGCGATAGATCTTCGCGGTGAGCTCCCAGGCGCGCCACGGCCCGCCTGTCACGAACGCGCTGAAGATTCCGTTGTCCGGTCCGACGAAGCGCTGCCCGCCCGCCTCGACGACGAGGCCGCGGCGAGCGGTGCCGACACCGGGGTCCACGACGGCGAGGTGGATGGTGCCGTCAGGGAAGTACGGGACGGCGGACTCGAGCGCGAGCGCCGCCTCGACGATGCCGTGGGCGGCGATCTCGTGGGTGATGTCGATGAACTGGACGTCGCGCGCGATGGACAGGATCGCGGCCTTCATCTCGGCGACGTAGGGATCGCGCAGCCCGAAATCGGTGGTGAGTGTGACGATCGGAGCCTGGCGCCTCACGGCGGAGCGAGCGCGAAGATCACGCGGTCGTCAGCACCGGACGCTGCGCCTCACCTGCCGACCGCGAAGCGGGGCGTCACGTAGAGGCGCGAGTCAGGCACACTCCGTTGTTCAGCGATATGCGTCACGCCGGTGACGCACGGCAACGATGTCGACGACCCGCGTCTCGTCCCTGATCTCGTAGAGCACCCGGTAGACACCGACGCGGATCCGCCACAGGCCTTCTTCGCCTTCGAGCTTCCGGCAACCAGGGGGCCGTGGCTGATCGGCAAGCCGCTGGATCCGGGCCCAGACACGCGCCACCAGCCGCGCTTCGAGCGCCTCCAGCTGCCGACGCGCGGATCGTGCAAACGTGATCTCGTAGCGGCTCACGCCGACGCACGCGGACGAAGCTTCCCTGCCTTGATTAGGCGTCGCTTGACCGCGTCGAACGTCTCCCGTGGCTCGCTCTTCCGTCTTCGGGCGAGAGCGCGGTCGAACACATCCTCCCAGAGCTCCGGATTCTTCTGCAGGTCGATGACCACGCCCGTCTTGCGTCCCTTCTCGTCGACCACGAACTGCACGCCCCTCACCCCGTCACCTCCTCATCGAAGCGTCTACCGGTCGCGATCGACGACGAAGTCGGCGATCAGCTCGAGCGTCCGGCGCTCCTCGGACGGCGGGAACGCCTCGAGGTCCTGCTTGGCCTGCTCGGCGTACCGGTGCGCGCGCTGGAGCGCGTACTCGACGCCGTCGTGCTCCAGGACGAGCCGGCGGATCTCGTCGATCTCCTCGGGGACGAGGGTGCGCCGCTTGAGCAGCGTGCGAACCCGCTCGGCCTCGCCGGCGCTCGCCCGCTCCAGCACCGCGATCAGCGGCAGCGTGCGCTTGCCCTCGCGCAGGTCGCTCCCGATGGCCTTGCCGAGGCGGTCCTGGTCGGCGATGAAGTCGAGCGCGTCGTCCGAGATCTGGAACGCGACGCCGACGTCGAGGCCGTACCGCGTCATCGCCTCGACCTCCTCGGCGCCGAGCGCACCGAGGAGCGCGCCGATGCGGCAGCACGCCGACATGAACGAGGCGGTCTTCTGGGTGATGATGCGGACGTAGTCCGACTCGGTCGTCACGCCCGACCGCTTGCGCTCGAGCTGGAACACCTCCGCCTCGGTCATCGAGACCGTCGCGCGCGCCAGCGTGTCCATCACGGCCCGGTCGTTGTCCTTCACGAGCATCGCGAAGGACCTCGAGTACAGGTGGTCGCCGACGAGCACCGAGGCGTCGTCCCCCCACTGCGCGTTCGCCGACGGCCGGCCGCGTCTGAGCGGCGCCTGGTCCACCACGTCGTCGTGGATCAGCGTGGCCGTGTGCAGGAGCTCGACGACACAGGCCAGGTGGATGCTTCGAGGCCCGCGGTAGCCGGCGAGCCGGGCGGCCAGGAGCAGGAGCATCGGGCGCAGCCGCTTGCCGCCCGCGCTCGCGATGTAGCCGCCCATCTCCTGGATCAGGGCGACCGGCGACTCGAGCGCGTCACGGATCTCCGTCTCGACACGTGCCAGGTCCTCGCCGATGAGCGTGCCGACGCGCTCCCTGAGGGCCCGCTCGAGCGCCTGGCTGGGCACCCCCCGAAGCTACTTCGGAACGACGCGGTCCCGCACCTGGACCTGCGCGCCCGGGGCGACCGTCTGGATCTCGGCGACGGAGAACTTCTCGCGCGTCTCGGTCACGCGCGCCGTCGCGACCTCCTCGTCGAGCTCGCCGAGCCGCTCGCCGGTGATCGGATGGATGATCGGGATACGGTCGCGGCGCAAGCTCACGATGCTGCCCGGTCGCAGGCCGTCCTGCGTGGTGAGGTCGATCACGATGCGCGAGGTGTCGGCCCAGACGACGAAGCCTCGCTTCGGGCCGTCACTGACCGGGGCCGCCGTGCCCGTCGCGGCCGCCGTCGCCGGCGCCGCGGTGCCGGGCGCGCTCACGGGACGTGGCGCGTCCGCCCCCGCCTGGTACGGCATGCCCTGCCTCGGGCTGACCTTGCCACCGCCCGGCGGTGGTCCGTACCGCGCGACGACCTCCGGGGGCGCCATCGCCGCCCGCTGCGGGATGCCCCACTGGGTCGTCCAGGGCCGCTTGTCTTCCTCGACCCAGATGTATTCGGGCTCGCTCGGAACGTTCCCGAAGCGCGGGTTCTTCACCAGCAGCCACCGCGCCTCGGCGGCCCGGATGGCGACCGACGGATCGCCGGGCGACGGGACCCCGAGGATGTTGCGGACGGTGCCGCAGCCGCCGAGGACGACGGACAGCAGCACGAGGGACGTGACGAGGCTCCGTGGCATCGGGCGTCTACGATAGCACACGCCCCGGCTCAATCCTCGGCCCTCGGCTCCCACGGGAACCGCTGCTCCTCGATGGTGCCGGCCGGCACCAGCGGCCGGCGGCGCGAGAAGAGCGCGGTCCCGGTCACCGCGGACACCCAGGTGACGTCGAGGTACGTGATCCCGCGCCGCTCGATGAGGATCGGCACCACCCACCCGACGACGTCCAGGTCGGTGGCCGCGCGCGACGCGCGGTCCGGACGCGCGAGGACTTCCGCCACGCGCACCGAGGCGGACGTGAGCGTGTCCCTCACGATGATCGGGTCGACGACCTGGAAGCGCTTCGATCGCTCGAGCGCGCCGGCGATCAGGTACGGCACGCGCCGGAGGTCGGCCGCGGAGCCGGTGAGGTCGAGGACGGGCGTCACGGCGGTGCGGATCCGGCCCTTCGTGATGCGCGCGCCGTCCTCCGGGACGGGCCGCGGCTTGCCCGGCGCGGGAATGAAGCGCGCCTCCGAGAATCGCGGCCTGACCAGCTTCACCTGCCCGTACCCGAGCACGTCCTCGTAGCGACCGAGTGGCTTGCCGGTGAACGGGTGCGTGAAGACGTCGCCCTTGCGGAAGATGGTGAACTCCTGGCCCACCTGCACCGCGTCGGCTCCGAGGTCCAGGTAGATGCTGTCGCCGTTCACGTGGACGACGACGCCTTCCCGCGGCTGGAACGCCGCGATGAAGTCGTCCGCCATGAGGGCGAACGTGGCGCCCGCGCGGTCCGCGAGCCCCGCGGTCGCGGGGGCGGCGACCGCGAGCACCAGCGCGGCGGCGAGCGTTCGGGCGACCATCGACCGCCGCCGGCGGTCGATGGTCGCCCGAACGGGCCACGCGGCGAGGCCGCGGCGAATCAAAACGTCACCGACGGCTGGTGCACGCCGAAGACGGCGCGGAGGCGGTCGCAGATCTCTCCCAGCGTGGCGGACGCCTCGACCGCGTCGACGATGCGCGGCATCAGGTTGTCGCGGCCGCGAGCCGCCGACTCGAGCGCGTCGAGCGCCCTCGACGCACGGGCCCCGTCGCGCGACCGGCGGAACCGCTCGATGCGCTCGGCCAGCGCTTGCGCGATGCCGGCATCCAGCTGGAAGAGGCCCTCGCCGGCGCCGTCGTCGCTCACGAGCTCGTTGACGCCGACGACGACGCGCGTCTTGTCCTCGACCTGGCGCTGCCACGTGTACGCGGCGTCCTGGATCTCTCGCTGCATGAACGGGATCGCGGCGACCGCGCCGCCCAGGTCGTCGATCGTCCGGATGTAGGCCTCCGCCTCGGCCTCGATGTCCGCGGTGAGGCGCTCGACGGCGAACGATCCGCCGAGCGGGTCCACCGTGTCGCCGGCCCCCGACTCGTAGGCCAGGATCTGCTGCGTGCGCAGCGCGATCCGGACGGACCGCTCGCTGGGCAGCGCCAGCGCCTCGTCCATGGAGTTCGTGTGCAGCGACTGACACCCGCCCAGCACCGCCGCCAGCGCCTGCACGGTCACGCGGACCACGTTGTTCTCGGGCTGCTGCGCGGTCAGCATGCTGCCCGCGGTCTGAGCGTGGAAGCGCAGCATCATCGACCGGGGGTCGCGCGCCCCGCAGCGCTCCCGCATGATCCGCGCCCAGAGCCGGCGCGCGGCGCGGAACTTCGCGACCTCCTCGAGGAGGTTGTTGTGCGCGTTGAAGAAGAACGACAGCTGCGGGGCGAAGCTGTCGACCTCGAGGCCGGCGGCGCGCGCGGCCTCGACGTACGCGATCGCGTTCGCGAGCGTGAAGGCGACCTCCTGGACGGCCGTCGAGCCCGCCTCGCGCATGTGGTAGCCGGAGATCGAGATCGTGTTCCAGCGCGGGACCAGGGCCCGGCAGTACGCGAACATGTCCGTGACGAGCCGCATCGACGGCGCGGGCGGGAAGATGTAGGTCCCGCGCGCGATGTACTCCTTGAGGATGTCGTTCTGCACGGTGCCGGAGAGCCGGTCGGACGCGACCCCCTGCCGGCGCGCGACCGCGATGTAGAGCGCCAGCAGGATCGACGCGGTCGCGTTGATCGTCATCGACGTGGACACGCGGTCGAGCGGGATGGCGTCGAAGAGGTCCGCCATGTCCTCGAGGCCCGCGATCGACACGCCGACCTTGCCGACCTCGATGCGCGCGAGCGCGGCGTCCGGGTCGTACCCCATCTGCGTCGGCAGATCGAAGGCGACGGACAGGCCCGTCTGCCCCTGGTCGAGCAGGTAGCGGTAGCGCTTGTTCGTCTCGGCGGCGGAGCCGAAGCCGGCGTACTGGCGCATCGTCCAGAGCCGCCCGCGATACATCGTCGGGTGGACGCCGCGCGTGAACGGGGGCTTGCCCGGCTCGCCCAGCCGCTCGGGGAGCCCCTCGGGCAGGTCGTCCGTGCCGTACACGCGCTTGACCGGCGCGCCCCACGACGTCTGGAACAGCGCCTTGCGCTCCTCGCTCCGCTCGCTCACGCTTCTACCTCCATGGGGGGACTATCGATGCCCCCGACACCCGGACGAAGGGGGCTCACGCCCCCCTCGTGCTCCCCCGGCCCCGCGCTCGGAGCGCCCCGGCACAGCCGTGGCGCTCCTCGGCCACCCGACTGGTTCGCGAGCGCTGACATCATGGGAGACGGGGCACCCCGGGACAACCGTCGATCGGCTGAGGGGGTGATTATAGGGAGTGAGGCTCAGGAAAGTCAACGGATTCATTGACTTTCCCGCGCGTTTTCCCGCATAATTCCGCGCCATGTCCACGACCCTCCAGGCGGTGCTCGCCGTCTGCCTCCTCGTGCTCACCTTCGCGCTGGCGGCGGCCCTGCTGGCGCTCCGGCGCGTGCTCACCCGGGCCGAGAGTCTCCTTGGTATGCTCGAGCAGGAGCTTGGCCCGCTGGTCAGCGAGATGCGCCAGCTGAGCGGAGAGCTCCGCAGCCTGACACGCGATGCGCAGTTCGAGCTTCAGCAGATCGGTGCCGTCACCGAGCGGGTGAGCGCGATCCTCGGCGGAATCAGCGGGGTGCTGGTCGCGCTCGGAGGACTGACGCGGACCGGTCAGCTCCTGAGCCTCGCCGTCGGGCTCAAGCGGGGGGTGGACGTGTTCGTCCACCGGCTCCGGAAGGGATAGGGAGGGCACCATGGCGAACGACCGAAGCGACGCAGCAGGGTATCTCGGCTGGTTCCTGTTCGGGACCGTTCTCGGCGCCGCCGCCGCGCTGCTCATGACCCCGCGCACCGGGCAGCAGGCGCGCGAGATCCTCGGCGAGAAGGGCGGCGACCTGGCACGGCGCGCGCAGACGCTCGCCACCGAGGCGCAAGGCCGCGCCGGCGAGTGGCTCGACAAGAGCCGGGAGGTGTTCGAGGAGCAGACGCAGCGGCTGATGACGGCGTTCGAGGCGGGCAAGGACGCGATGCGCGACGAGATGCGAAAGGGCGCGACGCCGCCGCGAGATTGAGCGCTCGAGCTCCCCGGCCCCGACGAGCTCGAAGAGCGACGCGACAAGGCGTTCAGTCGTCGCGGCCGGGCCCGGCTCTCCGCGTCAGCCCCGCAGGCGGGCGAGGACGCGCTCGGCGTCCTCCACGATGGACGTGACGACGTCACGCGCCGGCCGGATCTCGCGGATCAGCCCCGCGCTCTGCCCGCACGGCGCGTTGCCGTTGTCGACGTCGCCGCGCTCCCGGGCGAGCAGCGCGGCGGGATGCCCGACCCGCTCCGCCTGGATCGGGAACGGCAGGATCTCGGCGGTCCGCCGCTCCCAGTCGCGCGTGAAGTCGTTGCGGATCAACCGGCACGGCTTGCCGCTCGCGCCGCGCGTCACGACCGTGCCCTCCTCGTCGATCGCGATGACCTTGCGCTTGTAGTTGTCGTGGGCGTGGGCCTCGGGCGTGGCGATGAACCGCGTCCCGATCCAGATCCCGTGGGCGCCCAGCGCCAGCGCGGCGACGAGGCCCCGACCGTCCGCGATCCCGCCGGCGGCCACGACCGGCCGAGGCGCGACCGCATCGGCGACCGCCGGAACGAGCACGAGGCCGCCGACGCGACCGGTATGGCCGCCCGCCTCGTGTCCCTGCGCGATGACGACGTCGACGCCGTTGGCCGCGTGGTCGCGCGCCTGCTTGACGTTTCCGCAGAGCGCCATCACCGTCATGCCGAGCCGGTGGGCCTGGGCGGTGACCGGCCCGGGGCTGCCGAGACCCGCAACGAGCACGGGGACGCGCGCGTCGAGCGTGACGTCGACCCACCGCTTCACCGCGTCGGTGAAGCGGTTGACCTCGTCGCCCGCGGCGCGCACGGTGGCGAAGAGGATGTCGACGCCGAAGGGCCGGTCGGTGAGATCGCGGACGCGGCGGATCTCGTTTCGTAACTCCGACGGGGTGCAGTGCGCGGCCGCGATGACGCCGAGCCCGCCGGCCGCGGACACCGCCGCGGCGAGCCCGGAGCGGGCGACGTATCCCATCCCTGCCTGGCAGATCGGGTAGCGGATGCCGAGCCGGTCGCAGAGCGGCGTGTGGAGCGCGGAACGCGTCTCGGTCGTCGCCATGCAGAACCTCCTTGGACGGCTTGACGCGAGCCGGGGGTGGTCGGATGCTGGCACCCGCGCCGATCGCTGTCAAATGATGCTGCCGGTCGCTCTCCGGACCTCCGGCTCTACCCGACGATCATGATCATGTCACCCGTGCCGATCTGTGCGCCCTTGGCAGCCACGATGTCCATCACCCGGCCACTCACGCTGGTGGCGATGTTGTTTTCCATCTTCATCGCTTCCAGGATGGCCACGGTCTGGCCGGCGGTGACCGTGTCTCCCACCTTCACCTTGATCTCGAGCATGAGACCCGGGATCGGGGCGATGATGGCGGTCCCTCCCCCGGGAGCGGCAGTGGCCGCCGGCTGCGCAGGTTTCACAGGCTGCGGAGCGGCCTTGATGGCCGATGGTGCTGCGGCGGGCCTCGTCACGGCAGGAGCGGCCCGAGCTCCCGAGATCGGTCCCGCGCCCGCGATCGCCGCGTAGTTCTCGATGGTGACGGCGTACGATTCTCCGTTGACGAGCACCGTGGCGACGCCGGCCTGCACGTCGACCACTTCCACGTCGAACTTCCTGTCCTTGATGGCGATCTGATATCTCATGGCCGCCTCTTCACTCGTGGATGTCAGCGCGCACGACGGTTGAAGACCAGGAACCGCTCCTCCATGATCTTCATCCTCCCGCTCTGGGCCCAGGCGCTGCCATCCGGTACGCCAAGATCCACCGTGTCCGGTCGCATGGACCTGAAGTAGAGGTGCAGGGCGCCGGCGATGGCCGCCGCCAGTTCCGGTTCGACTTCGGCAGGCGTTCCCGTTGCCCGAGCTTCCCGGACCGTCTCGGGCGGCGGGGGCGCCGGTGCAGCGGTCACACCTCGTCGCTCCATCACCTGGAAGACCCGTCCGGCGAGGACCATGCCGATCATCAGGATGGCCAGCACGACGAAGATGCCGGCGAAACGGATGAAGAGCGTCCCGAGCGCATATCCCCAGAACGAGTCCCTCGGACCGGCGATCACGGTCATGCGTCCGTCGGCGGCACCGTCGGCATCGAAGTCTCCGCCGTCGGCGGCCCTGACGGCCAGCTCGTAGGCGCCGCCGGGATGGCTGATCGTTTCGACGGCGTCGACCTTCATCCAGGCAGACGGCCGTTTCGGGTTGAAGATCCAGAGCTCCGTGCCCGATGTGAAAAAGGACGAGGTCATGGAGAGCCGGGCTTCTCCGCTCGTGTTCACATCGCGGATGCGGATCTCGAACAGGCCGCTCTTGTAATCCTTGATGTCGACCTCGGGTCGTCGAGCGTTCTCGAAGTCGTACGCCCTGACCTCGTCGAGCGTTCCTCCGGAGACCCTGACGTCGATGTCCACGCTGGTGCTCTTGGCACGGGGAATCAGTGTTGCGGTGACGACCTCCCCCTTTCGGGTGAACTCGGGCGCAGGCTTCTCCGTGTCGTCTCCGAACGCTGCCAGGCCGGGCGACGGAGTCACGATGAGACAGGCCAGCACGAGGAGGGCGAATCCCCGGCACCGTTTCGCTCTCACGAATGCCTCCTACTGGAACATGGCGATGAACATCCCGGCCGCTGCCGCCGAACCGATCACGCCGGCGAGATTGGGGCCCATGGCGTGCATCAGCAACCAGTTGTCCGGATCGGCTCTCAGCCCCATCGAGTGGGAGACCCGCGCCGCCATGGGAACGGCCGAGACACCGGCGGACCCGATCAGCGGATTCATCTTTTCCTTCACGAACAGGTTCATGACCTGCACCGTGAAGATCCCGCCCGCGGTGCAGACCATGAAGTCGAACAGACCGAAGCCGAAGATGAGCAGCGGCTTGTAGCTCAAGAAGGCATCGGCCTGCATGGTGGCTCCCACCGAAAGCCCGAGGAAGATGGTCACGATGTTCATCAACGCATTCTGGGCCGTGTCGGTCAGGCGCCTGACCACGCCGCACTCGCGCATGAAGTTCCCGAACATGAACATCCCCATCAGAGGGGCCACCGCCGGGATGAGCAGGATGATCAGGCTCGCGCCGATGAGGGGGAACATGAGCTTCTCCCTGGCCGACACGGGCCGAAGCTGCCGCATCTGGATCCGGCGCTGCGTGTCCGAGGTCAGGAGCTTCATGATGGGAGGCTGGATCAGGGGAACCATGGCCATGTAGGAATAGGCCGCCAGTGCGTTGGCCCCCAGCAGGTGTGGCGCGAGCTTGGCCGTCAGATAGATGGTGGTCGGACCGTCGGCCCCACCGATGATCCCCACGGAGGCGGCTTCCTTCAAGGTGAACCCGAAGAAGAGGACGCCGATATACGTGATGAAGACTCCGAGCTGCGCTCCGGCGCCGATGATCAGGGTCTTGGGGTTCGCGATCAACGGACCGAAATCGGTCATGGCCCCCAGCCCCAGGAAGATGACCGAGGGGATGATCTCCCATTCGACGCCGTATCTGTAGAACGCACGGAGCAGCTCGGGGTGTCCGGCCTCGGTGACACCCATGAGAGGCGCCAGCGGGAAGTTGACCAGGAAGATCCCGAAGCCGATGGGCACCAGCAGCAGGGGCTCATACTCCTTGGCCACGGCCAGATAGAGGAAAAAGAAGGCGATCAGGAGCATGACGACCTCTTTGAAGGCCAGGTTGGGAACCCCGGTCTGGGTCAGCAAGATGCTCGTGATCAATCCGAAGACCTGCTCCCAAGACATATCCGGTTCCTTTCCTACAGCGGGATGCTTCCGTGCGTTTCCGGCAGGAAGGGCTCGACTACAGGCGAGGCGATCGGCGGCAGTCCGCTCACCACGGACACCCGAGCGACATAGGCAAGGATCATTGCGCCCCCTCGCCGTGCGTGTCAAGGTCAGCGCGCGACGGACGGCTGACCGCCCGAGCGGTCGAGAAAGTCAATGAATCCGTTGACTTTTGGATCGGCCGCTGCCTACAATCGCCGGCAACTCTCGCCGCTGGAGTCCCCCACATGTCCCTTGAGCGACGTTTCGAGGAACTAGACCGCCGCCATGCCGAGGCCGAGCTCGGGGGCGGCGAGGACCGTATTCGCCGCCAGCACAAGGCGGGCAAGAAGACCGCTCGCGAGCGCGTCGAGCTCCTCGTGGACGCCGGCTCCTTCACCGAGCTCGACAAGTTCGTGGTGCACCAGTGTCACGACTTCGGGATGGAGGAACAGCGGGTCCTCGGCGACGGCGTGGTGACCGGCTCCGGCAAGATTCACGGTCGCCCCGTCTTCGTGTTCGCGCAGGACTTCACCGTCGTCGGAGGCTCGCTGTCGGAAGCGTACGCCCGGAAGATCTGCAAGATCATGGACCTGGCGATGAAGACCGGGGTCCCGGTCATCGGGCTCAACGATTCGGGTGGCGCGCGCATCCAGGAAGGCGTCGTCTCGCTGGCGGGATACGCCGACATCTTCCTCCGTAACACCCTGGCGTCCGGCGTGGTGCCGCAGATCTCGGCGATCATGGGCCCGTGCGCCGGCGGCGCGGTGTACTCGCCGGCGATCACGGACTTCGTGTTCATGGTCAAGGGCAGCTCGTACATGTTCGTGACCGGCCCGGACGTGATCCGCGCCGTGACGCGCGAGGAGGTCAGCGCCGAGGACCTCGGTGGCGCGACGACCCACGGCTCCAGGTCCGGCGTCGCCCACGTCTCGGCGGACAGCGAGGAGGAGTGCCTGGCGCTGATCCGCGAGCTGATGACGTTCCTGCCGCAGAGCAACATGGAGGACCCGCCGCTCCGGCCGACGCTCGACCCCATCGACCGGCGTGACGAGAGTCTCCGGAACGTGGTGCCGGATCAGCCGAACAAGCCGTACGACATCAAGGACATCATCCGGCCCGTCCTCGACGACCACTACTTCTTCGAGGTTCAGCCGGATTTCGCGCCGAACATCGTCATCGGCTTCGGACGGCTGGGTGGGCGACCCGTCGGCGTCGTCGCGAACCAGCCGGCACATCTCGCCGGCTGCCTGGACATCAATGCCTCGCTCAAGGGCGCTCGCTTCGTGCGCTTCTGCGATTGTTTCAACATCCCGCTCCTCACGTTCGTCGACGTGCCCGGGTTCCTGCCCGGGACCGCCCAGGAATTCGGCGGCATCATCAAGCACGGCGCCAAGCTGCTGTACGCCTACTGCGAGGCCACCGTTCCGAAGCTGACCGTGATCACCCGGAAGGCCTACGGCGGGGCCTATGACGTCATGTCCTCGAAGCACATCCGCGGCGACGCCAACTACGCCTACCCGACGGCCGAGATCGCGGTGATGGGGCCGGAGGGCGCGGTCAACATCCTGTACCGCCGTGACATCGAGCAGGCCGGGGGCAACGGCGCCGAGCTGCGCGCCGAGAAGATCCGCGAGTACCGTGAGAAGTTCGCCAATCCCTACGTCGCCGCCGAGCGCGGCTACCTGGACGAGGTGATCGACCCGCGGGACACCCGGGTGCGCCTCGTGGCGGCGCTGGAGCTCCTGCGCACCAAGCGGGACTCGAACCCGCCGAAGAAGCACGGCAACATCCCGCTGTAGTCCGCGCTCATCAACTCCTCTCAGCCGGCGCCGCCGGGCCTCGCCTGCTCGCGCAGCACGCGCTTGAGCACCTTGCCGGATGGATTGCGCGGGAGCGCGTCGATGAACTCGACGGCACGCGGGACCTTGAACCGCGCGAGCCGCGCCCGGCAGAACTCCTGGAGCTCCTCGGCCGCGGCCTTGGCGCCGTCGCGCAGGACGACGAAGGCGACGGGGACCTCGCCCCAGCGCGGGTCCGGCCGCCCCACCACCGAGGCCTCGAGCACGGCCGGGTGCTCGTAGAGCACGCGCTCGACTTCCGGCGACGCGATGTTCTCGCCGCCGGAGATGATGAGGTCCTTCTTCCGGTCGACGATGTAGAGGAAGCCGTCCGGGTCGAGGTAGCCGATGTCCCCGGTGTGGAACCAGCCGCCGCGGAACGCCGCCGCCGTCGCCTCCGGATCCTTCCAGTAACCCTTGAAGACCTTGGGCCCCCGCAGCACGATCTCGCCGAGGGTCTCCGCCGGCACCGGGCGGTCCTCGTCGTCGCGGATCGCCACCTCGAGGTGCAGGCACGGCGTGCCGACCGAGCCGATCTTCTCGACCGTCTTCCGCTTGTCGAGGAACGTGTCGCCGGAGACGGTCTCGGTCAGCCCGTACGCGTCGGCGAACCAGGCGCTCGGGAACGCGCGCAGGAGCCGCTCGATGAGCGGCAGCGGCATCTTCTCCCCGCCGTCGATCACGAGCTTGAGGCCCGAGAGGTCGCGCCGATCGAGCGTCGGGTGCGCGAGGAGCGCGTTCACCATCGACGGCGCGAGCCAGACATTGGTGATGCCTCGCGTCTCGATGGTGTCGAGCACCTGGTCGGCGTCGAACGTGCGGTGGATCTCGACGGTGCCGCCGGCATAGAGCACCGTCGTCGTCGTGAGATCGAGCGCGCCCACGTGGTAGAGCGGCCCGCACGCGAGGCCCTTGTCCGCGCCGGTGATCCCGAACTCGATCACGTGGGCGACGTTCTTCCAGTAGAGGTTCGCGTACGTGATCATGACGCCCTTGGGGCGCGCGGTCGTCCCCGACGTGTACATGAGGCGGTGAAGGTCGTCGGGACCGACGGGCTCGATCGGCGGCGGGTCCGCCTCGCGGAGCGCGGCGAACGCGGTCCAGCCGCCGGGCGGCGGGCCGACCGAGACGAACCGCGCGCCGTCGAGCCGAGACCGCGCCGCCTCTGCGAGCGGGGCCAGCTCGGGCTCGGAGATCACGCAGCTGGTACCGGCGTGGCTCGCGATGTACGCGACCTCCTCGCCGGCGAGCCGCCAGTTGATCGGCATGAAGACCGCGCCGATCCGGCTCACCGCGAACATCGCCTCCAGGAGCTCCGGACAGTTGTAGAGCAGGATGGCCACGACGTCGCCGCGCGAGACGCCGAGCTTCGCGAGGCCGGCAGCGGTCGCGGCCGACCGGCGATCGAGCTCCGCGTACGTGATGGTCTCGTCGCCCCACACGAGGCACGCGCGGTCCGGAAAGCGAGCGGCGTGGTGCGCGAGGACGGACGCGAGATTCCAGGCGCTCATGGCATCACCTCCCGGCGCAGCAGCGCGCGCTGGATCTTGCCGCTCTCCGTGCGCGGCAGCGCGGCGACGAACTGGTCGGCGAAGGTCACCGCCGGTCTCCGGCGCCGGCGCGCGCCCGGGCGATCTCCACCTGGTGGCGGAGGCCGACCTCGAGCGGCGTGAACTCACGCCGCACGCCGAGCTCCTGCGCGAGCGAGCGGTCCGACACGCTCGCCGCGAGCCCCGCGAGGTCGCGCTCCCCCTTGCTGCGCACCTCGATCCGCGCGCCGGGGATGAGCCGCCGCACGGCGTCCACCAGCTCGCGCACGGTGCACGTGTCGCCGCCGGTGTTGAAGAAGCGCCGGCGCTCGAGCCGCCCGGGGTCGGCGTCGAGCAGCGCCAGGAACTGCGACGCCACGTCCTCGACGTACACGAGGCTCACGCGAGCGTCGCCGAAGTCCACCGTGACCGGCTGACCCGCCGCCGCGCGATCCACGACCTCGCCGGCGAACGCGCTCGCGCCCCGCTCTCGTCCCCACCCGTACACGATGCTCGGGCGAAGGCCGGCCACGGTGAGCCCGCAGCGTCTCGCGTAGTGAGCGCCGAGATGCTCCAGGTACACCTTCCCGCCGCCGTAGATCGGAACGCCCCGCGCGACGCGGAGCGGCACGTCCTCCCGGAGCGGCAGCTCCTCCGGTCGATACTCCTCGTCGGCGCCGTACACGGCGATGGAGCTGGCGAGGAGCACGCGGGATGCGCCGCCGAGGCGGGCGGCCTCCAGCACGTTCGCCGTCCCGACGACGTTCACGCGGGTGGCGAGCTCGGGTCGCTCGTTGCTCTCGGCGCCGAGCACGTACGCGAGGTGGACGATCGCGGTCGCCCGGTGTGCCCGGACCGCTTCGAGCAGATCGACGAGCGACGTCACGTCGCCGCGCACGACGGTGAGACGGTCCCCCACGCCGTCGCGCAGGTGCGCGATGCGCCAGTCGGCGGGCGCGACGTCGAGGAGCGTGACGCGCTCGCCCCGTACCAGCAGCTTCGCGGCGAGGCTCGCCCCGATGAGCCCGGTCCCTCCCGTGATCAGCGTCGTCATCTTGTCCTCATGGGGGCCCCGAAATGGCCCCCAAACCCCCCAACGCTCGGAAGCGCCCCGGGGAACCCGGGGCGCTCCTCGACTCTGGGATTAAACCGCCAGGTAGCGCTTCATGATCTCCGGCTCGCCGCGGAGCGTGTCCACCGTTCCCTCGTACCGGATGTGCCCGCTGTCGATGATGTATGCGCGGTCGGCGACGCGCAGCGCGAAGCGGACGTTCTGCTCGGACAGCAGGATCGAGACGCCCTCGTCCCGGAGCCGCTCGACCAGGCCGGCCAGCGCCTTGACGATCGCGGGCGCCAGCCCCTCGGACGGCTCGTCGAGGAGCAGGACGTCGGGGTTGCCCATCAGCGTGCGCGCGATGGTCACGAGCTGCTGCTCGCCGCCGGAGAGCGCCCCGCCCGCACGCCGGCGCAGCGGAGCCAGGATCGGGAAGATCTCCTCGAGCCGCTCGCGCGTCCAGTGCACGCCTCCGTCCGGTCCCGGCTTCACGGCGATGTCGAGGTTCTCGGCCACGGTGAGGTGCGGGAAGATCTGCCGGTCCTCCGGCACGTAGCCGACGCCGAGCCGGGCGACGCGGTGAGCCGCCAGGCCGGCGACGTCGCGGTCGCGCAGCCGCACGGCGCCACGGACGGTGACCAGCCCCGCCACGCTCTTGAAGGTGGTGCTCTTCCCGGCGCCGTTCCGCCCGAGGAGCACGACGATCTCGCCGCGGCGCAGGGTGAGCGAGACGTCGAAGAGCGCCTGCGCGCGACCGTAGAAGGCGTCCACGCCGGCGAGCTCGAGGAGCGGCCCTCCACCCCGCGTCACAGCACGCCCTCCCCCAGGTAGGCCTCGATGACGAGCTGGTTCGTGCTGATCGCGGCCGGCGGCCCCTCGGCCACCAGCTCGCCATGGTGGAGCACGCGGATCGTGTCGGCGACGGTGAACACGATGTCCATGTCGTGCTCGACGAAGACGACGGTCATCCCGAGGTCCCGCCAGAGGCGCTTGACGAGCGCCATCGTCGCGCGACGCTCCTCGGGGTGCATGCCCGCGGTCGGCTCGTCGAGCAGGAGCAGCTTCGGGCGGAGCGCCAGGGCCAGAGCGATGTCGAGCAGCTTCTGGTCGCCGTGCGAGAGGCTGCCGGCGGGCAGCTCGGCCGCGCCCTCCAGGTGCACCCACTCGAGCACCTCGAGCGCGCGGGCCCGGCCGGCCGCATCCCGCCGCGCCGCTCGCAGCGGGTCGCGGTGCGCCCGCTCGTGCGCGACCACGGCGGCGTGGACGTTGTCGAGCACCGTCATGGCCGGGAAGACGTTCGCACGCTGGAACGCGCGGCCGATGCCGAGGTGCACGACGTCGTGCGGAGAGCGGTGCGTGATGTCGGCGCCGTCGAAGATCACGCGACCGGCCGTCTTCGGCACGTGCCCGGTCAGCAGGTTGAACAGCGTCGTCTTGCCGGCCCCGTTCGGCCCGATGAGCGCCGAGAACTCGCCGGCCTCGACGGCGAAGCTCACGTGGTGGACGGCCTGGAAGGCGCCGAACGCCTTCGACAGGCCGCGGACGTCGAGGAGCGCCACGGCTACTTCGCCTCCCGCGCCCGCGCCACGCCGCCCACGGGCGGGTTGCCCGGCGCCGCAGCCGCACGGCTGCGCCAGCGCTCGGCGCCGAAGTCGAGCAGCCCGACCTTCAGGAACAGCGTGAACGCGACGAGGATCGCGCCGAGCACGAGGCCCCAGAGGCTCGTGTACTGCGTGATGACCGCCGTGAGCCCGACCAGGACCGCCGCGCCCACCAGCGGCCCGAGCAGGGTGTGCATGCCGCCGATGAGCACCATGAAGATCGGCTCCGCGGACTTCGTCCAGTACACGAAGTCGGGATACGCGCCACCGACGTAGAGCGCCATGAGCGCGCCGGCGAGGCCCGCGAAGCCGCCGGCGGCGACGAACGCGGACAGCCGGAGCCCGCGGGCGCTCGCGCCGAGGAACTCGACGCGGTCGCCGTTGTCCCTGACCGCGCGGAGCAGCAGGCCCCAGCGCGAGTCGACCAGCACCTTCGCGAGGAGGAAGGCCGCGACGGTGAGCGAGAGCGTCAGCTCGTAGAACGCGAGCGGCGAGCGCAGCGCGACCGTCCACGGGCCGAGCCGGACCGGGGGCACGGGGATCCCGCCGATCAGGCCCTGGTCCCCGCCGGTGAGCGGCGTGGCGCGGATGACGACGGTGTAGACGATCTGCGCGAAGGCCAGCGTGAGCATCGAGAAGTAGATGGTGCCGAGCCGCACGCAGAAGAACCCGATGACGAGCGCCAGCAGGGCGGCGCCGGCCACGGCGAGTACCAGCGACGCCGCGAGGCCGACGGCCGTCTTCTGCATCAGGATGCCGAGCGTGTAGGCGCCCATGCCGAAGTACGCGGCGTGTCCGAACGAGACCATCCCCGTGTAGCCGAGCATCAGGTTCAGGCTCATCGCGAACACGCCCATGACGAGGATCTGGGGGCCGACGTTGAGCAGGAACGTCGACGGGTAGATCAGCGGCAGGACCGCCGCCACGGCGGCCGCGACGAGACCCCACGTCACCTCAGTGCGTCGAACAATCGAGCGCAGAGCGGTCGAGTGTGTCACGAGCTCTCAGAGCTCCTTGCCCACGCCCAGCACGCCGCGCGGTCTCGTGAGGAGCACGGCCGCCATCAGCATGAACACCAGGCCTTCCTCGAGGGCCGGGAAGGCCACGGAGCCGAACGCGCGGACGAAGCCGATCAGGAGCGCGCCGACGAACGCGCCGGCCACGCTGCCGAGGCCGCCGATGACCACGACGATGAACGACTCCACGAGGATCGAGAACCCCATGCCCGGGAAGATGGAGCGGACGGGAGCGGCGAGCACGCCGCCGAGGCCGGCGAGGAAGCTCCCGAGCACGAACACCCCGGCCGACACGGCCGCCACGTTCACGCCGAGCGCGGCGACCATCGTCGGGTTGTCCGCGGCCGCGCGGATGATGCGCCCGAAGCGCGTCCGGGTCAGCAGGAGCCAGAGCCCCACGGCCACCACGACCCCGACCACGATGATGAACATGTAGTAGGCGGGAACCGGAGCCCGGCCGATGAAGATGGGCGGCCGGCGGAACGCATCCGGCACGCCCATGCTCACGAAGTCGTAACCCCAGATGAGCTTCGCGACGTCGTCGAGCACGAGGATGAACGCGTAGGTGAGGAGCAGCTGGTAGAGCAGCGGCGCGCGGTAGACGTGGCGGATGAACACGCGCTCGAGCAGGAGCCCGATCACCGCCACGCCGAGCGCCGCCGCCACCGTCGCCACGCCGAAGTTCAGGCGGAGCAGCGAGAACGACAGGTACGCCCCGAGCATGTAGAGCGAGCCGTGCGCGAAGTTCAGGATGCCCATGACGCCGAAGACGAGCGACAGCCCCGAGGCCACGAGGAACAGGATCAGCCCGGTGATGAGCGCGCTGGTGAGCTGGCTCACGACGCAGAGCGTCGAGCTCACGCACTGGGCGAACGCGCCGAGGTCCATTAATCGTCGGGGGGAGCGAACGCCGGGCTGATCGCACGAAGGGGGCTACGCCCCCCTCGGCCTCCCCCGGCCCGACACCCCCCACCGGACGCAGCCCACCCGCCGAGGTTCATGACTGCCGCCTCCTTCGCCCGGATTACACCCAGCCCTTCGACTTCAGGTACGCCTCCTCCTGGGCGAGGATCTTGTCCCACGGCACCGAGCTGGTCTTCGGCACCCACGGCGCCTGCGGCTGCGTCTGGCCCCAGCCGATCGCGTAGTTCACGATCGTGTGGTCGCGCTTGCGCAATGTCACGGTGCCGTCGACGCCCCACGGCGCCTTGACCGTCAGGCCCTCGAGCGCCTTCACGAGGTCGTCGCTCTTCGTCGAACCGGCCTTGCGGACGGCCTCGGCGAGGAACTGCATGCCCGTGTAGCACTCCTGGCTCCAGTTCGTGGGCAGCTCCTTGTACTTCTTCTCGTACCGCTCGCCGAAGCTCTTGTTCGCCGAGGTGTCGGGCACGTTCGTGAGGTACCGCGAGCCGGAGTGCATGCCCGCGGGCACCTTCTTGAGCGCCTTGAGGATCGTGTAGTCGGCGAGGTTGATCCCGAAGAACGCGATCTGGTCGAACAGCCCGTAGAGCCCGCCCTGCTCCACGAACGTCACGAGGTCGCCCGCCCACAGCGCCGAGTAGCAGGCGTTCGGCCTGTCCTGGAGCATCTTCGTGAGGAACGCGGTGTAGTCCGGCTCGAAGAGCTTCGGCCACGCCTGACCGACGATCTGCATCTCGGGGAAGCTCGCCTTGAGCGACGCGAAGAACTCCTCGGTCGACGCCCGCCCGTACGCGTAGTCCGGAGAGGCGCTGTACCACTTCGTCATCCCCTTGGCCTTCGACACGCCGGCGGCGTAGATGCCGCCCACGATGCCGTCGTGCAGCGTCTGGCGTGCGGCGCGGAACGTGTACGGCGTCCGGGCCTTCGGATCCGCGGTCAGCTCGGTCGTCTCGCTCGCCGTCACCATCGTGACCTTCTTGAGATCGCGCGAGACCTCCCGCACGGCGAACGCCTCCCGGCTCGACGAGTGGTCCATCAGGAGGTCCACCTTGTCGCGCGTCACGAAGTCGCGGGCGACGCGGACGGCGTCCTCGATCTTGCCGGCGCTGTCCTGCTTGATCGCCTTCAGCTGCCGGCCCAGCAGGCCGCCTTTCGCGTTGATCTCGTCGATGGCGAACTCCAGGCCGCGGTAGCCCGTCTCGCCGAGGGACGCGACGCGTCCGGAGAAGATGCTGACGAACCCGACGACGATGGGCTCGGCGCTGTACGCGCGCGGCCCCGGCACGAGCGGGCCCAGCGTGGCGCCGGCCGCCGCGGCGCCCGCCGCGGTCAGGAATTGCCTGCGGTTCATTCCGTTGTCCATGCGTCCTCCTCTGGTGTGGCGATCAGGTGAGCGTGTGGCCGCCGTCGACCACGACGACGGAGCCGGTCATGAAGCTGGCACCGTCGGAGGCGAGCAGCACGACGGCCGGGGCGAGCTCCGCCGGCTCGCCGAGCCGGCGCATGGGGATCGAGCGCTGGATCACGTCCTGGCCGGCACGGGTGGCGAAGAACTCCTCGTTCATCGGCGTGGCGAAGTACCCGGGACAGACGCAGTTCACCTGGACGCCGTGGCGCGCCAGCTCGAGCGCCATGACGCGCGTGAGCTGCACGAGGCCCGCCTTCGCCGCGCAGTAAGGCGCCATCCGTGCGAGCGGCGTGAGCCCGCCGATCGAGGCGACGTTGACGATGCGCCCCCGTCGCCGCGCGATCATTCCGCGCGCCACGGCCCCCGCGCAGAGCGCGGGGGCGCGCAGGTTGACGGCGAGCACCCGGTCCCAGTCCTCGGCGGAGAGCTCGTGGACGGGGACCTCACGGCCCGCGATGCCCGCGTTGTTGACGAGCACGTCGACTCGGCCGAACGCGCGCTCGGCGTCCGCGACGAGCGCCTCGATGGCCGCGGGCGCGGTGAGATCCGCGAGGAAGATCTCCGCGCGCACGCCGTGCTTCGCGGCGTCCGCGGCGGTGCGCTCGAGATCCTCGCGGTTGCGGGCGGCGAGGGCCAGATCAGCGCCCGCCTCGCCGAGCGCGAGCGCGATGCTGCGCCCGAGGCCGCGGCTGGCTCCGGTGACGAGCGCGACCGTGCCGCCGAGGTCGATCCGTGCCGACATATCCGTCGTCAGGCGCCCGGGAGCTCGATCACCGCGATCGCCCCACCCACGGGGCAGACCTGCTTCACGGCGCCCAGGATCTCGACGAGCGTCCCGCTCGCCGGCGCCTCCACCTCCACGTCCGCCTTCTCGGTTTCGATGACGACGAGCGGCTCGCCCGCCGTGACGGCGTCTCCGACGGACTTCCGCCACTCGAGGATCGTCGCCTCGGTCATCGTGAGCCCGAGCTTCGGGATCTTGACGCGCACGCGCATCAGCCCATCACCTCGCGCACCGCGGCCGCGATCCGCGCCGCGTCGGGCAGCCAGAGCTTCTCCATCGGCGGGCTGAACGGCACCGGGGTGTGCGGCGGCGTCACCCGCCGGACCATCAACGTGGGGGGCCCCGACATGGCCCCCCACACCCCCCCGCCCTCGGAAGCGCCCCGGGGGACCCGGGGCGCTCCTCGATGTTCGGCCGCGAGGGCGATGATCTCCGCGCCGACCCCGCACGGCGCCCACGCCTCGTGGGCCACGACGAGGCGGCCGGTCTTCGCGACGGACGCGAGGATCGTGTCGCGATCGAGCGGCGCCAGTGTCCGCGGATCGATCACCTCGGCGCTGATGCCCTCGGCGGCGACCGTCTCGGCCGCGCGCAGCGCTTCCCCCACCATGCGCGAGAGCGCGACGATCGTGACGTCGCTGCCCCCGCGCCGCACCTCGGCGCGCCCCAGCGGTGTGACGTGCTCGCCCGCCGGCACCTCGCCCTTCATCGCGTAGAGCGTCTTGTTCTCGAGCACGAGCACGGGGTTGTCGTCGCGGATCGCCGCCTTGAGCAGGCCCTTCGCGTCCGCGGGCGTGGCCGGCATCACCACCTTCAGTCCCGGGACGTGAACCGCCCAGGCCTCGAGACTTCCCGAATGCTGGGGGCCGGCGTTGAGCCCCGCGCCCGTGTGGGTGCGGACGACGAGCGGCAGCCGCACCTGCCCGCCGAACATGTACCGCATCTTCGCCATCTGGTTCACGACCTGATCCCAGCAGGTCGCGATGAAGTCCATGAACATGACCTCGACGACGGGCCGGAGCCCCGCGACCGCGGCGCCGATCGCCGCGCCGACGATCGCGGTCTCGCTGATCGGCGTATCGCGCACGCGCTCCTTGCCGAACTGCTGGTAGAGCCCGCGCGTGGCGCCGAACGTGCCGCCGGGCGCGCCCACGTCCTCGCCGAGGACGATCACCCGCTCGTCGCGCGCCATCTCCTCGGCAAGCGCGTCGGCGATCGCCTTGACGTAGCGGACTTCAGGCATGAACGTCCTCGAGCGCCGCCTCGGGCGCGGGCCAGGGGCTCCGTCGCGCGAACTCCGTCGCGTCGTCCACCTCGGCGGCGACGGCGCCTACGAGCCGCTCGTCCTCGTCCGCCGCCAGCATTCCCCGCTCGACGAGCCATGCGCGGAACCGCGGGATCGCGTCCTTCGCGCGCCATGCCTCCAGCTCGTCCTTCGCGCGGTACGCCATCGGGTCGCCCTCGTGGTGGCCCCGCCAGCGGTACGTCATCGCCTCGAGGAGCGTCGGGCCGGCGCCGCTGCGGGCGGCGTCGACCGCCTCGGCGGCGGCGTCGAAGAGCGCGGGCACGTCGTTGCCGTCGACCTGCACGCCGCGCATCCCGTACGCCGCCGCGCGCGCGGCGATCGACGTCCCCTTCGTGTGCACCGCCTGCGGCGTGAACTCCGCGTAGAGGTTGTTCTCGCAGACGAAGACGACCGGCAGGTCCCAGACGGCGGCGAGGTTCAGCGCCTCGTGGGCGGCGCCCGTGTTCGCCGCGCCATCGCCGAAGAAGCCGACCGTCACCTGGCGCGTGGCTCGGACCTGCGCGGCGAGCGCGGTCCCGACCGCGATCGGCAGGTTCGCGCCGACGACGCCGTTGGTGCCGAGCACGCCGAGGTCCATCGCGCAGAGATGCATCGAGCCGCCCTTGCCGCGGCAGTACCCCGTCGCGCGCCCGAAGAGCTCGGCCATCACGCGCCTGGGCTCGGCCCCCTTCGCCAGCACCTGCCCGTGACCGCGGTGCGTGGCGCCGACGAGGTCGTCTCGCTCGAGGAGCGCGCAAACCGTCGCGGGCACGGATTCCTGGCCCACGGCGAGGTGGATGAAGCCGGGGATCTCGGCCGCGGCGAAGCACTCGGCCACGCGCTCCTCGAACCGGCGGATCAGGTGCATCGTGCGGTAGATCCGGAGCGCCTGGTCGCGGGTCGGCTCCCTCACCATGGCCTCCGTCAACATCCCAGGAGGCGGGCGATCACGAGCCGCTGGATCTCGTTCGTCCCCTCGCCGATCTGGAGGATCTTCGCGTCGCGGAAGAAGCGCGAGACGACGAACTCGTCGGTGTAGCCGTAGCCGCCGTGGATCTGGACGGCCTCGAGCGCGGCGTGCATGGCGGTGTCGGACGCGTAGAGCTTCGCCATGGCCGCCTCCTTCGCGAACGGCCGGCCGCGGTCGTGGAGCCAGGCGGCCTTGAAGACGATGAGGCGCGCGTTTTCCACGGCGGTCGCCATGTCGGCGAGCTTGAACTGGATCGCCTGGAACGTGCTGATGGGCCGGTCGAACTGGCGGCGCTGCCGCGCGTACTCGATGGAGACCTCGAGGCACGCCTGCGCGAGGCCGAGCGACAGCGCGGCGACGGAGATGCGGCCGATCGCGAGCGCCTGCATGAACTGCCGGAGCCCGACCCCCGCCTGCCCGATCAGGTGATCGCCGGGGACGCGGCACTCGCGGAAGATCAGCTCCCGCGTGTCGACGGCGTGCCAGCCGATCTTCGGGATGAGCCGGCCGACGTCGAAGCCGGGCGTCCCGCGCGGCACCATGAACGCGGAGTACTCCTTACCGCCGTCCGCCCTGGTCCCGCTCACGGCGAGCAGGATCACGCCCTGGCTGATCTCGGTCCCCGCGTTCGTCGTGAACATCTTGGTCCCGTCGATCACCCAGCCATCGCCGTCACGCCGCGCGGTCGTGCGGATCGCTCGCGCGTCGGAGCCCGCCTCGGGCTCGGTGAGGCCGAACGCGCCGAGGCGCTCGCCGCGAGCGAGCGGCACCAGCCAGCGCCGCTTCTGCTCCTCGGTGCCGAAGTAGAGGAGCGGGAGCGACCCGATGGTGAGATGCGCGTTCCAGGTGGACGCGACGGACTGGTCGGCCTTGGCGATCTCCTCCATCGCGGCGACGTAGGCGACGGCGCCGACGCCCGTGCCACCGTACTCCTCGGGGACGAGCAGCCCCATGAGCCCGAGGTCCGCCATCTTCCGGAAGACCTCGACCGGGAAGCGGCCGGTGGTGTTCCACTCGTCGCGGTGCGGCAGGATGTCCTTCTTCGCGAAATCGCGGCAGAGCGCCTGGAGCGCGCGCTGGTCGTCGGTGAGGTCGAGGTCCATCACATCCCCCCGTCAACGCGGCACGATCATGATCTTCACGTGCCCCTCCTCGCGTCGCAGGAGCGCCTCGAGCCCGTGCGAGACCGCGTCCTCGAGCGGCACGCGCGTCGTCACGACGGGGTCGACGCTCACGCGCCGCTCGGCGAGCAGCCGGATCGCCTCGGGAAACTCGTCGACGTAGGCGGAGCTCCCGATGATCTCCTTCTCGTGGGCGAGGAGCCCGAGCAGGTTCGCCGGCACCGTCTCGGCCACGAGACCGACCAGGACGATGCGACCCCCCTTGCCCGCGGCCCGTACGGCGGTCGCGAACGCCGCGGGGCTGCCCACGCACTCGAACACGACGGCCGCGCGCTCGTCGCCGGTGAGTCGGGCGACCGCGCGCGCAGGATCGCCGCTCTCCGGGTCGATGACCGCGTCGGCCCCGAGCGCCTCGGCCAGGTGCCGGCGCTCCGCGCGCGGCTCGACGACGCCGATCCACCCCGCGCCCTTGGTCCGGAGCACCTGGAGCAGGAGCAGCCCGATCGCGCCGGCACCGATCAGGACGACCCGCTCGCCGCCCGAAAGGCGCGCCCGCCGCCACGCGTGGAGGACGACCGCCAGTGGCTCGACGCTCGCGCCCGCCGTGTCGTCGACATCGTCGGGGAGCGGATGGCACCCGTACGCGGGGACCCCCACGAGCGGGGCGAGCGCGCCGTCGCGCGAGAGCCCGATGCTGCCGAGCTTCGCGCAGTAGTTCGCCTGGCCGCGCCGGCACCACGCGCACCCACCGCAGAGCAGGCACGGGTTGACGGTGACTCGCTGCCCCGTCCGGAGCGCCGTGACGCCCGGCCCCACGTCGACGATCCGGCCCGAGAACTCGTGGCCGAGCGTCACGGGCGGCGCGATCCCGGTGAGCGGGTGTGGCGTCTTCGGAATGTAGAGCGGTCCGTGGAGGTACTCGTGCAGATCGGACCCGCAGATCCCGCACGCCGCCACCGCGAGGACGACCTCGCCTGCGGTGGCCGAGGGCTGAGGGACGTCGTCGAGCCGCACGTCACGCGCGGCGTGCCAGCGTACCGCCTTCATCGGTCGTCCTCCACCGGCACCCCGAGTCCGCGCAGGATGAAGGCCACGAGCCCCTCCCGCACCTCGTCCGGGGAAAGCCGGGACTTCAGGCTCCAGCGCCGGAGCGCGATGATCGAGCAGAGGTACGCGATGGCGTCCGCGGCGAGCCGCGGGTCTCCCTTGAAGACGCCGCGCGCGTAGCCGTCGCGCAGGATCTCCTCGAAGAAGCCGACGTAGTCGGCCTCGCGGCTGAGCACGGCGCGGCGCGAGGCGCGGTCGAGCGACTTCGTCTCCTGGTACATCAGCAGGATCTCGTCCTGGTACGCCTCGGTCGTCTTGAGGTCCGCGTGGATCGCCGCCCGGATGCGCTCCGCCGGGTCGTCGATCCCCTCGATCGCGCGCCGCATCGCGTCCCTGAGCGTGGTCGTCAGCCTGTCGAAGACGAGGTAGAGGATGTCCTCCTTCGTCCGGATGTACGCGTAGAGGCCGCCGAGCGAGAGGTGGGCCTCCCGCGCGATCGCGCGCACCGTGGCCGCGTGGTAGCCGCGCGAGATGAAGACACGGCTCGCTGCGCGGAAGATCTCGTCGTGCCGCTGGGCCACGAGGTCCTTGTCCTGCACGACCGTGGCGATGGCTCGTCGCTTGGACGGTCCACGGGCCGCGGCGCGCGCTATCACCGTGGACCTCCGTGGTGGCCGAGCGGCGCGCGCGCGGTTCGCGCAGCCGCGCGCACGAGCACCGGCAAGGTCACCGCCCCGCCTCCGCGATGCCGAGACGCGCGAGGTACGCGCGCGGCGCGCCGTCATGACGCTTGTAGATGTGCAGCGTGCACGAGCCGTCCTCGCGCGACGGGTCGTCGAAGACCCAGTGGGGCCGGCCGAACCACTCCACGGGCGCGAGACCGTTCCACACCGGGCAGTGCGAGCAGTAGACGGGGAAGCGTGGCTCGCCGTGCGTGAGCGCGGCCGCTCCCGGGGGGAGCGCGGCCGCTCCCGACATCTCGACGAAGGGCAGCGCGTCGGGACCCTCGTAGGCCCCGGCAAGACGCAGACGGCCCCCGCTCCCGCACGGTGCCTGCACGATGGTGAACCTCTCGTCGTCCTCGCGGACCTCCACCTGTCCCATGTGCTGCTTCAGCAGGAACGCCGTCGCGCGCGCGAACTCGGCCGCGCTCATGCGCTCCCACCGCTCGAACCCCTCGCGCTGCCCCTCCGCCGTGGCGCGCTGGAAGCGCAGCAGCGCCTCGGTCCCGAGCTCGCGCAGCACGTACGCAAACGTCTCGGCCATGAACCGGATGATCCGGTCGTGCAGCAGCACGTACTGCCCCTGCTCCTTCAGGTCCACCAGGTGCCGGGCCCGCGCGACGTCGCCGCTGTCGAGGGCGGCGACCACTTCGCGCGCGAGCCGAGCCTGCTCGCGCGCGAAGATCTCCTCGCCCGTCGCCAGGAGCCGGCGCGTTCGCTCGAGCTCGGCGCCGATGCCGTCCGCCGGCGGAGCGGCGGCTCGCTCGTCGGAGGACCCGGTGGCCTCGCGCGCCGGCGACGGCGGGCCCGAAGCCGGGGCGCCGTCCGGACGAGCGACCGCCGTGCGCAGCACCGTCAGCTCGGCCTGAACTGCCGGCTCGGGGTACGCGCGCGCCATCAGCTCGAGCATGTCGGCGCGAAACCGGCCGAGGAGCGAGGGCAGCGCGGGCCGCGCCGGGAGCTCGCCCAGCAGCCCGAGGAGCACGCGGATCGTGATGCCGAGCCCCCGGTACATGAGCGCGTATTCCTTGTCGAAGCTCCGCGCCTGGCCGTCGCCCGCGACCGCGAGCGTCCGGGCCCGCGCGAGATCGCGCGCGTCCAGCGCCGCGCGGATCGCGTCGGAGAGCCGGCGCCCCCAGTCGCCCGGCGACGGACCCCCCGGCTGGGTCGTGGCGGCGGCGGCCCTGCGCGCCCTCAGCTCCGCGCGGCGAATCTTGCCCGAGACGGTCATCGGCAGCTCGTCGATCCATTCGATCTCCCGCGGGCGCTGGAAGGCGCCGAGGCGGGTCTTGACGTGCTGCATGAGCGCGTCCGCGAGAGACGGCGACGGGGCGTGGCCGGGTACCAGCTTGACGAACGCCTTCACCGCCTCGCCGCGGACGTCGTCGGGAACGCCGACCACCGCGCACTGCTCGACGGCCACGTGCTCGAGCAGGCAGCCCTCCACCTCGGCGGGACCGATGCGGAAGCCGGCGCTGTTGATCACGTCGTCGGCGCGCCCCTTGTAGTGCACGAAGCCGTCCGCGTCGAACGTGCCGAGGTCGCCCGTCAGGAACCAGTCGCCTCGCCAGGCGGCCGCCGTCGCCTCCGGCCGGTTCCAGTACCCGAGCATGATCACGGGGTCGCCACGGCGCAGCGCGATGACGCCGAGCTCACCGGGTCCGAGGACGCGGCCCGCGTCGTCCGCGATCGCGACCTCGTGCCCCGGGTACGGCCGGCCGAGCGGCTCGCGACGCGGCGGGATCAACGGCGTGTTCTCACCGATGAGGATGTTGGCCTCGGTCTGGCCGTAGACCTCGTTGATCGGCAGGCCCAGGCGCTCCTCGGTCCAGCGAGCGATCTCGGGGGTGACCTTCTCGCCGCCGCTGAAGATGCACCGCAGGCGCAGGCGATACCGCTTCGGGTCGTCGACGCGCACGGCCATCTGACGCAGCGCGGTGGCGGACAGGAGGGTGTTCGTCACGCCGTGGCGCTCCATCAGCTCGAGGGCGCCGACGGGGTCGAAGCGCGCGGTGGAGGCGACGACCGTCACGCCGTGCGCGAGCGGTTGTTCGCGTAGTCGACGCCGTTGTAGCCGAGCAGATAACGGTGCGCGTGGAGCGCCCCCTTGGGCGGCCCGGTCGTCCCCGAGGTGTAGATCAGGAGCGCGGGATCGTCCGCCGCGGTGTCGAGCGCGCGGAATCCGTCGGCGCCGCGGGCCATCAGCTCCCTGAACGGGAGCACGCGCCGGTCCCGGGCGGGCCGGTCGTCGCTGGCGCGGTCCGGCTCGCCCACGCGCCCATCGTCGCGGTCGCAGAGCACGACGTGGCGGAGCTCGGGCAGGTCGGGCGCCACCCCCAGCGCCTTGTCGACGTTGTCGCGGTCGGTGAAGAGCAGCGTCGCGCCGCTGTCGGCCAGCCGGTAGCGGAGCGCGTCGGGGCCGAAGAGGCGCGAGAGCGGAACGCTCACCGCCCCGAGCTTGAAGACCGCCAGGTGAGCGATCAGGTGCTCCGGCGTCTGCGGCAGCATGAGCGCCACACGGGTCCCGCGGTCGACGCCCGTGGCGCCGAGCGCGGACGCGAAGCGGTCGGACAGGCGCTCGAGGTCGTCGAAGGTGTACGTCTCACCGGGCTGTCCCGGCGCGTCCCACACGAGCGCGCGCCGGCGAGAGCCGCCGGCATGTCGACCGCAGACGTCCCAGGCGATGTTGTAGCGCGCGGGCACCCGCCACACGTGCCGCGCGCGCGCCTCGTCGTAGCTCGGTGCGTCGCGCACCGTCTGGTCCCTGAGCCCGTACGTCATGGCCGATCCATCCTCGTCGCCGTGGCCATCGATCGAGCGTTCGATCGGTAACCTCGGGGCATGCTATGGCGGCGTGGCGACGGTGTCAACGCCCTCGACGCCTCGGGCGCGGGAGCCCGTCCAGATGAGGTCAATCGCACGGCAGCCCCATCCGGCGCGCGATCGCCCGGAGCTGGATCTCCCAGCTGCCGA
The DNA here is from genome assembly GCA_016184125.1 of Candidatus Rokuibacteriota bacterium. Lineage (GTDB taxonomy): Bacteria > Methylomirabilota > Methylomirabilia > Rokubacteriales > CSP1-6 > AR8. The sequence continues at coordinate 81,926 of JACPDG010000044.1, read as the reverse complement.
CGGTCACGGGGGCGACGAGCGCGTCCAGCGCCATGCGCATCGCGGGGAGCTCGTCGGTGACGCCCCAGCCGCCGGCCACGTGGAGCGCGGTCTGCGTGACGCGCACGACCGCCTGCGTGGCGAAGAGCTTCGCGGACGAGACGTCGAGAATCAGCTCGGCGAGCGGGACGCCGTCGTCCCATCGACGCGCGGCGTGGTACGTGAGCCGGCGCGTGGCCTCGACGTCGACGTGCGCCTGCGCGAGCTGGAACGCGATCGACTGGTAGGAGCCGATCGGCCGGCCGAACTGGTGGCGCTCGCGCGCGTAACGCACCGCCCAGTCGAGCGCGTGCTGCATGTGTCCGAGCCAGCGCGCCGCGACGAGGATGCGCTCGCGGTTGAACGCCTCCATCAGCTCGCGGAAGCCCGCGGTCAACCGGCGGGTGTCCGGCACGCGCGCGTCGTCGAACGCCACCTTGTACGTCGGCGCCGGGCGGTTGACCCAGGTGCCCATCTTCGTCGTGACGATCCCCGGCGTGTCCCGGTCGACCGCGAAGAACGTCATGCCCGCGCGGCCACGGTCGGAGTCCGTGCGCGCCAGGACCAGCAAGACGTCGGCGACGCCGCCGAGCGTGATGAACGCCTTGAGGCCGTTCAGCACCCACGCGTCGCCGTCGCGGCGCGCGGTCGTCGCCACCGCCTGGATGTCGTTGCCCGCGCCCGGCTCGGTGAGGGTGAGCGCGAGCAGACACTTCCCCGCGGCGTTGTCCGCGGCGAGTCGCCGTTGCTCCGCCGTGCCGAAGCGCGCGAGGACCGAGCCCGCGACGTACTGGACGAGGATGGCGACCGCGAAGTTCGGGTTCACCCGGGACGCCTCCTCGAGGAAGACGGCCTCCTCCGTGCACCCGAGGCCCGCGCCCCCGAGCGCGGGCGGGAAGGTCACGCCGACGAACCCGGCCTGCGCCGCTGCCTCGTAGAACGCCCGGGGGAATTCCGCCGCGCTGTCCGCTTCCGCCCAGCGCGGCGCGATCTCGCGCTCCGCGAAGGTGCGGCAAAGCGCGCGGTACTCCCGCTCGTCGATGCGCCTGGACTCGCCCGTCTCGGTCACGCTCACGTGGGATGCTGCGGCCGGCCGCGAAGCGATCGAGCGCTCGATCGGTCGGCGTGGCGCCCACGGTAGGGTCAGGGGCCGCGGGTCGTCAATGAGCCTGCTGGCGGGAATCGACAGCGCATTCAGCCCACCCTCCCTCGGGTCGCCATGCGGTTGCGCTCGGCCCGCTCACGCGCGAGAGTCCGAGACCATGGAGATCCAGCCGGGCGCCACCGCCGAGCTCACGCTCACCGTCACGCCGGACCGCACCGCCGACGCCATGGGGAACCGCGGCGTCGAGGTGCTCGCGACGCCGTTCCTGATCGGCCTGCTGGAGAGCGCCTCCCATCGGGTGATCGAGCCGCTGCTTCCTGCCGGCGGAGGCACCGTCGGCACGATGGTGGAGATGCGTCACCTGGCTGCCACGCCCGTCGGCATGACGGTGCGCGCCACGGCGACCCTGCTCGAGACGGATGGACGGCGGTTTCTCTTCTCGGTCGAGGCCTGGGACGACGCGGAGAAGGTCGCCGAGGGCCGCCACGAGCGCTTCGTGGTCCGCGACCTCCAGGCGTTCCTCCGCCGGACGATGGAGAAGGCGCACGGCTGACGGCGCCGCCGCGCGCGACGTTACGCCTCGCCCGGCTCCCGGACGTTGTCAAATGCGGCGCGCACGCGTCGAGCGCCGGCGCCGAGGCTCGCGGGCGCCGTAACCGTCTCGGCGCCGCCGTGACGCGCCGGCTGGTATGCTCGGCGCGTGCACGCGATCCTCGCGGCTCGCCGCTATCCCGACGCGCGGGAGCGCTTCCGGTGGGACGCGCTCTGGGACCTCTTCGACGGTGACCGCGAGCGCCTGAACCTGGCGCACGAGTGCGTCGACCGCCACGCGGGCGACGCGACCGCGCTCCGGATCGCGCTCGCCGACGGCCGCCGCGCCGAGCACACGTTTCGCGAGCTCACCGAGTGGTCCTCGCGCGTCGCGCGATTCCTCGAGCGCCACGGCATCGGGCGCGGAGACCGGGTCGGGCTCATGCTCGAGCCGTCCCTGCCGCTCTACGCAGCGCTCTTCGGGACCCTCAAGCGGGGCGCGGTCGCCGTCCCGCTGTTCACGCTGTTCGGTCCCGAGGGCCTGGCGCTGCGCGTGAACGACTGCCGCCCGCGGCTGCTCCTCGTCGACCGCGACGCCGAGCGCTGGCAGCGCGAGTTCCCGGCACTCCGCGTCCTCGCCTTCGACGAGGCGGCGCTCGCGACGCTCTCGACCGAGCGGAGCGACTACGCCCCGTCCACCGCCGCCGACGACGTCGCGGTGCTCCAGTACACGTCCGGCACGACGCGCGGCCTGCCCGCCGCCATCCGCCACACGCACCGCTCCGTCGTCACGCTCATGGTCGCCGCACTCTATGGCGTCGGCCTCGAGCGCGGGGACCGGTACTTCTGCCCGTCGTCGCCCGCCTGGGGTCACGGCCTCTGGCACGGCACCATCGCCCCGCTCGCGCTCGGCATCGCGGCCGGCAGCTACGCCGGCCGGTTCGACGCGCGCCGGCTTCTCGAAGCGCTCCACGCGTTCGAGGTGACGAACGTGGCGGCCGCGCCGACCGTGTTCCGCCTCGTCCGACGATCCGGGCTCGTCCGAAATCATGGGGGGCCCCGAAATGGCCCGCCAAACCCCCCCACGCTCGCACACGCCCCGGGGGACCCGGGGCGCGGGTCGACCATCGGACGCGTTCATGGGCCCCCGCTCCGGCTCCGGAAGCTCTCGTTCACCGGAGAGCCGATGGATTCCGGCACGTGGGACTTCATCGAGCATGACCTCCGCGTGACGCCGTGCGGGATGTACGGCAGCACCGAGGTCGGCGTCATCATCGCGAACTACCCCGGGTTCGAGGGCTACGAGGTCCGGCGCGGCGCGCTCGGCACGGCGGCGCCCGGCTGGGAGGTCGGGGTCGTCGACGAGCGGGGCCAGCCGGTGCCGCCCAGGGTCATGGGCGAGATCGCCGTCCGCCGCAAGGGTGCCTGGTTCCTGGTGAAGGACCGCGGCTTCGTGGACGAGGACGGCTACTTCCACCACGGCGGGCGATCGGACGACGTCATCATCTCGGCCGGCTGGACCATGAGCGCGGTCGAGATCGAGGACGTCCTGATGGCGCATCCCGACGTGCGCGAGGCGGCCGTCGTCGGCGTCGCCGATGCGCTCCGCGGGCAGGTCGCGAAGGCGTTCGTCGTCGCGGGCCGCCGCGGCGACGCCTTCGAGCACGAGCTTCAGGACTGGGTCCGCATGCGGCTGTCGCTCCACGAGTACCCGCGGCGGATCGAGGTCGTGGACGGGCTGCCGAAGACGCCGGCGGGGAAGATCGACCGCAAGGCGCTGCGCGAGCTGGATTGAGAGTTCGAGCAACAATCGACCGCCGCGGCGGTCGATTGCGCTCACGCGCGGGCCGGCTCACCAGCGACCGGGCGCCAGCGCCTCCATCGCGTCCAGCACGCGCTCGAGCACCGGCCCGCCCGGCTGGAAGTTCGGCTCGAAGAAGAGCTCGGTCACGCCGGCGGCCTCGTAGCGTCGCACGTCGTCCCGGATCTGATCGAGCGTTCCCCAGAGGGCGCGCCGTCCGTCGCCCTCGGGCTCTGCCGTCACGTTGAACGACCCGCGGCAGACGATCCTGAGCTCACCCGGGTCTCGCCCCGCGGCCACCGCCGCGCGCTGCACGCCGCCGACGACGGCCGCCATGTCGGCGAGCGGGATGTTCCCGCCCGCGTAGCCGTCGCCATGGCGCGCGACACGGCGGAACACGCGGTCGCTGTACCCGCCGATCAGCAGCGGAGGGTGCGGCCTCTGGACGGGCTTCGGATCGATGCGCGACCGCGGGATCGTGTAGAAGCGGCCCGTGAACTCCACCTCGTCGCCGGTCCACGCGGCCTTCAGGCACTCCAGGAACTCGTCCGCGCGCGGGCCGCGCTCGTCTGGCGGCACGCCGACCGCCTGCAGCTCGTCGAGCGACCAGCCGGTGCCGACGCCGACGTCCAGGCGCCCGCGTGAGACGATGTCGATCGACGCCAGCATCCGCGCGAGCAGCACCGGCGAGTAGAACGGCATCAGCAGCACGCTCGCACCGAGCCGCACACGCTCGGTCGCCGCGGCGACGAAGCTGAGCGCGACGAGCGGGTCGAGCACGGACCTGAACGCGTCCGGCCACGCGGCGCCCGGCGCGCCGTAGTAGAGGTTCTGCGGCGCCACGGGGTAGAGCAGCCGCTGGAATGCCCACACGGAGCGGTACCCGAGCGCCTCGGCCCGCCGGGCGATGGTGACGACGCTGTCCGGCGTCGCCCAGGCGCCCGCGGTCGGCAGCCCGAACCCGAGATGCATCAGCGCGTCCTCCCGGCCGGGCCCGGCGCGTCCACCGTGACCGGGGTCAGCGCTTGCGCCAGTCGACGCGCGTGGGCAGCAGGTGATCGGCGATCAGGTTCCGCATCATCTCGAGCGTGCCGCCGCCGATGGCGAACATGCGCGCGTCGCGGACCATGCGCTCGAGCGGGATCGTGCGGCTGTAGCCGAGCGCCCCGTGGATCTGGAGCGCCTCGCTCGTCACCTGCTGCGCCGTCTCGGCGGCGAACGTCTTCGCCTTCGCGGCCTCGAGCGCGTCGGGGAAGCCCTTGCCGGCGCGCACGGCGGCGCGGTGGATGAGGAGGCGCGCGGCGTCGATCCTGAGCGCCATGTCGGAGAGCTTCCAGCGGATCCCCTGGAACTCGGCGATCTGCCGGCCGAACTGCTTGCGGTCGGTCGCGTAGGCCAGCGCCCGCTCGTACGCGCCCTGCGCGAGGCCGAGCGCGACCGTGGCCGCGCCGAGCCGCTGGCCGTTGTACGCGCGCATCAGCTTCTTGAAGCCGTCCCCGCGCCCGACGAGCACGTGCTCGCGCGGCACCTCGCAGCCCTCGAACCGGAGGTTGCCCTCCGGGATGCCGCGCAGCCCCATCATCGGGTCGCGCGGGCCGATCACGAAGCCCGGCGTGTCCTTCTCGACGAGGATGCCCCCGATGCCCTCCGCTTCCGGCACGTCGTCGAACCGCGCGTAGACCAGGTACAGGCGCGAGGTTCCGGCGCCCGTGATCCATCGCTTCCTGCCATGGACCCGGTAGCCTGCCGGCGTCGCCTCGGCCCGCGTCTCGAGATCCGTCGCGGCCGAGCCCGCCTCGGGCTCGCTGATCGCGATCGCCGGCTTCTCGCCCTCCAGCACCCAGGCGAAGTAGCGCCGCTTCTGCGCCTCGGTGCCGTAGGCGCGGAGCGCGCCCACCACACCGAGGTTGCCCTCGACGACGATCCGGGCGGTCACGCCGCACGCCCGCGCGATCTCCTCGATGACGAGGACCACGTCGATCAGCGGCCGGTCGCCGCCGCCGTACTCCGCGGGGATCGTCATCCCCATGAAGCCGGCCTTCACCAGCTCGGGGACGTTGTCCCACGGGTACTCTTCCCGCTCGTCCCACCGCCGGGCGCGCTCGGCGAAGACCGTGTCCGCGAGCGTCCGCGCGCGCTGCCTGAGCTGCTGCTGCTCGGGCGTCAGCTCGAAGTCCATGGTTATCAGGTGTGAATCGCCTGCCCGAGCGCCGCCAGCGTCGCCTCCAGCGCGGCCTCGGACAGCGTGGGATGCGCGTGGATCGTGTGGACCATCTCCTCGAGCGTCGCCTCGAGCGTGCGCCCGACGGCGAACTCGTGGATGATCTCGGTCGCTTCCGGACCGATGATGTGCACACCGAGGATCTCGCCGGTCGCCTTGTCGGCCACGACCTTGACGAAGCCGTCGGTCTCGCCGAGCGCCACCGCCTTGCCGCTCGCGACGAACGGGAACTTGCCGACACCGACCTCGCGCCCGTTCTCCCTCGCCTTCGCCTCGGTGACGCCGATCGACGCGATCTGCGGGCGGCAGTACGTGCACGACGGGATGTTCCCGTAGTCGACGGGACGCGGGTCGCGCCCAGCGATCGCCTCGGCCGCGACGACGCCCTCCGCCATGGCCTTGTGCGCGAGCAGCGGGGGGCCCGCCATGTCGCCGATCGCGTAGACGCCCTTCACCGACGTCTCCATGCGCGGTGAGACCTTCACGAACCCGCGCTCGACCGCGACGCCGATCTTCTCGAGCCCCAGCCCGTCGATCCGGGCCGCACGCCCGACCGCCATCAGCAACGCCTCCGCCTGCAGCTCCCCGGCGTCGGTCTTCACGACGACGCCCTCGGCGCCCGTCATCACGGACTGGAGCTCGACGCCGGTCTTCACCTCGATCTTCCGGCGGGCGAACGAGCGCTCGAGCTGCTTCGAGACCTCCTCGTCCTCGACGGGGACCGCGCGCGGCAGCGCCTCGAGGACCGTGACCTCGGCGCCGTACGTCGCGTACACGTCGGCGAACTCGACACCGACGGCGCCGGCGCCCACGACGATCAGCGACCTCGGCAGGTGCTCGCTCTTGAGCGCCCCGTTCGACGAGATCACGCGCTGCTCGTCGATCGTCACGCCGGGCAGCGACTTCGGCGCGGACCCCGTCCCCAGGATCACCGCGCGCGCCTCGATGGTCGCCTGACCCTTCGCGCCGTTGACCTCGACGGTCGTCGGCGCGTTCAGCGTCCCGCGTCCGGGAAACAGCGTGATCTTGTTCTTCCGGAACAGGAACTCGACGCCCTTCGCCATGCGGTCCGCCACCGAGCGGCTGCGCTGGATCGCGAGCCCGTAGTCCGCACGCACCTCGCCGGTCGTGATCCCGAAGTCGGCCGCCCGGTGCACGAGGTGGAGCACCTCGGCGTTCCGCAGCAGCGCCTTCGTGGGAATGCAGCCCCAGTTCAGGCAAACGCCGCCGGGGCGGTCGTCCTCCACGGTCGCGACCTTGAGACCGAGCTGCGCCGCGCGGATCGCGGCGACGTATCCGCCCGGGCCCGTTCCCACCACCACGACGTCGAACGTATGCGTTCCCATTACACGACCAGGCGCAGCGGCTCTTCGAGCAAGCGCTTGACGTCCGCGAGGAACCTGGCCCCCATGGCGCCGTCCATCACGCGGTGGTCGCACGAGAGCGTCATCGCCATGCGCCGCCCGACGGAGAGCTGGCCCGCCTCGTCTGCCACCGGGATGCGGCGGACGGCGCCGACGGCCAGGATCGCGCCTTCCGGCGGATTGATGATGGCCGAGAACTCGGTCACGCCGAACATCCCGAGGTTCGAGACCGAGAACGTGGCGCCGCTCATCTCCTGCGCGCGGAGCTTCCGGGCGCGCGCGCGCTCGGCGAGGTCGCGCGCCTCGACCGCGATCCGGCCGAGCGACTTGGCGTGCGCGTCGCGCAGCACCGGCGTGATCAGGCCCTCGTCGAGCGCGACCGCGATCCCGATGTGCGCGCGGTGCCACACGCGGACGGTCTCGCCCTGGAACGACGCGTTGACGTTCGGGTGCTGGAGGAGCGCGATCGCGCACGCGCGGATCACGAAGTCGTTGACGGAGATCTTCGGCGACCCCTCCATCGCGTTCAGCTGCTCGCGCAGCTCCCACGCGCGATCCATCGCGACCTCGGTTGTCACGTAGAAGTGCGGCACGGGCGCCTTCGACAGCGGCATCCGGCGCGCGATCATCGCGCGCATCGAGCTGAGCGCGACGTCTTCGTACTCCACGGCAGGTGCGGCCGCCACGGCGGCGGGCGCGGCCGGCCGAGCGGGGGCGGGTGGCGCCGGGACAGCCTCGAGGGCCGGGCGCGCGGCACCGGTGGCCGCGGCCTCGACGTCTCGTCGAATCACCCGTCCCCCGGGCCCGGAGCCCTGGATGAGCCGCAGGTCGACGCCGGCCTGCGCGGCGATCTTGCGCGCGAGTGGTGACGCTTTGACTCGTTCACCGTCGACCGACGGAACCGCGGGGGCCGGAGCCTCGGCGGGAGCGACGGCCGCTTCGGGCGGTGGCGCCGTCCGCGTCACGAATTCCTCGCGCTGCGGCATCTTCGGGGCGGCAGGCGCGCGCTCGTCCGCTCGCGACGGCGCGCCCGCTTCACCCGGCGAGGGAGCGGGCGGCGCGCCCGCAGCCCGCGCCGGTGCGCCCCCGACGACGCTGGAAACGTCCTCGTTCGCGTCGGCAATCACCGCGATGAGGCCGCCGACCTCGGCGCGCTCGCCGGCGGGCACGAGGATCTTGCGCAGCACGCCCGAGCCGAAGGCCTCCATCTCGACGTCGGCCTTGTCGGTCTCGATCTCGGCCAGCACGTCGCCGCCCTGGACACGGTCGCCTTCCTTCTTGATCCACTTGATGACCTTGCCGCTCTCCATGGCCTCGGAGAGCTTCGGCATCACGACGCGGGTCACGGCCATCGGCTAGCTCCCGTTCGCGTAGCACACGCGCCGGACGGCCGCCATGATCTTCTCCTTGGACGGCGTCTTCGCGCGCTCGAGGTTCTTGGCGTACGGCATCGGCGCATTCGCCCCCGTCACGCGCTCGACGGGTGCGTCGAGGTCGTCGAAGGCCTGCTCGGTGATGAACGCGGAGATCTCGGAGCCCATGCCGGCGAATCCGGCGCCGGCCTCGGCCACGACCACCCGGTGCGTCTTCCGCACCGAGCCGATGATCGTCGGGACGTCCATGGGCCTGAGCGTCCGCGGGTCCACGATCTCGACGGAGATTCCCTCCTTCTCCAGCGCCTCGGCCGCCTCCAGCGCCCGGTACAGCATGCCCGTGTACGCGATGACGGTCACGTCACGCCCCTCGCGCCTGACCACCGCCTGGCCGAGCGGGATCGTGAAGTCGGGGTCGTCGGGCACCTCGCCCTTGATCCCGTAGAGCGTCTCGGACTCGATGAAGACCACCGGGTTGTCGTCGCGGATGGCCGACTTGAGCAGTCCCTTGGCGTCCGCGGGCGTCGAGGGCCGGACGACCTTGAGTCCGGGCACGTGGTAGAAGTAGACCTCCATCGACTGCGAGTGCTGCGCCGCGAGCTGGTGGGCGGGCCCGCCGGGCCCACGGATCACGATCGGCACGTTGAACTGCCCGCCCGACATGTAGGACAGCTTCGCGGCCGCGTTGACGATCTGGTCGAGCGCGACGAGCGCGAAGTTGAAGGTCATCATCTCCACGACCGGCCGGAGCCCGACCATCGCCGCGCCGATCCCGACACCCGTGAACCCCGACTCGGCGATCGGCGTGTCCACGATTCGCTTCGCGCCGAACTCCTTGAGGAGCCCCTGGGTGACCTTGTACGCGCCGTCGTAGAGCCCGACTTCCTCGCCGATCACGAAGACGCGCTCGTCGCGCCGGAGCTCCTCGCGAAGCGCCTGGTTCAGCGCTTCCCTGTACGTCATGACCGCCATGTCAGGACCATTGTCATGGGGGGACTATCGAAGCCCCCCAAGCCCCCCGCGCTCGCACGCGCCCCGGGGGACCCGGGGCGCGGCTCGACACCCGATTCGTTCACGGCTCTCAATCCTTCTTGTAGATGTCGGTGAGGAGCCACTCCTCCGGCGGCTCGGGCGACCCGTCGGCGAACGCGACGGCCTCGTCGACCGTGTCGTTCACGCTCTTCTCGAGGTCCGCGACATCGGACTCGGTGAGCGCGCCGGACTCGAGCGCGCGCGCGCGGAACAGCACGATCGGGTCGCGGAGCCTCTCGCGCTCGACCTCTTCCTTGGTGCGGTACACGGCGGCGGCAGGATCGCGCATCGAGTGCCCGCGGAACCGGTAGGTCCGGGCCTCGAGGAGCGACGGCGTCCCGTCCGCGCGCGCGCGCTCCACGGCCCGGGCCACGACGTCGCGGACGGCGAGGACGTCCATCCCGTCCACCGGCTCGCACGGCATCCGGTACGAGCGGCCGAGCTTGTAGATCTCCGTCTCGGCAAGGGCGCGCTCGAGCGCGGTGCCCATGGCGTAGCGGTTGTTTTCGCAGATGAAGATCACCGGGAGCTTCCAGAGCGAGGCGATGTTGAGCGCCTCGTGGAACTCGCCCTGGGGCACCGCGCCGTCGCCGAAGAAGCACACGATGACGCGGTCCTCGCCGCGGTACTTGATCGCGAAGCCGACGCCCGCGGCGAGCGGCAGGTGCGCGCCCACGATCGCGTGCCCGCCGAGGAAACCGTGGGTCTTGTCGAACAGGTGCATCGAGCCGCCCTTGCCCTTCGACAGCCCGTCGCGCCGCCCGTAGAGCTCCGCCATCACCCGCTTGGGATCGGACCCCTTGGCGAGGCAGTGCCCGTGCTCGCGGTACGTGGAGATCGCATAGTCGTCGGGACGGAGCACGGAGATGGCCCCGGCCGCCACGGCTTCCTCGCCGATCGACAGGTGCAGGAACCCCCCGATCTTCCCGAGCGCGTACGCCTCCGCCGCCTTTTCCTCGAACCGGCGGATCAGCATCATCTGGGAGAGCAGCTTGCGGGCAAGCGCCGGCTCGATCACGGGAGCAACGTCCTGGTGGTTCAACGTCTTCGCCATCAGCTCACCGATCCATGGTCAGGGTCCCCAGAGCGCACCTCGCCCGAAGGGTGTGTCGAGCTGGCCTCGTGATGGAGGCGGCTGGCAAGCGGGGCCCCGGCCCTCCTCGAGCCGGGGCCCCGCCGCTCAGCTCAGTTCGAGCGACGATCGAGCGTCCGGGCGCTCGCGTCCGGGCGCTCGATTGTCGCTCGAGCTCTCACACTACCATCTCATGAGGCTCAAGTCGTCCACGGACAGGCGGCGGCGGAGGCGGAAGATCGTGACGATGATGGCCAGGCCCACGGCGACCTCGGCCGCCGCGACCGCCATCACGAAGAACACCAGCGTCTGGCCCTCGGGGCTCCCGAACCGGTGGCCGAACGCCACCAGGGCCAGGTTCGCCGCGTTCAGCATCAGCTCGATCGACATGAAGATCACGAGCGGGTTCCTGCGGATCACGACGCCGATCACGCCGAGCGTGAAGAGCACGGCCGAGAGCGCGACGTACCAGGAGTCGTCGACCATCGTCAGGCCCGCCGCCGCGCGAGCAGGAGGACGCCGACCATCGCCGCGAGCAGCAGGACGGACGTCAGCTCGAACGGGAGAAGGTAATCGGTGAACAGCAAGCGCCCGATCGCCTCGACGCCGCCCGGGACGGGAGCGGCCGGGGCCGCGGTCGGGGCGCCCCGTCGGGCGCCGAGGATCATGATGAGCTGCGCGAACAGCAGCGCGCCGAACGGCAGCGCCGCGACGCGCCAGCGCACGCGGGGATCCGGGCCGGTCTCCTCCTTGCCGGGGATCAGCACCATGATCGCGAAGACGAACAGGACCATGATCGCGCCGGCGTAGACGATGACCTGCGCGACCGCGAGGAACTCGGCGCCGAGGCCCAGGTAGAACACGGCCACGCACCCGAGGTTCACGACCAGGAAGAGCGCGCCGTGGATCGGGTTCTTCTTCACGAGGAGCCCGATCGCGGAGGCGATCGCGATGGCGGCGACGAGGGCGAACGCGATGGGGGACATCAGGCGATCCGGTCCGCGGGGATGGGGATGCCCGTGCGTGGCTTGCCGTCCGGGCCGGCCGGCTCCATGGCGAGAAGATCCTCCTTCGTGTAGATCATGCTGCGGCGGTTGTACGCCGCGAACTCGAGGATCCCCGTGTCCATCCGGATCGCGTCCTCCGGGCACGCCTCCACGCAGTAGCCGCAGAACACGCACTTCCCGAGATCGATGTCGAACCGCTGCGGCACCTTCTCGATCTCGGGATTCGGGTGCTCGTCGGCGACGATGTAGATGCACCGCGCGGGGCACACCGTCTCGCACATCATGCACGCCACGCAGCGCGGCGAGCCGTCCTCACGCCGCACCAGGCGGTGGAGCGTTCTCAGGCGCGGCGACAGCGGCCGCCGCTCCTCGGGATACTGGATCGTGACCGAGCCCTTGGCGTCGCGCCGCCCGAACGCGTGCGCGATGTGCTTGCCCATGTTGCTGAAGAAGTGGCGGTTCGTCAGCGCCAGCCCGCTCAGCACCTCGACCAGGTAGAACTGCTGCCTGAGAGTCGGGCGGGTCACCGGGCACCTCCGAGCAGCAGGACGACGATGCCCGTCAGCACGATGTTGAGGACGGAGAGCGGGAAGAGCCCGAGCCAGCCGAGCCGCATCGCCTGATCGTACCGGAAGCGCGGGAGCGTCCACCGGATCAGCATGAGGACGAAGATCATCACGCTGACCTTGATCACGAAGGCCCCCACCTGCATCAGCACGACGAGGCCGTACGGCAGGCCGAGCGCGGCGCCCCACGGGAAGCGGAAGCCCTCGGCGGTGAGGTAGGGCACCTGCCAGCCGCCCAGGAACAGCGCCGTCGTCAGGCCGGCGATCACGATCGTCTCCAGCAGGTCCGCCATCAGGAACATCCCGAACTTCATCCCGCTGTACTCGACGTGGTACCCGATGATCTCCGACTCGCCCTCCGGCATGTCGAAGGGGATGCGCTTGGTCGAGGCGATCCCGGCGGTCAGGAAGAGGATGAACCCGAGCGGCTGCGTGATGATGCCCCACCGGGGGATCCAGCCGAGCAGGAGCTCGCCCTGCCGGACCGCGATGTCCATCATGTTCAGCGAGCCGTAGACCATGATCACGCCCATGATCGAGGCGCCGATCGCGATCTCGGCCGAGATCATCAGCGCGGCGCCGCGCTGCGCGCCGAGCAGCGCGAAGTTGTTCGCCGAGGACCACCCGGCCATCATCACGCCGTAGACGCCGAGCGACAGCATCGCGAAGACGTAGAGGATGCCGACGTTCAGCGTGACCGCCTGGAGCGGGATCTGCTTTCCGTCCAGCTCGACGACCGGCCCGAAGGGGATCGAGGCGAACGCCACGATGCCGAAGAAGACCGAGACGAACGGTGCCAGCGAGAAGAGCAGACGATCGGCCCGCGCCGGCCGGAAGTCCTCCTTCGACAGCATCTTGAGCGCGTCGGCGATCGGGTGGAACAGGCCCATGGCGCGCAGCCCGAAGATCGACGCACGGTTGGCGCCGATGCGGTCCTGCATGATCGCGGACTGCTTGCGCTCCACCCACCCGAGGAGGCCCGACACGTTGACGACGAACATGACGACGAACGCCACACGCCCCAGCGCGATCGCGACGTCTATCATCAGAACGCTCGGAGGGGCGCTCCGCCCCCCATCCCCATCGAAGGGGGCCTCGACGGCCCCCTTCGAGCATCCCCCGTCGGTTGCGCCGGCAAAGCCGGCGCTCGAACGGTGGTGAGTCTCATCGGGTTGCCGCCTCCTGGGCCGCTGCGACGATCTGGCCGCTGTCACCGATTGTTCGATACGTCATTCCGGCAAACGCTGAAACAGTTGAGGCGAGCTCCTGGAACCAGTGCTCCGCGCGCGTGGCCTTGACCTCGGCGCCCAGTGCCGCGAGCACGCGGCCGATCACGTCCCAGTCCGGGCGCGCATCGCCGAGCGGCTCGATCGCGCGACGGAAGCGCTGCACCCGCCCCTGGAAGTTCGTGAACGTCCCCTCGCGCTCGACCCACGCCGCGGACGGCAGCACCCAGTGCGCCAGCTCGCTGGTGCGGTTCGCGTTCGTCCCGCTCCAGATGACCGTCGGCACCCGCTCGAGCGCCTGGCGCACCTCGACCTCGTGCCAGGCGGACGCGAACAGGTCGTGGTGGAAGACCCACAGCACGCGGACGCGTCCGGCGCGCGCCGCGTCGAGGATCGGCTTGGCGTCGGCGCCGACGCCGACGAGCTCGGCGCCCTGCGTGTTCGGGTTCCGGTCGGCGCGGAGCAGCAGGTCGTCGTCGTCGGCCGGCTTCGCCGGAGGCACCCGGAACCCGACGTGCGTGACGCCGAGCCGCTCGGTCAGGCGCCGGAGCGCGAAGAGATCCTCGTTCGACATCCGCGGCGACGCGATGACCCCGATCTCGTCGGGTCGCGCGCCCTCGAGCGTCTCGGCCAGCGACCGGATCGTGTCGTCCCACGTCGTGGCCGCCGGTGGCCCGCCGTTCTTCCCGGCCGGCAGGCTCAGCCGGTCAGGATCGTCGACGAACCGGAACCCGTAGCGCCCCTCGTCACAGAGCCACCACTTGTTGACCTGCGCGTTGAACCGCGGCTTGAGTCGCGCCACGCGCCGGCCCTCGTTGTGATGAGGCCTCCGGTGGTTCACGTGCACGTCGATGTTGCAGCCGCGCGCGCAGTTCGGGCACACGCTCTTCGCCGTGTCGAGGTACCACACGCGGACCTGGAAGCGGAAGTCCCGGTCGGTGAGGGCCCCGACCGGGCAGATGTCCACGACGTTGCCCGAGTAGCGGTTCGCGAGGTCCGTGCCGGGAAAGAGCCCGATCTCGGAGTGATCGCCGCGGTTGAAGATGCCGATCTCGCCCGTCCGCGTGATCTCGTCGCAGAAGCGCACGCACCGCGAGCAGAGGATGCACCGCTCGGCGTCGAGCATGACGTGCGGCCCGAGCGGGACGGCCTTCGGCTTGTGGACCTTCTCGTCCGTCATGCGCGGGTCGTAGAGGCCGTGGCGCATGTAGTAGATCTGCAGCCAGCACTCCCCCGCCTGGTCGCACACCGGGCAGTCGAGCGGGTGGTTGATCAGGTGGAACTCCATGATCGACCGCCGCGTCTCCTTCACCCGGTCGGTCTCGGTGTTGACGACCATGCCGTCGGCCGCGAGCGTGTTGCACGCGATCGTCGGGCGCGGCGTCTTCTCGATGTCCACCATGCAGAGCCGGCACTGCCCGGCGATCGAGAGCCCGGGGTGGTAGCAGTAGTGCGGGATCGCGAACCCGGCGAGGCGCGCGGCCTCGATGAGGTTCGTCCCCGGCGGGACCTCGACGTCCTTGCCGTTGATGGTCAGCTTCGGCACGGGTGCCTCACTTGGGAATCAGCGCCTCGAACTCGGCGCGGAACTTCTTGATGTAGGAGATGTACGGCCCGACGGCGCCGTCGTAGAAGGCGCAGATGGTCGTCCCCGCCCCGCGGCTGGCGACGTCCAGGATCGTGTCGAGGTCGTCCTTGCGCCCCTTGCCCTCGGCGATCCGCTTCACCTGCTTTTCGATCCACCCGGTCGACTCGCGGCACGGCGTGCACTGCCCGCAGCTCTCGTGGGCGTAGAACCGCGCCACGACGGCGAGGGCGTCGGGGACCGACACGCTCTCGTCGAAGACCACGACACCGGCCGACCCGATCATCGACCCGGCGTTGCGAAGCCCGTCGACGTCCATGGTCACGTCGATCTCGTCCGCGGTGAGGATGGGCGCCGACGAGCCGCCCGGCACGACGGCCTTCAGCCGGCCCGTCGCGCTCACGCCGCCCGCATGGTCGTAGATGAGCTGCCGGAGCGTCACCGACACCGGCGCCTCGTACACCCCGGGGCGGTTCACGCGGCCGGACACCGAGTACATCCGGGTGCCGCCCTGCGTCTTGGTGCCGAGGCCGGCGAACCACGCGGCGCCGCGGTTGACGATGTGCGGGACGCACGCGAGCGTCTCGACGTTGTTGACGATGGTCGGCATGCCGAAGGCGCCCTTGATCGCGGGGAACGGCGGCTTCACCTTCGGCCAGCCCTTCTTGCCCTCGAGCGACGAGATCAGGCCCGTCTCCTCGCCGCAGATGTACGCCCCGGCGCCCCGGTGGACCACGACGTCGAAGCCCTGGCCGAGGAGCCCGGCGTCGTACGCCTCGCGCACCGCTCCCGAGAAGACGCGCCACGGGGTGACGTACTCCCCGCGGATGTAGACGAACCCGAGCGCGCACCGGACGGCGCGCGCCGCGATGAGCATGCCCTCGATGAGCGCGTGCGGGTCGCGCTCGAGGATGTAGCGGTCCTTGAACGTCCCCGGCTCGCCCTCGTCCGCGTTGACCACGAGGTACACCGGTCCCGCGTGGTCCTTCGGAATGAACGACCACTTCATCCCGGTCGGGAAGCCGGCACCGCCGAGGCCGCGGAGGTTCGACTTCTTGACCTCCTCGGTGATCGCGGCCGGCTCCATGCCCTGCGCCTTGTCCCACGCCTGGTACCCGCCGGTCGCGCGGTACGCCGCGAGCGTGTACGCGTCCGGGCGCTCGAAGTTCCGGCTGAGGATCTTCTCGCTCACTGGAGGCCCTCGAGGATCCGGTCGATCTTCTCCGGCGTGAGGTTCAGCTCGTACCGGTCGTCGACCTGCATCATGGGCGCGGCTTCGCACGCGCACAGGCACTCGACGGTGAGGAGCGTGATCCGCCCGTCCTCGGTGGTCTCGCCCACGTCGATGCCGAGGCGCTGCTTCAGGTGATCGACGAGCGTCCCGGCGCCGGCGAGGTGGCACGACAGGTTGTGGCACACGCTCACGACGTGCCGCCCCTTCGGCTGCTGGAAGTACATCGTGTAGAACGTGACGACCTCGTGCACGTGCGCGGGCGAGAGGCTGAACAGCCCCGCCACGTATTCCTCGACCTCGAGGGAGACGTAGCCGAACGTGTCCTGCGCCATGTGGAGCACCGGGAGGAGCGCGCCGCGCGGGTTCGGGTAGAGCGATTGCAGGCGCCGGACTTCCGCGAGCTGCTCCGCGGAGAACGCGATGGGCGTGGTGACGGGTGTCCGGGCGACCGTCGCCCGCGTCATGCATGCCCTCGTGCGCGCACGAGGGGCACGCCCGCAGGCTCCACGTCGCGATGTGCCGTGGTGGTTGGAACGATCGTCCGCGTCATCGATCCAGCTCTCCGCCGATCATGTTCACCGAGCCGAACGTCGGGATCAGGTCCGCGACCATCTCGCCCTCGATCATCCGGTGGAGGGCCGCGAGCGGCGGCAGGCACGGCGGGCGGCACCGCACGCGGTACGGACGGTCCGTGCCGGCCGAGACGACGTAGAAGCCGAGCTCCCCGTTGGCGCCCTCCACCGCGAAGTAGGCCTCGCCCGTTGCCGGCCGGATGCCCCAGCCATCCATGATCAGCATGAAATGGTTCATCAGCCCTTCGATGGAGCCGTACGTGTTCTCCTTGGGCGGGAGGACGAGGCGCTTGTCGGGCGCGTTCACCTCGGCGTGCTGCGCGCGGTTCTGTCCCTGGAGATTCGGCGACAGCGTGATCGGCAGGAGCAGCAGCCCCTCGGTCTTCCCCTGCTTGCCCCGATCGACGTAGCTCGCCGGATCGACGGCCCGCCCGTGAGCGTCCACGTTGATCGGCCCGCCGGGGATGTCCGCGAGCGCCTGCTCCACGATCCGCATCGACTGCTCCATCTCCGCCATGCGGACCAGGTAGCGCGCGTAGTTGTCGCCGTCCTGCTGGAGCGGGACCTCCCACTGGAGCCGGTCGTAGACGTAGTACGGCGTCTTCTTGCGCACGTCGAACGGCACGCCGACGGCGCGCAGCATCGGCCCGGTGATCCCGTACGCGATCGTCTCCTCGCGGCTGAGCGCGCCGACGCCGACCATGCGGTCCGTGAAGATGCGGTTCCCGGTGAGGAGCCGGTGGACCTCGGCCAGCACCTCGCGCGTCTCCTTGAACGCGCGCCGTGTCTTCTCCGCGAAGCCCTCGGGCAGATCGGCCTTGACGCCGCCGATGCGGCCGTACGAGATCGTCAGCCGCGCGCCGGTGACGTCCTCCACGACCTCCCACAGGTACTCGCGCGCCTTGATCATGTAGAGGAACACGGTGAAGGCGCCGAGCTCCATCGCGCTGGCGCCGACGCACGTGAGGTGGTCGCAGATCCGCGAGATCTCGCTCATGATCACGCGGATGTACTGGCACCGCTCCGTGACGTCGATGCCGTGCAGCTTCTCGACCGCCGAGCAGTACCCGAAGTTGTTGATGAGCGGCGAGACGTAGTTCAGCCGGTCGGTGTACGGGATCGCGTTGTTCCAGCCGCCGACTTCACAGTCTTTCTCGAACGCGCGGTGCAGATAGCCGATCTCGACGTCCGCCTTGCGGATGACCTCGCCGTCGAGCTCGGTGATGATCCGGATGATGCCGTGCATGGCGGGGTGCTGCGGGCCGATGCCGAGCTGCATCGACTGCGGGCCGGCGCCCGAGCCGCTGCCCTCGCCCAGCATGAACTCCCGCGTGACGGGGTCGCGGGGCGCGGTGTCCGGGGCTCGGATCGGTTCCATGCCTCAGACCTTCGGGCCGATCAGCGGTTGCCGCCGGTTGATCGGGTAATCCTTGCGGAGCGGGTGCCCGACGAACTCCTCGTACATGAGGAGCCGTCTCGGGTCGGGGTGGCCGGCGAATCGCACGCCGAACATGTCCCAGACCTCGCGCTCCATCCAGTTGGCGATCGGCCAGAGCGGGACGGCGGTCGGCACCACGGCGTCGTCCTCCTCGACGCGGACCTTCACGCGCAACCGGTGGTTGTGCGGCACCGAGTAGAGGTGGTACACGACCTCGAACCGCGGGCCGTCCTCGCGCCCGGGAAACTTCAGGTAGTCGACCGCCGTCAGATCCATGAGCAGGTCGAACCGGAGCGACGCGTCGTCGCGGCAATGGCGCAGCACGTCGAGGAGCGCCTCGCGGGTCACGACGGCCGTGTGGTCACCGCGGCGGTCGTGGGTCTCGACGATGCGCTCGCCGAACCGCTCCCGGAGGTGCGCGAGGATCGCCATCAGAACCTCTGCGCGGACGCCGCGATCTTGTCCTGGAGCTTCATGAGCCCGTCGAGGACGGACTCCGGCCGCGGCGGGCAGCCGGGAATGTAGATGTCGACGGGAATGATCGTGTCGATGCCCTGCACGGTCGCGTAGTTGTCGTAGAACCCGCCCGTGCACGTGCACACGCCGAACGCCACGACCCACTTCGGCTCGGTCATCTGGTCGTAGATGCGTTTGAGCACCGGCGCCATCTTGTGGCTGATCGTGCCGACGACGAAGAGCACGTCCGCCTGGCGCGGCGAGAACCGCGGCAGCCCGGCCCCGAAGCGGTCGATGTCGTAGTGCGAGCACGCCGTCGCCATGTACTCCATGCCACAGCACGCCGTCACGAACGGGTACTGGAAGATGGAGTACTTGCGCGCCCAGCCGAGGGCCTCGTCGAGCTTCGACGTGAAGAAGGTCCCTACTCCCATTCGAGCCCACCCTTCTTCCAGATGTAGAGAAACCCGAGCATCAGGATGCCGAGGAAGACGAGCATCTCGGCAAAGCCGAACCATCCGAGCCTCCGGTACAGCGCGGCCCACGGCCACACGAACAGGAGCTCGATGTCGATCAGGATGAAGAAGATCGCGATCATCGCGAACTTGATCGCGAACCGGCCCTCGGAGACCGCGATCGGGTCCTTGCCGCACTCGAACGGCTGCGCCTTCACCGGCGTCACACGCTTCGGCGCGAGGAGGTACGGCAGCCCGAGGAGCGCGCCCGCCACGGCGGCGGCCGCCCCGAACGTCATGAGGATCGGAAGATACTCGACCATCTAGGCCCCCGTGTCCGCGGCCGCGGCCTGGCGCTTCGCGTGATACGAGCTCCTGACGAGTGGACCGGCCTCGACGTGCGCGAAGCCGAGGGAGCGACCGATCCCGGCGAGCTCGCGGAACTCGTCCGGATGATAGAACTTCGCGACCGGCAGGTGCGCGGCCGACGGTCGCAGGTACTGTCCCAGCGTCAGGATCTGCACGTCGACTCCGCGCAGGTCGCGCATCGTCGCGACCAGCTCGTCCGTCGTCTCGCCAAGGCCGAGGATGATCCCCGACTTCGTGACGAGGCGCGGCGCGGCTTCCCGCGCGCGGCGAAACAGCTCGAGCGCGCGGTCGTAGCGGCCCCCGTGCCGCGCCACCTTGTACAGGCGCGGGACGGTCTCCGTGTTGTGGTTGAGGATGTCCGGCGCCGCCTCGATGACGGCGAGCAGCGACGACCGCTGCCCCTGGAAGTCGGGGATGAGCGCCTCCACGCGGCACCGCGGCGCGTGCCGGCGGACCGCGCGGATCGTCGCGGACCAGTGCGCGGCGCCGCCGTCGGCCAGGTCGTCGCGGTTCACCGAGGTGATGACGGCGTAGTCGAGGCCGAGGGTCGCGACCGCGCGCCCGATGTGCTCCGGCTCCTCGCGATCCTCCCAGACCGGCCGCCCGTGCTGGATCGCGCAGTAGCCGCAGTTCCTCGTGCAGACGTCGCCGAGGATCATGAACGTGGCCGTTGCGTCCTCCCAGCACTCGCCGATGTTCGGGCAGTGGGCCTCCTCGCAGACCGTGTGGAGGTTCAGGCCCCGCACGAGGTGCTTGAGACGGATGTACGCCGGCCCCCCGGGCGCGCGGACCTTCAGCCATTCCGGCTTGC
The DNA here is from genome assembly GCA_016184125.1 of Candidatus Rokuibacteriota bacterium. Taxonomy (GTDB): domain Bacteria; phylum Methylomirabilota; class Methylomirabilia; order Rokubacteriales; family CSP1-6; genus AR8. The sequence continues at coordinate 61,690 of JACPDG010000044.1, read as the reverse complement.
GCTCGGGCGCGCGCGCGGGCGCCGACGACGGCTGGATGACGGGAAGCGGAACACTCATGGGCGCGGGCATTTGCGGATCATGCCAACAGGGTCATTATGCCACACGGGCAACGGCGGCCGCACCCGGGGGAACGCATCGAAGCGAGCATTTTGGGCACCGCACGCCAGTGGATTGAGCCGGACGCTTCAGCGACCGGGATCAGCCGATCCAGAACGACGGAAGCCAGAGGGCCAGCGGCGGGAAGACGACGAGGAGCACGCCGATCGTGAGCAGCAGGATGAGGAACGGGACGCTGCCCCAGATCACCTCGGCGAGCTGCGCGCCGGTGACGCCCTGGATGACGAAGAGGTTCAGCCCGACGGGCGGCGAGAGAAGCCCGGCCTGGAGGAGCACCGTCATGAACACGCCGAACCAGACGGTGTCGAAGCCGGCCGTCCGGATCATCGGGAGCACGAACGGCAGCAGGATGATCATGAGCGAGAAGTCCTCGAACACCGTCCCGAGCAGGAGGTAGATGGCCGAGATGAGCAGGAGGAGCAGGTGGGGCGAGCCCAGGGCCAGGGCGACGTTCCGCATCATGACCGGCACGCCGTAGTACGCGAGCGCGATCGCCATGAGCTTCGCGGAGATGATGATGAAGAAGAGCATCGACGACGTCCGCACCGTCCCGAGGCACGCGCGCTTGAGCCCCTGCCACGTGAGCGTGCGGTAGCCGGCCGCGATGAGGAGCGCCGCGGATGCGCCGACGCCGGCCGCCTCCGTCGGCGTCGCGATGCCGCCGTAGAGACTGCCGAGCACCGCGACGATCAGCAGCAGGAAGGGCCAGATCTCGAGCGCCCCGCGGAGCCGCTGGCCGAGCGTGAGGCGCTGGTCGATCTCGCCCGCGCCGCGCGGGACCAGACGCGCGTCCATGATCGCGCGGATCGCCACGTAGCTCATGAAGAGCGTGACCGCGACGAGCCCGGGGAAGACGCCGCCGAGGAAGAGCCGGCCCACCGACTCGTCGGCGATGGCGGCGAAGACGATGAAGAAGATGCTGGGCGGGATCAGGATGCCGAGCGTTCCTCCGGCGGCCACGGAGCCGAGCACGAGCCTCGGCTGGTAGCCGCGCCGGCCCACCTGCTCCTCGTACGCCATCCGCCCCATCGTCGCGGCCGATGCCAGGCTCGACCCCGAGCACGCGGCGAAGATCGAGCACGCGAAGAGGTTGGTCTGGACGAGCCCGCCGGGCAGGCCGCTGATCAGCTTCGAGACGCCGGAGTAGAGGCGGTCGACGAGCTGGGCGCCCGCGATGATCTCGCCCATGAAGACGAAGAGCGGAATGGCGACGAGCACGAACGACGTCGTGGTGTCCCAGGACTGGATCCCGATGAGGGACAGCGTCTTGATCCCGAGCACCGGCCACAGCGTGATGGCGGCGCCGAGCCCGACGGCGAACGCGATCCACACGCCGCCGGCGAGGAACACGAGCATGATGGCGATGCCCGCGAGGAGCCAGGACAGCGGCGGCATCGAGCGCTAGTCGTCCCGGCCGACCCGGAGGAGGAGCGCCAGGCACTGGAGCACGAGGATGGCCGCGCCGACGGCCATCAGGCTGCCGGGGATCCAGAGCGGCGTCTGCAGGTACGCGAACGAAAGGACGTTCTGCGTGTAGTACTCGCGGACCTGGTAGATGGTCCCGGCCAGCAGGATCGCCGCCCACGCTCCGGCCAGCACGAGCGTCGCACCCCTGAGCACGACGGCGCCGCGGCCACGGACGCGCTCCACCAGGACCTCGACCCGGACGTGGCCGCCCACCTTCATCGTGTACGCAAGGCCGAGGAAGACGATGAGGAGCACGACGTAGCCGGAGACCTCCTCCACGAACAGGAACGGTGCGTTGAGAACGCGGCGGGCGACCACGCCCGCGGTCACCATGATGGTGAGCACGAGCGTGGCCGCGCCCGCCACGGCGCCGGCCGCGTCCGAGAGGCGGTCGAAGAGCGCGGCGAGACGGCGCATCCCCAGGAGGCTACTTCGCCGACGCCCGCGACTGCTTCACGATGGCCTGGATCTTCCCCACCATCTCCTTGGCGACCGGGCCGCCCTTCTCCTGCCACTGCCCCCAGACGCCACGGGCCTTGTCGAGCATGACCTGCATGTCCTCGGGCGAGGCGTCCGTGAACTTCATCCCCGCGTCTTCCAGCCGCTTGCGGTAGGTGCGGATGTCCTGGTCGACGCGGTCCCACACCCGCCCGGCCGCCTCCTTGCCGGTGGCACGCACGATCTTCTCGAGGTCGTCGGGCAGGCCCTCCACCGTGCGCTTGTTCGCGATGATGTACCAGGTGGCGCCACCGAGGCCGATGTTCCACGCGTGCTTGGCCACCTCGTGGAGCTTGGCGTTGAAGGTCGCGGAGTGCGTCACCCAGTAGCCGTCGATGACGCCCTGCTGGAGCGCCGGGTAGACCTCCTCCCAGGAGAGCGTCACGGGGGTCGCGCCGATGGCGCGGGTGAAGTCCGTCTCGACCACCCCCTGGGCGCGGATCTTCATGACCTTCAGGTCCTCGAGCGACTTCACCGGGGCCCGGGTGTAGATGTTCCGCGGCTCCACCTGGGCCACCGCCAGCGGGATGATGTTGCGCTGGCCGAGCTCCCGTTCCCAGTACGGCATCAGCGCCGCGACGATCTTCTTGCGGAGCGGGATGTCGTAGGGGATGAGCCCGGGCAGCTCGATCACCTCGTTGATGCGGAGTTCGCCCGCGGTGTGCGCTCCCCACATCTGGGCCGTCTCGAGGAGGCCGTCCTTGACGACCTGCATGATCCGCGCGCCGCCGAAGCCGAGGCTGGCCCCCGTGTAGACCGTGATCTTGACCTTGCCGTTGGTCCGCTTCTCCACCTCCTTCGCGAACCAGAGCTCCGCGTCGGTGGCCATGTGCCCCGGGTTCAGGAGTGACTGCAGCTTCCACTGGTGGCTCTGCGCCTGTGCGGTGCGCGCCCCGCCCAGCGCGACCAGCCCGACGAGCCCGAGGACGACCGCTCCGATGGTCCATCGCGTCCGCATGAGGTTGCCTCCTGCCGCGACCGGCGCTCGGCCGGTCACCGAGTCGGTTGTGGGAGAGCCGGGGGGGACAAGGACACGACCGCTCCCCGGCATCGAGTCCCCCGGGTATCTCGTTCTGCGTGGATCGACGAGGCGCGGGGCGAACGGCTGTCATCCTAGTCCGCCCTCGGCGGCGGCGCAACGCGACGTCGTGCCGCATGGGCGGGGAGCGCGGGCGCATGGGTTCTGGAGAGGCGCGCGTTCAGGGAGACCTCGAGCCCTCGATGCGTCGGCAGGGCGGGGGCGCGTACACATCCGACTTGTTCCAGGCCTGGCCAGAGCCTAACATCTGGCCCGTGAGCACCGATCCAGATCTCGGCGGACCGTACCTCCAGATCGCGGCGTTCTGCGAAAACGTCATCGAGGGCAAGGACGGCGTCCTGAGCCTTATCCGCGTCATCGACCGATTCGTCCACACGGCCGTTGGGGCAGGCGCACCGGAGAAGATGCCTGCAGTGCCGGTCAACGCGCACTTGGTTCTGAGCTTCAAGTCCGGCTTCGCAAAGGGGTCCTTCCCCGTGAAGATTCGCGGTGTATCGCCGGACGGTAAGCCGCTGCCAGACGTAAGCATACCGATGCAACTGGAAGGCGATGATCGAGGCCAGAACATCGTCCTCCAGGTCGGTCTCGTGCTAGAGCAGGAAGGCCTGTATTGGTTCGACGTCTATGTGGGCGAAAGGCTCATGACACGGATGCCGCTCAGGCTGGTCTACCAACGGCTCGTGCTCGGACCGTGAACGCAGCGCCGCCGATCCGCACCGGTGTCTGCTCAATCGTGGTTTTCGAACTGGACCCGGTCCTTACCGTAGAGCCGGACCTCGCCGTGTGAGTTGCGGCCGGAACGATGAACCCGAAGAGCCCTCTCAGATGGCTCTTCAGTTCGTCCTCTGTCGAGTCGCCGTGCTGAAGTTCAGCGAGGTACAGCTCGACATCACGGGCCAGATCGGCGATAGCCGGCTCGCGTTGCTCTACTTGCCAGGTAAACCGGGCCACCGAATCGTAGAGGCTCGGCAGAGCGATCTCACCCCTCAGGTAACCGACGACCTGTTCCCGGAGCAACTGCTCTAGATCTCCCATGCCAGGCCCCCTCACGCGATCGGTGAGCACCGCTGAACTGCGGCGCATGTTTCAAGAGGACGGCATCGAGCGTCGAGCCGCCGCTGGCGAACTGACGATCCGGGTCTTGAAGTCGCACGACGCGAAGCGGTCGCTGAACATGCCTTCCGGCACGCAAAGTCAGCTTATCGCATATGTCGATCAAGACGGAACCCACATCGCCGAGGCTCACCGCTATCTTCGCCCGGATGGCATCCTCGATGCCAGCGGTCACGCCGACCCCAAGAAGTTGCGGCGCGGTGACGTGATCTACCAGCCCTGGTGGGGTGGCAGCATGGGCGATAGGTTCTTGGCTGCGACCCCTGAAGCTGAAGAGCCCCGTTAGTCGTTTGTTAGCGCAGCCCTCACGACTGCGCCGATCTAGCCGGAAATCTGAGAATGGTGCCGAAGGGGGGACTCGAACCCCCACGGGTTGCCCCACACGCCCCTCAAACGTGCGCGTCTGCCAGTTCCGCCACTTCGGCCCGCGAGCAGGAGACGAGTCTACCGTGCGCTCCCGCCGGTCGCAACCCTCACGAGGGCTCGAAGGGCTCGATGCCCGCGTCATGGCATGCCGGGGGCGCAGCGCGGGACGCCCTCGATCTCACCGCCCGCGCTGCCGGAGCCGAGGGTCCAGCGCGTCCCGGATGCCCTCGCCGAGCAGGTTGTAGGAGAGCACCGTCACCAGGATCGCGAGGCCCGGGTAGAACGACAGCCACCACGCGATCTCGATCGCGTCCTTGCCCTCGTTCAGGATGTTGCCCCACGAGGCGTGCGGCGGCTGCACACCGAGACCGAGGAACGACAGGCCGGACTCGGTGAGGATCGCGGCGGGGATGCCGAGCGTCATCGCGACCAGCACGGGGGCGATGGCGTTCGGCAGGATGTGCCGCCAGATGATCCGGAGCGTGGACGCGCCGATCGCGTGCGACCAGATCACGAACTCGCGCTCCTTGAGCGTGAGGAACTCGGCGCGCACGAGCCGGGCCACGCGCATCCAGCTCGTGAGCCCGATCACCGCCATGATCGTCCAGATCGACGGTCGCAGGAACGCGAGCACGGCGAGGAGCAGGAAGAAGCTCGGGAACACGAGCATGAGATCGACGAAGCGCATGACGACGGCGTCGACCGTCCCGCCGTGGTACCCGGCGAGCGAGCCGAGGATGAGCCCGACGATCGTGGCGATGCCGACCGACACGAAGCCGACCGCGAGCGAGACTCGCGCGCCGTAGAGCATCCGCGACAGCACGTCCCGGCCGAGTTGATCGGTCCCGAGCGGGTGGGCGGCGCTCGGCGCGGCCAGCGCCTGCTTGATGCTCGGCCGGTGCGGGTCCCAGGGGGCGAGCGCGGGCGCGAGGAGCGCGGCGGCGACGAGGCACACGACGACGACGCCACCGGCGATCGCGAGCCGGTTGCGGGCCAAGCTGCGCCAGAACGCGTGCATGTCAGGTCCGCCGGCGCCCCGCGAGCCGAATGCGGGGATCCACGAGGCCGTAGACGATGTCCGCGATCAGGTTCGCGGCGAGCGTGAGCGTCGCGACGATCACCAGGTTGCCCATGATGACCGGGTAGTCGCGCGCGAAGACGGCCTGCACCATCAGCCGTCCCATGCCCGGGATCGCGAAGATCTGCTCGACGATGACGCTGCCCCCGATGAGCCCGGGCAGCGAGAGCGCCAGGATCGTGACGATCGGCAGGAGCGCGTTCCGGAGGGCGTGCTTGTGCACGACCACGTTCTCCGCGAGGCCCTTCGCGCGCGCCACCTGGATGTAGTCCTGGCGCACGACCTCCAGCATCGACTGGCGCATGTACCGCGACAGCCCGGCGAGGCCGCCGAAGGTCGCGACCACGACCGGCAGCACGAGGTGCGACGCGAGGTCGAGGTACCGCTTCCAGAACGAGAGGTACTCCCAGTTCGCGGAGTGCAGCTGGGAGATCGGCAGCCAGCCGAGCTGCACGCCGAAGAGCATCATGAGCAGGAGCGCGAGCCAGAAGTCCGGGGTCGCGAAGCCGACGAACACGAACACGGTCGTCACCTTGTCGAAGAGCGAGTACTGCCGCGTCGCGGACAGCACCCCGATCGGCACGGCGAAGGACACGATGATGAGCAGCTCGATGAGGTTCAGGATGAGCGTGATCTGCAGGGCCTCGCCGATCTTGTCGATCACCGGACGCGCGTCCGGCGCGAACGAGCGCCCGAAGTCGAGCCGGACGATCCGCGTGAGCCAGTTCCAGTACTGCACGTGCAGCGGCTTGTCGAGCTCGTAGAGCTCGCGGAGGAGCTGCCGTGCCTGGGCGCTCGACTCGGTGCTCGGGTCGGCCTGCTGGAACTCGGTCGGGTCGCCGGGGGCGAGGTGGATGACGAGGAAGGAGATGAACGTGATGCCGATCAGGAGAGGCACGGCGAGCAGGAGCCGCCTGAGCGCGTAGAGGAGCATGGGCGGCGGCTATTCTACGCGACGCGGCTCCCCGTCAGCCCGAGGTGTAGCGATGCAGGGCCGCCGGCACGTACCACTCGGGGAAGTTGTACCGGATGCCGTTCGGGCCGGGCACGATCCCGTGCACGCGCGACGACACCACGGGCAGCGCGTCCCCGAAGTAGAGGAACACGACCGGCTGGTCCTCGGCGAGGATTTCCTGGAGTCGGTGGTAGTGCTTCACGCGCTCGGCGGGCACGCAGGCGCTCCGGCCCTTCTCGAGCCGGTCGTCCACCTCGGGGTTCGCGTACGAGATGTGGTTCAGGTCGTCGGGCCCCGTCTTGGACGAATGCCAGATCTCGTACTGATCGGGGTCCGGTCCGATCCCCCAGCCGAGGACGATCGCCTCGAAGCGCCGCTTCTTGACGTACTCCTTGATGAAGGACGCCCACTCGATGATCCGGATCTCGACGCCGATGCCGAGGTCCCTCAGCGACGCCTGCACGATCTCGGCGACCTTCCTGCGCTCCTCGTTGCCCTGGTTCGTCATGAGCTCGAACGTGAACGGCTTGCCGTCCTTCACGAGCAGCCCCTCGGCGTTCTTCTCCTTCCAGCCGGCCTCCGAGAGCAGGGCACGGGCGCGCGCGAGGTCGTGGGGGTACGTCTTCACGTTCGGGTTGTGGGCCCACGTCCCGGGCTTGTAGGGCCCGGTGGCGTCGCGCCCGAGGCCGAACAGCACGCCGTCGATCAGCTCGCGCTTGTCGATCGCGTGCGCGATGGCCTGCCGGACCCGGCGATCGGCGAACCGCGGGTCCTTCAGGTTGAACCCGAGGTAGGTGTAGCCGCCGCCGGCGTGGCGGTACTTCCGGTAGGCCTTCTCGAAGGCGGGGTAATTCGTCTGCCGGGCGTACTGGAGCGCGTTCAGACGGCCCGCGTCGACGCCCTTGGCCTTGAGCTCGAGGAAGATCGTCGGCTGGCTCGGGATGATCCGGTAGACGACGCGCGAGATGTACGGCGGGCCGGCGAAGTACGCCCTGTTCGCCACGAGCACGATCTTCTCGCCCGCCCGCCGCTCCGCGAACCGGTACGGTCCCGTGCCGACCGGGTCCTTCCAGTTCTGGGGCGCTTCGCGCAGCTTGCCGTCACGCACGTACGGCTCGAGCACGTGGCGCGGCAGCACGCTCAGCCCCCAGCTCTGGAGCGCCTTCGCGTAGGGCTTCGAGTATCGGATGTGCACGGTGCGCGGGCCCACGACGTCGACCCGCTCGATCACCTTGAAGCTCTCGCGGTTCGAGGTCGGCGTCTTCGGATGGACCATCGTCTCGTAGGTGAAGAGCACGTCGTCCGCGGTGAAGGGCCGCCCGTCGTGCCACGTGGCGTTCGGGCGCAGCGTGAACGTGAGGTCCAGGCAATCCGTGCTGAACGACCACGACTCCGCCAGCTCGCCGACGAGGTTCAGGTCCCGGTCGAACCCGACGAGGCCGTTGTAGATGAGCCCACCGACCTCGTAAGACGGCGAGTCGCTCAGGATGTTGGGGATGAGCCCCGAGACGTCGGCCAGGAGCGCCTCGATGAGCGTGTCGCCGTACGCGCGCTTCGCCGGTGCGCCGCCGCCCGGCACCTCGGCGCCGTCGAGGTCGTTCGAGCAGCCGGCGACCACGGCCGCGCAGAGCAGGACCGCCACCAAGCCGAGCGCTGCGCGAGCCCGGCGGCGCCCCAAGTTACTTCGACTTCTCGGCTGGCGGCGCGCTCGGCTGGGCCGGCGTGCCCTGTTGCTGCGGCGCGCTCTGCCCGGGGCCCGAGGCCGGCGCCGGTGCCGAAGGCGCCGACGGAGCAGGCGCGGACGCGGGGGCGGGCTCGCGCACCACGGAGCCGCCGCGCTCGCCGCCCAGGAGCGCGAGCGTGAACGACGTGATCGTGAAGACCACGGCGACCGCGGCGGTGATCTTGCCGAGGATCGTCGGCGTTCCCATGGAGCCGAAGACCGCCTGGCTGCCCGCCCCGCCGAAGGCCGACCCGATGTCCGCCCCCTTGCCGGCCTGCAGGAGCACGATCCCGATGATGGCGAAGGAGGCGAGCACGTGGAACACGACGAGCGCGATGTACATCAGTCTCCCCTGGCGCCGGCATGTGCCGCCTTGCGCACGATCTGGAGGAATCCCTGGGCGTTCAGGGAGGCGCCGCCGACGAGAGCGCCGTCGATGTCCGGTGCGGCCATGAGCTCTCCGGTGTTCTCGGGCTTCACGCTGCCGCCGTACAGGATGCGGATCACCTGTGCCGCCTCCTTCGAGGCCAGCTCCGACACGAGGCCACGGAGATACCCGTGCACCTCACTGGCCTGCCCCGGCGTCGCGTTCACGCCCGTACCGATCGCCCAGACCGGCTCGTACGCGAGCACGATCCGCGTGATCGCGTCGGGCGTCACGCCCGCCAGGCCGGCGCGGAGCTGCCCTTCGACCGTCGTGAACGTCAGCCCCTGGCGGCGCTCCTCGCCGGTCTCGCCGACGCAGAGGATCGGCGTCAGCCCCTGGGCGAGCACGGCGTGGACCTTGCCGTTGATCACGGCGTCGCTCTCCCCGATCTCCCGTCGTCGCTCGGAATGCCCGACGATGACGAACGCGCAGCCGAGCTCGAGCAGCATCGGGAGCGACACCTCGCCCGTGTGCGCGCCCGACGGCTCCGCGTGACAGTCCTGGGCGCCGAGCCGCACCGAGCTCTCGCGCACGATCTCGCCGACGGCGGCGAGCGCGGTGAACGGTGGACAGACGGCCACGTCCACGCCCTTGACACGCTTCGTGCCGTCGCGGATCGCGGTGGCGAGCGGGCGCGCCTCGGCGAGCGTTCCGTGCATCTTCCAGTTGCCGACGACGAGCGGCGTGCGCATCAGGGCCGGGGGACCCCGAGCGGGGCCTGGCAGCCCTCGGGCACTCGGTCAGTGAGGGCCTCGACGCCCGGCAGCGTGCGCCCCTCGAGGAACTCGAGGAAGGCTCCGCCGGCCGTCGAGATGTACCCGATCCGGTCCGCGACGCCCGCCTGGTTCACCGCCGCGACCGTGTCCCCGCCGCCGACGACCGAGAACGCTCGCGACTCGGCCACCGCGCGGGCGATCGCGACGGTGCCCTCGGCGAACGGCGCGCGCTCGAACACGCCCATCGGCCCGTTCCACACGATGGTCTGCGCCCCGCGCAACGCGGTCGCGAAGCGCTCCACCGTCCGCGGGCCGATGTCGAGGCCCATCTCCGCCGCCGGGATCTCGCGGATGCCGACGGTGCGTCCCGAGGGGCTGTCGAGCCCGGCGGCGACCACGGCATCGACGGGCAGGACGATCCGGACGCCGCGGCGGCGTGCCGTCTCGAGGACGCGGCGCGCCGTCTCGATCCGGTCGGTCTCGACCAGCGAGCGGCCGGTGTCGTGCCCCATCGCGCGCAGGAACGTGAACGCCATCCCGCCGCCGATCAGCAGCGCGTCCACGCGGTCGAGCAGGTGCTCGACGAGCGTGACCTTGTCCGACACCTTGGCGCCGCCGAGGATCGCGTGGAGCGGCTTGGCGGGCGCCTCGAGCACGCGACCGAGCGCCTGCAGCTCCTTCTGCATCAGCAGCCCGGCGGCGGCCGGCTGCAGGAAGCGCGTGATCGCGGCGATCGACGCGTGCGCGCGGTGGGCCGCGGCGAACGCGTCGTTCACGTAGACGTCGGCGAGCGCGGCGAGCCCGCGCGCGAACGTCTCGTCGTTCTTCTCCTCCTCGGGGTGGAACCGGAGGTTCTCGAGGAGGAGCACGCCGCCGGGCTCGAGGTCGCGCGCCGTGGCCTCCACGTCGGGGCCGACGCAGTCGGGCGCGAGCGGGACCGGGCGGGCAAGGAGCGCGGCCAGCCTGTCGGCGACGGGTCTGAGACTGAGCTCGGGCATCGGCTTGCCCTTTGGCCGCCCGAGGTGCGAGGCGAGCACGACGGTGGCGCCGGCGCCGAGGGCGTGCTGGATGGTCGGCACCACGGCGGTCAGCCGCGTGTCGTCCGAGACGGCGCCGCCGGCGAGCGGCACGTTGAGGTCCGCGCGCAGGAACAGCCGCCTGCCGGCGAGGTCGAGCTCGCCGATGCCGAGCTTCGCCACCGGCCTAGACGGTCTTCGCGATGTAACGGATCAGGTCGCGCACCCGGCACGAGTAGCCGTACTCGTTGTCGTACCAGGCGAGGACCTTCACCAGGTTGCCCTCGACGAGCGCGGTGGAGGGCAGGTCGACGATGGAGGAGTGCGCGTTGCCGTTGAAGTCGACGGACACGAGCTGCTCGTCCGTCGCGTCGAGGATGCCGCGCAGCGTCCCCGCCGCGGCCTCGCGGTAGGCGTTGTTGACGGCCTCGACGGACGCCGGCTTCTCGAGCTCGGCGACGAGATCGACGACGGACACGTTTGCCGTCGGGACACGGATCGCGAGCCCGTCGAGCTTCCCCTTGAGCTTCGGGAGCACGAGGCCCACCGCCGTCGCGGCGCCCGTCGTCGTCGGGATCATGCTGACCGCGGCCGCCCTGGCTCGCCGCAGGTCCTTGTGCGGGAAGTCGTGCACGGGCTGGTCGTTCGTGTACGAGTGCACGGTGGACGCGAACCCGCGTTTCACCCCGAAGGCGTCGTCGAGCACCTTCACCGTCGTCGCGAGGCAGTTGGTCGTGCACGAGGCGTTCGAGATGATCCGGTGCTTCGCGGCGTCGTACGCCGACTCGTTCACCCCGAGGACGAGCGTGACGTCGGGGTCCTTCGCCGGCGCGGTGATGATGACCTTCTTCGCGCCCGCCTGGATGTGCTTGGACGCGGTCGCGGTGTCACGGAAGAGGCCCGTGGACTCGACGACGACGTCGACGCCGAGCTCCTTCCACGGCAGCGAGGCGGGGTCCTTCTGCGCGCATACGCGCACCTCGCGACCGTTCACGAAGATGGCGCCGTCCTTCGCGGTCACCTCGGCCGCCAGGTTGCCGTGCACCGAGTCGTGCTTGAGCAGGTGCGCGAGGGTCTTCGCATCGGCGAGGTCGTTGACCGCCACCACCTCGACGTCCGTCGCGTCGAACACGGTGCGGAAGAACACCCGCCCGATGCGTCCAAAGCCGTTCACACCGACTCGAATGCTCATGGAAGGACTCCTTGTGTTGCCACGGCCGGGGTTCGCATCCGGGGCTACCGAAATGGTGCGGATCAGTATACGAGCCCTACACGACCCGGGCAACTGTCAGGACACCCACGCGCCGCGCACCGGCGGCGCGGAGCGCGCGCACACACTCCGCGACGGTCGCCCCCGTCGTGAACACGTCGTCGACGAGGACCACCTCGAGCCCTCTGACCGCCGGCGTCGCGGCGAAGGCACCGCGCACGTTGCGCGAGCGCTCGACGGCCGTCAAGTCCGCCTGCGGCGCCGTCGGGCGCGTCCGGCGAAGCCAGCGCGGTCGCACCGCGACGCCCGCCTCGGCGCCCAGGCGCTCCGCGAGCAGCAGCGCCTGGTTGAAGCCGCGCTCGCGCTCGCGCGCCGGTGCCAGCGGCACGGGGACGAGGGCCGCGACGCCGGCCGAGAGCCAGGCGCGCGCCTGCTCGAGCACCAGGCCGGCGAGCGGGCGAGCCAGCGGCTGCTTGCCGCCGAACTTGAACGCGTGGATCGCATCGCGCAGCGCTCCGGCATAGATACCGCCCGCGCGCGCCCATGCGAACGGCGGCGGCGCCGTGGCACAGGCCTGACAGCGGCCGACGAGCGTCCCCTCATCCGCCGGCGTGCCGAAGCCCGGGAACGGCAGCCCGCACAGCTCGCACAGCGGCGCCCTCACACGCTCGATCGCGCGCCAGCATGCGCCGCAGAGCGGATCGCGGCGCCCGGCCCCGAGCGCCGCCGAGCAGACGGGACAGAGCGCGGGGAAGACGAGATCGATCGCCGCGAGGACCCAGGCGCGCGCCGTGTCCGACTTCATGGGGGGACTAGCGAGGCCCCCCAAACCCCCCGCGCTCGCACGCGCCCCGGGGGGTGCGCGGACGCACCCGTGGAACCCGGGGCGCGGCTCGATACCGGATTCGGTCACGGGCTCCGACTTCACGGTGGCTTCACCGCCCGTCGGCCGGTCGCAGCGTGTTCCACCGCCCGCACGCGCGGCACCGGTCTTCCCAGCTCGGTGCCAGCGCGGCACACGCGGCGCAGCGGTGTGGCCACGTGAACGAATGGGCCAGCCGGAGCGCGCGGCGGTACTCGTCGAACGCCTCGCGGGTGTCGCCGCGGCGCTCGAAGATCGCGCCGAGGAACGCGTGGATCACGGGCAGGTCCGGCGCTCGGACGTCGAGCTTCTCGAACTGGTCCGCGGCCTCGTCCAGCATCTCGAGCTCGAAGTACACGCGCCCGAGCGCCGCGGCGAGGCCGAGGTCGTCGGGCGCCCGCTCGCTCGCGCCGCGATAGAGCGCGATCATGCGGCTCGGCCGCCCCTCCTGCCGGTACACGCGCTCGAGTCGCGCGAGCAGCGGCAGCGACGGCGTGGCCTCCGCAGCGCGCTCCCACACGCGCATCGCCTCGCGCGTGTCCCCGGCCGCGTCGAGGACGTCACCGAGGGCCACGGCCGCGGGGACGAACTGCCGGTCGGCACGGAGCGCCTGCTTGAACTCCGCGAGCGCCGCGCTCGCGCGGTCCGCTCCGAGCTCCTCCCGGCCGCGCTCGTAGTGCACGACCGCGAGCCAGGCGAATTCGCCGCCGCGCTCCGCTGCCGGCACGACGCCGACCAGCCGCTCCTGGGCCTCGAGCGCGACGGACCACCGCCGCGCCGCGACCGCAACCTCCCTCAGCCCGCGCAGCGCGGCGACGTGCGAGCGGTCACGGCCGAGCGCCTCACGGTAGAGCGTGATCGCCTCGTCGGTGCGTCGGGCCTCCCGCGCCGCCCGCGCACGGTCCAGCAGGGCCGCGACGTCCACCTCGTCCCGCGCGGAGCCCGTCCGACGCCGCGACCAGCGGCGCCAGTCGAGGCCGAGGCTGTCGGCCAGGCGCGCGAGCTCAGGGCCGGTCGACGCGAGGGTGCCGAGCGATCGGAGCCACGATGAGAGCGAGCGCGAGATCGACCCGAGGGACACGGGCCGGGCGTCAGGTCAGGCGAGGTGGGACAGCACAATCATGGAGGATCACCCGGCGGCCGTGCGCTCCTCCTGCTCCACCAGCCGCTGGCAGTCGATGCAGTACCGCGCGAACGGCAGCGCTTCGAGCCGCTTCTCCGGGATGTCCTCGCCGCACCGCTCACACGAGCCGAAGGCGCCCTCGTCGATCTTCTTGAGCGCGGACACGACGTAGCGGAGGATGCGCCGATCGCCGTTGCCGAGCTCGAAGAAGAACTCTCGCGTGTAGGCGGTGTTCGCCTGGTCTCCGAGGTCCTTGATCGAGTCGTCCTCGGCATCCTTTCCGTACAGCGCGGTGCGACCGACCTCGTCAACGAGCTGGCGTTGCTTGTCGAGCAGCTGCTTCTTGAAGTGGGTCAGTCGGTCCTTCCGCATCAGCATCTCCTCCAGTCCCCTCGGCGCCCGCGCGTCGTGCGCGTGGAGAAGTCACGCTAGCATGTGCGCCGAACGCGTGCAATATTCCGTCATCCCTCCAGCGGCAGCGACGGCGCGTCGCCCCACAGCCGCTCGAGCGCGTAGTAGAGGCGGGTGTCCTGCAGGAAGACGTGCACGAGGACGTCGCCGTAATCGAGGAGCATCCAGCCGCTGGCGGCGACGCCTTCCGCGTGCCGGGGGCGTACGCCATCGCTCTTGAGATCGGCGATGATCGCTTCCGCGATGGTCTCCATGTGCGTCGACGAGCGCCCCGAGCAGACCAGGAAGTAGTCCGCGACGCTGGACAGCTGCTGCACGTCGAGGACGACCACGTCGATGGCCGTCTTGTCCTGCGCGGCCTGCGCGGCGCGCCGCGCCTTCCACTCCGCCGTCCTGTCCGTCGTCATGCCGTCCGCCCACCTCGTGGCTCAGTTCGAGCGACAATCGAGCGCCCGGGCGCTCGATTGTCGCTCGAACTCTCCGTGGCCGTCCGCGTGGCGCCTCGCTCGGCGGTGCAGGCGCCGTGATCCTGGTCGCGATAGAGCCCGTGCGCCCGGATGTACTCGGCGACCGCCTCGGGCACACGATAGGCCAGCGAGCGCCCCTGCCTCACCCGCCGGCGGAGGTCCGACGCCGACAGCGGCAGCGACGTGGCGTGCACGACGAGCACGCTCGACGGCGGAGCCGTCTCGACGGGGACGGACGCGAACCGCTCGAGCCCGATCGCGTGCAGCACCTTCTGCGCCGCGGCGCTCTCGGGATCGAAGGCGCTGCCGGACCGGGGCACGACGACCAGGCGGGCCAGCCCGGCGATCCGCCGCGGCTGCCGCCACGTGAGCAGATCCAGGAACATCTCCGAGCCGAGGACCAGGAAGAGCTCGTCGCCCGGCCGCGCGAGCACCGCGAGCGTGTCCACCGTGTAGGACGCCCCGGCACGCCGGACCTCGATGTCCGAGACCTCGAAGCCGGGATGGCCGGCGATCGCCAGGCTCACCATCGCCAGGCGGTCGGCAGCGGGCGCGACCGTCGCGGCGCTCTTGTGCGGCGGCTCACCGGCCGGGACAAACAGCACGCGATCGGCGCCGAGGGTCTCGAGGACCTCGTCCGCGAGGAGCAGGTGACCGAGATGGATCGGATTGAACGACCCGCCGAAGACGGCCGTCCGCACTACTCCCGCACCTGACCGTCGCCGTGCACGACGAGCTTCGTGGTCGTGAGCTCTTGCACGCCGACCGGACCTCGGGCGTGCACGCGCGACGTCGAGATGCCCATCTCCGCGCCCATGCCGAACTGGTTGCCGTCCACCAGACGCGTGGACGCGTTGACGAGCACCGCGGCCGCGTCCACCTCGCGCGTGAACCGCCGGGCGTTCTGGAAGCTCGACGTGACGATCGCCTCGGCGAGGCCGGACGAGTGGCGGCGAATGTGCGCGAGCGCGTCGTCCAGGCTGTCCACCACGCGGACGGCGAGCACGAGATCGAGGTACTCCGTGTCCCAGTCCTCGGGGATCGCGGGGCGTGCCTCGGGGACGAGGGCGAGCGTCCGCGGGCAGCCGCGGAGCTCGACACCGGCCCCGATGAGCCGGCCAGCGACCGCCGGCAGGAACTGCTCCGCGACGGCCGCGTGGACCAGCAGCGTCTCCATCGCGTTGCACACGCTCGGCCGGTGCACCTTGGCGTTGACGACGATCGCCGTGGCCATCCGGAGGTCGGCGCCGGCGTCGACGAAGACGTGCACGAGGCCCTTGTCGTGCTTGAGCACCGGCATCCGCGCCGTGCGCGCGACCCAGCGGACGAAGTCCTCGCCTCCGCGTGGAATGACGAGGTCGATCAGCTCGTCGAGCTCGAGCAGGACCCTCACCGCCTCGCGGTCGATCGTGTCGATGTACTGGATGGCCCCGGGTGGCGCGCCGGCCTTCTCGAGCGCCTTTGCGAGGACCGCGGCGATCATCGTGTTCGAGTCGATCGCCTCGCTGCCGCCGCGGAGCACGACCGCGTTGCCCGACTTCACGCAGAGGGCGGCGGCGTCCGCGGTCACGTTGGGGCGCGACTCGTAGATGAAGCCGATCACGCCGAGGGGCACCCGCACGCGCGCGATGTCGATGCCGTTCGGCCGCCGCCAGCTCTCGACGACGCGGCCGACGGGATCGGGGAGCGCCGCGACCTGCCGGAGCCCCTGCGCCATCTCCTCGATGCGCGCGTCCGTCAGCGTGAGCCGGTCGAGGAACGCCCGGGTCACGCCCTGGGCGCGAACGCGCTCGAGGTCGCTCCGATTGGCTTCCAGCAGCGCCTCGGTCTTCTCGTCGAGCCCGCGCGCCATCTGCGCGAGGGCCTCGTTCCTCACCCGCGTCGGGCAGAGCGCGAGCTCGCGCGCCGCCTCCCGCGCCGCTCGGGCCTTCGACTCCACCATCGTCTTCAGGTCCATCGCCGCTCCTACCTGTCGCTCAGACTCCGGGGTGAACACCCGCCGAGAAGGGCCGGGCTCGGCCGCGTATTCTCGGCCGCCTACCCATGGATGCCGCGCACCATCCCCCCACGGGGGCCATGTCGGGCCCCCAAACCGCGCCCCCAGGTCGAGGAGCGCCCCGGGTCCCCCGGGGCGCTTCCGAGCGCCGGGGGGGTATGGGGGGCCATATCGGGGCCCCCCATTCTCATAGAATCACGAGGTTGTCGCGGTGGATCACTTCGTCGACGCTCCGGTACCCCAGGCGCGCCTCGATGTCGCGCGTCTTGGCGCCGCGGATCAGGCGCAGCTCGTCCGCGTCGAAGTTCACGAGGCCGCGCGCGAACTCGGCCGCGGGCCTCTCGGGCCCGGCCGCGGGCCTCTCTGCGGCCACGACGGCGACGACGTCGCCGGCGACGAAGTCACCGTCGACGGCGACCAGCCCCGATGGCAAGAGGCTCTTGCCGTCACGCACGAGCGCGCGGCACGCGCCGGCATCGACGGTGATGCGGCCCTGCGGCGGCACCGCGAACGCGATCCAGCGCTTGCGGGCGGCCAGCCGGTCCGCGCGCGGTGGGAAGTAGGTCCCGACCGGCTCACCGGCGAGCATGCGGGCCAGCGCGCCGCGGTCCTCGCCGCTGGCAATGATCATCGGCACACCGGACGCGGTCGCCTTCTGCGCCGCGGCGAGCTTCGTCGCCATGCCGCCGACGGCGGTGCCGCCGGTGTGCGACCACACGAGCCTGAGGATGTCGTCGGTGACCGCCTCGACGGTGTCGAGCTTCGTGGCCGTCGGGTCCTGCGCGGGATCACCGGAGTACAGGCCAGCGACGTCGGTCAGCAGCACCAGCAGGTCGGCGTCGATGAGCGCCGCGACGTGGGCCGAGAGATTGTCGTTGTCGCCGACCTTGATCTCGTCGACCGCCACGGTGTCGTTCTCGTTGACGATCGGCAGCACGCCGAATCTCAGCAAGGCGACGAGCGTGTTGCGCGCGTTCAGGTACCGCGTGCGGTCCGCGATATCCTGGCCGGTGAGGAGCACCTGCCCGACGTGGATCCCGTGGCGCTTGAACGCGGCCTCGTAGTGCCACATGAGCGCCGACTGCCCGACGGCGGCGGCCGCCTGCTTCTCGGGGATCGATCGCGGCCGCTTCTCGAGCGCGAGCCGAGCCATCCCCGTCACGATCGCCCCCGACGTCACGAGCACCACCTCGCGGTCGGCACGCACGGCCGCGATCTCCGAGGCGAGCGTTTCGATGCGGACGGCGTCCGCGCCGGCGCTCGCGTCCGTCACGAGGCCGCTGCCGACCTTGACGACCAGCCGCCGGACGGAGCCTAGCTGGCGGCCCGCAGCCATGCCGTCTCTTCGAGGCGCCGCGCGATCGCGCTGACGAGCTCGCCGATCCCGCGTCCCGTCGCCGCCGAGATCGCGTGGAGCTCGAGGCCTTCCCGCGCGCAATGCGCTTCGAGGCGCTCCCGCCGCTCCACGACGTGCGACGAGGATCGGTCGCCCGCGGCGCCGATCGGGCGCCCGCCCGGCTCGTCGCCCGCGACGAGGTCGATCTTGTTCGCCACGACGATCTGCGGACGGTTCGCGAGGTCCGTCGAGTACGCCGAGAGCTCGCCGTTGATCACGCCGAGATCCTCGACGGGATCACGGCCCGTCGACGGGTCGAGATCGACGAGGTGGAGGAGCACCCGCGTGCGCTCGGTGTGCCGCAGGAACTGGTGGCCGAGCCCGCGGCCCTGCGCCGCCCCCGGGATGAGACCGGGCAGATCGGCGATGACGAACGTCCGCTCGGCGTCGACGCGGACGATGCCGAGCGTCGGGGCGAGCGTCGTGAACGGGTAGTCGGCGATCTTCGGTGTCGCGGCGGACACGCGACTCACCAGCGTCGACTTGCCGGCGTTCGGGAAGCCGATGACCCCGACGTCGGCGAGGAGCTTGAGCTCGAGGTGGAGCCAGCGGCCCGGCCCGGGACGGCCGAGATCGGCACGGCGCGGCGCGCGGTTCGTCGAGGTCGCGAAGCGCGCGTTGCCCCGGCCGCCGCGAGCGCCGGCGATCGCGAGGAGCCGCTGACCCGGAACCGTCAGGTCCCCGAGGAGCGCGCCGGCGTCCCGGTCCTTCACGACCGTGCCGACCGGGACGCGGAGCGTCAGGTCGTCGCCGCTCGCGCCGTGGCGGTTCGCCCCCTTGCCGTGCTGGCCGCGCTCCGCCTCGTAGTGGCGCTTGTAGTGATAGTCCAGCAGCGTGGTCAGCGCCGGGTCGGCCTCCAGCCAGATGCTGCCACCGCTGCCGCCGTCGCCACCGTCGGGACCGCCACGCGGGACGAACTTCTCGCGCCGGAAGCTGATACAGCCGGCGCCACCGTCACCACCCTTGACGAAGACGTCGATCTCGTCGACGAACATCTCTACGTCCGCGCCGGAGTCCGGCGCCGGACGTCAGGCCCGGCCGGCGACGATGCTGACGAAGCGATCACCCCGCCGACGCTCGAAGCGGACGACGCCGTCGATCTTCGCGAAGAGCGTGTCGTCGGAGCCGCGACCGACGTTGAGGCCGGGCTTGAACCGGGTGCCGCGCTGGCGGACGAGGATGGAGCCGCCCGTCACGAGCTGCCCGGCGAACCGTTTCACGCCGAGCATCTGTGGATTCGAGTCGCGACCGTTCCGTGAACTGCCGACGCCCTTCTTGTGTGCCATGGCTCGCTCAGACCTCGATCGCCGTGATCCGCACGGCCGTCATCGCCTGCCGGTGGCCGCGGTGGCGCCGGTACCCCTTGCGCCGCTTGAACTTCACGACCATGACCTTCTTCGTGCGTGCCTGCCGCACGACCTCGCCCGCGACGCGGGCGGACCGCACGTGGTCGCCCGTGAGGACGTCGCCGTCCCGGGTCACGAGAAGCACGTCCCGGAACTCCACGGGTGCGCCCTTGTCGCCCGGGACCTTCTCGACCGAGATCACTTGGCCGGGGACGACGCGGTACTGCTTACCGCCGCTCGCGATGACCGCTTCCATGGGGATCAGCCTGCCTTGGGGTTTCGATTCGTCAATAGTGACGAGGACCTATCAGACCACAGGGCGGTGGGTCCGTCAACTGTACGAGCCCTCCACGAGCCCCTTCCCTCGCCACATGACGGGGGGCGCCTCCCACCGGTGGCCGAGCACGACCGAGCTGCCCGGCGCCTCGATCCGCTCGAGAGCGTCGAACGTCTCGCGGAGCACGGCGAGGTGCTTGCTGCGGTTGCCCGGCTCGCCGAACATGCTGCCCCGGGGGAAGCGGACCTGCACGGCCCGCGGGGGTCGGATCCGTGCCGTCGCCGCGGGGTTGTTCGTCAGGGAGATCGTCGGGATACCGGCCGCCTCGACCTCCCGCTGGACCAGCCCACCGGACTGGTGGCATACGGGTCAGACGGGAACGACGAGCGCGACGTCGACGCGCTCCTCGAGCATGAGCGCAGCGATCGTCGGTGCCGTGACCATCGCGAGATCGTCGGCCCGCACGACGTAGCCCATGAGGCTGTAGTGGGTCCGCGCCGCGCCGCCGATCACGCCCTCTCGGGCGAGGTCGTCGAGCCGTTCGATCGGGAAGACGGTGTTCACGTCGGCTTCCGCCACATCGTGCGGGTAATGGGCGTGCGCGATCGCGAGCGTTGCGGGGTCGGTCGCGTGCGGGATCGCGCGAAAGCTCGGATCGCCCTCGAGGCCCTCGGCGTCGAAGGGCACGTCCACGCCCCGGCGGTAGAAGCCGCCGGTGGTGACCAGCGCGACCGTCGACTCCGCCAGCGGCTTCGCGAGTGGCGTCCACGGGGCGTCGGCGAACGTCGGCCACGGGTACGTCCGGAACGCCGCCGCGTACTGATGCTGCGCGACGAGCGGACGCGCCTCGACCCACCACGGCTCGAAGCGCGCATGGAACCCGGGGATCCAGCTCGCGTCGGACTTGACGGGCATGGCCCTAGACAACTCGGAGGGGGGCTTCGCCCCCCTTCCGAAGCCTCCCCCCAGGATCGGTTGCGCCGGCAAAGCCGGCGCTCGGACCCGCGGGCATCCGGCTGCGGTCGATCTCGTCGGCCCTCGTCCTGGTCACCGGCTTCCCCGACACGCCCTGCCCTAGCGGGTGCTCTCCATGTAGGCCGACAGCCGCTGGCGCAGGTAGAGGCGCGACCGGTGCACGCGGGACTTCACCGCGGGCAGGCTGATCCCGAGCGTCTCGGCGATGTCCGGGTTGGACAGGCCCTCGACGTCGTGCAGGACGAGCGCCGTCCGGTAGTCGTGCGGTAGCGTCTCGATCGCGTGCTCGAGCACGCGCCGGAGCTCGCTGTCGAACGCACGGTCGTCGACCCGCCGCGACCAGTCGTCCATCGGCTCGAAGTGCCGGCCGTCCCGCTCGATGGCCGGGAGCACGTCCTCGAGCGCGATCTCGCGCTCCTTCGTCCGGCGCCGCCTCAGCTTCTGGTACGCGGCGTTCGCGGTGATCCGGTAGAGCCAGCTGCCGAACGCGGAATCGCCCTTGAAGCTGTCGATCTTTCGCGCCGCCGTCCACAGCGCGTCCTGCGCGGCCTCCTCGGCGTCCTCGCGCGACCCGGTGATGCGGAACGCCAGGCGGTACACGCGGTCGCCGTAGGTGTCCACGAGCAGATCGGGCGCGGACGAATCGTCGCGGCGGAGCGCGTCCACGAGCGCCTGGTCCGGATCGAGTCGGGACACGAGGACGCTCACGACGCCGGCAGCATCTCGTACATGGACAGGTACCGCCCGAGCTCCGCCACGCACCGCTCCATGACCTCGATGTCCTTCGCGAGCTTCGCCATCAGGATCGCGCCCTCGAGCGACGCGACCACGAATGCGGCCATCGCCGCCGGGTCGCACGCGGCGTCGAGATGCCCGCGCGCCTGCGCCCGGCACAGGGCGTCCCTGAGTCGCTCCTGCCAGGCGCTGAAGACTCCGTGCAGGCGCGCCCGGAACCCCTCGTGCCGGTCGGCGAGCTCCGCGGCCAGGTTGCCGAGCGGACAGCCGCCGACGCAGTTCGTCCGCCGCTGGATCTCCAGCACGCGGGCGAGGAAGCAGCGGATCTGTCCGAGCGGGCTCGCGCCGGGATCGGCGAAGCAGGGCTCGAGCGTCTCCTCCAGGAACTCCTGGATCAGCTCGTTGAGGATCTCGTGACCGAGCTCTTCCTTGCTCTTGAAGTAGTAGTAAAAGTTACCCTTGCCGACCCCGCTCTCCTTGAGCACGTCGTCGAGACTCGTCCCGCGGTAGCCGTGGACGTGGATCAGGCGTCGGGCGGTGGCCAGGATCGCATCCCTCGTCGCTCGCCCCTCACGCGGCCGTCCCGGTTGAGCTGGCTGCACCTGTCGTGTCATGTGTACCGACCAGTCGGTACACGACCATAAGCCACCCGCCTCACGAACGTCAACCCTCTTCGTCGCTCCCTCCGATCGAGACGCCCGAGCGTTCAAGCGCAAGGAAACAGTGACATTCCGCGCGGTTCGAGCGCGGGCTTTGCCCGCGCAACCGAAAAGGAGGTGGCTCGGAGGGGGACGAAGTCCCCCTTCGACTAAAATAGCGGCGCCGCCACCCGCAACGCCGCCATCACGACCGGCTTCGGCCACACGCCGATCACGACGATGCCGAGCACGCAGAGCGTGACGGCGACGGCCAGCGATCCGGGCAGGGCCACAGGGTCCGGGCGGTCCGGCGGTTCGATGTACATCCGCTTGGCGACGACCAGGTAGTAGAAGAGCGCGACGACCGTCAGGACCGCGCCGACGAGGACGAGCCAGTAGAGCCCCTGCTGGGCCGCGGCCCAGAAGACGTAGAGCTTGGCCCAGAAGCCGGCGACGAACGGGATGCCGCCGAGCGACAGCAGGAACAGCAGCATCGCGAGCGCGAGCAGCGGCGAGCGCTGCGCGAGCCCGCGGAACGCCGACAGGTGCTCGGAGCGCTCCGACCGCCCGACCGCCTCGACGACGAGGAACGCCCCCATGTTCCCAAACACGTACGCGACGAGATAGAAGAGCACCATCGCGGTGCCGTTCGACGAGGCGGCGGCGAGCCCGACGAGCATGTAGCCGATGTGCGCGATCCCGGAATAGGCGAGCAGCCGCTTGGCGTTCTGCTGGGGCAGCGCCATGAGATTGCCGGCCACGATGGTGATCGTCGCCAGCGCCGCCGCGATCGGCACCCAGAACACGACCCGATCGCCCACGCCCTCGAAGTACAGGCGGAAGAGCGCCACGAACCCCGCCGCCTTCGGCGTGACGCTGAGCCACGCGACGAACGGCGTGGAGGCGGCCTCGTAGGTGTCCGGCACCCACATGTGGAACGGGAACGCGGCGATCTTGAAGCCGAAGCCGGCGAAGGCGGCGAGGAGCCCGAGCACCACGAAGGGGTCGCCCGCGGCGAAGGCCTTCGCGACGCCCGCGAGACTGGTCGTCCTCGCTGCTCCGTACACGAACGAGAGCCCGTAGGCCATCACCGCGGAGGACACGCTGCCGACGACGAAGAACTTCAGGGCCGCCTCGACGGCCATCTCGTCCCGCTTGACGAAGCCCGACAGCGCGTAGAGCGGCATCGACATGAGCTCGAAGCCGACGAACAGCAGGATGATGTCGCGCGCCGACGCGAGGACGAACATGCCGAGGAGCGACGCGAGCATCAGGAGGTGATACTCGCCGGACCGCCGCAGGAACGGCAGGCGGTCCTGACTCATGCCACCGAGGAGGCCGATCGCGGTCGCCCAGAGGAACAGCCGCTTCGCGAAGACGGCCAGACCGTCCTGGACGAAGGCGCCCCCGAACGCCGGCCCCGATGGTCCGAGGGTCATGGAGACCACCGCCAGCACCGCGACGCCCGCCGTCGCGAGCCAGCCGATGTGGCGGCGGTCCTCCCCGCGCGCGACCAGGCTCGCGGCGAACACGCACAGCATGAGGATCCCGAGACCGACCTCGAGCACGAAGGGTGAGGTCGTCATGGGAGCGGCAGCCTCGCGAGGAGCGGCACCGTCGCGCTGTCCACGAGCCCGAGGGCCAGCGCCGGCGCCATGCCGAACACGACGATGACGCCGACGAGCAGCACGAGCGCCACCCACTCGGGTCCCTGCGCGTCGGGCAGGTCGTGGAAATGCGGCGAGGGCGGCCCCCAGAAGATCGCGCGGACGACCCGCAGCACGTAGATCGCGGTCAGGAACGTGCCGAGGACCGCGGGGAACAGCCACCACGGGTGCTCCGACCGCCACGCGCCCATGAACGTCAGCAGCTCGGCGACGAAGCCCGCGGTGGCCGGCAGCCCGAGCGACGAGAGCCCGCCCACGGTGAACGCGGCCGCGACGCCGGGCATCGAGCGGCCGAACCCGCCCATCGTCGGGATGTCGCGCGAGTGCGCCTTCTCGTAGACGAGGCCGACGAGCGCGAAGAAGAGGCCGGTCATCACGCCGTGCGCGAACATCTGGAACACCGAGCCGTTCAGCCCCGCCTCGGTGAGCGTCGCCGCGCCGAGCAGCACGAGCCCCATGTGCGAGACCGACGAGTACGCGATGACGTACTTCAGGTCGGTCTGCGCCATCGCGGAGAGCGCGCCGTAGACGATGTTGATGCACGCGATGCCGCCGACGAGCCACGCGAACTCCACCGCGCCCTCCGGCACCAGCCCCATGCCGACCCGGACGATGCCGTACGCGCCGAGCTTCATCAGCACGCCGGCGTGGAGCATCGACACCGCGGTGGGCGCCGAGGCGTGCCCGTCCGGCGACCACGTGTGGAGCGGCCAGATGCCGGCGAGGACGCCGAAGCCGACGTAGAAGGCGAGGAACACCCACCGCTGGAGCACCGGGTCGAACGGCACGGCCTCGAGCTCCAGGATCGAGAACGACCCGGCGCCCGCGGACACGTAGAGCGCGTAGATCCCGACCAGGATGAACGCCGACCCGAACAGGAGGTAGAGGGTCAGCTTCATCGCCGCGTACTCCTTCGTGCCGACACCCGTCTCCCGGTACGCCCACGCGAAGATGCCCCGGGGCCGCACCTCGCCCGACGAGCCCCAGATGCCGATCAGGAGGTACATCGGCAGCACGGCCAGCTCGTAGAACAGGAAGAAGACGAAGAGATCGAGCGACACGAAGACGCCGAAGACGCCGGTGACGAGGGTCAGCAGCAGGGCGTAGAACTCCTGGCTGCGGACCTTCACGGTCCACGACGCGAAGACACCGGTGAAGATGATCACGGCCGTCAGGAGCACCAGCAGGAGCGAGATGCCGTCGGCGCCGACCTCGTAGCTGATCCCGAGCGGCGGCACCAGCGGCACTTTCTCGTAGAACTGGAACCGCGCCGCGTCGTCCGTGGCCGCCGCCTGCCGGTCGTAGGTCACGTACACGACGATCGAGAGCACGGCGGAAATCCCGGTCGTCACCGCCGAGATCAGGCGAACGGCGAGCGGGCTCCGGCGCGCGGTGAACATGACCAGCAGCGCGCCGACGAACGGCGACCAGGTGATGACGCTCAGGACCGGGAAGTTCATCGGGCCCACCAGTGCGCGAACACCACCACGAGGAGGACGCCGAACGCGACGCCGTAAACGTAGTCGTGGACCTGGCCGCTCTGGATCCGGCGGAGCCGGTCGCCGCTCCTGAGTGACAGCGCGCTGAAGACGTTCACGAGCCCGTCGACCAGGTAGCGGTCGATCAGGCCGATCAGCTTCGAGAAGCCGAGGATCAGGCCCTTGTAGAGCCCCAGGTAGAGCGCGTCGATGCCGTAGCGCCGCCGGGCGGCGAAGTCGATGGGGGCGAGCACGCGCGAGAACGACGCGGGCGCGATCGCCCGCTGCTGGTACATCGCCCACGCGAGCGCGAGCCCGGCGGCGGCGAGCCCGAGAGAGAACGGCCCGAGCCAGCCCGGCCCGTGGTGCGCCTCCACGGCGGGCGGCGGCGACGCGAGGAAGGCGAGCCCCAGCACGAGGGTGAGGATCGCGAGGATCCAGAGCGGACCGCGCATCGGCCACGGCGCCTCGTGCGGATGCCCCCCGGCGTGAGCGTGGCCGAAGAACGTGAGGAACACCGCGCGGAACATGTAGAACGCGGTGAGGAACGCGGTCAGCGCGAGCACCGCGAACGTGCCGGTGCGCCCCGCTCCCCACACGGCCGCCAGGATCGATTCCTTGGAGAAGAAGCCCGCCAGCGGCCACACGCCGGCCAGCGCCAGCGTGCCGACGATGAACACGATCCCCGTGTGCGGCAGGCCGTGCCAGAGGCGGCCCATGCGGAACATGTCGTTGGTGCCGACGGCGTGGATCACGGAGCCGGCCGCGAGGAAGAGCAGCGCCTTGAAGACGCCGTGCGTGAGCAGGTGGAAGAAGCCGGCGTCCGCGGCCCCCGCGCCGGCGGCGGCCATCATGTAGCCGAGCTGGCTCACCGTCGAGTACGCGAGCACGCGCTTGATGTCGTGCTCGACGCACGCCATCGACGCCGCGAGCAGGGCCGTGAAGGCGCCGACCGTGCCGATCAGCCACACCAGGTCCGGGACCAGCGCGAAGAGCGGCTGCGCGCGGGTCACCATGAACACGCCCGCGGTCACCATCGTCGCGGCGTGGATGAGCGCGGAGACCGGCGTCGGGCCTTCCATCGCGTCGGGCAGCCAGACGTGGAGGGGGAACTGCGCCGACTTCCCCACGGCGCCGAGGTAGATGAGGAAGAGGATCAGCCCGAGGCTCTCGGCCGGCAGCTGCCCGGCGGCGCCCATCCTGAAGAGGGTCGAGAACTCGAACGTCCCCGTCGCGGCCCACAGCATGACGATGCCCGTGACGAAGCCGAGGTCGCCGAGCTTCGTGATCCAGAACGCCTTCACGGCGGCGCGCGCCGCCGCCGGCCGCTGGTACCAGAAGCCGATCAGCAGGTACGAGCAGAGGCCGACGAGCTCCCAGAAGATGAACATCTGGAGGAACGTCGGCGACAGCACGAGCCCGAGCATCGAGAACGCGAACAGCGACTGGTACGTGTAGTACCGGCCCAGCGCCGGCGACGGCTCGTCCGACAGGTACGCAAGCGAGTAGATCTGGATGAGCAGGCTCACCAGCGTGACGAGCACGAGCATCGCGTTGGTGATCGGATCGACCAGCAGCCCGACCGTCGCCATCGGGCCGGCGTCACCCGGGATCCAGGGCACGAGCTGCTCGCCCTCCAGATGCCCCTGCCACGTCGCGAGCGCGCAGACGAAGGCGACGGCCGTCGCGGCGATCGACACGCCGCCGGCGACGCGCCCCGCGCGCCTGAGCGGCGGGACGACGGCGAGCAGCACGAACGAGACGAACGGAAGCGCCAGGACGGCGAGTGGCAGTGACACGGCGTCAGCCCCTCAGCAGGTCGAGGCGGTCGGCCTCGATCGTCTTGCGGACACGGAAGATCACGATCACGATCGCGAGCCCGAGCGCGACCTCCGCGACCGTGATGGCGATCGTGAAGAGCGAGAAGACGATCCCGCCGAGATCCGCGTGGAACCGCGAGAACGCGACGAGGTTGATGTTGACGGCGTTCAGCATGAGCTCGATGCCGAGGAGCATGCCGACGGCGTTCCTGCGCGTGACGACGCCGAAGAGGCCGATCGCGAACACGAGGGCGCCGAGCGTGAGGTAGCCGTGCAGACTCATCGCGTAACTCGGAGGGGGCTACGCCCCCCTCGGAACTCCCCCGGCCGAGACCTCCCCCCAGGATCGATTGCGCCGGCAACGCGGTCCGCGGCCGGACCGGTGCCGGCGCTCGGAGCGGCAGGGATTGAGGGCTGTTCGAGGTCACACGCGCGCACGGCTGTTCTCAGGGAGTCGAGGGGCGTCATCGGATCAGTCGTCGGCGCGCGCGAAGTAGATCGCGCCCAGGAGCGCGGCGACCAGGAGCACGCCGAGCAGCTCGAGCGTCACCGCATACGGGCCGACGAGGGCCCGGCCGAGCCCGGCCAGCTGGTCGGGTCGCTCCGTCACGGGCGCCGGCGCACCGGCCTGCAGGAGGAAGCCGACGACCGCGACGAACACGGCCGCCGACACGATCGCGCCGTTCACGACGTGCCGGCTCGTCTGCGTGATCCGCTCGCCGACGAGGCGCTCGGTCAGCATGATCGCGAACACGACGATCGTGACGACGCCGCCCGCGTACAGCAGGAGCTGGACGCCGAAGAGGAACGGGGATTCGAGGAGCAGGAACACGACGCCGGTCGCCACCAGCGCGACGGCCAGGTACAGCACGGCGTGGAACAGGTTCTTCGTCAGCACCACGGCGAGGCTCGATGCCAGCAGCACCGCCGCCACCAGCCAGAACCCCACCGTCTCGACCGTCACTCAGCGGTCTCCTTCGTCTTCACCTCGCCCGGCGCGGCCGGCGGCGCCGCCGCCGTCTTCACGGCCTCGGCCGTCGATGGACCGTCCGCCTTCGCGGCGGGTGCCGGCGTCGCGGACTCCTCGGCGCTCCCGGCTCCTGCCAGGGCGGCGGTGCCGGCCGGCTTCGCCGCGGCCGCGGGCGCTGTCACGGCGGCTTCGCCCCTGGTGGCCCCGTCGCGGTGGCCCTCGCCGCGCGCGGCCTTCGGCGGCGCCTGCATGTCACGCAGCCTGGTGCCCGTGGCCCACGAGTGCTCGTGCTCGAGGCCGAGCGCGTGCAGCCGGTCCTTGTCGAGCAGCAGCTCGCGCCGGTCGGACGTCGCGAGCTCGAAGGTCTTCAGCATGACGATCGCGTCCGTGGGGCAGACCTGCACGCACAGCTCGCAGAACTCGCACGAGTAGAGCTCGAGCGTGAAGTGCTTCGCCCAGTTCCGCTCCTTGGCCTTCAGCATCTCGACCTTGATGACCTGCGGCGGGCAGATGTACTCGCAGAGACGGCAGCCGATGCAGTTCTCCTCGCCGGTCTCCTTGTCGTAGGTCAGCGCGAGCACGCCCCGGAAGCGGTCGGGGTACTGCCGGCGCACGTCCGGGTACATCACTGTCACGGGCTTGCGCGCGACGAGGTTCTTGAACGTGACGCCCATGGTGCGGCCGACGGCCCGCGCGAGCTGGAGCGTCTCGCCCCAGAAGCCCTTCGCGCCGTCGCGGAGGACGGCGACCGAACCGCCGCCCCTCTGGGTCCCGGTCCCGAAGCCGGTGACCGACTCCGGTCCCCGAGGGCCGTCCCGGGTTTCACGGGTGCGTCCGCGCACCCCCCGGGACGGCTCCGAGCGTGTGGGGGGCTCGGGGGGCTTCGATAGTCCCCCCATGAAATCAGACACGAGCCCCTCCACTCCAGGCGACGGCGAAGGCGGCCGCCATCAGCAGCACGATCGAGAGCGGCAGCAGCAGCTTCCACGAGATCGCGAGGATCTGGTCCACGCGGATCCTGACGAAGCTCCACCGCACCCACGTGATCAGCAGGAACACGAAGATCGCCTTCAGCAGGAACCAGATCGGCCCGAGCCAGGCCGGGCCCGGGCCGAGCCATCCGCCGAGGAACAGGAGCGCGCCGAGGAAGGACGTGCCGAGGATGTGCGCGTACTCGCCGAGCTGGATGAGCGCGAACTTCATCCCGCTGTACTCGACGCGGAAGCCGGCGACGAGCTCGGACTCGGCCTCGAGGATGTCGAAGGGCACGCGGTTCTCCGCGGCGATCGTCGCGACCAGGTACGCGAGCAACGCCAGCACGCCGAGCCCCCAGGCGCGGAACACGAACCACCCGAAGAGCCCGGTCTGGGCGGACACGATCTCGGAGAGCTGCATCGAGCCGGCGAGCACCACGGGGACGAGCGCCGTGAAGATGAACGGCAGGTCGTACGAGATGATCTGGTTCACGGCCCGCATCGCCGAGATCAGCGCGTACTTGTTGTTCGATCCCCAGCCGCCCATGAACAGTCCGACGATCTCGAGCGCGGAGACGGCGAGAAAGAAGAGGATGCCGATGTTCAGGTCCGCGACGCCGAGCCCCGGCGCGAACGGGATCGTCGCGAAGATCAGGACGCAGGGGACGAGGAACGCGATCGGCGCCAGGTTGTAGACCCAGCGGTCGGCCGCGGCGGGGACGACGTCCTCCTTGAGCATCAGCTTGAGCGCGTCCGCGATCGGCTGCAGCCACCCGTGCGGCCAGCCGACGTAGTACGGGCCGATGCGAGACTGCATGCGCGCCGCGAACTTCCGCTCGAGGAGCGTGACGTACGCGACCATGAGGATCACGGCGTTGAGCACGATGAACGCGGCGATCGCGGCCTGGGCGAGCGGCGGCAGCGTCACCGGTCCACCTCGCCGAACACCGGATCGATGGAGCCCATGATCGCCACGACGTCGGCGATCTTGCAGCCCGGCAGGATGTGGGGAAGGATCGCGAGGTTCGAGAACGAGGCGCCGCGCCACTTCATCCGGTACGGCTTCGGGCTGCCGTCCGCCACGATGCAGCAGCCCACCTCCCCGCGCGCGCCCTCGACCCGCGCGTAGCCTTCGCCTTTCGGCACGCGCACCTGGCCGACCGACTTCACGCCCGGCCGCGACGAGATCGGCCCCTCGGGCAGGCCGTCGAGGGCCTGGCGCACGATCGTGATCGATTCCCGGAACTCCACCATCCGGACGCGGTAGCGCGCGTAGCAGTCACCCGCGGTCTCGACCGGGACGCGGAAGTCGAAGTCCTCGTAGGAGGAGTACGGCGCCCAGCGGCGCAGGTCGAAGTCGATCCCGGAGCCGCGGATCAGCGGTCCCGAGATGCCGACCTCCTGCGCGAGCTCCGGGGAGATCACGCCGACGCCCTGGGTGCGGACGAGGAAGAACGCGTTGTCCTCGAGCATGGCCTCGTACTCGTCCAGGCGCCGCTCGATGCGGTCGATCGTCTCGCGGACCTGCTTGTCCCAGCCCGCCGGGACGTCGTAGCGGGTGCCGCCGACCTGGTGGAAGCCGTAGAGCAGCCGCGCGCCGGTCAGCGCCTCGAACAGGTCGAGGACGTCCTCGCGCTCACGGATGGCGTAGAGGAAGATCGTCGCGCCGCCGCCGAGCGCGCCCCCGATGTCCAGGCACCACGTGCCGAGCCACAGGCAGTGCGACGCGATGCGCTGCAGCTCGGCCGCGATCACCCGCAGGTACTGCGCGCGCTTCGGCACCTCGAACTTGCCGAGGTGCTCCACGGCCAGCACGTACGCGAGCTCCGAGGTCATCGCGGCGACGTAGTCCGTCTTCGACGCGATCGTCGGGTACTGCACGTACGTCAGCGTCTCGCCGAGCTTCTCGTGGCAGCGGTGCAGGTACCCGATCACGGCGTCGACCGCGACGACCGTCTCGCCCTCGAGCGTGAGGATCGCGCGGAACACGCCGTGGGCGGACGGGTGCTGCGGCCCCATATTCATCACGAGGCGCTCGTTCCCGCCCCAGCCCATCTCGACGACCTTGCGCGCTTCGGTGTCCATCACCGATACGGCGTGTACCCGGTATCGACCCAGTCCTTGCGCAGCGGGTGGCCGACCCAGTCCTGCGCCAGCAGGATTCTCCGCAGGTCGGGATGACCGTCGAACGTGATCCCGAACATGTCGAAGCACTCGCGTTCCATCCAGTCCGCGCCCTTCCAGACCCCCACGAGGGTCGGACAGTGCGTCTCCGCTCCGAGCTTCGTGCGCATGATCAGCACCAGCCTCGTCCCGAGGTTCTCGACGCGGCCCACCACCTCGAGGCCCTGCTCCTTCCAGTCGATGGCCGAGAGCCAGTTGAAGTACAGGCACCCGAGCCGCTCGCGCGCGAAGGCCCCGAGCTCCTGCCACCGGTCGCGGCCGACGGCCACGGTGACCGCCCGGCCGTCGACGACAGGCTCCGCTCGGAACCGCTCGCGGATGAGGGTGGCGGCCTCGGACGAGGTCACGCTCAGCCTTCGACCGCGGCCGGGGAACGCTTTCCCGTCTTCTGGAACTCCGCGACCCGCTCCTGGAGCCGGAGGAGTCCGTACATCAGAGAATCGGGCGTCGGCGGACAGCCGGGCACGTACACGTCGACGGGCACGACCCGGTCGACGCCTTTCACGACGTGGTACCCGTGCCGGAACGGACCGCCCGAGTTCGCGCACGAGCCCATCGACACGACCCACTTCGGGTCGGGCATCTGGTCGTAGATGCGCCGCAGCATCGGCGCCATCTTGATGGTCACGGTGCCTGACACGATCATCAGGTCCGAGTGTCGCGGGGACGCGAACGGGACCATGCCGAACCGCTCGACGTCGAAGCGCGACGCGAACGTGGCCATCATCTCGATCGCGCAGCACGCGAGCCCGAACGTGACCGGCCAGATCGAGGACTTGCGGGCCCAGTTGAAGACCTTCTCAGTCGTCGTGGTCATGATCCAGCCGCCCGGCATGTTCTGGATCGAGTCCGCGAGGCCGGCGAGCGTGTTCGACGTGGCGTCGCCCGCCGAGCGCTCCTGGTGATACTTCTCCCACTCCTGCAGATCCTTGATCTCCGTCCAGACCGGGGGCGGGATCTCCGGCGTCGGCGGCTTCACTTCCACTCGAGCACTCCCTCCCGGTAGGCATAGAGCCAGCCGAGCAGGATGATGCCCACGAACACCGCCATGACCCAGAACGCCGGGAGCCCGACCGCGCCGAGGATGAGCGCCCACGGGAACAGGAACACCGCGAGGGCGTCGAAGACGATGAACACGATGGCCACGAGGTAGAACCCGACGGGAAACTGGATCCAGGCGGAACCGATCGGCTCGGCCCCGCATTCGTAATTCATGAGCTTGATCGGGTCCGGCCGCGACGGCCGGAGAACCCGCGAGGCGACCAGCGACACGACCCCGAACCCGACGATGAACAGGGCGAAGACGAAGACGCCCGTGTAGCCCGACACGGAAACTCCTTTCCGAAATCTGCCCCGACGGGCGAGTATACCACGCAGCGCGTCACGAGCCGACGGAGGCATGACACTCGGTGGACAAAATGAGCACTGGACTTCGCCACTCTCGGCACCGGCCGGGACCTGCCGTGATGTGTCGCACCCCTGCAGGCGCCCGCGGATCGCAATCGTCGCGAAGGCACGCGCCTTGCTCGCTGCGATCCTCATGAACCACCACGTCACCCCGCGGACGCCGGCATGAGTCCCGGTGGTCACCTCGTCACGACCACGGCGGCCTGTGCCGCGTGGGCCGCGCTCACCGGGTCGCTCGAGGTCACGGCGGCCGTCGCCGTCGGCGGCTTCCTGATCGACGTCGACCACGCGATCGACTACGTCGCGTTCGAGCGGCAGCGCGACCTCCGTCCCGGCACGTTCCTGCGGTACTACATCGGCGGCAAGGTACAGCGTGCGGTCCTGGTCCTCCACTCGTACGAGCTGTTCACGATGCTCGGCGGGCTCGCGTGGTGGACGGACTCGGTCCTCCTGTGGGGCTACCTGTGGGGCGCGCTCATGCACCTGGCGCTGGATCTCGTCTTCAACGGGGAGTACACGCCGCGGTCGATCAGTGCGTTCTACAGCTTCGCGTATCGAGCCGCGCACGGCTTCGACATGCCGACCCTGCTGGCCCTCCCGAACGATCTCGAGGTGCCGCGCGGCTTCTGGGCCGGGTTCTTCCGCGGAGCCTCCGTCCCGGGGAGCGGGCAGGTCGCGCGCCGGGGGGCACCATCGGTGGTGACGCCCGTGTCCGACCCCATGGCCTGAGAGGTCGAGGAACAATCGACTGCCACGGCAATCGATTGTCCCTCGACCCGAGCGCGCGCCCGCATGCTAGACTCTCGGCGATGCGCGTGCTCGTCGTCGAGGACGAGGAAGGTGTCGGCGACGTCTTGGTCGACTACCTGATCGAGCTCGGTCACCAGCCGATCCTCGTGCGCAGCGCGGAGGCGGCGCTCGGGCGACTGCACGTCGACCGGCCCGACGCGATCATCCTCGACATCAACCTCCCCGGGATGAGCGGGCTCGAGTTCCTCCAGCTCCGGCGGGTGCGCGATCTCGGCGTCCCCATCGTCGCGGTCTCCGGCGTGGCCACCGAGAGTCAGGCGCGCGAGTGCCTGCGGCTCGGCGCGCTCGACTTCGTCGGCAAGCCCGTCCCCCTCGAGCGCCTCGCCGACGTCCTCGACTGCGTCGGTCCCCTCGCGCTCGAGCGGCGCGAAGACTCGACCGGACGGCCGGAACGCCGGCGCTCTCCACGCGCCGCGATCGCGCTCCCCGTGCGGGTGAGCGAGTACTCGGGCCGCGAGTGGCAGGGCGCTTCGCTGACGCTGAGCCTTCATGCCGTGAAGCTGCGACCGCGCGAGCGCGTCCAGCCGGGAAAGGCCGTCAGGCTCGACTTCCCGCTGCCGGACAGTGGTCCGCCCGTGAACGTCACGGCGGTGCTGACGCGCGAGGACCCGGAGGGCCCAACCTACTTCTTCGTCAACCTGAGCGCGACCGACTCGCAGCGGCTCCGGGACGTGATCGCGCGCAGCGCGCACGCCTGAACTACCACATGGGGGGCCCCGACATGGCCCCCCATACCGTGGTCCTCGCACGGGCTTGCACCACGCGGGCGAGAGAGGCGCGAGGCAGCCGGATCCGTTACACGGCCGCGGCGGGCGTGTTCGGGTGCCGGTCGCCGGCGGCGTCGCCGCGCACGCGCCGGGCGAGCGCCTGCGCCCCGGTCTCGCCCTCCGGCCCCTGGCGTACGAGCGTTCGATACTGCTCGGCAAACGCGGTCGCGCCGGACACATCGCCGGTCCGGGCGTGCTCGATCGCGCCCGCGCGCATGACCGTGTCGATCAGCTCGTCGAAGAGGCACACCATCCGCCGGCGCACCGCGCCGTACCCCTTCACGAGCTGCGCGGCCAGCGCGACCTCACGCGCGAGTGCCGGGCTCCACGCCGAGGCCCGCTCCACGGCGGCGAGCCAACGCTCCATGCCCGCGTGCTCGTGGCGCGCGCGGTACGAGACCGGGCGCAGGCGGCGCAGGCGCGCGAGCGCCCAGACGCGCAGGTACCCGCTCACGGTCGTCGTACGCACGTGCTGCGCGAGGCTCGGGCGGCCCGCCGGCCAGCGGCGCTCGGCCCAGCGCGCGAACGGCGCCACGAGGCGGTAGGGCAGGATCCCGTAGAGCTCGTCGAGGTCCGGCTTGAGGTAGTCGGTCACGACGATCTCGGCGTCCTCGACCGGGGCCTCGCGGCGGATGCGCTCGAACCGTGCGGCCCGCGTCTTGAGGTCCGCCACGCGGATCGCATCCTCGTACGTCATCCACACCGCGAGCAGACGCGCGACGGTCCCGGCGACCTCCAGGTCACGCCCCGGCGCGACGAACGGCGCCAGCCGGCGCGCGTACCGCTCGGCATACGCGCGATCCTGGTAATCGACCAGACGGACGACGGCGTGACGGGCGATGCCGCGCACGGGCTCGGGCAGCCCCGCGACCAGGGGGTCGTCGGGCGCGGCCCGCCGGGGCCTGGCATGGTCGGCGTCGATACCGTCGCCGCCCTCGCGGAGCAGCGCCCGCGCCCGCGCGCGCCCCGCGTCGAAGCCCTTGCAGTTCGCCTCGACCTGGATACCGCGCGACTCGATCGCCGCGCGGTACGCGTCGTCCGGGACCGGCAGCGCCTCGGCCCCGGCGAGGGCGCCGAGGAGCACGGCGTTGGCCTCCGTCCCGTGCTCCCGCGCCAGCGCGAGCGCGTCGAACGCGACGAGGCGGCGCGAGAACGCACGGGCCGCCTGGAGGAGCCGCTCCGACGGGTACAGCGTGCCGGCCGTCGTGATCTTCTCGTGGATCGAGTAGAGCCGGTGCGTGCTCGCGATGATCGTCGTGCGGGCCGGCGACGGCAGGCCGAGCTCGACCATGCGGCCGAGCTCCAGCAGCTCCGGGACCAGCAGCACGTCGAGCGCCCCCGGAATCGGGTAGAGCGAAAAGGCGGGCATGTCGCCCTCGGCGCCCACGGGTGCGTCCGCGCACCCCACGGGTGCGTCCGCCCACCCCGTGAAGACCTCGACGTAGTACGTCGTGGACCCGGTGCGCTGCGCGACGCCGGGGATCGACGTCCCGTGCGCGGCGAGGCCCGCGCGTGACGCGGCGTCGACGATCCACTCGGACAGGACGCCTCCGCCTTGCCCACCCACGGCGGGAATGAGCAGGCTCAGCAGCTTCGGCGGGGGCTGGGGCGGACCCGAGCACCGGCCCGGGTCCCCCGGGCCGGTTGCGAGCGTCGGGGGGGTGTGGGGGACCCATCCAGGGTCCCCCACAGCCATGATCTCGGTCATCGGCCGGGGACGGGGACCTGGCGCGGCGCCCGCCGGGCGATGGGCCGCGCGCTCCTCTCCCCAGAGCCGGCCAGCCAGCCGATCACCGTCCGCCGCACGCGGGCGAGGACGCGCTCCCACCCGGATGGATGGGCGATCGCCCGCACCTCGTAGAACGAGGGGCACAGCGCCGCGGCGTGCGCGACCTCGCCGCACACCCCGCAACCGACGCACGTGTCGTCGACGTGCGCGACCGGGTCCTCGCGCAGCGGGTCGGGGTTCGGCTCGAGCGTCAGCGACGGGCAGCCGTTGAGCCGCATGCACGAGTGGTCCCCGGTGCAGACGTCAGGGTCGACGCCGAAGCGCGGCTGCTCCACGCGCTGCCCCTTCGCGAGCAGACCCCGCACACGCGGCCTCTCCCGGCGCTGCCGCTCGAGCTGGCACTCACCGCGCGCGATCACGACCTTGAGCCCGCGCTCCTCGGTCGTGAGCGCCTCGTGCAGCGTCCGCATCATCTCCGGGATCCGGTACGAGCTCACCTCGCGGATCCACGTCACGCCGACACCGCGGAGCGCGTCGGGGATCGTCATGCCCGTCGGCTCCTTGCGCGCGTTCGTCCCCGTCGACGGGTGGTGGTGCTGGCCCGTCGCTGCGGCGTACCGGTTGTCGACGATCACGAGCACCGAGTTTTGCTTGTTGTAGACCGCGCTCGCGACGCCGTTCAGGAGCCCGTTGTGCCAGAAGCCGCCGTCGCCCATCACGGAGATCACCCGCTTGCCGAAGAGCGGCGCGACGGCGCCCGCGGACGCGAGGCCCATGCCGTAGCCGAGCACCGTGTTGCCCACGTTGAACGGCGCCTGCGTGGAGAACGTCGTGCACCCGATGTCGGCCGCGACGTGCGTGTCGCCGACGGACGGGTCCTGCTGGCGGAGGATCTTCATCGCGCTGAAGAGCGGCCGCTCGGGGCAGCCGGTGCAGAACGACGGCGGCCGCTTCGCCACCGGCTCGGGCAGCGCCTCGCGGATCTTCGCCTGGTGCTCGACCAGGCGCTCGTACCGGCGCTGGATCTCGGTCCCGCCGACGCGCGCGAGCCCGCCGGCCGCGAGGAAGCGCGCCAGCCCGCGGATCACGAGCTGCGGGACGTACTCGCCGTGCGGCGACAGCACGTCCTTGCCGTGGATCTCGACGTCGAGGCGCTCGTCGTGCGCGATGGCCTTGAGCTCGCGCTCGATGTAGTTCGGCATCCCCTCCTCGACGACGAGCACGCGGCGCTTGCCCCGCAGGAACCCGACGAGCTGCTCCGGCACGAGCGGGTGCAGCACGTTGAGCACCAGGAGCGGGATCGGGGTGCGCCCGCGGACGTCGGCGAGGCCGAGCGTCTCGAGGCCCCGGACCGTCGTGTTCCAGAGCCCGCCCTGCATGACGAGGCCGACGTCCGACTCGTCGCCGGGGAAGAGCTCGTTGAGCCCGCGCTCGAGGACGTAGCGCCGCGCCGCCGGCATC
This sequence comes from Candidatus Rokuibacteriota bacterium, assembly GCA_016184125.1. Taxonomy (GTDB): domain Bacteria; phylum Methylomirabilota; class Methylomirabilia; order Rokubacteriales; family CSP1-6; genus AR8. The sequence goes on along the minus strand of JACPDG010000044.1, from coordinate 24,471 downwards.
CGCCGCTCGAACTTCTGCGCCTCCATCTGATACGTGAACGGCGGCAGGTTGATCCGCTCGAGGCTGAAGCTCGGCCGGCCGAGCGGCGACAGCATGCTGATCCTCGGCGGGACGTTGTCCTTGCAGGTGAGCGTGCCGCGCATGTGACAGGCGCGGATGCGGATCGAGAAGAACACGGGCTCGTTCGACGCCTCCGAGAGGCCGAAGCCCTCCTCCACCATCCGCGCGAAGTGTCCGAGGTCGTTGCGCGGGTCGATGAGCGGGATGGACGACTTGAGCGCCGCCGAGTGCGTCCGCTCCTGGAGGATCGACGCGCCCTCGCCGTAGTCCTCGCCGATGACCACGAGCGCGCCGCCGGCGACGCCGGCCGACGCCACGTGCGACAGGGCGTCGGACGCCACGTTGGTCCCGACGACCGACTTCCACGTGACGGCGCCGCGCACCGGATAGTTGATGGAGGCGCCGAGCAGCGCCGCGGCAGCCGCCTCGCTCCCGGACATCTCGAAGTAGATCCCGAGCGGGTTCAGGAGCGGCTCGTTGGCGTCCGCGAGCACGTCGAGGAGATGCGAGATCGGCGCGCCCGGGTACCCGCCGACGTAGCTCACGCCGGACTGGAGCAGCGTCTTCGTGATCGCCAGGATGCCCTCGCCGCGCAGCGTCGCTCCGGCGCCGTATCCGAGCTGCTTCACGTCCTCGGCGAACGACCGTTCTCCCACGCTCTCCTCGGGACGGGCGGATGATCGGTTGAGGCAATAGTACTAGGAGACGGACCCGCGCGCCTCCGGTCGCTGCGGGACCGCTGTGTTACAGTCACCTCCCAAGGAACCGGACTGCGGGATTGATCGTATGAAGCGCGTCCTCCTCGTGACCCTCGCCGTCGTCGTCACACTGGCCGCGGTCGGCTATGGCGCCTACGCCTGGTACTACGCCGTCACGTACGTCTCGACGGACGACGCCTACGTCGAGGGCACGATCTCGCCGGTCAGCGCGAAGGTGTCGGGCCACGTCGTCGAGCTCCTGGTCGAGGACAACGAGGCCGTGAAGAAAGGCGACCTGCTCCTCAGGGTCGACCCGCGCGACCACCAGGCGAAGGTCGCCCAGGCGCGCGCCTCCGTGTCGATGGCGGAGAGCCGCGTGCGGGCCGCGACCGAGCGCGTCCACGTCACGCGCGCGATGGCGAAGGGCCAGCGGGCGCAGGCGGAGGCGTCGGCCATCAGCGCGGAGTCGACGCGACGCTCGGCGCTGGAGATGATCGAGTCGAACCGCGCCGTCGTCGCCGCGCGGCGCGCGGCCGTCGGCGCGGCGCGCGCCGAACTGGATCGCGCGCGCGCCGTGAACGACCGGACGCGCGGCGAGCTCGAGCGCTTCGCGAAGCTCGTCGGCCAGGGACTCGTCGCCCAGCGCGACTACGATCAGGCGCTCGCCGACGCCAAGACGGCCGAGGCGGCGGTGCGTGCCGCCCAGGAGCGCATCACGCAGGCCGAGCGGGATCTCGCGGCCGCCGAGGCGGACATGCGGCTGCGCGACGCCGGGTTCGAGCCGCAGGGCATCGGGCTCGGCATGGCCCGGGCGCGGGCGGCGGACGCACGCGCGCGCCAGATCCAGGCCGAGGCCACGCAGCAGGAAGTCCGGGTGCGCGACGCGGAGCGCGAGCTCGCCGGGGCGGAGCTCAAGGAGGCGCAGGCGAACCTCGCGTTCGCCGAGCTCCAGCTCGCGTACACGGAAGTGCGCGCGGCGACCGACGGCGTCGTGGCCAAGCGCGGCGTCGAGCTCGGCCAGGTCGTGCAGGTCGGCCAGCCCCTCATGGCGATCGTGCCGCTGCACGACGTCTGGATGGTCGCGAACTTCAAGGAGACGCAGCTCGCGCGTCTCACGCCGGGCATGCGCGCCGACGTGACCGTGGATACCTTCGGCGACACGGTGTTCAAGGGCGTCATCGACTCGATCAGCGCGGGTACGGGTGCCCGCTTCTCACTGCTGCCGCCCGAGAACGCGACCGGCAACTGGGTGAAGGTGGTGCAGCGCGTGCCGGTCAAGATCCGGCTGGAAACCCATCCGTCCGCGAACCCGCACACGCTGCGTGCGGGCATGTCCGGCGTCGTGACCATCCGCGTCCGCTGACTTCCTCGGAGGGGGGCTTCGCCCCCCTTCCGAACCTCCCCCCAGATCGTTGCGCCGGCAAAGCCGGCGCTCGAACGGCGGCGAGTCAATGCGCCCTGGCACTCGATCGGGAACAGTGACACCGCCGCCTGTCGTGTGATCGCTTCGCGAATCGTCCGCGGCTGCCGGTTCGGGAGGGGGCGAAGCCCTGGGCGAAGCCCCCTCCCGGCGCTCTACCGGGGCTGGGGGGCGGGCTCACGGCCCGGCGCCAGCTTCACGATGGCCTGCGCCAGCTCCGCCGGCTCGACCGGCTTCGCGATGTACGCCTCGAACCCCGCGATGAACGCCTGCTCGGTGTCGGACGCCCGTGCATGGGCGGTCAGCGCGAGGGCCGCGATGCGCCAGCCACGCTCCTTCTCCATGGCGCGCACCCGCCGCACCAGCTCGTAGCCGTCGATGCCGGGCATCGCGATGTCGCTCACGAGCACGCTCGGTGGGCGCTCGTCGACCAGCCGGAGCGCCTCTTCCGCGGAGCTCGCGGAGCGCACGTCCGCGCCGTAGTACCCGAGGACCGTGGAGAGCAGGTCACAGGTGTCCGCGTCGTCGTCCACCACGAGGATCGACAGCCCGGCGAGCGACAGCGCGCCGGTCGCCCGCGCCGACGGCGTGGTGCCTGCCGGAACGCCCGTCCCCAGCCCGGCGGGCTGGCTGACGAGCGGGAGCGTGACGGTGAAGGTGGCGCCGAGGCCCTCGCCGGGACTGTCCGCGCGCACGGTGCCGCCGTGCAGCTCGACGAGGTGGCGCACGATCGCGAGCCCGAGCCCGAGGCCGCCGTGCCGGCGCGTGCTCGTGGAGTCGGCCTGCCGGAAGCGCTCGAAGATGTGCGGCAGGAAGTGCGCGGGAATGCCTTCCCCGGTGTCAATGACGTGCACGCACGCGTCGGTGGCCGAGCGCTCGACGCGCACGCTCACGCGCCCGTGCTCGGGGGTGAACGCGATCGCGTTGGAGACGAGGTTCCACACGATCTGCTGGAGCCGGTTCGCGTCGCCGTAGATGATGGGATTGCCGCCGGGAAACGCCGTCTCGATCGCGATGGCCTTCGACGCCGCCGGCTGGCGCACCGCGTCCAGGACCGCGTCGATCACGGGCACGAGGCTGACGGGACGCAGCTCGAGCCGCAGCTTCCCCGCGATGACACGCGACACGTCGAGGAGGTCCTCGACGATCTGCGCCTGCATCCGGGCGTTGCGCTCGATCGTCTCGAGCCCGCGTCTGATCGTCGCGGCGTCGACGGGCTGCTGCCGCAAGAGCTTCACCCATCCCAGGATCGGCTGGAGCGGCGTCCGGAGCTCGTGCGACAGCACCGCGAGGAACTCGTCCTTCGCGCGATTGGCCGCCTCCACCTCGGCGCGCGCCGCGCGCTCGCGCGCCAGCAACTGCTCCCGTTCCGACTCGGCCCGCCGCCGCTCGGCCAGGTGATCGCGCACCTCGTACTGTCGGCGACGCGCGCGGAGCGCCGCGCGGATCGCGGACAGCAGCGTCGCCACGTGGACCGGCCGCTCGAGCAGCGTGACGTTGCCGCTCTCCTCGAGGGCGCGCAGCGCTGCGGCGCTCTCGCCGGTCGCCGGGCCGCCGGTCGTGAGCACGAGCAACGGCACGTCCGACCAGGGCGGCTGTCGGCGCACCACCTCGACCAGCCTCCAGCTCCCGGGCGGCCCCAGCGCCTCGTCCGTCATGACCGCCGCACCGGCCCCGGCCTCGAGCATCATCGCGAGCACGTCGACGTCCTCGCAGTGCTCCGCATGGAGCCGGGCCTCGGCGAGGACGCTCGCAACCGGGGGGGTGTCGCGGCCGGGCGGCGCGAGCACGAGGATGCGGTCGTCCGCACCAGACGCGTCGCGCATCACGAAGTCACGTGCACCGGCGGTCCGCCGTCGTCGTCGCGTGCGCGGCGCCCGACGCCGGCGGCGATCCTGCGCTGCGCGTGTGCGTGTCCACGGGTGCGTCGTCCATCGGAGGCGGTCGTGAGCGGGATACCACGATGCTACGAACGCCCCGCAGGGACTTCAATCCCGGAAAACGTTTTCTCGCGACGTGTAGCCTCGACACCCCGGTCCAATGACGCCGATCTGGAACGCTGTGCCGGCTCCCGGGAACGTGACGACGGCGAGTTGAATGCGTCCGATCGCGTACAATGACGCCGGAGGCGTCGGACACGTGCCGGTGTGATGAAACTGGCAGACATGCGGGACTCAAAATCCCGTGTCCGCAAGGGCGTAGGGGTTCGACTCCCCTCACCGGCACCATCCACCTTCCTTGACAACCAGATGGCGCGCCGCTAACGTGGTTTTTCGCGTGGGGCTGTAGCTCAGTTGGGAGAGCACAAGGCTGGCAGTCTTGGGGTCAGGGGTTCGAATCCCCTCAGCTCCACCACCTTAATCGACACCTCCCCGAGCCTCGGCGGCCGGTGCCACCGCAGCACCGCCCGAGGGCCCGCCTTCTCGATCGTGATGCTCTCCTGACCGCGCCCGCGCTGCTGACACCTGATCCCCGAGCCGGTGGCGCTCGAGCCGAACGAGCTCCGCGCGAATCGCTGGGACATCGGCACGCGGCAACGCGGTCAGGCGTTCACGAAGCACGTCTCGATCGAGCACGCGGTCGACCCGCTTCGGTATGCCGTCGAGCACGACGTCATCGAGGTCGGCGGCCAGCACGCGGAGGCAGTCGCACACGCTCACAACCGATGCAAGGTCGCCGCCACGAGGACAGGCAGGGACAGGAGCACGCGGCCGTACGAGGAGAGCGGGAACTTCTTTCAACCGCTGTTCGGGACGGGCGTGAGGGAGATCGTCGGCAAGCCGTACGACCTCGAGAAGATCGTCGCGACGGCGCGTCAGGCGCTCGCGCGCTGACGGCCCTGCTGCTACCTCGCCCCCCGTTCCGCGGCGTCGTACAGGGCGAGCAGCGTCCGGCGCGACATCCAGAGCCGCTCCGAGCCGGCCCCGGGCAGGCGCAGGGTCCTTGCCCAGCCGTCGGGATGAAGAGAGGCGAGGAGCGCACGCTGGTAGGCGGTCGTGACGCGCGGCCACACGAGACCGACCGCGTCGTGCTCGAACCCGATGCGCGGCATCCCGTGATGCAGGATCGTCACCGCGCTGAACGCGGTCAGGTCGGCGAGCGGCCCGTCCGGGCGGGCACGCCAGGCGAGCGTGCGCAGCGATGCGACGAGCGCGCGGCGGAACTCGAGCCCGACGGCGGCCGGCGTGCCGGCGTGCGCGTGGAGCTCGGCCAGCGCGGCGTTGTTGAGATGAAGGACGCCGATCCGGTCGCCGACCGCGACGGCCGTGCCGTCGCGGAGCGAGAGCCGCCGCATGCTGCGGCGCACCTCGACGCGGAGGACGGGCGGAACCTGTGCGCGCGGGCGGTCCAGCCCGTGCAGGGCTCGGTACACCTGGTCGTACATTGCCACGACTCGCTGGTACCACATCGGCTCACTCTTGTGTCCCGCTCGGCGAGCTGGCCGTGCTCCTGCTGCCCCGCGTGCTCACGGACCGACGCGCGGGCTACGCCGGCTGGCTCGCGCTGCTGCATCCGGCAGCGCTCGTCGCGACGGCCGCGATGGCCCTGGCCGCCGCGTGCCCGCGCGCGGAGGTCGAGTGGCGGGGCCGCCGCTACGCCGTCAGCGATCGTCCGGGGTGAGCGCGAGGCCGTCGCCGCAATCACCGAAGAGCGCGACGAGCTCGTTGCGCCGGGGCTCCGCGAAGGCGGACCCGAGCCAGGCGCAGAACTCGCGCGGTCGATCGCGGGCCCACTCGGCCACGCGCGCCGTGACCCTGAACCCCTCGGTGAGCTTGCGATCCACGAGCCAGCCGAACAGCGGGAGCAACGTCCGCGTCAGCCGCGCCGCGACGCCGCTCTCCATCAGCACGTGGGCGCGGAGCCGCTGCGCCGTGCCGCGCTCGCGCGCGTCGAACTCGAGCAGGGTGAGCGCGCTCCCGGCGACCGTGCCCAGGATCGCGCCGCGGTGCGTGCCCCACGACAGGATCACGCGGCGCCCGTCTTCGCGCTGCAGCACGCGATAGACGCCGCGCGCGCCGTCGTGGTCGTCGGCCTCGTACCAGTCGCCGCCCAGGACCTGGACCTCGTAGCGCGCGAGGCCGAGGTGGCGGGCGGCGGACGCCGTCAGGTCCGGCGCGTCGACGAAGCGGAGATAGGACGCGAGCGGTACCGGGGCCGGCTCGGACTCGACCGAGCGGGAAAACGTCGGCTCTTTCCATCATCTCAAACCACGAGCCTGCCCTCGTCGATCACCACCTTGCCGTTCGCCGTGACGGTCGCGTCGGTGAGGAAGAACCACTGGTGATAGCTCGAGCGGTACGGGCCGCCGGACTCCGCGTTGTCGCCGACGCTGATGCGGATGACGCCGGCGCCGTAGCCGTAGTAGGGGATCGCGGGGACGTCGGGCACCATCGCGAGCTTCGGGTTGACGCCGACGTTGAGCTCGCCGAACCGGTCGTGATCGCCGGTGTGCGAGGCCCACACGGCGCGGACGAACGCGTCGTGGTGCTCGCTCGACACCGCCGTGATGCGGTTGCCCGCGAACTCGAGCCGGACGCTGCCGACGTGCCGCCCGCCGAAGACCTCGGGCGGCGTGACGACGACGCCCTCGGTGTCGGCGATGTCGACGGTGCGAATGGCGCCGGCCGGCAGCTCCACCTCGCGGTCGCGGGCGCTGCCCGGCCGGGCATACGACTCGATGAACGCCTTCGACGCGTTGCCGTTGCCGAGGTGGAAGTGCGCGCCGGGCAGACGCAGGCGCAGCCGCGTCCCGCGCCGGTCGATGATCTCCACGGTGGCGTCGCGCAGCGCGGCGATGACCCGGCGCTGGTGCGCGGTGAGCGCGCCGTAATCGATGTCGAGCGCAGCCTCGTTGATCTCGGACAGGCGCCGGAACAGTCCGGCGTCGACGGTCGTGTCCATGACCCAGTGGAAGTGCACCGAGCGCCCGCGCCACGACTTCAGGATCTCCTCGGACTGGCCGACGTTCCATGCCCGGCTCGTCGGCAGCCAGATGTAGATGTCGGCGAGCGCGAAGAGGTCGGCCATGGCACGGTCCTCCATCGCCTTCAGGGCCGCGTCCTCACGCCGCCGAAGCTGGCGGCGCACGCGCTCGAGCCCGGGCGGGTGCAGCGCGTGGACGGCGACCTCCACCGCGCCGGCCCGGTTGATCTCGACTCGCACCGCCTCGGTCAGGGCGGGAAAGTACGTCGGATCGGCGTGGATCAGGACCCGTTCGCCCGGCTGCGTCTCGAGCGCCTGGTGGACGATGAGCCTTGCGAGACGTGACCAGTCGGCCTGGTACTCGTACGGGATCGCCATGACGCCTCCTCGGGTTGCGAGCGTCTCCGGACCGCCGGCCCGGTGAAGTCCAACCAACCCCTGTCGCGCGTGGACTGGGCCCGAGCGTAGCATCGGCGAGTCGGCCGGAGTACGGCACCGGCCGCCCGTGACACGGTCGAGAGGGAGCCGAGCCGCCCGCGGGAAGCCTGTGCCCATCCTGACCGGCGCTGCGGGTCGGCCCGCAGCGCCGGCGGCGCTGGAGCGGGCGAGAGGTGTCGATCCCCTGCTTCCGACCGGGTAGGCCGGCGCTCTGCCGCTGAGCTACGCCCGCGCTCGCCTCTCGATCTTGCAAGCGCCACTCCGCGGTACGCCGTGAACACGCATCCGATTCGGCGGCCGTTCGGCCCCTCCAGGCCGATCGAGACGGAACGGCCGACGCTAGATGCAGGAGAAGTCTTCAAGGGCAAGATTTTCTCACCGTCACGCTTTGCCAGTGGCCCATCCGGCGGCGCGAGGGTACGCTGACCACGCGACGGGCATGCGACACGCCCTCGAACCCCTTCGTGTCCTGACGCGCCGACTCCGGGAAGCGGCTGACCAGACGGAGGTCTGCCGGGCGATCGCGGAGGCAGGCATCACCGTCTCCGGCGCCGGGCTCGCGCACGTGTGGCTGAACGATGCCGAGCGGCGCGTCATCCGCCACGCGACGACCGTCGCCGTGACGCCCGGTCTCGAGCCGGCGGTCACGCGCGCCGTCATCCCGCACGGCGAGGGCATCCTCGGCCGGATCATCGGGTCCGGGAACCGGCGCCTGTTCGACCTCTTCGTCCAGGGCGGACGCGCGTCGGGCGACCGGCAGGGCGGGCTCGGCATCGGCCTCACGCTCGTTCGCGAGCTCGTCGATCTCCACGACGGCACCGTGCGCGCGGCAAGCGAGGGTCCAGGCAAGGGCAGCACGTTCACGGTGATGCTTCCGGCGATCGAGTCCGGCCCGCGTCGGATCAGCCCGTCCGCGTGATCGCGCGCGACCAGGACGTTGCGGCGGGCGGCGAGGCGGCCTTGCGGCGGGCGCGCCGGTCCCTGCGCGACGGACGCGCCTCGGCCCGCGCGCCTTCCTTGCGCGGACCTTTGAGGCTTCTGCTCGAGCGCGCGCATCAGGTTGACGACGGGCTTGGGCTTCGGCAGTGCTCGATCGGCGGCGCAACGGGAATGCCACCGAGCGGCAACAACCGAGCGCCCGGACGGTCGATTGTTGGCTCGAACTGAGTCGGCCCGATCGGTTGACGGCCCCGGAGACTCGCCGTAACTTTTTCAGCGTGCAGCGCGTCTCATCGGTCGAGAGTCTGCTCAACCGTGGCGCGGAGTGGATCGCTCGTAGCCGCGACCTCCGTGGACGCGCGGAGGACCTCCGCCGCGCATCCCGGTCGCTTCGTCCGACGCCCAACCGCTGGCCCATCGCGGGCGCGAGCGACTCGCCATCGAGCGGAGCACCGGGCAGGCGGCGAGGGCTGACCGCGCTCCAGCGAGCAGTGACGTTCCTCCGGGAGCGGCCGCGCGAGCGGTTCTGCGCGCGCTGCATCGGCGGGCACATCGCCAGCCGCACCGCGGGATAGACGCGGTGCGACCCGACTTCCGCAACCGCAGGTCACCGCGTCATTGGCCGTCGGATTGCAGCCCAGGTCGGTCGTGTCGACGGGTTCCGAGTCTTCACTGAAGGGTCTCCGCGTCCTGCTCGTCGAGGACGCCGCGGAAACGCGGGAAGCGCTCACGTGGCTGCTCGAGGCGGAAGGGGCCGCGGTCACGCCCGCGGCGCTCGGGAGGCCGGCCCTGGAGGCAGCATCCGGGACCGACTTCGATGTGCTCCTGACCGATCTCGGGCTCCCGGACATCCCGGGTGACCTGTTCATCCGTCACGTCCTCGAGACCGCCGCGCGACGACCCGCGGTCATCGCGATGACCGCGCACGCCGAGCCCCACCGGCAGCGTGCCCTCGACGCCGGTGCCGAGGCGGTCCTGGGCAAGCCGTTCGAGTGGTCCGTGCTGCGCGGCCTGCTGCTGCTGAGCGCACGCAGAGCCGCAGCCTGATCGCCGCCTGATCGCGTCCCCGGAGGCCCGGTCCCCGCGAGCCCCCGGTCAGGACGTGGGCGACACGTCGTCGTCCACGTCGAGGCCGGGTGGATCGGGCGTCGGTGAGGGCCGACCGCGCCCGAAGCACCCTGCGTGGACGAGATGACGACCCACGCTCACGACTGGATCGTCCGGTGCGAACCGTGCTCCGCACGTCGCGCAGATATCGCCGTCGGTCACGACACGCTCACGCTGCGAGGATCGCGACGAGCCGTTCCGGATCGAGCGGCTTGGCCAGGTGACCGTCGAAACCCGCCTCCAGGGCGCGTTGCCGGTCGGCCTGGCTCACGTGGCCGGTGAGCGCGAGCAGGCGGATGTGGCGGCACTCGGGCATCACCCTGAGTCGTCGCACGAGATCGTACCCGCTCATGTCGGGTAGCCCCACGTCGATGAGCGCGACGTGCGGGCGGAACTCGCGCGCCAGGCTGAGGCCGCGGCCTGCGGTCGATGCGACAGCGACCTGGTGCCCCTCGAGCTCGAGCACCCATCTCAGCGACTCCCGGGAGTCGTCGTGATCCTCGACGATCAGCACGCGGAGACTGTCCATTCCTCGGAAACCGTTCCTCTCAGGATTGCCGCCCACGCGGATCGCGGCGACGTGGTGGGGAAGGCAGCAGGCATCGTGCCGAGACGCAGAATCACTGACTTATGCGCAGCGCGGTACATCCGGAACGCGACACGATCACCGAAACAGGAGACCCGATTACCCTCATTACCCTCCGCTCCGCGAGGCGCCGAGCCGACCGGCGAACGCTGGGGGGCCATGTCGGGGCCCCCGGCGCGCATCGTGTCCCCGAGGACGGCCGCGGCTGCGCCGCGGACGTTCCGAGCGTCGGGGGGGTATGGGGGGCCATGTCGGGGCCCCCCATTCGGTCAGTTCTCGGCGATGAGGGTCAGGCAGCGAAGGATGATGCAGTAGCGCGCGTCGGGACCCGGGATCGGACGCTCGAACACAGCTCCACACGTGCAGTGGATCGAGTACACGAGCTCGTCGGGTGTTCGGCTCCGAGCGAGATCCAGGGTGACGGAGCTGCACTCCTGGTGGCTGCACAGGAACTCGAGCATCTCGGTGAAGGGGCCAGCGATCATCCGTCTCGTCCTCGCACGTCCATCCGTGCAACTCGGGGACCACCAATCGCGCGCGTCGCACCGGAGCACACGGCACGCGGCGCGCGAGACGAGGGAGCCGACGACCCGGCCGAGCAGGTGCGAGAACTCTTCGAGGTCGACCGAAATTGTGAAGAGGGTCGTCGACCGCGTGCCGGGAAAAACTCTTCCCTCGTTGGTCATTTTCGTGGAAGAGGGAGGCGGCATCGAGACGCTCGACCGCGGAACGCGCGAGCGCGCGGCCGCGTCACCGTCGCGGAACCAGGAGCGTCTCGCTGAAGCGGCCCGCGCGATCCAGCCACCGCGCCTCGACGTCGAAGCCCGCCTGGGCCGCGAGCGCGTCGATCTCCGGTACCGAGTACTTCCACGAGTCCTCGGTGTGGACGGCCTCGCCCGCGTCGAACACGACGTCCAGACCGACCGCGGGGATCCGCACCCGCTGCGCGCGCCGGCTCACGACGTACATCGCGACGCGTCCCCTGTCCTCCTCGTAGACGGCGCGGTGCAGGAACCCGTCGAGCGCGAAGTCCGCGCCGAGCTCACGGTTGATCCGGACGAGGAGATTCAGGTTGAAGCGCGCGGTGACGCCGGAGGCATCGTCGTACGCCGCTTCCAGCGTCCGGCGATCCTTCCGGAGGTCGATGCCGCACAGCATCCGGCCGCGCGGCGCCACGAGCTCGGCGACCCGCGCGAGGAACCGCGCGGCCTCGGGACGCGTGAGGTTGCCGATGCTCGAGCCGAGCCAGAGCACGGCGAGCGGGCCCGACGTTCCGAGAGCGGCGAGCGCTTCCTCCCAGTCCGCCGCGAGCGGCCGCACGTCGAGCCCCGCGTAGCTCGCCGCGAGGGCGCGCGCGGTCGCGTCGAGCGCGTCGTGCGCGATGTCGATCGGCACGTAGCGCAGCCGCCGCTGTCGCGCGAGCAGGGCCTCGATGAGCAGGCGCGTCTTCGCGGCGTTGCCCGAGCCGAGCTCCACGAGCGTCGCGTCGCGCGGGAGCCGCGCCGCGATCGCGCCGGCGTGCTCGGCCAGGAGCTCCTGCTCCGCGCGCGTGAGGTAGTACTCCGGCAGCTCGCAGATCGTCTCGAACAGACGCGAGCCCTCGTCGTCGTAGAACCACCGGCACGCGAGGCGCTTCGGCTGCGCGGTGAGACCGTCGCGCACGTCACGCGCGAACGCGTCGCGCAGCCGCTCGCGCCCCGCGGCGCGTTCCAGCCCGCTCACCACCGGCGTGCCTGTCGTCATGCCGCTTCCTATACGCCCGCTCGCGCCCCGCGGCAACCGGAGCGCACGGCCGCCTCGCGATGCGACAATCGTGGAGAGCAACGCCGTCGAACTCCCTCCCGGAGAAGCCTGCCCATGGATTCCTCCTCGATCGAGCTGGCGCTCATCATCGTCGGCATCCTGGCCAACGGGTTCTTTGCAGGATCGGAGATCGCGCTCGTGTCCGCGCGCGTGAGCCGGCTGGCGCAGCTCCGCCACGACGGCCGGAAGGGCGCGGCCACCGCGATCACCCTGAAGGAGCATCCGGAATCCTTCCTCGCAACCATCCAGATCGCGATCACCGCCGTGGGCACCCTCGCGTCCGCCGTCGGTGGCGCCACGGCCATCGCGGCCCTCACGCCCTGGCTGACCGGGCTCGGACTGCCGAGCGCGGCGGCGGAGCCGGCCGCGCTCGCCCTCGTCATCCTCGCGATCACCTACGTATCGCTCGTCGTCGGAGAGCTCGTGCCGAAGGCCCTCGCGCTCCGCGATCCCGAGCGCGCGGCCTGCGTGGTCGCGCCGGTCATCATGGCCGCGAGCCGAGCGTCGGCGGCGCCGGTGCGCGCGCTCACCGCATCCACGACCGGGGTCCTGCGCGTGCTCGGTCTCGGCGCCGTGAAGGAATCCCCGTTCGTGTCGGAGGAGGAGGTGCGGTACCTCGTGCGGGAGGGCGCCGCGAAGGGCATCTTCGAGAAGGTCGAGGAGGAGCTCGTCCACAACGTCTTCGAGTTCGCCGACACCACCGTGCGCGAGATCATGGTGCCCCGGCCGAGCATCAAGGGCCTCGACGTCGAAACGCCGGCGCGCGACGTGCTCCGCGCGGCCACGGAGGTCGGCCACTCCCGCATCCCGGTGTACCGGGGATCGATCGAGCATCCGGTCGGCGTCCTCGTCATGAAGGACCTGCTCCGCGCCGTCGCGGGCGGACGATCCCCGGCGCTGCCGGAGATCGTCCGCCCGCCGCTGTTCGTGCCCGAGGGCGCGCGCGTCAGCGTGCTGCTCCGCGAGCTCCAGCGCACCCGCCAGAATCTCGCGCTCGTGGTCGACGAGTACGGTGCGGTCATCGGCCTCGTCACCATCGAGGACGTGCTCGAGGAGATCGTGGGCGAGATCCGCGACGAGACCGAGAGCGCGGCGCCGCCGTTCGCCACGCGCCTGCCGGACGGCGCGTGGGTGCTCGACGGTCTCGCACCCGTCCGCGACGTGCAGGCTCAGCTCGGCCTGCCCGTGCCCGAGTCCGACGACTACCAGACGATCGCCGGCTTCCTGATCCGGGTCCTCGACGCGATCCCCCGCCCCGGCGCCTCCGTGGTCGCCGGCGGCTATCGCTACACCGTGGTCGACGTGGAGGGCCCGAAGATCAGCCGCGTGAAGGTCGAGCGAGAGGCTACTCGAGCGTCTTGAAGAAGATCGCCGCGAGGAAGCCGAGGAGCGTGGAGGCGCCGGTGATCGCGCCGCCCCGGTGATAGGCCTCGGGCAGCATCGTCTCCGCGATCATCGTGAGCATGGCGCCCGCCGCGACGCCCTCGACGAGCGCGAAGACCGCCTGCGGCACGCCGACGAAGAAGAGGTTGCCGACGTAGGCCCCGATGCCCGTGAAGATCATCAGCGACGTCCACATGAGGAGGATGCGGCCCGCGCTGTAGCGCTGCTCGCGCATGCCGACCGAGCTGGACAGCGCCTCGGGGAAGTTCGACAGGAACAGCCCGGCGATCAGCGAGATGCTGATCGTCGCGTGCAGCAGGCTCGACCCGATGACCAGCGATTCCGGGATGCCGTCGAGCAGGATGCCGAGCCAGATGGCGAGCGGCGCGCCGCCGTGCGCGAGCGCCGCCTCCTTGATCTCCGTCTGCGTCGGCGCGGCGATCTTCCCCTCCAGGTCACGCGTCGCCGCGGCGGCCCATTCGGCCGCGCCCTCACCGTCCCCGGCCCGGGACCGCTTGAGGTTCTCCGTGCGGCGCGCCGCGAGTCGCCGCACCGCCTCGGCGAGCACCGGCGACGTCTGGACGAGCCGGTCGAAGTGCTCCTTGAGCACGATCCACGCGCGCGTCTCGTCGGCGGCGATCGCCGTCGCCGACCGGGGCTCGCCCGTCACCAGCGCCATCTCGCCGAGGACGTCGCCCGCGCCGAGCGTCGCGACCGTGTGCCGGCCCGCACGCTCGTCGATGACCTCCACGGCGCCGCGATCGATGATGAAGAAGCCGTCGCCCGGGTCGCCCTGCCGGATGACGGTCGTGCCCTTCGCGAACGTCCGGGGCGTGAGGTAGTGGACGAGGTCGCGGACCTCCTCGGGCGGGAGCTCACGGAACAGCGGCACGTGCGACAGCGTCTCGAACACGCGCGTGACGTGCTGCCGCTTCTGCTGCCTGAGGTGGCTGATCGTGGTGGCCGCCTTCCGCAGGAAGCCGCCGTGCCGGTTGACGACCTGGTTGAGCACGATGAACAGCGCACACCCGAGGAGGCAGCCGAGCGCCAGGGGATAGAACTCGCCCTTGCGCATCGCCTCGCCGACGAGGTCGAGCGTGAGCGCGGCGAGCAGCGCGCCACCGCCGAAGGCCATGAGCCCGGCGACGAGGCGCTGCCGCGGAGTCCACACCATGGCGAGCGCCGCGCCGATCGGCAGCGACGCGGCGCTGATGATCCCGAACACGAAGGCCTGCATCGCCAGGCTCTGGTCCATGGATCCTCTCCCCCCGCGCGACCGGTGTGTCCCGCCGGACCACGGTACGATATTTCGTCTCGACGGCGCGATCGCTTTCGGTCCGGCCCCCTCACCTTGCACGCACCCCCGGCCTACGGTATCTCTACCGCGTGATGCCGCGCCGCTCCTCCGTGACCAGCGCCTCGCTGCTCCTCGCCGCGACCGCGTTCGTCCTGCTGCTGGCCGGCGGATCGAGCAGCGTGCACCTCCACGCGGACGGCGCGCCCGCCGTCTACAACCCGGATTGCCAGGTCCTCGCGCTCGCCACGCTCGCGGGCACCGTCGTGCTCACCGCGAGCGTGATCACCCTCGTCCTCACGCTGGCGGCCGCCGCGGCGCCGCCGCTCCCGGCGCTCGCGATTGCGGAGCGTCCGCACGCCCACCGCCGTCCTCGCGCACCTCCCGCACGCTCCGTCTGATCGGCTCGCAACCGGGCGTCTGAATCCGCGCCGCTCCGTCCGACGGACGGCCCGATCTCACGGAGGTCACCCTATGCACAGGTTCGTCATGCTCACCCTCGTCCTCGTGCTGCTGCCCGCCCTCGGCTGGGCCCAGGACGCGGACTCCGTCCGGCACGAGCTGGCCGAGGTCCGCCGGCAGCTCGACGCGATGAAGACGCGGTACGAGGCGACGATCCAGGCGCTGGCGGAGCGCCTTCGGCGCCTCGAACGCGGGCAGCCCCCGCTCGTGACGGGAGCCACCGTTGCTCCACCGTCCTCGGCGGGAGGCCCCACGCTTCCGGCCGCTGCGCCGGTCGCGCCCACCGCTCCGGCGTCGCCGGGCCCCACGCCCCTCGTGATGCAGGCGCCTCCCGGCTCGCCGCCGTCCCCCGCCGACCTGCTCCGGCCCCGCCAGCCGTTCTCGCTCTACGAGCGCCGCGGCCCGGGCCAGCTCCTCTTCGACATCGGCATCGTGGGCGACCTTGTCGCGAACGTCACGCAGGACAACGTCGACAAGGCGGACGCCGGGACGTTCTTCGGCCGCGAGAACCGCGCGTTCCCGCGCGAGGTCGAGGTGAACCTCTACGGCCGCATCGACCCGTACGCGCAGGGCGTCGTCCGGTTCGAGTTCGCGGAGGAGTTCGAGGAGGGCGAGCGCGTGACCGAGGCGGCGCTCGCCGAGGCGTGGTTCTCGCTCGTCTCGCTGCCCTACGGCTTCCGGTTCAGCGGCGGACAACTCCCCGTGCGCTTCGGCCTGCTCTCCCACCTGCACCGCGAGGCGCTGCCGCAGGTCGACTCACCCAACGTGCTGGTCCGGTTCCTCGGCGAGGAGCAGCTCCGCTATCTGCCGATGTAGAGCACCGCGTCGCCCGTGAACGGCGCGGTGAACGACCGCCGCGTGCCGCCCGTCGTCGTTCCTCGGCTGACGACGGCCCCGGTGCTGGGCCTGAACCACTCGTAGCTCAGCGTCCCGGGCGCCGCCGTCAGATCGACGGAGACGGTTCCGCCGGACGGCAGGTAGACGAGGAACTCGTCATCCGTGCCCGACGTGGCGGCCAGGCAGTACGCGGTGGAGCACAGCGCGGGCTGCGGCGTCATCGCCGCGAGGTTCATCCGGTTCGCGTAGTCCAGCGTGTACCCCATCGCCCGGCGCGCATCCTCGCGCGTCGCGTCGTTGTCCATCGGGTCCATGTAGATCGTGTTCAGGCCGCGGGTGAAGCTCCTCCACACCCACGCGCGGCCGAGGCCGCCCAGGGCACCCCCCAGGTGGTCGGTATCGGTGATGATCACCTTTTGACCCGTCGCCGCCGGCGGGGCGGTCTTGTACCCGCCGGTCTCGCCGGGCGAGATCCAGTCGGCCGGGCTCGAGAAGAGCGTCGAGTTGGAGCCGCCCGCGTACTGGAACGTCATGCCGACCGGGTGCTGCTTCGGCTTGCCGGCCTGGTACTGCTTGATGTAGTCGATCATCGCGTACTGCCACGAGGTCGAGTACGACCCCGCCTCGTTCGCGATCTCGTAGAGCACGTTGTCGAGGTCGTTGACCGTGTCGATCACTTTCCGCACGTACGCCTTTTGGATCTCCGTGATCGCCGGGTTCAGGAGCGTGTGCACCTCGGTCACCTTCCCGTCACCGTTCGGGTCACCGTTGATGCCGTTCACGTTGCTCGCGGTGCCGAAGGGATGCACCACCATCGTCGCGAACTGCACCGCGAAGCCCTCGAAGAGCATCACGGACACGTAGATCCCGTGCTCGCGCGCCTGGATCACGCGTGACCGCAGCCGGTCGAAGTAGGCCTGGTTGAGCCTCGTCAGGTCCCACTTCGGGCGGCCGTCCAGCGCGGTGCCCGGGCCCGTCCGCATCCACGGCGAGGGCGCGTTGTAGTAGAGCGTCCCGGTGCCGTGTATGCCGCCGACCCTGTGGTGCCGGCTCGGCTCCCACGCCCACATCCGCATGAAGTTGTGGCCGCGGGCCGCCATCCAGTCCAGGGAGCCTGCGTAGCCGAACGCCGCCGGCGGGTAGACGATGTCGCGGTCGACGAGGCTCTCCCAGTGGTGCGAGCCCGTGAGGTACACCGCGCGGCCGGAGCCGTCGGTGAAGTAACGCGGGTTGGACGCGAGCACGCGCAGCGGACCCATGGCGCCGCCGGCCGGCGGCGGAGGCGGCGGTGTCCCGGTGTTCCTGACGGTCACCGTCCGCGAGGTGCTGGCCGTCTTGCCCGCCGCGTCCGTCACCATGAGCGTGAGCGTATGCGTCCCGTCGGGCACCGAGGACGTGTTCCACGCGTAGGTCGCGGCCGTGCCGGCCACGGTCTGCGTCGAGAGGTCTGCCGGCGAGGGGCTCGCCACGGAGAGCTTGAAGGTCGTGGGCGCGGTCGCGCCGCTGACCGCCATGCCGACCTGGGTGGTTCCCGTCAGCGTCGCGCCGGCCGCCGGGCTCGTGAACGCCGCCGTGAGCGCGGCGGACGGGGGCGGTGGCGGCGTGGTGCCTGCGTTGGAGACGGTCACGGCGCGCGACGTCGTCGCGGTCTGGCCGTTGGCCGTGACGGCGAGCGAGAGCGTGCGCGAGCCGCTCGCCACCGTGCGCGTGTCCCAGGTGATCCAGAGCGTCGAGCCCGTCGCCATCGCGCGGGTCGCGATCGGCGTGCCGTCCACCGAGAGGGCGAAGGTCTTGGCGGCGCCCCACGGCGCCGTCGTCGACATGCCGACCGACTGCGAGCCGCCCACCGCCTGCCCCGCGTTCGGGTACGTGAACGCCGCAGTGAAGCTCGCCCCCGACGTGGGGTTCGCGACGGTGACGCTATGCGTGGTCGTGGCCGTCTGGGCGCCACTCGTCACCGTGAGGGTCAGCGTCTGGCTGCCGTTGCTGACGCCCGTCGTGTTCCACGCGTACGAGGCCGTGCTCCCCGTCACCGTCTGGGTCGCGATCACGGTCCCGCCGAGGGCGAGCTGGAACGTCGTCGTGCCGGATGCGTTCGCGGCCGCCATCCCGACCGCCGTGGTGCCGCTGACGCTCGCGCCGGCCGCGGGGCTCGTGAACGAGGCCGTGAGCGCCGGCGGCGGCGACGGCAGCGGGGGCGGTGGTGGTGGCGGTGGTGGTGGCGGCGGTGGCGGGGGCGGGGGCGGTGGCGGTGCCGCCGCGCCGTTCGTGACGGTGACCGCGCGCGTCGTCGCCGCGGTCTGTCCGTTCGCCGTCACCGCGAGCGACAGCGTGCGAGACCCGTTCCCGATCGTGCGCGTGTCCCAGATGATCCAGAGCGTCGAGCCCGTCGCCATCGCGCGGCTCACGATGGGCGTGCCGTCCACGGAGAGCGCGAACGTCTTCGCGGCGCGCCACGGGGCCGTCGTCGACATGCCGATCGACTGCGAGCCGCTCACCGCCTGTCCGGCGTGCGGGTACGTGAACGCCGCGGTGAAGCTCGCCGCCGAGGTCGGGTTCGCGACGGTCACGGTGCGCGTGGTCGTGGCCGTCTGGGCGCCGCTCGTCACCATGAGCGTCAGCGTATGGCTCCCGTTGCTGACGCCCGTCGTGTTCCACGCGTACGAGGCCGTGCTCCCCGCCACCGGCTGGGTCGCGATCACGGTCCCGCCGAGGGCGAGCCGGAACGTCGTCGTGCCGGACGCGTTCGCGGCCGCCATCCCGACCGTCGTGGTGCCGCTGACGCTCGCGCCGGCCGCGGGGCTCGTGAAGGAGGCCGTGAGCCCCGGTGGCGGGGGTGGCGGCGACGGTGGCGGCGGCGGCGACGGTGGCGGCGGCGGCGGTGCCGCCGTGCCGTTCGCGACGGTCACGGCGCGCGTCGTCGCCGCGGTCTGTCCGTTCGCCGTCACCGCGAGCGACAGCGTGCGAGCCCCGTTCCCGATCGTGCGCGTGTCCCAGATGATCCACAGCGTCGAGCCGGTCGCCATCGAGCGGCTCACGATCGGCGCGCCGTCGACGGAGAGCACGAACGTCTTCGGCGTCCGCCAGTCCACGGTGGTCGACATGCCGACCGACTGCGAGCCGCCGACCGTCTTCCCGGCGCTGGGATACGTGATCGAGGCCGTGAAGCCGGCCGCTCCGGTGCTCGCGTTCGACACGGTCATGGCGATGCTGGCCGTGGCCGTCCGGTTCGACGCGTCGGTGACCATCGCGGTCAGAACGTGGCTTCCGTTCGGGAATGCGGTCGTGTTCAGGGAGAAGCTCGGGTTCGCGCCCGTGTAGACCCACACGTCGCCCACGCCCACCCTGTACGTGAGCCCGGTGCCGCCGTCCGCCTTCACCGTGACGGTCGCGGAGCCGCTCAGCGTCGCGCCCGTGGTCGGGTTGGCGAACGCGACCGTCAGCTGCGGTTCGCTCGTCTGCGCGTTGGCGAGCCGCGCCTGGTCGAGCGACAGCAGCATCAGCACGATCACGATCCTCGAGCTCCAGCGCCTCATGCACACCCCCTGGGTCGTCCTTCGGACATCCGGTGACGCTCGTCCGCGTTGAAGGCCGTTCAACGCGGACGGCAAACGTTTTCCGGGGTGGGCTGAAGGGCAAGAGGAGCGCCAGACGCGGCGCGCGCGCTATGTAGGCGTCAAGTCAGGCGTTGCAGTCGATGCACCGGCGCCGGCTGGCGGCGGGCTGACACCCGGGGTCGGCGGGCGGACAGCGGCCATCGCGTGGCCAACGTGTCCTGCGAGCGTGCGTCACACCGCCGTACACACGTAGAGGATGTGCGGGTACGGAAGGATGTCCACCATCAGGTGGCGGTAGACGCGGAAACCCATCGACTCGAGCAGGGGCGTGAGATCGTCCGCCGACCAGTAGTGGACCGGCGACGACGGCGACATCGCCTTGTCCAGCGCCCACGTGAACCAGCGCTTCGCGGCGGGCCGGGCGTCGACGTCCTTCACCAGGAGGCGCCTGCCGGGCGCAAGCGAGCGGCGCAGCGCGGCGCAGAGCGGCGGGACGGCGTCCGGCGGGATGTGGTGCACGATGTCGAGCATGTACGCGGCGGCGAACTCGCCGTCGCCCTTGAAGTCGCGCGCGTCGCCCTGCTCGTAGGCGACGTTGCCGATGCCGAGCCTGGCCGCCGCCCGGCGCGCCATCCGGATGCGCCGGCCGTCCACGTCGATGCCACGCACGAAGCGGCCGGGCCCGGTGGCCGCGTAGTAGAGCGAGAACAGGCCGAAGCCGCAGCCGATGTCGAGGACCGCCCCCGAGGCCGGCAGGTACTGCCCGATCTCGTCGAGAAACCGCTGGCGCAGGATCCCGAACCGGAGCCAGCAGTAGAGCCGGATCACCGGGTCGTCGTAGGCGCGGACGATGCTACGGACGGTGTCGCTTCGCAAGGATGGTGTACGCCGGCCGCTCTTGGACCATGTCGTACGAGGCGCTGAGCAGGGCCGCAAGCTCGGGGAAGCGGTCGATCCGGTCGTAGCCGCCTGCGGGCCACCCGCGGGCGAACACGACCACCGCACCCGGCGGGTGGGCGGCGAGGTCGCGGACGAACTCCGCGCGCAGGCGCTGGATCGTGGGCGTGTCCACGTGGTGGTGGAAGTGGAAGTCGTAGATGAAGCGCGTCGGCGGCGCGCGCCTGAGCCTCAGGAGGGCGTGAATGCCGCCTTCCGTCGTGTCGAGCACCTGGACGGTATCCCCGGCGCCCAGGTGCGGGCGGAGGTCCTCGGTGAGCAGCCGCACCACGCGCTCCTTGTCCCACACCCAGTGCGCGTCCACCGTCTCGACGCCCTTCACCCCGAGCAGCACGACGATGGCGATCAGGCTCGCAACGAGCGGTCCCGCCACCGCCCACGCCCGCGTGCGGAGCACCCGGTCGATCTCGGAGAACGCGAGCAGCGTCGCGAACACGGCGAGCGGGTAGAGGTGATACTCCCAGCCTTTCCGCTGGCCGAAGAAGTGCACCAGCCCGTAGCCGAGCCCCGCGACGGCGACGGTGTGACGCGGCGACCATCTCCGCGAGACGGCGGCGGACGCCAGCGAGACGACCACCGCGAGAGCGAGCGGGGCCCAGTGGCCCCACCGGTAGACATCCCAGTCGTCGGGACGCGTGAGCTGCGAGTAGAGCGGCAGCAGGTAATCGCGGACGATCGCCCACCACGCACCGAGGGCCCCGCTCGACGCCAGCCACGCGAGGACCGCCGCCGGGGCGACCGCGGCGGCTCCGGCATACACCGCGACGCCCGCCGCTCGCTCAGGGGCGCGGTGCCGCGACAGCGCCGCCACGAGGGCGAGCGCGGCCCCGAGCACCACCGTGTGAGGCTTCATCGTGACCGCGACGCCGAGCGCGAGGCCGCCGAGGGCGAGCTGGACGAGCGCGGCAGGACGCATCCGGGCGGCCTCGAGCCACCGGGCGACGCCGAGGGCGCCGGCCACGAGGAACGGCGAGAGCATGAAGTCCCGCTGCCCGGCATGCCACGCGCCCGACGCGAGGTGGTAGGCGGCGAACGCGAGCGCGGCGCCCCACGATGCCACCGCGCCCCACGGCCGTGCGAACGCGACGATCGCGACGGCGGTCAGCGCGAGCCAGGCCAGGTCGACGAGACGCCACGCGAGGTCGCCGTCGCCGACCAGGCGCATCACCGCCAGGTGCACGAGATACACGCCAGGCTGGTTCATGTCGAACACGTCGCGGTACGGTACGGCGCCCTCGGTGATGCGCCAGGCGACGTAGTGGAGGATCGGCGCGTCGTGGATCAGCGGCCACGCGAGCGAGCGCCAGAGGAGGTAGAGGCCGAGCGCCGCGAAGCCGCCGAGCAGGACACCCGCGACGACGACGTCGAGCGCGAGATCGACGGCGGCTCCCTGCGGCGTCTCGTGCGTGGCGACCGTGCGAGGACTCCTCGAGGCGCGCCGCGGTCAGCGCCGCACGACCTGGAGGTTCCTGAAGGCGACGCGCGACCCGGCGTGGTGGCACTGGAGTCCCACGTGACCGCCCCGGCGTCCGTGAGGGTCGTCGAGCGTCGAGACGGCGACGCCGTTGAGCCGCACGGCGACGGTCGGGCCTCGAGCCTCGATCTCGAACGTGTTCCAGCGCCCCACCGGGCGTGACGCCGCTCGGCGCGCGGGAGAGCGACGGGAGATGGCACCGCTCATGTGCAGCGCGCTCCCCGTCGTCCCGCGGTCCCGATCGACGCCGCGGTCGTCGATCTGGATCTCGTAGCCTTCGTCGACCGCGGGCTTCCAGTCGCGGTCCGGGTCGCCGCTGCCGAGTGGCGGGATCCGGATGAACACCCCGGAGTTGTCGTCCGGCGACACGAGTCGCCAGTCCACGGTGAGCACGAAGTCCTCGAAGGCCTCGCGCGTGTACCAGACGATGCCGGGGCCGCCGGACGACTCGACCGTTCCGGACGCGACCCGTCGCGGCTCGCCATGTCCGGCGGTCCGCCACCCCGTCGGCGGGTCGAGCGGGATCGCGAGCGATCCCTCGCGCGCGAGGCTCGACTCCCGCTGGCGCGTGACGAACCCGGACACGGCATAGATCGGCTCATCGTACACGTCGTTCCAGGCCTCCCCCGGCCAGCGTTCGAGAACCGCCACCGCGGGCTGCGCGGGGTGCGTCAGGACGCGGACGCGCTCGCCGAGCTCGAAACGAAAGGCGGGCGGCGGGGTCTCGGGCGTCTCGTCCGGTCTCACGCCGCTCGCTCCTGCGAGCCAGTCGTCGGTTCGGTCCGCGATCGCCGTCGACCCCCTTTCACCGGACGTCTGGTGCGTCCAGCCTGCAGTGCGCTGCAAGGCCGGGGCCCGTGTGCTGTGGCGAACACCGCAGCAGGCCCGCGCTTCTCACCCCTGCGCACGCGTTGGCAGCAAATCGGTGATAGGGTGTGAGTCTCATGACCGCCTCGGAATCCTCGTTCGACTCCCCGTCCGCCCAGCGCACGGTTCTCGTCATCGAAGACAACGACGACGCGCGCGCGGCGCTCGTCGCGTTGCTCGAGCTCGAGGGCCTCGTCGTGGAGGGCGCGGCCGACGGCCAGCAGGGCATCGACATCGCCCGGGCCAAGCATCCCGAGATCGCGCTCATCGACATCGGCCTGCCCGGGATCGATGGCTACGAGGTCGGCCGGCGCATCCGCGCGCTTCTCGGGCCGAGGATTTTCCTCGTCGCCCTGACCGGATACGGGCAGCCGGAGGACCGTCAGCGCACGGTGGAGGCGGGCTTCGACGCGCATCTGGTGAAGCCGGTCGATCCCACCGACCTCACGGCGCTGCTCACTCGCGGAACTCCTGGTCGAGGATCTCCCGGATGAAGCGGTCGAGAGAGACGGGGTAGAACCGCACATCCGGGGTCACGATCACCCCGGTGTTCACGATCTCGCGCCGCGTCAGCTCGTCCAGCACCTGCTGCAGGTGGTCCTGCAGCTCGTGCTCGTGGCGGCGGATCCTGAGCTCCTCCGACTCCAGGCTCACGCGCGACGCGTAGCGGAAGCTGAAGATCCGCGCGATGAGCCGCCGGTCCATCAGCTCGCGCTCCCCGAACAGCTCGCCGTACGTCGGACCGTCGCGGCCCGGTGCGAAGATCAGCTTGGGCGAGACCTTGATGCGACCGCGCACCTCGACGGATCGGTTCGGATGGTCGTGCTCGGGCCCGACCAGGATGTACGGGAGGATGTGGTAGCCGGTGATGATGCCGGTCAGCGGCTTGCGCACGACCTCCGTCTGCTGGAAGATGTGCCGGAGCAGCTCGGCGTCGTCCCACTCGTCGTGCATAGCCTCAGTGTACTGCCTGCGTCGCTCGCCGCGAGCCCGCGGGCACCGGATCGTCGTTGACTCCGCTGAGCCACGAGTGGGAAGCTCGCCGCATGGAAGAGACCCGCATCACGGCTCGCCGGGCCGCCGAAGAGCCGACCCACGTCTGCGACCGCTGCGGCGAGCGCATGTACGAGAGTCACTGCAAGATCTTCTGCCCGAACTGCGGCTTCCTGCGCGACTGCAGCGATCCGTGAGAATGGGGGGCCCCGACATGGCCCCCCATACCCCCCAGCCTTCGGAGCGCCCCGGGACACCCGGGGCGCTCCTCTACTTCACGCCCGGTCCGGGGGGCCCGACATGGCGTACGACCAGAAAGGCAGGCGTGTCCAGCGGGAGGCAGACCCGCCGGGGTAAGAGCCAGACCGCCCCGTAGCTTGGATGGGAGGGAGGCGGGAGACCAAGGCCAAATCTGGAGGCCGAGCGCGTGCCATGTGCGCGAAGGCAGCAGGGTCCGTCGCAGTCTGGCTGACGCGGCGGGTTCCCTCTGGCGGGGTGGGAGCGACAGCACGGTGACAAGGACACGTCGAGCGCCTGGCGAAACCCTCCGCACTTGCTCAAGCTGATGCTGAAGGCATCCGGGAAACGCGGGGTGCCCCAAGGTGGGGTGATCTCGCCGCTGCTGGCGAACATCTTCCTGACGGAGGTGGATGGGATGCTGGAGCGGGCCAAG
>JACPDG010000071.1 GCA_016184125.1 Candidatus Rokuibacteriota bacterium | reverse complement strand
AGAGACGAGCGGCTACGCGCACCGTCCGTCGAAGCCGGTCCGCTGGTAAACCTTTTGGAGGGGCCTCGACGGCCCCCTCCAATGCCTCCCCCTCCGATTTCGCCGGCAAAGCCGGCGCTCGAACGCCGACGAGCCGAGCGCACACTAGGACTTACGGGGTCGGTCGCAGATCAGCGACTGACCCCGTCGTCTTTTCACGATGCTCGTGCGCGCGGTGGCGCCGCGACGGCGCGCGGGGAGCGCGCGGGGTGACCGAGAGCCGGGAAGGGGTCGGCGAGCCCTTCCGGCGACCCGTCGTTACGGCGCACAGGTCAGGGAGTGGGAACGGCTCGCCGGTTATCGGTCTCCGTCGGCGGTGGTCGCAGACCCCTTCCCGGCTCTCGGTCACCCCACGCGCGTTTCACCCGAAGATGCGGTCGTAGCGGCCGTACTCGCGTGCGGCGTCCATGAACCACTTCACGGCCTGCGGGTCCGAACGCGGCGGGATCTCGCATGACGTCGAGAGGATGAAGCCGGACTGACGCGCGGCGGCGTCGAGGCAGCGGTGCACCTCGACCTCCATCGCCTCCTTCGTGGTCTTCTCGAACATCGTGGCGTCCACGTTGCCGATCGCGACCGCGCGCCCGCGCGCAACCTGCATGAACCGCTCGAGCTGATCGACGTGAAGCGCGGGATCGGCCTGCTGGTCCAGGTCGAAGGAGATGGTCGTGAAGCCAGCCTGCAGCAGATCCTCGTAGATCGGATACGTCGTGCCGCAGATGTGCGTCGTCACCCCGACCTTCCTGGCCTTGAAGTGCTCCACCAGTTCCTTGTGGTACGGCGCGATGAAGTCGCGGTAGTTGTCCGGCGAGATGAGGCTGATCGACGCGGTCGGCTCCGAGAAGCTGAGCCCGATCCCGGTCTTGACGATCGCGTCACCCCAGAGCTTGCAGAAGTCGGTCGTGACGCGCATCAAGGCGTGGATGAAGTCCGGATCCTCGAACGTGTCGAGGAGCATCAGCTCGGGGTTGCGCATCAGCATCGCGATCGTCCAGGGCCCGACCGCGACCGCGCCGGTCGCGGTGGGCAGCTTCGCCTTCACGAGCGTCTCGCACTGCTCGAGGAACTCGGGCAAGCGCGCCGTCGCGTACGGATCCGGCATCCGGACCTTCGCGAGCGCCGCCTTGTCCTCGGCGAGGACGTGGGTGTCGATGGACGGCACGACGTAGTCGGAGTACTTCACGCGACACCCGAAGGCCTCGGCCTCCTTCGCAAGGTCGTTGTACGCGAGCACGACATCGGGCTGGTACCGCTCGTAGTAGTGGAGCATGGCGGTGATCGCCTTCGGGACGTTCGTGCAGTACTCCTCGATCGAGACGCCGTCGAGCGTTCCGGCGAACGACGCCACGATCGGATAGGTCGGGACGACGTCGGCGAACGAGCGCTTGTAGGCGGCGACGACACGGTCCCGGCCGGTGTACTGCGCACGGCCGTGCTCGACGTCCCACACGCGATTGGCCTCCATGTACCGCGGGGGCAGCTTGGCCTCGTAGTCCATGAACTGCGTGATCGGGTACCGGATGCCACCGGCGTGCGTGCCGCGCAGGCCCTCGATCAGCTCCTCGATCCGGGCCCACGGCATCGTGAACGCCATCTCGTGGTCCTGCGTTTGACCGAAGATCCGGTCGCCGGAGCACGGCATGATCGCCTGCGGCTCGCCGGTCAGCATCGTCGTCACGATGATGTCCGCACAGACGACCCGGCCGCCGAACGCCGAGGTCAGCTTGCCACCCCGCTTCCAGAGCGCGCCCTGGACGAGGCGCATCACCTGCGCGGGGTTGCCGTAGATGCAGACGAGATCGGGCTCGAACGTCGCGCGGTCGAGCGGCGCGACGAGCAGCGTGTGGTACTGGTCCGACGCGAACCGGTCGACGGCGGCCTCGGATCGCCGGCCCGCTTCCTTGGTCTCCGTGTACATCCCCTCGCAGAGCGTGCCCGACGCGTGCAGGTGGGTCGGCTTCTCGAAGCCGAGCGCCGCGATGCCGAGCGAGCAGATGGAGTCCTCACGCGTCAGCGCCAGCGTCCACCCGTAGCGGCGCGCCATGTCGATGACCTGGCAGTTCATGCTGAGCTTCTTGAAGTCCCGCGCCGGGCGACGCGCGCGGTCGGGGATCTCCTCGCCAGGCCGCAGCATGCGGACGGCGACGGGGAACGTCTGCGGGCGGACGTAGAGCTGGATCTCGCGCTCCGCGGTCTTCACGTCGATCATCGGCGATGGCTCTCCTTGGGCTCGTCGGTGGCGGTCGCGTAGACGTTTCGAGCGTACCCCGGGCGTCGGGGTGTGGCAACGCCGTGCAGGCAGGTGGAGAACGGATTGCAGCCACGACGCGCGCGACACGGCGCCTGGCGGGGCGCACGGCCACGGCCATGCGCCGCGGGTCGCGGGTACGCCCCTTGCGTGAGCGACCGCTCGTGCGGTCGTGGCTCACGCTCGCCCTCGGCGTCATCATCGGTCAATGGCTCGCGTTCGGCGGGGCTCCTTCGCCGGTCGTCCTCCACCGGCTCGGCAAGGACGCGTGGAACCGGCGCGACTACGTCGAGGCCGTGCGCTTCTGGAGCCGGGCGGCGGCGCTCCAGCCGGACAACGCCGCACTCCAGTATCTGCGCGCGAACGCGCTCGCGCGCCTCGGCCATCGCCAGTCGGCAGCCGAGGGCTACCAGATCGCGCTGCTCCTCGAGCCTGCGCCCCCGCTTGCGCGAGAGCTGGAGCAGGCCCTCGAACAGCTCGGCGCCGGCGACGCCGCGTTCCCGGCGATGCAGACCGTCGTGCCCCTCGAGGCCGCGCGCGGCGTGTGGGTCATGCGCGCGAGCCTGAACGGCGCGCCGCCCGCCCGGTTCCTCGTGGACACCGGCGCCAGCGTGACGGTGATCTCGCCCGCGCTCGCGGCGGCGGTCGGTGTCCAGGCGACCGGAGAGCCTCCACGCCTCGAGCTCGAGACGCTTTCCGGTCGAGCAGAAGGCCCGACGATCAACATCCGCTCGTTTCGACTCGGTGGCATCGAGCTGAACGACGTGGCCGCGGTGATCTACGCGCCCGGATTCGGGGTCGACGGGATCCTGGGCAACACCGTCCTCGCGCGGTTCACGGTCACGATCGACGCCGACCGTCAGCTCCTCGCGCTCCGCGCCAGCCGGCGATAATCTAGTCCCGCCTCATCAGGAAAACGGGCAGCGTTATCTCCGCGTAGGGGCGGTAAAATAGCGCCTTCGGCGCCCTTGAGGTGCCATGAAGCGGAGGACGGAATGCTCAATTCGCCGAGTGCGAGCTACAGTCTCACGGTGCGGGTCGAGATCAAGAACGAGCCGGGCATGCTCGGGCGCGTCACCTCGGCCATCGGGAAGGCGGGGGGCGACATCGGGGCGGTCGACCTGGTGGACGTCGGAAAGAAGGCGGTCGTCCGCGACCTGACGTTCAAGGCGAGCGACGAGAACCACGGCCACCAGATCGTCGAGAAGATCAAGGCGCTCGAAGGCGTCCGCGTCGTCAACGTATCCGACCGCACGTTCCTCATGCACCTCGGGGGCAAGATCGAGGTGAAGGGGAAGATGGCGGTCAAGACGCGCGACGACCTGTCGATGGCGTACACGCCCGGCGTCGCCCGCGTGTGCATGGCGATCCACCACGATCCCGAGAAGGCGTACACCCTCACCATCAAGCAGAACACCGTCGCCGTCGTGAGCGACGGCACGGCGGTCCTCGGGCTCGGCGACATCGGCCCGGGGGGCGCCCAGCCGGTCATGGAAGGCAAGGCTCTCATCTTCAAGGAGTTCGCCGGGGTCGATGCGTTCCCGATCTGCCTGGCGACGAAGGACGTGAACGAGATCGTCATGGTCGTGAAGGCCATCGCGCCGGTCTTCGGCGGAATCAACCTCGAGGACATCTCCGCGCCGCGATGCTTCGAGATCGAGGAGCGCCTGCGCCGCCAGCTCGACATCCCCGTGTTCCACGACGACCAGCACGGGACCGCGGTCGTCGTCCTCGCCGCGCTGACCAACGCGCTGAAGCTCGTCAAGAAGAAGCTGTCCGACGTGCGCATCGTCTTCACCGGGGTCGGCGCGTCGGGCATCGCCGTGTCCAAGCTCCTGATGAAGGCCGGCGCCCGGTACATCATCGGATGCGACCGCGCGGGCGCGATCTACAAGGGCCGCACCGAGAACATGAACTCGATGAAGGAGTGGTACGCCGAGCACACGAACCCGCGGCGGATCAAGGGCGCCGTGGGCGACGCGCTCGTCGGCGCTGACGTGTATATCGGCCTGTCGGGACCGGGTGTCGTCTCGCTCAAGGACGTCAAGGGCATGCACAAGGACGCCATCATCTTCGCGATGGCGAACCCGGTTCCCGAGATCCTCCCGGAAGAGGCCGGGCCGTACGTCCGCGTGATGGCCACCGGGCGCTCGGACTATCCGAACCAGATCAACAACTCCTGCTGCTTCCCGGGCTTCTTCCGTGGCTTGCTCGACGTGCGCGCGAGGAGCGTCAACGACGAGATGAAGCTCGCGGCGGCGCACGCGCTCGCCGGACTGGTGACGAAGAGCGAGCTCAGCGAGGAGTACATCACGCCGTCCATGTTCGACCGCCGCGTGGTGCCCGCGGTCGCCGAGGCGGTCGCCGAGGCCGCTCAGAAGACCGGCGTCGCTCGCAAGGGCCGTCGCCAGACCAAGGGAGTGGCGGTCCGCTGACGTCTGACGGAGCGCCGTGAAGGGAAAGGAACTCCTCCCCGCCTGTCTCGTCCTCTTCACGGCGCTCCTGGTCTGGCCGCTGCTCACGATCCCGAACCGGCCGGGGCTGCTCCGCCACGTGTGTGGCCATGAGGCCACACGGCGCGGTCAGAAACTGATCGCCCCGCTCCCGATCTGACGGTCGACCGTCGGGTTTCCGGGTATTGTGACTGGGGTGCAGGCAGACTGCCCGAACCCAGCGGTTTTACTGGCCTTATTTTTTTCAACGATTCTCCGTGAATTTGCGGCAGACTCCATCCGTCTAGATGTGGCTCGCGCGTTGCAAGAGAGCCACGCGCCCGAAAGGGTTGTAAGAGGAGGAAATAGAGCAAATGGACACGCGGCGGCGTCTTGAAGAGGAGCTGCAGAAGACGGCAGCCCGCCTACGTCAGCTGGAGGGCGCTGAGGTGGTCGAATATGCGTCCGGCACGCCGGGCGACAACACTCCGTACTCGGACGAGGTGGACGAGATCCAGGCCAGCGAGCGAAGGGAGATGACGTACGCGACCCGGGAGCTTCTGGTCGACCGCATCAACCGTCTCGTTGCGGCGCTGGAGCGGTTGAACGATGGAGATTACGGAACGTGCGTGGAGTGCGGAGAGCGGATCGCCCCTGCGCGCCTGCGGGTGATGCCCGAGGTTGCGACCTGCGTGCGGTGCCAGGACCGCATCGAGCGGCTCGGCCGTCAGCTCGAGCCGGTCGGTGCCGGCGTCGACGCCGACGACGAGTAGTTCCAGGCGGGATGGGCTCCAGAGCCTGAGCCCATCCCGTCCGATTCAGCCCGCTGGTCGTCCGCTTTCCCCGGTTCCAGGCCGGAGTCCCCGTATAGTGGCCGGGACAGTGCGGACCCCGGTCCTCGATTTGTTCCGTCCAGCTCTCCACCGTGCGTGCCGGGCGTTCTTCGGCCTCGAGCTGGTCGGCGTCCAGCAGATCCCTCGGGATGGCGCCGTGATCATCACGCCGAACCACCAGACGTACGCCGACCCTCCGCTGGTCACGATCCCGATCCGTCGCCCCGTGTACTACATGGCCTGGAGCCGGCTCTTCCGGGTCCCGGCCCTGGGCTTTCTCCTCCGCCGGCTGCGTGCGTTTCCCGTCGACATCGACGCGGCGGACGTGCGCGCGACGCGTCACGTCGTCCGCCTACTCACCGCTGGGGAGGCCGTCATGATCTTCCCCGAGGGTGAGCGCAGCCGGGACGGGCGCCTTGGACGCTTCAAGCCGGGCGCGTTCAGGCTGGCGACGTCACTGGGCGTCCCGATCCTGCCGGTGACGATCGCCGGCGGCCACGACTCGTGGCCCCCGGGCCGCGTGTTGCCCCGGCCGGGGCGCATCGCGATCACGTATCACCCGCTGGAGCATCCCGATCGAGGTCGAGACCCACGCGACGCCGCGCGCCAGCTCGCTGAACGCGTCCGGGACGTTATCCAGGAGGCGCTGCCACCGGACGCACGCGCCGACTGACGCGCAACCGTCAGCCGGTCCGCTCCTCCACCCGGTACCCGGCCACCCGCAACCGCGCGATCATCGCCTCGGCATGCGCGCGGCCGGAGGTCTCGAGCGTAAGCTCGACTTCCGTCTCGCCGATCGCCACCCAGCGCGAGAACGCGCGGTCGTGTGCGATGTGGACGACATTGCCACGCTCCTCGGCGACCAGCGCCGTCACGCGAGCGAGCGCCCCCGGCCGGTCGCGCAGGACGACGACGAGTCGCACGAGGCGGCCCGCCTGAACCAGGCCGCGTTCGATGATGCGGGCCAGCATCGTCACGTCGATGTTGCCGCCGGACAGGACGAGCACGACCGTCGCACCGGCAAGGTCGAGCGGGCGGTTGAGCAGCGCCGCGAGCGGCGCGGCCCCGGCGCCCTCGGCCACGGTCTTCTCGGTCTCGAGCAGCCGGAGGATCGCGTTGGCCAGCTCCTCCTCGCGGACCGTCACGATGTGGTCGACCAGCGCCCGCGCCAGCGGCAGCGTCAGCGCGCCGACCTCACGCACCGCGATCCCATCCGCGATCGTCGGCGCGGCAGGGACGGTCGAACGTCCGGACTCCACCGCGCGCGCCATCGCGGGCACGGCGGCGGTCTGGACGCCGATGATCCGGACCGAGGGCCGCGTGCCCTTGACCGCGATTCCCACGCCCCCGATGAGCCCGCCGCCGCCGATGGGGACGAGCACCGCATCCATGTCGGGACGCTGCTCGAGGAGCTCGAGGCCGAGCGTTCCCTGGCCTGCGATGACCCGCTCGTCGTCGAAGGGGTGGACGAACGCGAGCCCGCGGCCGGCGGCGAGCGCGACGGCGTGCGCGTAGGCCTCGTCGAAATCCGCGCCGCAGAGGATCACCTCGGCGCCGTGCCGTCGGGCGGACGCGATCTTGATGAGCGGGGCCCATTCCGGCATGACGATCGTGGCCGGGACCCCGAGGCGCGCGGCGTGAAACGCGAGCGCGAGGCCGTGGTTGCCGGCGCTCGCGGTGGCGACGCCGCGGGAGCGGGCCTCGCCAGGGAGCTGGAGGAGGAAGTTCGCCGCTCCGCGCTCCTTGAAGGAGCCGGTGACGTGGAGGTTCTCGAGCTTGATGAAGCACCGCGTTCCGGTGAGCTCGGAGAGCGTCGCGGAGAACGCGCACGGCGTTTCGGCGACCGCGCCGCGGAGCCGCTCCCGCGCGGCTTCAATCGTCGGGAGATCGACGGGCATGGGCCCCGCTAGAACGGGATCACCGGCTCGGGATGCGCCGGCGAGCGCCACGCGACTGGCATCAGCGGCGTGGAATGTGCCCAGGCAATCCGGCCGCGCCAGTCGATGACGATCAGGCCTCCGGTCCCGCGGCCCTCGTCTCGGAGCAGATCCATCGCGACCGTTGCCGCGTACTCCGGGTCGTCCGCGTCCTTGAGGTACTCGAGCGTGCGCCGGGCAAGGACGACGCGCATGATCGCCTCGCCGTCACCGGTGCAGGACACGCCGCCGATCGAGCTGTCGGCGTAGGTGCCGGCGCCGATGACGGCGCTGTCGCCGACGCGACCGGGCAGCTTCCCAGACATGCCACCGGTCGACGTCGCAGCGGCCACGGTGCCGTGCCGATCGAGCGCCACGGCGCCGACAGTGCCCGGCAGCTGCGCCAGCGCCGCCGCGTGCCGCCGCCGCTGCCGGTCCGTCACGAGAGCCTCGGGATCGCACTCCACGATGCCGACCCGGCGCGCGAACGCGAGCGCGCCTTCCCCGACGAGCAGCACGTGCCCGCGGGAGTCGAGGACCTTGCGTGCGAGGCTGATCGGGTTCGCGATGCGGGGGACGGCCGCGACGGCGCCACACTCGAGGCGGTCGCCTTCCATGATCGAGGCGTCCATCTCCACCGTTCCGGCGGACGTCAGGACAGATCCACGGCCCGCGTTGAATCGCGGGTGGTCCTCGAGCACCGTGACCGCGCGCTCGATCGCGTCGAGCGCCGCGCCCCCAGACGCGAGCACGTGCCATCCGGCGTCCACCGCCGCGCGGACGCCGTCGCGAAGCTCGTCGCGGCCTTCCAGGGGATCCGCGCCGGCGCCGCCGTGGACGACGATCGAGGGGACGCGCGCGGAGGACGATCGGCCGGAGGCTGGCGCCATCGTGCTCACCGTGTCACAATCGCGCGCGGATTTGCAACCCGCCGTCGTCCTCGAGCGCCTCGCGCGCGAGATCGTCCGCTGTCGGCGCTGCCCGCGGCTGGTCGCGCATCGCGAGGCGTCCGCCGCCGATCCGCCGCGTCGCTACCGCGGCCAGTCGTACTGGGCGCGGCCGCTGCCCGGGTTCGGCGATCCACGCGCGCGGCTGCTCCTCGTGGGGCTCGCGCCCGCGGCGCATGGCGGCAACCGTACCGGCCGCATCTTCACCGGCGATCGCAGCGGTGACTGGCTGTTCCGCGCGCTGTGGGAGGCGGGCTTCGCGAACCAGCCCACGTCCGAGCACCGCGACGACGGACTCGCGCTCGACGACGCGTACATCACGGCGACGATCCGCTGCCCTCCACCGGCGAACAAGCCGCTCCCGGACGAGATCGCGAACTGTGCCCACTATCTGCTCCGTGAGCTCCGCGCGCTCGATCGGGTGCGCGTCGTCGTCGGGCTCGGACGAATCGGCTGGCAGGCCTACCTGCGGGCGCGGCGAGCGCTCGAGCTGCCTCCGCCGAGCGCCACGCCGGTGTTCGCGCACGGCACGCTCACGCCGTTCGGCGATGGCGTCGCGCTGATCGCGTCGTACCACCCGAGCCAGCAGAACACGTTCACCGGGAAGCTGACGCGCGCGATGCTGCGGGACGTGTTCATGACGGCGCGGCGCCTGATCGACCGCCCGCGCTGACCGCCGCTGGCGCACGAGCGGTCGCACGAGCAAACGCGGCCTGATTGCCTCGGATTGCTCGTGAAGCGGCGACGACGCTCGAGACGGGACGACACCGCCGCGGGGTGCGCGCCGGCGCTCGCGTGCGTGCGGGGTGAGGGAGGGGCTCCCGGGAGCTGTTGGCCTATTGCGCGTCCGAGCGCAGCAAAGCGTGAGGCAGCGGCTTGCTCGGACGCAGCTCCCGGGGGGCCCCTCCAGCTCACCGCGCAAGGTCGAGCCCTGGCCCGGGTTTCCCGGGCCGGGGGCGAGCGTTGGGGGGGTATGGGGGGCCATGTCGGGGCCTGGCCGAGCGCGAGGTCGAGCCCCGGCCCGGGTTTCCCGGGCCGGTTGCGAGCGTTGGGGGGGAATGGGGGGCCATGTCGGGGCCCCCCATGTCAATCAGTCCGCCAGGTCGTTCGGCAGCCGCGGGCGCTCGGCGACGGTCAACGTGAGCTCTCGCTGCTGGCCCTCGCGGTAGAGCGTCACGCGCACGCGCTGACCCGGCTTCAGGCTCTTCACCTTCTGCGTGAAGTCCAGGTGCGTGCGGATCGGCGTGCCGTGAATCGTCGTGATGATGTCGCCGCCGAGCAGGTACTCGTCGCCCTGCACGACGACCGAGAGGTTGCCGCCGCGGACGCCCGCCTTGTCCGCGGGGCCGCCGTCGTAGACGATCTCGACCAGGTAGCCGGCGGTCACGGGCAGGCGGATGATGCCGCCGAGCCGCGTGTCGATCGTCCGCCCCTGGATGCCGAGCCACGGGCGCACGACGCGACCGATCTCGCGCAGGTCCCGCAGCACGGACTTCGCGGCGTTGACCGGAACGGCGAAGCCGATCGACTGCGCGTCCTCGGAGATGAACGTGTTGATCCCGACGACGGTCCCGCAGCGGTCGACCAGCGGCCCACCCGAGTTGCCGGGGTTGATGGGCGCGTCCGTCTGGATCATCGGCTGGTCCGACACGCCGGGAAGCAGCCGGTTGAGCCCGCTCACGATGCCGCGCGTCATCGTCTGATCGAGGCCGACGGGGTTGCCGATGGCCACCACCTCGTCGCCGACGCGCAGCGATGACGAGTCGCCGAGACGCGCGGCGGGCAC
Organism: Candidatus Rokuibacteriota bacterium; assembly: GCA_016184125.1. Classification (GTDB taxonomy): domain Bacteria; phylum Methylomirabilota; class Methylomirabilia; order Rokubacteriales; family CSP1-6; genus AR8. The sequence goes on along the minus strand of JACPDG010000071.1, from coordinate 23,466 downwards.
GGGGCCGCGCACCTCCGCTCTCAGGAGCGCGATGTCGAGGACCGGATCGAGGCCCATGAGGCGCGCGGGCAACCGATCGCCCGTGTCGAGCGCGACCGCGAGCGACGCCGCGCCGTCCACCACGTGGGCGTTGGTCAGGACCTGGCCGTCCTTGTCGATGATGACGCCGGAGCCCACGATCGTCTCGAACCGTCGATGCGGCTTGGCCTTGTTGATCTTCATCGCCTGGATCGACACGACCGAGGGCGATACGCGGTCGAACAGCGTCGCGAGCGGTTCCGCGCACAGGTCCGCCCAGGCGAGCACCGGAGTCAACAGGAGAGACACCACGACCGCGAGGGCGAACATGATGCGCGATGATACACTACGCGCCGCCCGCATGGCGCCCGCCCATTCCTACCACCTCGTCTGGGCTCTGCTCGTCTTCGCGTGGGTCGCGAACTACCTCGTCCGCATGGCGCTCTCGGCGCTGCTGCCGCCGATCATGGCCGAGCTCGAGCTGAGCTACACGCGCGCCGGAGTGCTCGCGACGGCCTTCTTCTACGCGTACGCCGGCATGCAGTTCCCCGCCGGGATCCTCGGTGACCGCTTCGGTCGCCGCCGCGTGCTCGCGATCGGTCTCGTCGCCGGCGCGCTCGCGTCCGGCGCGACGGCGCTCGCCGGCTCGTTCGCCGCGCTGCTCCTCGCGCGCCTGTTCACCGGCGCGAGCCAGGGGTTCCTGTTCTCCAACGACCGCGCGATCATCGCGTCCGTCACGCCTCCGGACAAGCTCGGTCTCGGCCAGGCCGTCTCGTTCACCGGCCCGGGCCTCGGGATCAGCCTTGGATTGCTGCTGGCCGGCCTGCTGGGCGAGCACCTGCCGTGGCGCTGGGTCTTCGTGCTGTTCAGTGTGCCGCCCGTGGTGGCCGCCCTGCTCATCGTGCGGTTCGTGCCCGCCAGCCGCGCGCCCGGCACGACATCGCGACGAGCCGGGCTGCGCCTGGTCGTCGGCGCACGGCGACTGTGGACGCTCGGCGTCTCCGGTGCGACCGCGATGTGGGCGCAGTTCGTGCTCGTGACGTGGGCGCCATTGCTGTTCATGGAATCCGGCGTCGGCGATCTCGGCCGCGCCGGCGTCGCGTCGAGCGTCCTCGGGCTCGCGGCCGTGCTCGGTCTCGTCGTCGGCGGCTGGGCGAGCGACCGTGCACTGGCTGTCGGGATCGCCCGCCGGACCGTCCTCGCCGTGGCCTACGTCGCGACCACGACCGCTGCCGCGGCGAGCGCGGTCGCGATCGACCGTGGAGCCTCGCCCGTGGTGCTCGCCACCACCTTGTTCGCCATCAATGTCTTCGGCTGGAGCGTGTGGGGGCCGTCGTTCGCGCTCCTCGGCGACGCGTTCAAGGGCGGCGACCTCGGCACGGCGTTCGGCCTGATGAACGCGATCACGGTGATCGGCGCGATCGTCGGGCCGGCCATCACCGGGTGGAGCCGCGACCTCACCGGCTCGTTCGCGACCGGGCTGTGGCTGTCGGCCGCCGTGGCGGTGGCCGGTGCGGTGATCGTCGCACTCACGCCTCCGTGCGCGACCGCGCGAACGTGACCGTATAATCGAGAGCGTGACTCGCGCCGTCCTCGCGTTCCTCGTGCTCCTGCTCGCTGCGGCTGGCCCGGCGTTCGCCGCCGACGAGCCCCTGGACGCGACGCTCCCGAATGGACTCCGCGTGCTGCTGCTCGAGGACCACCGGAGCCCGATCGTCACCTTCCAGGTCTGGTACCGGGCCGGCTCGCGGAACGAGCAGCGGGGCGCCACCGGCATCGCGCACCTGCTCGAGCACATGATGTTCAAGGGCACGCCGAAGCACGGCCCGCGCGAGTTCGCGAAGCTCGTCGAGCAGAACGGGGGTCAGGACAACGCCTTCACCAGCCAGGACGTCACGTCGTACTTCGTGAACATCGCCTCCGACCGGCTCGACCTCGTGCTCGAGCTCGAAGCCGACCGCATGCAGAACCTGCTCCTCGACCCGAAGGCGATCGAGTCGGAGCGCGAGGTGGTCATCGAGGAGCGGCGGACGCGGACCGAGGACGATCCGGGCGGCTTTCTCGGCGAGGAGGTCGGGTCGCTGGCGTTCAAGTCGCATCCGTACCAGTCGCCGGTGATCGGCTGGATGGACGACCTCAGGCGGATCACGCCCGCCGAGATCCGCGCCTTCTACAAGACGTACTACGTGCCCAACAACGCGCTCGTCGTGGCCGTCGGCGACTTCACGGCGCCCGAGCTCCTCGCGAAGGTCACGCGCGCGTTCGGCGCGATCCCGCGCGGCCAGGACCCACCGCCGGTGACGGCCGTCGAGCCACCGCAGAACGGTGAGCGCCGCGTGGTGGTCAAGAAGCAGGCGCAGCTGCCGATCGTCTACATCGCGTACAACGTGCCGAACCACCGCGCGGAGGACGCCGCCGCGCTCGAGATGATGTCGACGATCCTCTCGAGCGGACGCGCCTCGCGCCTGTACCGCCGACTCGTGTACGAGCGGCAGCTCGCGCTCGACGCCGGCGGCGACTACTCCTACCTGTCGTTCGATCCGAACCTCTTCTGGTTCTGGGCGACTCCGATGCCGGGGCAGACGCCCGAGACGCTCGAGAAGGAGCTGCTCGCGGAGCTGGGCCGGCTCCAGGCGGAGCCGGTGATTCCGGAGGAGCTCGAGCGCGCCCGGAACCAGATCGAGGCCGCGTTCGTCTTCCAGGAGGACTCGGTGCATCGCCGGGCGTCGCTGCTCGCCCGCTTCGAGCTGAACGGCGGGTGGCGGCAGAAGGACACGTACCTCCAGCGGATCCGTGCCGTGACGCCGGCCGACATCCAGCGTGTCGCGCGCGCGCACTTCCTCGAGTCGAAGAAGAACGTCGGGTACCTGATCCCCGTACCCTGATGGGCCGGGGACCGAGGCTCCTGCTCGCCGCCGTCGTGGTGGCGGCCATTGGCCTCGCCGCGGCCTGGGCGTCGCGCCGGCTCGGCGCCGACGACCCGGCGCTCCACGTGACGGGGACGATCGAGGGCACGCAGGTGGACGTGAGCGCGCGCGTCGCCGCGCGGATCGTGGAGCTCTCCGTCCGGGAGGGGCAACGCGTCGATCGCGGCCAGCTCCTGGTCCGGCTTGACGCGTCCGAGCTCGAGGCGGAAGCGAGCCGCGCCCTGGCGGCGCTCCGGACCGCGGAAGCGCAGCTCAGGGAGCTGGAGGCCGGCACACGCCCGGAAGAGATCCGCGAGGCGGAGGCGCGAGCGGCACGGGCCGAGGCGGCGCTCGCCGACCTGCTCGCCGGGTCCCGCCAGCAGGAGCTCGAACAGGCGCGTGCAGCGCTGAGGAACGCGCGCGCGACGCGCGAATGGGCCGAGCGTGAGCTCAGGCGCAACGAGGAGCTCTTCCGCAAGGAGCTGATCGCGGCCCAGGAGGTGGACCGCGCGCGGCAGGCGTACGAGGTGGCGGCGGCCAACGAGACGAGCGCTCGCGAGCGGCTCGGCCTGCTCGAGGCCGGTCCCCGGCGATACGAGGTGGAGGCGGCTCGCGCCGAGGTCCGCGCCGCGCGCGCGCGAGTCGCGCTGCTGCGGGCCGGACCGCGGGCCGAGACGGTGGCCGCGGCGCGGGCGCAGGTGGCCCAGGCCCGCGCCACGCTGGACTTCGCGCGGGCCCGTCTCGCGGAGACGCGCATCGCCGCGCCGATCCGGGGCGTCGTGCTCCGGAAGAACCTGGAGGCCGGGGAGACGGCGACCCCGGGCGTGTCGATCGTGACGCTGCTCGATCCGGACGACCTGTGGCTGCGCGCGTTCGTGCCGGAGGCCGACGTCGGCCGGATCCGCCTCGGGCAGCGTGCCGACGTGACGGTGGACGCGTTCCCCGACCGTCCGTTCGCCGGGCGCATCGCCGAGATCGGCTCGGAGGCCGAGTTCACGCCGAGAAACGTGCAGACGAAGAAGGAGCGCGTGAACCTCGTCTTTCGCGTGAAGATCGCGCTCGAGAACCGGGACGGCATCCTGAAGCCCGGCCTTCCGGCCGACGCCGTCCTGCGCACCGACCGATGAACGACAGGTGGGCCATCGTCACGCGCGGGCTGACGCGGCGGTTCGGCAAGCTGGTCGCGGTCGACCACGTCGACATCCGCGTGCGGGAAGGGGAGCTCTACGGATTCCTCGGACCGAACGGCGCCGGCAAGTCGACGACGCTCAGGATGCTGTGCGGGATCCTCGAGCCGACCGACGGCGAGGGCCACGTGCTCGGGCACGACATCCGGCGCGAGCCCGAGCGGGTCAAGTCGTCGATCGGCTACATGTCGCAACGGTTCTCGCTCTACGACGACCTCACGGCGGGCGAGAACCTCACGTTCTACGCGCGCGTGTACATGGTCGCGCGCGCGGAGCGCGCGGCCCGCATCGAGCGGATGGTGCGCCTCGCCGATCTGGTCGGCCGTGAGCGCCAGCTCGCGGGGCAGCTCTCCGGCGGGTACCGCCAGCGACTCGCGCTCGCCTGCGCGCTCGTGCATGGCCCGCGGCTGATCCTGCTCGACGAGCCGACCGCGGGCGTCGATCCGGTCTCGCGCCGGACGTTCTGGGCGCTCATCCGCCGGCTCGCCGACGAGGGCACCACGATCCTCGTGACCACCCACTACATGGACGAAGCCGAGCTCTGTGACACACTCGGCTTCATCTATCAGGGGCGGCTGATCGCGCAGGGGAGTCCCGAGGCGATCAAGCGGGACGCGTTCGGACGACGCGTCGTCGAGCTGGAAGCCGATTCGCTCCAGCGGGTCGCCGAGCTGCTCGCCGAGTGGGACGCGGTCGAGGAGGTCGCGCGCATCGGCGGGCGCCTGCGCCTGATCGTGACGCCCGGCGGCCCGGATGCGAACGCGATCGTCGCTCGGCTCCGCGATCAGGCCGTCGGCGTGCGGTCGGCCCGCGAGGTCGACCCGTCCGTCGAGGACCTGTTCGTCTCGTTCGTCGACAAGGAGCGCAAGGCGCGAGTCCGGGAGCAGCTGCGGGCGCTCAGCGCGGCGCCGGAACCGGCCGGGGCGCCCGGCAGCCCGCGCACACCGTGAACAGCCGGCTGCACGGGATCATCGCCAAGGAGTTCCTCCAGCTCCGCCGGGACTCGCTGGCCGTCACGCTGGCGCTGTTCGTCCCTGTCGCGATGCTGTTCATCTTCGGCTGGGCGATCAACACCGACGTCAAGCACGTGCCGACGGCCGTGCTGGACCACTCCGGCAGCCCCGAGTCGCGGGCGCTCCAGGAGGCGCTCGTGAACAGTCAGTACTTCGCGCTCCGGCGGCACGTGTCGACGCTCCGCGACCTCACGCGCGTCATCGACGACGGGACCGTCAAGGTGGGCGTGGTCATCCCCCCCGACTATGCGCGACGGCTCGAGCGGCGTGACGCGCAGGTGCAGGTGATCGTCGACGCCTCGGATCCGATGGTCGCGACCTCCGCCGTCAACGCCGCGACGTCGCTCGGGGCCGCGCTGTCGCTCCAGGTCCTCGCTCGCACCACCGAGGGCCTCAGTCTGCGCGATGGAGCCATGCCTGTCGACGTCCGGGTCCGCGCCTGGTACAACCCCGACCTCGTCTCCGCGATCTTCATCGTGCCCGGCCTCATCGGCGCGCTGCTCATGCAGACGACCATCACGTCGATGGCGGTGTCCGTCGTCCGGGAGCGGGAGAAGGGCACGCTGGAAGCGCTCGTCGTCAGCCCGATCCGGCGCTGGGAGCTCCTCCTCGGCAAGATCATCCCGAACCTCCTCGTCGCCTACGGTCAGATGACGATGGCCCTGCTCGTCGCACGGTTCATCTTCGACGTCCCGATCCGCGGCAACCTCGTGCTGCTCTACGCGCTCTCCGCGGTCTTCATGTGGGGGACCCTCGGCATCGGCATCTTCGTGTCGACCGCGGCGCGCACGGTTCCGCAGGCGATGCAGCTCGCGTTCCTCACGTTCCTGCCGTCGATCTACCTCTCCGGGTTGCTCTTCCCCATCGAGGGCATGCCCGCCGGCGCCCAGTACCTCTCGATGCTGATCCCGCTGACGTACTACCTGAGGATCGTGAGGGGCATCGTGCTCAAGGGCATCGGGCTCGAGTACCTCTGGATGCAGCTCCTGCCGCTCATCGTGTTCGGCGCGGTGATCTTCACACTCGCGATCCTGAAGTTCCGGAAGCAGCTGGACTAGTCCGCGTTATTCGTGAACGACACAAGCGCCGCGGCGGCGGGGTCCTGTCCCCGGAGCGGCCCGTGGCCCGGCCGGGCTGCGTCACCCGTTCGCGCACACGCAGTCCTGGCGAACTGCGTGTAGCGCGAAGGGGTTCCACTCCGCCCGGCCGCCCACGAGCCGCTGCCGGCGTCACCCGGCCGACGCTGCGTCGAGCCGTTCACGAATAATTCGGACCGGACGTGGCAGCATGGGGTGATGGTGTCGATCCGACGGGTGCCGTGGTGGACGTGGGCATCGCTCGCCCTCTTGGTGCTCGTCGTGGCCGCGGGGCTTGCCGGGCGGTACCTCGTCCGGCAGTACGCCCCGATGCTCGGTAAGGAGCGCGTCGAGGCCGAGCTTGCGGCGGCACTCGGTCGGCCGGTCCGGGTGGACGGGATCAGGCTGAGCCCCTGGCTCCGGCGCGCGGAGCTCCACGGTCTTGCGGTCTCCGCGGGAGCCGACTGGAGTGCCGGGACGCTGCTCGCCGTCGAGCGCGTGCAACTGACCGTCGGCCTCGCGAGCCTCTGGCGTCGCGAGCTGGTGATCTCCCGCGTGCTCCTCGAAGGCGTCGACGTCGCGTACGTCGCAAGGACGGGTGGCGGCGGGTTCCGGCTCCCGGAGTCGATCCCGGATCGGTTCGCGCTCGGCCCGATCACCGTGGCGGTCCGCGCCGTGGAGGTGCGCCGCGGTCGCTTCGCGTTGAGCATGGGGGACCCGTCGAGGTCCCCCATGATCTCAGAGGCTGGGAACGCCTCGGGTTCCCGAGGGGCGGCCCGGGTTCCCCGGGCCGGCGCCGAGCGCTGGGGGGGTTGGGGGGCCATTTCGGGGCCCCCCATGATCTCAGTCACGGTGGAGGGCGTCGGCGTCACCGCGACGCCGTCGGACGGCGGCATCGCCGCCAGCGGCGATGCGCACACCGTGTCGGTCTCGCTGCCGGGATTCGAGGAGACGTTCGGCACGGTGGCCGCGAGCGTTCGCCTGCGCGGCGACCGGCTCACCATCGAGCGGCTCGAGGGCCGGTGGCGCGGCCAGCGGCTCAGCACGACGGGTGAGATCGCTGGCCTCGGCGGGCAGGAACGCCTGGCGCTCAGGGCCGCGGGCGCCGTTCCGCTCGCGTGGCTCGGCGAGCGGCTCGGCGCGCCGTGGCCGCTCCACGGTGTCGCGACCGCGAACGCGACGATCCACGGGCGAGTGTCGGCGCCGGCGGTCTCCGCGCGCGTCCGGATCCCTGAGCTGCGCGGCGGATCGGTCAGCGCGCGTCGCGTCAGCGGTGTCGTCACGTGGACCCAGACGACGCTCCGTCTCGGCGACGTCACGGCCGAGGCGTTCGGGGGGCATGTCGCCGGCGCGCTGACGTGGTCCCCGGCCCGTCCTGCCGACAGCGCGGCCGACGTGCGCCTCACGGCCGTCTCGCTCGCCGCCCTCGACACGCTCGCGCGGACCGGCGCCGGCGTGAAGGGCGAGCTCACCGGCCGCGGCGAGCTCCGTGGTGATCTCCGGCGCCCGCGTGACCTCCGCGGGCGGTTCACCGTCGCCGAGGGCTCGGTGCGCCTGCCCGGCGAGCTGGCGAAGCTCGGCCCGGCCGCGGTCACCGGGGAGCTTCACATCGCGGCGGCGAGTGCGGAGATCATTCGCGGCGAGGCACGGTGGCCGCTCGTGCGGCTGGACGGGATCTCCGGACGTGTCGGCACGGCAGGCGCGGACGGCGTGAAAGCCGTGGCCACCGGCGATCTCGGGGGACTCGCTCGGCTCTTCGGCGCCGCGTGGCTCGACGGCAACGCCACCGTCGGCGTCGAGGCGAACGGCGCGTGGGCGGATCCCCGGATCACCGGTCGCGCTCGCTCGGCGTCACTCGGCGTGGCGGACGCGCGACTGGCCGACGTCGACGTGACCTTCAGCGCGAGCGGGCGGACCCTGCGCATCGCGCGCGCCGCGGCGACGCTCGGCGCGACGCGGCTCGAGTCCTCCGGCGTGCTTCGCGCCCCGGGCAGCGGACCGCTCGATGCGCGCGCGCTCCGCGAGCGGCTCGACGTCGCGGGCGACGTGCGGGCGGCGGCCGGGCACCTCGAGGATTTCTCGCTGTGGTCCCCGGCCGAGTGGCAGGGCAAGGGACCGTTCACGCTGGCGGCGAGAATCGAGGGTCGTCTCGACGCGTGGCGCGCGCGCGGCGCCGTGGCCGGCGGTCCGCTCGTGGTCCGTGGCGAGCGCATCGAAGGGCTCGACGCCCGCTTCGACGCCAGGCCGGATCGCGTGGAGGTGAGCCGGCTCACCGCACGCATCCGCGACGTGCCCGTCAGCGCGAGTGGCGTCTGGGCGTGGAGCGGATCGGGCTCGCTGCGCGGGGAGATCGGGCCGGTCTCGCTCGCGCGCCTTCCCGGGACGACGGACGCCGCGAAGCTCGACGGCGTGGCGACGGCGCGCGGCGAGGCGGTCGTGCGCGCTGGACGCTGGTCCGGATCGGCGACGATCGACGGACGCGACGTGCGAGTTGCCGGCGTGGTCCTCGGCCGTGGCACGGCGACCGTGTCCGTGCGAGAGGGCGTCGCGAGCGTGGAGGCGAGCTTTCCCGGGGCTCGACTGACCGCGCGCGCGACGGGCCGGATCGACGGCGCCACGCCCGCGCAGGTGCGCGTCGCGTTCGTGGATCTGGACCTCGAGCCTCTGATCGTCCGGGCGGGACCCGTCCCCGAACCCGTCGGGCCCGTGCGCGGGGTCGTGTCCGGAGGCGCCGAGCTCTCCGTGCCGTTCGACGCGCCGGCGCACGCGCGAGGCACCGTCACGCTCGACGCCGTGCGGCTCGTCGCCGCCGGCGAGACGTGGCGTGCGGCGGGCCCGGTCCGGTTGCGCCGCGAGCCGGGAACGACGCGAGCCGAGCGGCTGCGGCTCGAGTCGGGAGCCGGGACGATCGCGGTCTCGGGCGCCGTCGGCGACGACGGGCGGCTCGCGCTGGCGGTCGATGGCCGCATGGCGCTGGGACCGCTCGCGCGGTGGCGTCCGGAGATCCGTGAGGCGCGCGGTGCGCTCGAGGCGAGCGTCGAGCTGGGTGGAACGTTCGCCGCGCCGGCGCTGGCAGGGCGAGGCAGCCTGCGCCAGGTGTCGCTCGTCCTCCGCGACGTGCCGCATCCCGTGACAGACGTCCGCGCCGAGCTCACGTTCACGCCGCAACGCGTGCACGTGAGCGGAGGGCGCGCGTCGATTCTCGGGAGCACGGTCAGCCTGTCCGGCGACGTCGTGCTCGAGCCGCGCCCGCCGCGGCTCGAGCTCGCCGTCGAGGGCGACGTCCCGCTCGGTGTCCTCGCCGCGTTCCGTCCGGAGGTCCGCGAGGCCCGCGGCCACGCGCGCGTGACGGCGCGCATCGGCGGGACCGTCGACCGTCCGGAGCCGAGCGGCCAGGCGACGGTCCAGGCGGACTACCTCTCCCTCCGCGATTACGCCGAGCCGCTCCGTGAGGTGCGTGCCCGGCTGACGGCATCCGCCTCGCGTGTGTCGCTGACGGACGCCGTCGCCACGGTCGGCGGTGGCACGGTGCGCGCGAGCGGCGGCGCCGCGCTGCAGGCCTTCACGCCCCGCTCGTACGCGTTCCAGATCGAGGCGCGGCGCGTCTCGATCGAGCCGGTCCGCGACTTCACGACCACGTGGGATGCCGACCTCGAGCTGGCCGGTGGCGGCGCGCGCGCGCAGGTGCGCGGCGAAGCGCGACTCGTCCGCGGGGCGTGGGTCAGCGAGACGCCCCTGCTCCGGCTGCTCGTCGAGCGCGGCGCCCCGTCGTCGCCATCGCCGGACGAAGGCGTCGCGCTCTCGATCCGGCTCGTCCTCGACAACCTTCTCGTTCGCACCGCGGTCGCTCGCCTTCGGGCGCGCGGCATGCTCGATCTCCAGGGCACGACGGCGGCCCCGATCGTCTTCGGCACGGTGGACGCCGCGGACGGCCAGATCATCTTCCGCAAGCACCGCTTCACGATCACGCGAGCCGCCGCGAGGTTCGTCGACCCGCGCCGCATCGATCCCGTTCTCGACGTCCAGGCCACGGCGAGGATCGCCCGGTACGACGTGCGGCTGCAGGTGACGGGACGGAGCGACAGCCTCGAGGTGCGCCTGGCATCGTCTCCGCCGCTTCCCGAGGAGGACGTGCTGTCGCTCGTCGCGTTCGGCGCCACGCGTGCGGACCTGGGCAGGGGGGGCGCGGGCGCCGTCGTCGGCGAGGTCGCGGGTCTGATTCTCCAGGATCTCTTCGGCGTCGGCGGCGGCCCCGGCCTCGGCCCGCTCGAGGTCTTCGAGCTGAAGAGCACCGAGAGCTCGGGCCGGACGCTGGAGCTAGGCAAGCGCGTCGGCGAGCGCGCGACGGTGACGTACTCGCAGGGCCTCGAGAACGCCGCCGAGCGGCGCCTCCGGCTGGAGTACGAGGTCGCAGGACCGCTCGTGATCGCGGGCGAGCAGGACTTCCGGGGCGGCTTCGGCGCGGACGTCCTGCTTCGGCTCCGGTTCCGATGAGGCGGGTCGCGTGCGTCGTCGCGACGGGCTGGCTCCCGAGCGCGGTCCTCATCGTGATCGCGGGCTGCACCGGGGCGCCGCCGGCCTGGGCGCAGGAGACGCAGGTCATCTCGGAGTTGGGGGGCATCGATAGTCCCCCCATCACGGCGGTCGCGATCAGCTCGCCGCACGAGCTCCCGGAGGTCCGCGTGCGGGCAGCCGTCGGCGACCTGACGGGCCGGCCGTTCAGCCGCGCCGGCGTGCGCGACAGCCTCGAGCGTCTCTGGGCGCTCCAGCTCTTCTCGGATGTCCGGGTCGAGGAGGAGCGAGCTCCCGGCGGCGTCCGCCTGCGCTATCACCTCGTGCGCCGCCCCTGGGTCGAGCAGGTCGACTTCACGGGCGACCTCGAGATCGATGTCGCCATGCTCGCCTCCGCCGCCGGCCTGGCCATCGGCGGCGATGCGACGGCCGAGCGGCTCGAGCGCGCACGTCAGGCCCTCCTCGGCCGGTACGCGCGCGAGGGCTTTCTCGACGCCCGGGTCGACGTGGAAACCCGGGCGGACGCACGGACGAACGGGCGCGCGGTCGCCTTCCACGTGCAGGCGGGTGAGCGCGTCCGGGTGGGCGCCGTGCGCGTCCGGGGGACCGCCAGGCTGTCGGCAGGGACCATCCGCTCGCTCCTCGCGGTCGACGAGGGCGACCGGTACCGCGCCGACGAGGTCCGCGACGCGGTGGACGCGCTCACGCGGGCGCTGCGCGACCGGGGCTTCTTCGAGGCTCGCGTGGACGTCGCCGAGACCCGCGAGCATCCCGGCTCCCGGCGCGTGCACCTCGATCTCGCCGTCCACGAGGGCCCCCACGTCAGGATCGAGCTCGAGGGCGTCACGGCGCTCGCGCAGGCGGCGCTCCGCAAGCGACTCACGTTCGCGGACACCGGCGTCGTGGACGACCTCGAGGTCCGCGCGAGCGCGCGGCAGATCGAGGCCGCGTATCGCGAGCAGGGGTACGCCTTCGCCAAGGTGAGCGGGACCACGACCCGCGAGCGCGAGGACGTCGTCGTGCGGTTTCTCGTCCGGGAGGGGCCGCGCGTGCGCGTCGGCGCCGTCGAGCTCACGGGTGACACGGGCCTCCCGCCGGCGCGGCTGCGCGAGCGCATCGACACGCGCCCCTCGCGCGTGCGGGACCGCGGGCTCTACCGGCCGGAGCAGCTCGACCGTGACCTGCTCCTGCTGCGCGGCTATCTCGAGTCCGTCGGGTTCGCGGATGCGCGCGTCGGGCGGCCGGAGGTGACCCTCAGCGAGGACCGCTCCCAGGCGCGCATCGTGATCCCGGTGTCGGCGGGCCCCCGGGTCACGATCGGGACCGTCGACGTGGAGGGCCAGGCGGTGCTCACCCGCGAGGAGATCCTGCAGCGGCTTGCACTGGCGCCCGGGATGTGGTGGAGCCGCGCCGCGGCGGACGAGGCTCGGCGCGCGCTCGAGCGTCAGTACGAGCGACGCGGCCACCACGCGGCCGAGGTGCGGTACGAGACACGCCGGCGCGACCACGTCGTCGACATCGTGTACCTCGTCCGGGAAGGCGAGCCGACGCGGGTCGGCCGCGTCCTGGTCGAAGGGCTCGTGTACACGCGCCCGGACGTCGTCCGGCGCGAGCTGCCGTTCTCCGCCGGCGACGTGTTCGATCCGGACGCGCTCGTCGAAGCGCAGCGACGTCTCTCCGCGCTCGGCGCCTTCGACCGCGTCGAGGTCGATCCGTTACGTCCGCCGGCGGTGCCGTTCGCCGACGTGCGCGTCGGCGTCCGCGAGCGACGGCCGTGGCACGTGGACCTCGGTGTCGGCTACGCGACGTTCGAAGGCCCGCGGGGGTTCGTCGAGCTCGGCCACGACAATCTCCTCGGGACGGCGCGGACGGCGACGCTCCGCCACCGGATCAGCGAGCGCGGCGACCGCACGGACCTGACGTACGGGGAGCCGCGCGTCTTCGGCACCCTCTGGCAGGGGAGCGCCGACCTCTTTCGCGAGCGGCGTCAGGAGCTCGGGTTCCGGTCCGAGCGGTACGGTACCGCTGTCGCCGTCCAGCGGGAGCTCGTCCCGGAGCACGTCCGCGGACTGCGCGCCGTGGTCCGCTACGATCTCAGCCAGCTCGAGCGGTTCGACGTCGACCCGACGCTCGCCGCGGCGGACGTCACGCGGGGTCGCGAGCGGATCGCCGCCCTCACCCCCGAGCTCACGCTCGAGCGCCGCGACCGGCCGCTCGATCCGACGCGCGGCGGCTTCCATCTCGTGTCGCTGCGCACCGGCGGTCTCGTGTTCGGCGGCGACGCCGACTTCCTGAAGTCGCGTCTCGAAACGCACTGGTTCTTCGACTGGCTGCGGCCGACCGTGGTCGCGTTCTCCGCGCGCCTCGGCCTGGCGGGCGCGCTGCTCGAGAGCGCGACACTGCCGATCGAGGAGCGGTTCCAGGCGGGCGGCAGCACCACCGTCCGCGGCTACCGCGAGAACCGCCTCGGACCGCTCGACGACAAGGGCAACCCGACGGGTGGCAACGCGCTGGCGGTGTTCAACGCCGAGTGGCGGTTCCCGGTGTGGCGCTGGATCGGTGGCGCGGCGTTCTTCGACACGGGTGCGCTGGCCTCGGAAGTCGAACGGCTGGGACCGGAGGACTTCAAGTCAGGCGTCGGCGTCGGGCTGCGCCTCTCCACGCCGGTCGGTCCGCTGAGGCTCGACGTCGGCTATCCGCTCGATACGGTCCGCCGGCACGATCGCGAGCCGCGCGTCTACCTGTCGGTGGGACACGCGTTCTGATGGCCCGCGTCGGCCCCCGCCTCCTCGGCGTGTCGTGTCTCGCCGCCCTGCTCCCCGCTCTCGCGGTCACCGGTGCTGCGCGGACCGGAGGCGGTCAGCTCGCGGACGCGGTGCTGGCGGTCGTCGACGCCGAGATCGTCACGGCGAGTGACATCGCGCTGGCGCGCGTGCTGGCGCTCCACGGGTTCACGCCCTCCGCGTCGCCGATCGAGGCTGCGGACGTCGGCCGGTACGTGCGCGTCGTGCTCGTGCTCGGTGAGGCGCGGCGGCTGGCGATCGACGTCCCGGCGGCGGAGGTCGATGACGCGTGGCAGAGCCTCGAGACGCGCGCCGGAGGGCCGGCTGCTCTCGACGCGTGGCTGCGTGCCGTCGCCGTGAGCAGCGCGTGGGCGCGCCGGGCCGTGGAAGCGCACGTGCGCTGGCGGCGGTTCATTCAGCTGCGTTTCGTGGAGCTGGCGTTCGTCGCACCCGACGAGGTCGCCGACGAGGTCGGGTCCGCTCCGGTTGACGCCGAGGCCCGAGCGCGCGCGTACGAGCGGCTGCGGCAGGCGAAGGCCGAGCGAGCGCTCTCGGAATGGCTCGACGCGCGCGTGAAGCACGCGAGCGTGAGAACGCTGCTCGGCGCTGACGAGCGCGTCCCGCTGCCGTTCGCAGGCTTCGCCACCGGCCCGCGCTGACGCGACTGCGCCGACGAGGAGGGCCGTGCGCTGTCGGCGTCGGGTCGCGCGACACGATGTCGTCCCGACGACAGCATGTCGGGAGTGCGCGTGGTGATTTCATCTGCTGGGCTCAACGCTGGCCCCCCGAAGGCTCGGCACGCTCATTGCTAACAGGGCTGGGCACCGTATGACCATCGAAGTAAGACCGGCGGATCTCATCGTCTGGACCGCACTCGCCTTCGGACTGTGGCTCCTTCTTTTCTTCCAAGCCGGCGGAGCCGCGTGGCGCTGAACACCGTCTCGCGTGCGCTGCTCACCGGTGCGTGCGTGTCTCTCGCGCTGGGTCTCGAACGGTTGCTCAGCGCCTTACTGCTTCACGGCACCGTCGGCGTGCGCAACCGGCTGGTCATCGGCCTCGCCCTCGCCGGTGTGGCGACGCTGCTCTTCGGCGCCGTGGCGATCGTGCGGAAGAGACCCGGCGGGTGATGAATGGTGTCCATTCGTCCCGCGTATCGCGAACAGTCAACAACGAAACCGTGAAGGAGGCGTTCATGAAGCTCACGTGGATCAAGCCAGGTGTCTGGGGTGCCGTCATCGGAAGCGTTCTCACGATGATCGTCGGGTTCGCATGGGGCGGCTGGGTGACGGGCGGGAGCGCACAGGAGACGGCGAGACTGCAAGCCGATTCCGCGGTGACGTCGGTCCTTGTTCCGTTCTGCCTGGCGAAGGCCAAGACGGATCCCGCGGCCGCGAAGAAGGTCGGCGAATTGCGCGCCCTGACGTACTCGTACGAGCAGGAGCAGTTCGTGATGACGGCGGGCTGGGCCACCATGCCGGGGAGCGAAGAACCCAACCGCGGGGTCGCGGAGGCCTGCGCGTCGCAGCTGCTCAAGACCGCCGAAGCGAAGTAGGCGACGGTCGGGCAGGTGGCGGGTCACGCACGCCACCTGCCAGCTCCTCGCCCTGATCGCCGGCGAAGACCGGGCCAGCAAGACGGCCCCGAGAGGGGAAGGAGGAGGCACGTGTTTCTGCGAGACCACGGCTCGCACGCGACGCGCGCCGCCATGCGATTCCTCCACTTCGCCACGACACGATGTCGTCTCGACGACAGCGTGTCCGGACTTTCGCGTGGCGACGACTGCCTCCGAAACCCGCCTGCGGGTGCGACGCACCAAGACGGTGCGGTGTTGCGTCGTACGCCGCTGGAATGGCATCCCGCTTGCCCTCACCCGAGCCCATGACACTGCACGGAACACGCATCCTGGTCGTGGACGACGTGTCCAGCGTGCGCACGATGCTCGCCAGCCTGCTGCGGATCGAGGGCGCCGACGTGGTCGAGAGCGAGACGGGATGGCGAGCGGCCGAGCTCGTGCGCGAGAGGCTCTTCGATGTCGCGATCAGCGATCTCGGGTTGCCCGACATCCCGGGCGACGTGCTGATCGCGCACATCCGTGCCGCGTCGAAGGGGCGCACCCGGGTTGCCGCATTGACCGGATACGGGGAGCCGCACCAGACGCGCGCCCGCGAGGCGGGCGCGGAGTCGGTGTTCACGAAGCCCGTCGACTGGGAGACGATCCTCGCGTTCGTCACGCCGGCACGGGCGCCGGACATCGCGAGATCCCACCGCCCCGTCGCCCCCGCGCTCGACCTGCGGCTGTCGGCATGAGCATGGAGAGCGTCGGCACGACGAGCCCAAGCGTGCTCATCGTGGAGGACGATGTCCAGATGCGCGCCCTCCTGAAGGATTTCCTGCAGCGGCAGGGCTATCGCACCATCGAACGCGAGAGCGGAGTCGGACTCACGACGCTCGTCGAGTCCGAGCCGATCGACGCCGTCGTGCTCGACAAGGAGATGCCCGGGATCAACGGCCTCGACCTGCTCTCGTTCCTGCATCGACGACTGCCGGACGTCCCGGTCGTGTTCGTGACCGCCTTCGGCGGTCGCGACGTCGCGGCCGAGGCGCTCCGGCGCGGCGCCTACCGCTACTTCGAGAAGCCGTTCCGCGTCGCCGCCGTCGTCGACGCGATCGGGGAGGCCATGCGGGAGCCGCCCCGCGTGGGCCACGCGGCAACACGACCATGAGCGACCGCGCCGCCGTCTTGCGTGCCGCGATGGACGCGCTCGGGAGCGACGGGACCCTCCTGCTCCTCGCCGACTACGATGGCACGCTCACGCGCATCGCCGATGACCCGCGAGACGCGTGGCTCTCGAAACGCGTCCGCGACGACCTGAGCACCCTCGCCGGCACCGAGCGGGTGCACGTCGCCGTCCTGTCGGGGCGCTCCGTCGACGACCTCCAGGCGAGGATCGGCGTCCCTGGCTTCATCTATGCCGGGTGCCACGGTCTCGAGGTCGAGGGACCGGGGATCAGCTTTCGCCACCCGGCCGCGGAGGCGCGGCGTCCGACGATGCGGGACGTGGCGGCGACCCTGCGCCGCCGCCTGGCGGCGATCCCCGGCGCCGTGATCGAGGCCAAGGACCTGGCGGTGACGATTCACTACGGAAACGTGGCCCCCGAGATGCTCGAGCGGCTCGAGCTGGAGATCGAGCGAACGACTCGCGAGCGCACCGGGCTCAGGCTTCTCGGGGGCCGCAAGGTGGTCGAGCTGCTGCCCACGCTCGGCTGGGACAAGGGAGAGTGCGCGCTGTGGATCCGCGCCAGGCTGCGCACGGCCGGCGTCAGCACCCTCGTGACGGTGTACCTCGGGGACGACATGACCGACGAGATCGCGTTCGCGGCGCTTCCGCCGGACGTGATCTCCGTGCGCGTGGGTGTCGGCCCGACGGCGGCGCGCTACCAGCTCGACGACGTCGCCGCCGTCGAAGAGCTGATCGGCGGCATGACCGCCGCGCTCGGTGAGGTGCGATCGTGCGAGTGACCGTCCGGCTGCTCGCGGCCCTGTGGCTCGCCGAGCTCCTGATCATCGGCGCGTTCACGGTGGCGCAGGTCACGGAGGAGCGGGCGCGGCTGCACGACGACCTGGAGCGCCGCGCCAGCCTCCTGGCGGAGGGACTGAAGGAGGCCGTGGAGCCGTCCGTGCGGCGGGGCTCGCCGGCGGCCGTCGCGCGGGTGCTGAGGAAGTTCGGACGTCCCGATCGCCGGATCGCCGTGTACGACGCGTTCGCCGGCCTGATCGCGACAGCGCCGGTCCCGGCGGCTGGAAGACCGGCGTCGACGGCGCAGGGGGCCGCGCCCGCGAGGCCGGCCCCGCCGACGCCGCCGGAAGTGGCGGAGGCGATCACGAGCGAGGGCGTGCGCAAGGGACTGCGCACCGCGGACGGACAGACCACCTACGTGTATGCGACCGCGCTGCCGGGCAGCGACCGGCCGCTCGGTGCCGTCGTCGTCGAGCTCGATGCCTCCTATCTCGAGGCCGCCGAGTGGGCGGTCTGGCGGTACAACATCCTGCGCTTCCTCGCGCTCGCGCTCGGGCTCGGTGTCATCACGCTGCTCGTCGTCCAGCTCACCGTCACGAAGCCGATGGCCGAGCTTGCCGAGTGGGCCAAGCAGCTCCGCGCCGGCCGGCCCGCCCGCGTTCCGGCGATCGGCGACGCCTCGCTCTTCGGCCCGATCGCGACGGAGGTGTCCGGGCTGGCGCGCAACCTCTATCGAGCGCGGGCGGCGGCCGAGCAGGAAGCGGCGCTCCGGCTCCGGGGGGAAGCGATCTGGACCGAGGAGCGGCTCAAGCAGTTCGCGCAGTCCCAGTTCGGCGGGCAGCCCCTCTACGTGGTGTCCAACCGTGAGCCGCTGAGCCACGTGTGGCGTGGCGGCAAGGTCCTGGCCCTCATGCCGGCCAGCGGTGTCGTGAGCGCCATCGATCCGGTCATGCGCGCCTGCGGGGGCGTGTGGATCGGCCACGGCAGCGGCGACGCCGACCGCGAGACCGCCGATGAGCACGGCCGGCTCGGCCTTCCTCCCGAGGACCCGCGCTACTCGCTCCGGCGCGTGTGGCTCACCGAGCAGGAGGAGGCCGGCTACTACTACGGGTTCGCGAACGAGGGGCTCTGGCCGCTGTGCCACGTGGTGCACGCGCGCCCGCTGTTTCGCCCGACGGACTGGGCAGCCTACCGGGACGTGAACGCGAAGTTCGCCGAGGCGCTGCTCGAGGAGATGGAGGGCAGCGAGGCGCCGATGGTCCTCATCCAGGACTATCACTTCGCGCTGCTGCCCGCGCTCGTCAAGGCCCAGCGCCCCGATGCCCGCGTGGCGATCTTCTGGCACATCCCGTGGGCCAACTTCGAGGCGTTCGGCATCTGCCCGTGGCACGAGGAGATCCTCCTCGGCATGCTCGGGGCCGACCTCATCGGGTTCCACACCCAGTCGCACTGCAACAACTTCCTGGAATCCGCCGAGCGGGCCCTCGAGGCCCGCATCGACTGGGAACACTTCACGGTCGTCCGCGGTCGCCACGTGACGGCGGTGAAGCCGTTCCCGATCAGCGTGGCGCCCACGTTCGTCGAGGACCCGCCGACGACGTCGCGGGCCGAGCTCTGCGCCCGGCTCGGCGTCAACGCCGAGTTCCTCGGGGTCGGCGTGGAGCGCGTCGACTACACGAAAGGGCTCCCGGAGCGGTTCCTCGCCCTCCAGCGCTTCTTCGAGCTCCATCCGGAGTACCGGGAACGGCTCGTCTTCGTGCAGCTCGGCGCGCCCAGCCGATCGCGCATCCCGCGCTACCAGGAGCTGGCCGCGCAGGTGGAGGCGACCGTGGAGGCGGTGAACCGGGCCGTCGGCACGCGCGGCTGGAAGCCCATCCTCTACCTGCCGGCCCACCACGATCGGCACGACATCTGGCCCTTCTACCGCCACGCCGACTTCTGCATGGTGACGTCGCTGCACGACGGCATGAATCTCGTCGCGAAGGAGTATGTCTCGGTCCGCGACGACGGCGACGGCGTGCTGATCCTGAGCCGCTTCACGGGCGCGGCGCGCGAGCTGCGGGACGACGCGCTCCTCGTGAACCCCTACGACGTCGACGCGACCGCTCGCGCGATCCTGGACGCCGTCGAGATGCCGGTCGAGGAGCGGCGCGCGCGCATGCGGCGCATGCACCAGCACGTCCGGGAGCACAACGTCTACCGGTGGGCCGGGCTGCTGCTGGGCGAGCTCGCGCGCATCCCGGTCGAGCCCGGTGTGCGGCGGCCGGTGGGCGGTCCTGCCGACGTCCTCGCTTGACCGCTCGCCCGGGCCGCGGGAGCATGCGTCCAGGAGCCATGGGCCTTCGCCTCCGCCTGATCCTGGTGATCATGATCCCCCTCGTGCTCGTCGTCGGCGTGTACGGCGTGATCCGGCTTCGCGCCGAGCAAGCGCAGCTGCTCGTGCAGAACCAGCGCCTGATGGGCCTGACCGCGAAGGCGATCCAGATCACCGTGGAGAACGCGCTGCGCGATCGGCAGATCGGGGACATCCGCCGGCTGCTGGCGGAGATCGTCGAGGGCCAGGAGCAGATCGACCGGATCCGCCTCTTCAACCACGCGCTCGAGGCCACGCTCGTGTCCAACTCGCTGACGATCGGCGAGCAGATCCCCGAGGACGCGCTGAGGCGCGTGCTCGCGTACGGCGTGGCCGAGTCGTTCTACCAGCGCCGGGGCGCCGAGCTGGTCCTCTACTACGTCATGCCCGTGCGCGGCGTGCGCGACGACGTCCAGGCGGTCATGGAGATCGTCCATCTCGCGGCGGCCGTCGAGGAGCGTGCGCAAGCCGCCGTCTGGGACGTCGCGGTCCGGCTCGGCCTGGTCACGGTCTCGGTGGCGCTCTTGGCCGGGCTGATGCTGCAGCGGCAGGTCCTCCGGCCGCTCGCCAAGCTCGTGGACGGCATCCGGCGTCTCGGCTCCGGCGACACGGGACTCCGGCTGCCGATCGAACGGCCCGACGAGCTCGGCCGGGTCGCGGCGGCCTTCAACACGATGGCCGCGCAGCTGGAGGTGGCGCGCCGGAAGCTGCTCGAGGAAACCGAGCGCGCGCTCGATCTCGAGCGGCAGCTGCGGCACGCCCAGACGCTCGCCGTGGCGGGTCGCCTCGCGAGCGCGCTCGCGCACGAGGTCGGGACGCCGCTCAACATCATCTCGGGGCGGGCGGAGTTCCTCCAGCAGTCGCTGGCCGCCGACGACCGGCACCGGTACGACCTCGAGATCATCATCGGGCAGATCGACCGGATCTCCGGGATCATCCGCTCGCTCCTCGACACCGTGCGCCCGGCGAAGCCGGAAATCCAGCGCGTGGACGTGGCCGGCGTGGTCGACCGCCTGTATCCGCTGGTGCGTCATGCGGCGCGTCGCGACGGCGTGACCCTCGAGGCGGACCTGCCCGCCGCGTTGCCGGCCGTGTCCGCCGACCCGAATCAGCTCCAGCAGGTCCTCATCAACCTCCTGATGAACGCGCTGGACGCGGTCGAGCCGGGCGGCCACGTCCGCGTGGCGGCCGCGCCGTCCCGCCAGGGCGAGCGTGACGGGGTGAGCCTCACCGTCGTCGACTCCGGTCCCGGCATCCCGCCCGAGGTCCGGACGCGGATGTTCGAGCCGTTCTTCACGACGAAGTCGCCCGGGCGCGGCACGGGACTCGGACTGACGATCTGCCGCGACATCGTGAAGGAGCACGGCGGTGAGATCCAGGTCGACAGCGCCCCCGCGCACGGCACCCGCATCAGCGTCTGGCTGCCCGCCGCCGACGGAGCCGTCGCGTGAAGCCGCGCATCCTCGTCGTCGACAATGACGAGGGCATGGTGGAGATGCTCGCCCGGCATCTCGATCAGGAAGGCTGGGACGTCACGGGACTCACGAGCGGCGCCGCCGCGCGCTCGGCGCTCCAGCGCGCCGAGCTCGACGTCGTGCTGACCGATCTCGTCATGGAGGAGGTCGACGGGCTCGCGCTGCTCCGCGAGGCCCAGGCGAGCGCCTCGCGGCCGCGCGTGATCCTCATGACCGCGTTCGGAAGCCTCGAGACGGCGATCGAGGCGATGCGGCAAGGCGCGTTCGACTACCTGACGAAGCCGTTCAAGCTCGCCCAGGTCGGCGTCGCGGTCCGCCGCGCCCTCGAGGACCGGCAGCTCCGCGAGGAGAACCGGCGCCTGCGCGCGGAGGTCGAGTGCCGCTTCGGACCCGACGCGGTCCTCGGCAAGTCCAGGGCGATGCAGACCGTGATCGAGCAGGTGCGCGCGATCGCGGCCAGCGATGCGAGCGTGCTCCTGTTCGGCGAGAGCGGCACCGGCAAGGAGCTGGTCGCGCGCGCGATTCACTGGTCGAGCCCGCGGCGCGACGGTCCGCTCGTCACGGTGAACTGTGCCGCGATCCCCGAGGCCCTGCTCGAGTCCGAGCTGTTCGGCCATGTCAAGGGCGCGTTCACCGGCGCGGACCGCCGCCGCCGCGGGCTCTTCGTCGAGGCGAACGGCGGCACGCTGTTCCTCGACGAGATCTCGGAGCTGCCGATGGCGCTCCAGCCGAAGCTGCTTCGGGCGCTCCAGGAGCGGACGGTGCGCCCCGTCGGCGGCGACGAGGAGACCGCCGTGGACTTCCGGGTCGTGAGCGCGACGAACCGGGACCTGCCCGTGGTGGTCCGCGAAGGCAAGTTCCGCGAGGATCTCTACTACCGGCTGGCCGTCATCCCGATCCGGATCCCGAGCCTGCGCGAGCGTCCCGACGACATCCCGCTGCTGGCGGGCCATTTCATCGAGCGCACCGCGAAGAAGCTCGGCAAGCGGCTCGACGGGTTCAGCGAGGACGCGCTGACGTGGCTCTGCGCGCACCGCTGGCCCGGCAACGTCCGTGAGCTGGAGAACATCGTGGAACGGGCCGTCACCCTCGCGCGTGAGCCGCTCGTCACCGTCGCGGATCTCCGGACGGAGTTCGCCGCCGTGACGACGGAAACCGCGCTCCGGCCGACCCTCACCGAGCTCGTGGACGGGTATGTCGAGCGCGTGCTCGCCGAGACGAAGGGCGACAAGGGCGCGGCCGCCAAGATCCTCGGCATCAGCGTTCGCACGCTCCAGCGCCGGTTCAAGGGCGAGTAGCGCGGATCGGGTCCATGCGGCCGCGCGCCCGCCGCGTCCGGCTCGGCTGACCGGTCCTCCTCGCCGCCGTCGCCGTGCCTGGCGCCGCATGGGCGGCGACGGCGACGTCCGGCACGAGCAGCGCGGCGATCCTGTTCGGTCTCGCCGGCCTCGTGGTGGTCGCGAAGATCGGTGGTCTCGCCGCCGAGCGTCTCGGTCAGCCCGCGGTGCTCGGCGAGCTGCTCGCCGGGATCGGGCTCGGCAATCTCCTGCCGCTCGTCTTCGGCGGGGAGGGCCTCGGCTTCGTGCGCGACCAGCCCGCGCTCCAGGTGCTGGCCGAGATCGGCGTCCTCATCCTGCTCTTCGACGTCGGGCTGGAAACCGATCTCCGGGCGTTCCGCCGCGTCGGCGTCTCCTCGCTCCTGGTCGCGCTGATCGGCGTCGCCGTCCCCTTCGCGCTCGGGTGGGGGACGTCCGCCTGGCTCTTGCCCGACCGGTCGCCGCTCGTGCACGTCTTCGTCGGCGCGAGCCTCACCGCGACGAGCGTGGGGATCACCGCACGGGTGCTCAAGGACCTCGGCGCGTCGCAGAGCCGTGAGGCCCAGACCATCCTCGGCGCCGCGATCATCGACGACATGCTCGGTCTCATCGTCCTCGCGGTCGTGAGCGGCATGGCGACGGCGAGCGGGACCGGTGCCGCCGGACCGTCGTGGGGCGCGACGATCGGGATCCTCCTCAAGGCGATCGTGTTCCTCGGCCTCGCCGTGCTAAGCAGTCAGCTCGTCGCCGCCCGGGTCGTGCACGCCGTCGGCCGGACCGGCCAGCACGGACTGATCCTCGTCGTCGGCGTGGCGCTGTGCTTCACGCTCGCGTTCCTCGCGGAGGCGATCGGGCTCGCCGCGATCATCGGCGCGTTCGCCGCCGGCGTGCTGCTCGATCCCTGCGGCGCCGGCGTCCGCGCGCGGGAGGACGAGGAGACGCTCGCCGAGCTGCTGCACCCGCTGTCCGCCGTCTTCGTCCCGCTGTTCTTCGTGCTCATGGGGATCCAGGTCGACGTGCCGAGCCTGCTCGGCGCCGACACGATCGGCACCGGTGTGGTGCTCGTCGTGGCGGCGATCGCCGGGAAGCTCGCGTCCGCGCTCGGCGTCGTCAGCCCGGGCGTGAAGCGCGGCGCCGTCGCCATCGGCATGGTGCCGCGTGGAGAGGTCGGGCTGATCTTCGCCGGGATCGGCGCGAGCCTGACGGTCGCCGGGGAGCCGCTGCTCACGCAGGGCCTCTACTCCGCGCTCGTCCTGATGGTGGTCGTGACGACGCTGGTCACGCCGATCGGCCTGCGACGGACGCTGGG
>JACPDG010000109.1 GCA_016184125.1 Candidatus Rokuibacteriota bacterium | reverse complement strand
ATCTGTTGTCGAGCCAGCTCTCGATCCACCCGAGCCACGGCGAGCGGTTGATCAAGGTCTTCGGCCACGACCACCACGAGGTCTGCGAACCTGAGTAGGATCACCCGCGAAGAGTTGCGGATCGAGGAGTCCCGGGACCGGACCGCTCACTGGCGGCGCTGGGGCCCGTACCTCTCGGAGCGCCAGTGGGGCACCGTGCGCGAGGACTACAGTGCCGACGGCGCCGCCTGGGAACACTTCCCCCACGACCACGCGCGCTCGCGCGCGTACCGCTGGGGCGAGGACGGCCTCGCCGGAATCTCCGACAACCACCAGCGCCTGTGCTTCGCGCTCGCGCTCTGGAACGGCCGCGACCCGATCCTCAAGGAACGCCTCTTCGGTGTGACCAACCGCGAAGGCAACCACGGCGAGGACGTGAAGGAGTACTACTTCTACCTCGACTCGACGCCGACCCACGCCTACCTGAAATACCTCTACAAGTACCCGCAGGCAGCGTTCCCGTACCGCCTGCTCGTCGAGAAGAATCACCGACGCGGCCGGCGCCCGGCGGTCACCGCCCGGCTGGCCACCCGACGGGATCGGCAGAGCGGATGAGGCGAGGCCGGGCCCGGATCGCGGTCGATCGCGCGCTCGGCCGCGCGTTCACGCGCCTGCCGCTGCTCGGGCGACTCTGGGCCCGGACGGCGTCCGTCCGGACCTCGGCGCGCATCCCCTGGACGCCGTTCGCCACCCCAGTCGCGGCCTGCCGCGCGGCGCTGATCACTACCGGCGGCGTCCACCTCCGCCGCGACGCGCCGTTCGACATGCGCGACCCCCACGGCGATCCGACCTTCCGCGAGATCCCGGCCGCCACGGCCGTGACGGACTTCCGCATCACACACGACTACTACGACCACCGGGACGCCGACCGCGACGTCAACATCGTCTTTCCGCTCGAACGGTTCCGCGAGCTGGTCGAACGCCAGGCGCTCGCCGGGTTAACGGCGCGCCACTGGAGCTTCATGGGGCACATCGATGGGCCCCTGGTGCGGACGCTCGAGACGGTGACCATCCCGGCGCTGCTGGCGCGGCTCGACGACGACCGGCCCGACTTCGTGTTCCTCGTCCCCGCCTGAGGGCTCTGCCATCAGTCCGTGGGACTGATCCAGCGAGCGATCGAGGCGAGCGGGATCGCCACCGTCTCGGTCTCGATGCTCCGCGAGGCGACGGCGAAGCTCGGCCTGCCGCGCTCAGTGTTCGTGCGCTGGCCCTTCGGCCACGCGCTCGGCGAGCCGTTCAACCGGGCGCAGCAGCTCACCGTCATCCGCAACGCGCTGGCGGCCCTCTACGCGCCGGCGCCGGGCGCGCTCGTGACGCTCCCCTATCGGTGGCGACGTGAGCGCTACACCGAGCTGAAAGACTGGGTCCTCGGGCCTGGCTCAGGCGCCGGGTGAGCGGAGCTGCTTCCTGGGATCGCGGCGGTAGTAGAGGCGGTGGAGCCGCTCCGGCCGGACGCCGAGCGCGTAGAGCGCGCGCAGAAGAGCCATCAGCGCCACCGTCCGCCAGGCGCCCTCCTGCCGGTACTTCCGCGTCGACCCGACGGCGCGCGCCCGCAGGCACGCCACCCGCCCAAGACGCTTGAGGCGCCGCGACAGCTCGACGTCCTCCATCAGCGGGATTTCGGGGTAGCCGCCCACCGCCTCCAACGCCGCGCGGCGGACGAAGATCGTCTGGTCCCCGGTGCAGATTCCCGTGAGCCGCGAGCGGAGGTTGCCGCTCCAGGCGATCCACGGGTAGGGCCAGGGGGCGTTCTCATAGACCAGGTCGAACCGCCCGGCGACGACGGCCGGGTCTCGCATGGCGGCCCGGACCGCCTCCACGCCATCCGGGGGAAGCCGCGTGTCGGCATGGAGAAAGAGGAGCACGTCGCCCGCGGCGCGGCGGGCGCCCGTGTTCATCTGCCGGGCGCGGCCGGGCGGGGACTCGCACAGCGGGTGGCCAGCCTGGCGGACTAGCCTAGGGCATGCAGGGGGCGCTCCGCCAGTACTACGGGCGCGCGGACGGCCCGCCGCTGCCCTCGACGCTCGACCACATCGTGGCCGCCGTGGCCGGCTGAATGTACGGCACCCTGGCCGGCGCCCTGGCAGGGCGCAAGATCGAGTTCGATCGGCGATCGTACACGGCGACCGTGGAGGGGCGGATCGCGGGCGTTGGCAGGACGATCGCCATCAAATCGATCGTGGTCCACTGCGGCCTGACGGTGCCGCCCGACGCGCTCGAGGCGACGCGCCGGGCCCTGGCGGCTCATGCACAGGGTTGCCCCGCGCACGAGAGCCTCAAGAGCGCCATCGCCATCCGCTGGGATGCGCAGGTGCAGGCGGGCGACCAGGTGGTGGCGGTGGCGAGCGAGTCGACGGGGTAGTGGGCTCGCGCTCTCCGCCGATCGGCGATTACGCGATCATCGGCAACTGCCGCGCCACCAGGTAGGAAGCGTCGTCGCCCTGGCCGGCTGAGCACCGGCTGGAACGCGGGAAGCGAGCGCCGAGCGACAGGGAAGCGGAATCGCTCGAGCCGCCTGCCCCGTCTAAGGGACGGACTGGAGAATACCTATGAGACTTTCCCGCCCGCCCGCCGTGTTCACGCGTCTTTCGAACCATCGACACGCTTACCGGTGCTGATTCAAGACCGACCGCACCCGCGCCATGTCACGGTTGCGGCGGAGCCGGCGCCTCCTGCGGCGCCCTCTCCAGCCCCCTGGGGATGGCAACGTTGTCACCGGTAGTTGGACCAATGAATCGATGGCCTATGATTCCTCAGAAGAGGCGACGGCCAAAGCGTACAAGGGGTGGACGAAGGTGAACGACCAGCCGGTGTTGAGTCCCACTCATGGCAACCGGTTCGTCTTCACGTACGTGAACAAGAAGGCTGAGGGGCAGGCTGAGGGGCAGGCTGAGGGGGGCTGGGCTGAGCGGCAAGTTCCCGTTCGCCGAGGGCGCCGTGCTGGCGAAGGAGTCGTTCGAGAACGAAGGCGGCAAGCCCGGGGCGAGGGGCCCGCCGTTCATCATGGAAAAGCGGAAGAAGGGCTACGACAATGGGCGCGCCCGCGACGAATCCCTGCGCGGCCAAGAACCCGTGCGCGCCGAAGAAGTGAGGGCTTCGCGCTGACTGAGCGACCGGCAGAACGGAGCGGAATGGTTCGCATCGTCATCCTGGGCGGAGGCTTCGCGGGGACCGCAGTCGCGCGCCGATTGGAGCAGATCTTCGGTGCGGACGCGGCCGTCGAGATCACGCTGGTGGATCGTGAGAACTTCTCGCTCTTCACGCCGCTGCTGCCCGAGGTGCCGTCAGGAGCGATCGAAGCTGCCGTCATTCGGGGCCAGGCCCCGCGACCGTTTCGGTATAAACCGCTAGGCATCCTGGCCGGACCCGGTCGCCGGTCGGCGGTGGCTGAGATCCTGGGCTTCCGGTTCTCGGGCTTCTTCGCCTGGTGGCTCTGGCGGACCTTCTATCTCCTCAAGCTGCCGGGCGTGGAACGGAAAGTCCGAGTGGCGCTCGACTGGACCCTCGACCTCTTCTTCCCGCGCGACATCGTGTATCTCCGGCCGCTGCATCTCGCCCACGGATCGGAGACCGTCACGGAAGCTCCGTCAGGGGCGGCGCCGGAGCCAGCCGTGCCCCTACCGCGGCGAGGCGGGGTAGCGGGTCCCCCGGAGAAAAAAGATGAGCGCTGACCGGGTCGAACATCGAGTCGCCAGTCCGAGCGCCGTGTACTCCTGTCCGATGCACCCCGAGGTCGCCCAGCAAAGGCCGGGCTCCTGTCCGAAGTGCGGCATGGCGCTGGATCTCTTGCCCGGCACGGCTCCAGCCGCGGGGACGGAGTACGCGTGCCCCATGCACCCGGAGGTCGCGCGCACGGAGCCCGGCTCGTGCGCCGTCTGCGGAATGGCCCTGGAGCCGCGAGCGACAGCCGCGGAAGCAGAAGCCAGCCCGGAGCTGGCGAGAATGAGTCGCCGGTTCTGGATCAGCTTGGTCCTGACGGTTCCGGTCCTCTCCCTGGCCATGGGGGAAATGATTCTGGGCGACGCCGCCCAGCGCCTGCTGTCCCTCCGCCTCGTCACCTGGGTTCAGCTGGTTCTCGCCACGCCGGTCGTGCTCTGGGGCGGGTGGCCGTTCTTCCGGCGAGGCTGGGTCTCCATCGTCAACCGCAGCCCCAACATGTTCACGCTGATCGCCATCGGGACGGGGATGGCCTATGCCCAGAGTGTCGCCGCCACGCTCTTCCCCGGCATCTTCCCGGACTCGTTCCGCACGCACGGCGGAGAGGTGGGGGTGTACTTCGAGGCCGCCGCCGCCATCACGACGCTCGTGCTTCTCGGTCAAGTGCTCGAGCTGCGCGCTCACAGCCAGACCAGCAGCGCGATCAAAGCTCTTCTGGGCCTCGCGCCGAGAGTCGCCCGAGTGGTCCGGGACGACGGCAGCGAAGAGGACACCCCGCTGGAGCGCGTCCAACCCGGCGACCGGCTCCGGGTTCGGCCGGGTGAGAAGATGCCCGTGGACGGCGTGGTCCTCGAGGGCATCAGCGCCGTCGACGAGTCGATGGTGACCGGTGAGCCGATTCCGGTGGAGAAGACCGCGGGGAGTCGGGTCACCGGGGGGACGGTGAACGGCACGGGCAGCTTTCTGATGCGCGCCGAGCGCGTCGGCAGCGAGACGCTGCTCGCCCAGATCGTGCGCATGGTCAGCGAAGCTCAGCGGACCCGCGCGCCGATCCAGCGCCTGGCCGATGTGGTCTCTTCGTACTTCGTCCCGGCCGTCGTGCTCGTCGCGCTGCTCACCTTCGTCGCCTGGGGCCTCTTCGGTCCCCAGCCGCGCATGGCCTATGCGCTGGTCAACGCGGTGGCGGTGCTGATCATCGCGTGCCCCTGCGCGCTGGGCCTGGCAACGCCGGTGTCCATCATGGTGGGGACCGGCCGGGGCGCGACGGCCGGCGTCCTCATCAAGAACGCCGAAGCGCTCGAGGTGCTGGAGAAGGTGGACACCGTCGTCGTGGACAAGACCGGCACGCTCACCGAAGGGAAGCCCCGCTTCACCTCCGTGGTGACCCTGCCGGAGCACACCGACTCGGAGGTGGTGCACCTGGCCGCGAGCCTCGAGCGGGGAAGCGAGCATCCCCTCGCCGCGGCCATCGTGGCTGGCGCTCAGGAGCGAGGGCTTCGGCTGGCCGAGGCGGAGAACTTTCGTTCCGTCACGGGGAAGGGCGTGACGGGCACCGTCGCCGGCCGGCGCGTCGTCCTCGGCACCCGGAAGCTCTTCGAGGAGCTGGCCATCGACCCCGGCGCCCTCGTGGAACGGGCCGAGGTCCCGCGCCGAGACGGGCAGACCGTCATGTTCGTGGCCATCGACAGCCGGGCCGCGGGGCTCCTGGGCGTGGTTGATCCCATCAAGGAGTCCAGCCGCGACGCGATCAGGTCGCTGCGCGAGGACGGCGTCCGCATCGTCATGCTCACGGGGGACAGCCGCACGACCGCCGAGGCGGTCGCTCGCACGCTCGGTATCGACCACGTGGAGGCGGAGGTCCTGCCCGCAGAGAAAAGTGACGTGGTCAAGCGGCTCCAGGCCCAGGGCCGCGTCGTGGCGATGGCCGGCGACGGCATCAATGACGCCCCGGCCCTGGCTCAAGCCCAGGTGGGCATCGCGATGGGCACCGGGACCGACGTGGCGATGCAGAGCGCGGGGGTGACCCTGGTCAAGGGGGACCTCCGGGGCATCGCCCGCGCGCGACGGCGCAGCCGGGCCACGATGCGCAACATCCGGCAGAACCTCTTCTTCGCGTTCATCTACAACGCGCTCGGCGTGCCGCTGGCGGCAGGGGTTTTATACCCGGTCTTCGGGCTCTTGCTCAGTCCGATCATCGCCAGCGCGGCCATGAGCTTCAGCTCCGTTTCCGTCATCAGCAACGCCCTGCGGCTACGGCGGCTCGCCCTGTAGGGCTCGGAGCACGAACGATGACCCGGAAGCCGGACCTCGATCAGCTCTGTATCAATACCATCCGCACGTTGGCGATGGACGCCGTGCAGCAGGCGAACTCGGGCCACCCGGGGACCCCGATGGCGATGACGCCGGTCGTCTACACGCTCTGGCAGCGCGTCCTCCGGTTCGATCCCGACGACCCGATCTGGCCGAACCGCGACCGGTTCGTGCTCTCGGCGGGCCACGCGTCGATGCTGCTCTACGCGATGCTCCACCTCACGGGCGTGAAGGCCGTCAATCCCCAGTACGAGCGGCTCGGCGCGCTGTCGGTCACGCTCGAGGACATCAAGCGCTTCCGGCAGCTCGGCAGCAAGTGCCCCGGCCATCCCGAGTACCGGTGGACCTCGGGGGTCGAGACGACCACCGGCCCGCTCGGCCAGGGCGTCGCGACGAGCGTCGGCATGGCGATCGCAGGCCGATGGATGGCGAGCTACTTCAACCGGCCGGGCTTCGAGATGTTCGAACACGACGTCTTCGCGCTCGCCGGCGACGGCTGCATGATGGAGGGTGTCTCGGGGGAGGCCGCCTCGCTCGCGGGTCACTTGGCGCTCTCGAACCTGTGCTGGATCTACGACAACAACAAGATCACGATCGAGGGGCACACAGACTGGGCGTTCAGCGACGACGTCGCCACCCGGTTCATCGCCTACGGCTGGAACGTGACGCGCGTCGGTGACGCCAACGACCTCGAGATGCTCGCGCGCGCCTTCAAGACCTTCAAGGCGACACACGACCGGCCGACGCTCATCATCGTGGACAGCCACATCGCCTACGGCGCGCCGCACAAGCAGGACACGAGCGCCGCCCACGGCGAGCCCCTCGGCGAGGACGAGATCCGGCTGACGAAGCGGATCTACGGCTGGCCCGAGGACGCGAAGTTCCTCGTCCCCGACGGCGTTCGCGAGCACTTCGCGGCCGGGCTCGGCGCGCGCGGTCGGACCGCGCGCGAGGCGTGGATGCTCCGCTTCGCCGAGTACCGCGACAAATATCCGGAGCTCGCCGACCATCTCTACCGCATGCAGCACCGCCAGCTTCCCGAGGGCTGGGACACGGGGCTCGCGCCCTTTCCCACTGACCCGAAGGGCGTCGCGGGACGCGACGCCTCCGGGCGCGTGCTCAACGTCCTCGCGAAGAACGTGCCGTGGCTGGTCGGCGGCTCCGCCGACCTCGCCCCCTCGACCAAGACGCGCTTGACGCTCGAGGGCGCGGGCGACCTCGCGGCGGAGACGCCGGGCGGGCGCAACCTGCACTTCGGGGTCCGCGAGCACGCGATGGGCGCCGTCCTCAACGGCCTGGCCCTTGCCAAGGTGCGCGCGTTCGGCTCCGGGTTCCTGATCTTCAGCGACTACATGCGCCCGGCGATCCGGCTCTCGGCGCTCATGGAGCTGCCGGTCATCTACATCTTCACCCACGACTCGATCGGCGTCGGCGAGGACGGGCCGACGCACCAGCCGATCGAGCAGCTGGCGTCGCTCCGGGCGATCCCCGGGCTCGTCACCCTGCGCCCGGCGGACGCCAACGAGGTGGTGGAGGCGTGGCGCTACATCATGCAGCAACGCCACGAGCCGGTCTGCCTCATCCTCTCGCGCCAGCCGCTTCCCACGCTCGACCGGAGCCAGTACGCCGATGCGCGCGGGCTGGCGAACGGCGCGTATGTCCTCGCGGACGCCGCCCCCGGCCAGCCCGACGTGATCCTTCTCGCGTCGGGCAGCGAAGTCCAGCTCTGCGTCGACGCGTACGAGCGCCTCACGGCCCAGGGGGTGCGAGCCCGCGTCGTCTCGATGCCGTCGTGGGAGCTCTTCGAGCGGCAGAGCCCGGAGTACCGCGACGCCGTGCTGCCGCCGTCGGTCACCGCGCGGGTCGCCGTGGAGCAGGCCTCGACGTTCGGCTGGGCGCGCTACGTCGGGCCGGCGGGCGAGGTCATCGGCATGACGACCTTCGGTGCCTCGGCGCCGCTCAAGGAACTGCAGACGAAGTTCGGGTTCACTCCGGAACACGTGGTCGAGACGGCACGGCGAGTCCTGGACCAGGGCAGGACCACGGGCGAAGCGCGCCCTTCGCCCGAGAGGACAGGATGAATCCGTTGAAGGAGCTCCAGCACTACGGCCAGTCGGTCTGGCTCGACTACATCCGTCGCAGCCTGATCACGAACGGTGAGCTTGCGCGGCTCATCGCCGACGACGGCCTGCGCGGCCTGACGTCGAATCCCGCCATCTTCGAGAAGGCCATGGCGGGCTCGAGCGACTACGAGAGCGCCTTGAAGGAGCTCGAAGGGCGGAAGGACCTCGATGCGAAAGCGCTTTACGAGACCCTGGCGATCCGGGACATCCAGGACGCCGCCGACGTGCTGGCGCCGGTCTACGCCGCCACGAGGAAGGGGGACGGCTACGTGAGCCTCGAGGTCTCTCCCGACCTCGCCCACGACACTCGGGGGACGCTCGACGAGGCGCGCCGCCTCTGGAAGGCGGTCGGGCGCGAGAACGTG
>JACPDG010000070.1 GCA_016184125.1 Candidatus Rokuibacteriota bacterium | reverse complement strand
CGGCGCGCCGAGGCCATCCGCTGTCGTGGCGGCCTGGCCAAGGAAGCCCTCGCACGTGAGCGAGACCGATGCGATCCCTGCCTCCTCGGCGGCGGCGCTCGCCCGCACCACGGCGGGCGTGCAGCTCCCTCAGCAGGCCATCCCCGAGATGACGGCGTCGACGCGGTGCTCGCGGAGCCGCGCGGGCAGCTCGGCGATCACGCGGTGCTCCTCGCCGCCGTGCGTGGAGCCGAAGACGCGGTAGTCGACGAAGCGCACGCCCGGATAGCGGCGGGCCAGCTCCTCCTCGAGGATCGGGAAGATCTCGTCGCCGCGGAAGAGGTGGTCCCACAGGTGCGCCACGGTCTTCCCGGCGAGGGTGTCGAGCCGCTTGGCCAGCGGCCGCGCCTGGGTGGTCTTCCGGCCGCGCGGCCACAGCACGCGCTCGGTCATCGCGCCGTCACTCGTGGTATGCATCCTTCGCGCTCCTTTCGATCCGACGAGGGCGTCAGGACGTCTTGCCGTATCCCCTCGAGAACTCGCCGACGAGAGGTTCTCGGCGGTGCCGGTGTTCGTGACAAGCTCCCCCACGCTTCGCATCGCCGCCAACGATAGCACGCAGGCGCTCGCGCCAGGATGCGCGTACCTGCCGCGGATGCGGCGGGTAGAGCAGTTCAGCGAGGGCGAGCCGCAGCGGTCCACGACACGCCATGCGACTCAGTTCGAGCCAACAATCGACCGCCCGGCGGTCGATTGTTGCTCGAACTCTCACTCCGCGAACTGCGACGCCCGCCAGCGCAGGGCGGCGCCGAGTCCTTGCTTCTCCCGGATCTCGTCGAACTTCGTCCCGACCTCCGTCGCGGCGGCGTAGACCGGCGCCAGCACGTCGAGCCCGGCGCGGATGGCGTTGCGAAAGCCGGCGGCGTCGGCGCCGCGATTGATCGCGAGCTTCGTGCCGGCGAGCGCTTCCGGCGAGATCAGCGCGAGCCGGCGGGCGAGCTTCATGGTCGCCGACTGGAGATCGGCGCGGGGCACGACGCGGTTCACCATGCCGTACGCGAGCGCCGCCTGCGCATCGATGGGATCGCCGAGGTAGAGGAGCTCACGGGCCCGCTTGAGCCCGATGATGAACGGCATCACGAGGGCCGGGCCGACGTTCGAGAAGCGGATCTCCGGCTCGCCGAAGAGCGCGTCGTCGGCGGCGATCGTGAGATCGCACATCATCGCGAGCTCGCAGCCACCGCCGAGACAGTGGCCCTGCACGGACGCGATGACGGGCTTCTTCATGTCCCACGGCGTCATCTCGAGCGCCACGTCGTCGCTGAGCGACGCGTGCCACGCCAGCGCGTTGTGGCGGCGCGCAGCACGCGCCGGGCTCGGAGCGATGTCGTACCCGGCGCAGAAGCTCCGCCCCTCGGCGCGCAGGACGACGACCGCCGTGGCCGGGTCACGATCGGCCTCGTGGAAGCGCTCGACCAGCGTGCGCTTGAGCTCGACGGTGATCGCGTTGAGCTTCTCGGGCCGGTTCAGGGTGATGATCCCGACACGGTCATCGACGGCATAGGTGACGAGTGCTCCGTTCATCGGGCCTCCTCAGATCATGGGGGGACTATCGAAGCCCCCCAAGCCCCCCACGCTCGGAGCCGGCCCGGGGAACCCGGGCCGGCCCTCGGGAATCGATTCGTTCACAGACCCTCAGCCGAACGTTCCCTGCTGGTAGTCCTGCACCGCCTGCGCGATCTCCTCGCGCGTGTTCATGACGAACGGGCCATACCGCGCGACCGGCTCCCCGAGCGGCCGCGCGGCCACCAGGAGGAAGCGGGCGGCGACGCCGCCGGTCGCCACGCCGAGGCGTTCGCCCTCACCGAGCAGGGCGAGCTGCCCGGCGCGGAGCGCGCGGCCGCTCTCGGCAGGCCCGACGGTGGCGCCGCCCTCGTACACGTGCACGAACGCGTTGTGGCGCGCGGGAAGACCGTGCACGAGGTGGGAGCGCGGGGTCATGCTCACGTCGAGGTAGAGCGGCCGGGTCACGATGCCCTCCACGGGGCCGCGGGCGCCACCGGCCTCGCCCGCAATGACGCGAGCCCGCACGCCGCCGCCGAGCGTCACCTCGGGGATGCGCTCGGGCGGGATGTCCTGATAGCGCGGAGCGGTCATCTTGTCCCGCGCGGGGAGGTTCACCCACAGCTGGAAGCCCCAGAGCAGGCCGTCCGTCTGCCGCGGCATCTCCGAGTGCACGATGCCGCGCCCGGCGGTCATCCACTGCACGCTGCCCGGGCCGAGGTCGCCCTGGTTGCCGACGTGGTCCTCGTGGCGCATCGAGCCGGC
Source organism: Candidatus Rokuibacteriota bacterium (assembly GCA_016184125.1). Lineage (GTDB taxonomy): Bacteria > Methylomirabilota > Methylomirabilia > Rokubacteriales > CSP1-6 > AR8. Next base: position 31,559 of record JACPDG010000070.1, on the reverse strand, counting down.
GAGCATGTACGTGACCGTCTCGAAGCCGCGGTGCGGATGATCGGGAAACCCCGCGACGTAGTCGTCGCCACGGTCCGACTTGAACTCGTCGAGCAGCAGGAACGGATCGACGTGGTCGAGCTCGGGCGTGCCGATCATCCGGGTGAGGCGCACGCCGGCTCCCTCGGACGTCGGCTGCCCGGTGACCACGCGCGCGACGCGGCGCTCGCTCGCGGTCACGCCGCGGCCCGCACCGACACCGCCCGATACACCTCGGTCTCGAACCTCGAGAACAGGTCGATCGCCGTGCGGTCGTAGAACGGGAACACCTGGGAGAGGAAGACGCCACAGAGCCGCATCGTGCGGTCGATCCAGAAGTAGGTGTTGGCGAGCCCGGCCCAGGCGAGGCTGCCGGCCATGCGGCCCGTCGAGGCCGGCTGCGTGTTGATCAGGAAGCTGAGGCCCCACTTCTTCGTGATGCCGGGGAAGAGCTCGACGTCGTTCGACAGCGCCGGGATCGCGGTCTTCATCACGCCGACCTCGAGCGCGCCGATGTGGTTCTCCGCCATGAGGTCGACCGTCTCGGCGCGCAGCACCCGGGCCCCCTTGAACGTCCCGCCGTGCAGGATCATCCGGGCGAAGGTGAGATAGTCGGTCGCGGTGCCGTAGAGCCCGCCACCGCCCATGCAGAACTCGGGGGCCTGGGGGATCTCGAACTCGATCGGTGCCAGCGCTCCGTCTTCACCCCGCTGATGGACCTTCGCGAGCCGGGCGCGCTGCGACGGCGAGATCCGGAACGACGTGTCCGTCATGCCGAGCGGGCCCAAGATGTGCTGCTGGAAGTACCGGTCGAGCGGCGCGCCGCTGACGGCCTCGACCATCTTGCCGGCCCAGTCCATGTTGATCCCGTACTCCCACCGGTCCCCGGGGTCGAACATCAGCGGCGTCGTGAGCGCGGCATTCGTGCACGTCGTGATGCCCGGCGTATTCGTCGCCGTCTGGTAACGGGCGACCGCCGGGTTCCAGATCTCGTAGCTGAACCCCGCGGTGTGGGTGAGGAGGTGACGCAGCGTGATCGGGCGCCTCGGCGCACGCAGGCGTGGCTTGCCGGCGGCGTCGAAGCCCTCGAGCACCCGGGCGGAGGCGAGGTCCGGCACGACGTCCTGCGCCGGGCGGTCGAGACCGAGCTTGCCCTGCTCGACGAGCTGCATCGCCGCGGTCGCCGTGATCGCCTTCGTCATCGAGGCGATCCACATGACCGTGTCGATGGTCATCGACGCCTCCTTGCCGAGCTCCCGCTTGCCGAACGCGCCCTGGTAGATCTCGCCCTGGTCCGTCGCGGCGACCGCGACGATCCCGGGCATCGTCTTCGACTCGACGGCCTGGCTGAACATCCTGTCGACGCTCTCGAGGCTGGCCATGGGAGGTCTCCTTCCTGGATCCGACCGGTGGCTCCGCGAAGAGGGCTCGCCGCTGCTCTGCACGCTGCCACCGGATCGGCCGCGTTTCAACCGACTACTTCATGGGGGGCCTCGACGGGCCCCCCAATCCCCCCGGCGCTCGGAGCGCCCCGGGGGGTGCGCGGACGCACCCGACAAAGCCGTGGCGCTCCTCGGGTCCAATCCCCCCGGCGCTCGGAGCGCCCCGGGGGGTGCGCGGACGCACCCGACAAAGCCGTGGCGCTCCTCGACCACGCGACTCGCGCACGGGCCGACGCTCGTGCCACGCGTTCGTGGGACCGGGTTGGGATAATGGCAGTCGAGTCGCCGCGTGTGTCGGCGGGCTGTCTCGCCGGGGGCGGCGCCATCCCATCCGGAGGAGCTCTCATGACTGCGACCCCACGCTTCGGCCTCGGCACGATCGTCAAGCATCGCGACTTCGGGCGCGGCCGTGTCGTCGCGTACGACGAGGATCGCTACGTCATCGTGTTCCCCGGTGGCGACGCGAAGATGGTCGCGTTCACCTTCGAGGGGCTACAGCCCGAGGGGAGTCCCGGCGATCCGGACCTCGACCGCATCGTGCAGGCGGTGCGTCACGTCCTCGGCGACCACGGATGGCTCGACGTGGATCTCGAGCTCGGCAAGCGCTGGGTCGGGGGAACGCTCCGCCTCATCCCCGGCCGTGACGATGCGCAGGCGAAGGACATCCCGATCGAGGTGTTCCTCAAGAAGCTGGTCGGGGTGCGCGACAAGCTCCGGGTCCTCGAGCAGAAGATCAACAGCCACCCGTCGCTCAGCGCCGAGGAGAAGCTCGAGCTCCACGGCTACATCACGCGCTCCTACGGCAGCCTGACGACGTTCAACGTGCTCTTCGCGAACCGCGTGAGCTGGTTCGTCGGGCAGGGCGACAAGGAGAGCTGATTCGCCCGTGCTAGACTCGCGCCCGCGAGTCCGGCATCACCACCACCCCGCCCGATGGGAGAGCACCCGTGACTGACGATCTTCGCCCGCTCGACGCCACCGTCGACCGCCCGGCCCCCGCGATCATCAAGGCGTACGCGAGCCTGTCGCCGAACGAGCTCTGCGACGTGCTGGAGCTCTACTGCGTCATGCGCCACGAGATCCGTCCGCTGTGGCCCAGCCCGCCGCGCATCGCGGGGCCGGCCCTCACGATCCGGACCGGGAAGCACGACAACCTGATGTTCCACGCGTCGATCTACCTCGCGCGGCCCGGGGACGTCATCGTCGTCGAGGCGGGCGACGACGAGATGGCGGTCGCCGGCGGCAACGTCTGCGCGATCGCGCAGAACAACGGCGTGGCGGGGCTCGTCGTCGACGGCGTGATCCGCGACGTCGTGGAGTCCCGCGAGCACGGCTTCCCGGTGTTCGGGCGCGGCGTGTCGCCCATCCCCGCGAAGCGGGTGGGCGACGGCGGCATGAACGTGCAGATCCGGTGCGGCGGCGTCGTGGTGAATCCCGGGGACGTCGTCGTCGCGGACGAAGAAGGCATCGTGGTGATCCCTCGCGCGCGCGCCGAGGAGGTCCTGGAGAAGGCGCAGGCGAAGGTCGCGGCCGACTCGAAGCTGAGTCTCGACGACTGGATGCGGCGCCACCGATCCGCGGTGGAAGCGGCGCTGAAGACGAAGGGCTACCGCCTGTGACCGATTGAGTGGGGGGCCCCGACATGGCCCCCCACACCCCCCAACGTTCGCCGGGCCCGGGGTGAACTCGGGCCCGCCTCTACAACCCTCGCTCTTCCGTCTCGGCGACTTCCGCTGCCTCGGGGCGTCCGTGCTGCTGAACTCCGTCGGGATGATGGGCGAGCTCGTCGTGCTCGGCTGGCTCACGCTCGAGCTCACGAGCTCGCCCTTCATGGTCGGCGTGGCGATGGGCGCGCGGTCCCTGCCGCTCTTCTTCGTCGGCGTGCCCGCGGGCGTCCTCGCCGACCGGCTGCCGCGTCACCGACTTCTGATGGCGACGAGCGCCGGCCAGGCGGTGACCGCCGGGACGCTGGGCATCCTCACCCTGCTCGGGGTCGTGACGGTGCCGCACGTCCTGCTGCTGACCTTCGTGGCCGGCGTGATCCGCGGCGTCGAGCACGCGGCCCGGCAGAGCTACGCGCACGACGCCGTCGGCGCCACCGAGCTGATGAACGGCCTCGCCGTCCTCGGCGTCGCGATGCGTGGCGGCTGGCTCCTCGGCTCGCTCGGATCCGGCGCGGTCATCGCGCACCTCGGCTCGGGCGCCGCGTACCTGGCGGTCGCGGCGAGCTTTCTCGTGGGCGCGGCCGCGCTCCTCCCCGCATCCGCGCCGGCGGCGACGAGCCTCTCGGCGCCCGGCTCGGTGTGGCAGAGCCTGGCGGGCTTCGTCACGGCGATGCGGAGCGATCCGGTGCTCCCGGTGCTCATGATGCTCACCGCCGCGGCCGAGATCTTCGGGTTCTCGCACCAGGTGCTCCTGCCGAGCCTCGCGCGCGACGTCCTCCACGCGGGGCCGGAGGGGCTCGGCGCGCTGAACGCCGCGCGCTCGGTCGGCGGCATCCTCGGGCTCTCCGCGGTGTCCGCGCGCGGCGCGGGGCACGGCGGCGCCGGCATTCTCTTCCTCGCGGTGCTCGGCTCCTTCGGCGCGAGCCTGGTCGGTCTCGGCCTCGCGCCGGGGCTCGTCGGTTTTGCCGGCGTCCTCGTCGTCGTGATCGTCGTGAACGCGATCGGCGCGCTCGCCGATCTGCTCGCGCAGGGCCTGATGCAGCTCAGCGTGCCGGCGGAGCTGCGCGGGCGTGCCGGCGGCGCGTGGGTCGTCGCGATCGGGCTGGCCCCGCTGGGCCAGCTCCAGATCGGCGCCCTCGCGTCGCTGTTCGGCGTCGCCGTCGCGCTCGGAGCGAGCGGTCTCGGCCTCGTCGCGCTGGCGGGGACGAGCGCGCTGGTGTTCGTGCGCCTGCGCAAGCTCTGACCGGAGGGAAGTTGGGGACGCCGCTACGACGCTGCGCTCCGGGTCTCCGGCACGCTGCAGCATGGGTGGATGATTCGTGAAGCAGCGAGGCGTGAGCCGGCCTGGTGGCGCCCGGCGGCCCCCGCCCCCCTGGCGCGCAGTCCCGGGCGCCACCCGGCCGCCTCGCGCCCCGCTGCCTGACGATCGTCTGGGCTACTTGATCGCCTGGGGATTGATCGGCGACCCCGTGCCGCCGGTGATCACGAGCGGCGGCGCGCAGAAGAAGAACTCCCAGACGCGGTCCCCGGCGCAGTCCTCGGCGAGCTCGGCCAGGTAGAAGATCTCGCCGTGCACGATCCCGATCGCGGGGATCGTCACCCAGTGCCAGGGCTGGAACACGTCCGGCCCCGTGTCGTTCGGCCGCACCTCGATGCCCCACGTATCGCTGCAGATCCCGGCGATCTGCTTCGCGTGGATCCAGTCCAGCGTCTCGAACGCGAGCCCCGGCGCGTCGCCGCCGGCGTAGCCGCCCCACTCGCCGCTCTTCAGGCGGTCTTCCATCTGCCCCGTGCGGATGATCACGAAGTCGCCGCGCTTGACCTCGACGCCCTCCGCCTTGGCCGTGGCGTCCAGGTCGGCGATCGTGATCCCGTAGCCGTCCTGCAGACACTCGACGCCCTTGAACCGCGCGACGTCGAGCAGCACGCCCCGGCCGACCATCTTGCTCGCGAACTTCTCGATGCCGTTCTTGTGCGCGCCGCGGCAGTCGACGAGCGTGGCCGGGTACCCGTTCCACATCTGCTCCCCGATGAACACGTGCGCCAGCGCGTCCCACTGCGTCGCGGCCTGGGTCGGCAGGTTGATCGCGTCGTCCGCGAAGCGGAGGCCGGGCTTGACGTCGTGCTTGCCGGCGACGGCGTCGGTCCCGGTCGCGAGCATCTGGTGCAGCGGGTTCCAGCGCCCGCCGAAGAGGCCGCGCTGAGGGCCGTTCTCGTCGAGATTCAGGCCGAGCCGGAACACCTTGCCCTTCCGCACCAGCCTGGCGGCGTTCACGATGTCTTCCGGGGTGACGTAGTTCAGCACGCCGAGCTCGTCGTCCGGGCCCCACTTGCCCCAGTTCTTGAGCTCCTCGGCCTTCTTCAGCACGTCGGCTTTCGTCAGCTTTGGCATGATCTCTCCCCCGCGTCCGTCGAACGCATCGGGTCGATGCGCGACGGCGTCATGATCGGGTCGTGTCGCGTCCCCACAGCGCCCGCAGCACCCGCTCCGGCGTGAGCGGCTGCTCGGTCAGCATCACGCCGAGCGGCGCCAGCGCGTCGTTCACGGCATTCAAGACGGCGGCGGGCGCGCCCGTCGTCCCGGCTTCTCCCACACCCTTGAACCCGCCGGCGATCGCCGGCGCCGGCGTCTCCCGATGGTGCAGCTCCATCGCCGGGAGGTCGTCGGCGCGGGCGATCTTGTAGTCCATGAGCGAGCCGGTCAGGAGCTGTCCGGCGTCGTCGTACACGCAGTGCTCCCACAGCGCGCCGCCGACTCCCTGCGCGATGCCGCCGGTGATCTGGCCTTCGGCGAGCGCGGGGTTGATGAGGCGCCCGCAGTCGTCGACGGCGACGTAGCGCAGCAGGCGCACCGCGCCGGTCTCGAGGTCCACCTCGACGACCGCGAGGTGCGCGCCGTTCGTGAACGTCCACGCCTCGGGGTTCGCATAGTGCGTGGTGGCCTCCAGGCTCGGCTCGAGGCCCTTGAGCTCGTTGGACCGGAAGTGCACGGTCCTCGCGATGTGGGCGAAGGTGAGTCCCCGGTCCGGGCTCCCGCGGACGCTGGCCCGCCCGCTCTCGACCGCCACGTCGTCCTCGTGCGCCTCCAGCAGACGGGCTGCGACCCGGCGGATCTTGTCCTTCAGGGCGCGGGCCGCGAGCAGCGTGGCGCTGCCGCCGATCGGCATCCCGCGGCTCGCCCACGTGCCGCCGCCGTACGGCACGACGGCAGTGTCCCCCGACACGACCGTGATCGCCTCGATCGGCACGCCGAGCTCGTCGGCGACGATCTGGGCGAGCGCGGTCCGCGTGCCCTGTCCCTGCTCGGTCACGCCGGTGAGCACGGTCACGCCGCCGGACGGCTCGACCCGCACCGTCGTGCCGTCCTGGCCGGAGATCGGCGCCCCGCCGATGCCGTAGAACTGCGCGCCGGGGCCGGTCAGCTCGATGAAGCACGAGAGCCCGATGCCGATCGACCGGCCCGAGCGTCGCGCGAGCGTCTGCTCCTTGCGGAGCTCGTCGTAGCGCGCGGCCTCGAGCAGCGCGCCGAGCGAGGCGTGGTAGCTGCCACTGTCGTAGACGAGGCCCGTCGCCGAAGTGTACGGGAAGTCCTCCGGGCGCACCAGGTTGCGCCGGCGCACCTCGGCCGGGTCGAGATCGAGGTCGCGGGCGATCGTGTCGAGCATGGCCTCGGTGACCGCCGTGGCGATCGGGTGCCCGACGCCTCGGTACTGCGACGTGATGACCTTGTGCTGCGCCACCACCCGGAGCGTCGCGTCGTAGCTCGCGACCCGGTACGGCCCGGGCAGCAGCCGCAGGACCTGGCCGCCCTCGACCACGCTGGACCGCGGATACGCGGAGTACGGACCGACCGGGGCGGTGATCGCCGCGCGCATCCCGAGCACCGTGCCGTCGGCGCGCGCGGCGACCTCGACGTCGACGGTCTGCTCGCGCGCGTGGATGTCCGACACGAACGACTCGCGCCGCGTCGCGACGAACTTGACCGGGCGCCCGAGAGCGACGGCGAGCGCGCACGCGGCCATGTCGTCCTGGTAGACGTGGATCTTGATGCCGAAGCTGCCCCCGACGTCGGGCGCGACCACGCGGACGCGGTGCTCGGGCAGCCCGAACAGCTCCGCGAGCACCGCCTGCATCATGTGCGGCACCTGCGTCGAGATCCACACGGTGAGCGCGCGGGTCGCCGGCTCGTAGTCGGCGACGAGGCTGCGCGGCTCCAGCGTCACCCCCGTGTGGCGTCCGACCACGAACCGTCGCCTCCACGTGCGCGCCGCGTCGGCGAAGGCGCGGTCGACGTCGCCGGCCGACATCCGGGCCGCGTAGATGACGTTGTCCCCCAGCTCGGCATGGATGAGCGGAGCTCCGGGCGCCTGCGCGGCCTCGGGGCTCAGGACGGCCGGGAGCGGCTCGTAGTCGACGACGACCTGCTCGGCGGCGTCCTCCGCCGCGGCGCGCTCGGTCGCCGCGACGGCGACGACCGGCTCGCCGGCGTATCGCACGCGATCGACGGCGAGCGGCAGCATCGCGCCCGTCTTCATCCCGGTGTAGTGCAGGAGGATCCCGCGGTACGGCTTGCACAGCCGGGCAGCCTCCTCGCCCGTGAGCACGCGGACGACGCCGGGCGCCGACCGGGCCGCGTCGGTGACGAGTCGCGCGATGCGCGCCGACGGATGCGGGCTGCGCACGATCGCGACGTGCAGCATTCGCGGCAGCACGATGTCGTCGACGTACCGGCCGCGGCCGGTCAGCAGTCGCGGGTCGTCGGGCCGTTTGGCGCGAGAGCCGATCTCTGCCATGGGAGCGTCCTCGAGAGAGACGGCGCGGCGTTCATGAACCGCCGGCGACCGGCGCGCCGCCGGCCGTCACGCCGGCGGTCACGCGATGGAACAGCTCGAATACCACGTCCGTGAACATGGCATCGTTGATGTGCGCGTCGACCTCCGCGAGCACGATCGCCGGCTTCAGCCGCTCGCGCAAGGTCTGCGTGAATGCCCGATCGGCTTCCGGATCCCAGAACACGCCACCGGGGTGGTTCGGGATCGACAGTCCGCGCCGGGGCACCGCAACGGCGACGGGCCCGCGCGCCATGTTCAGCTTCTCGGCCATCCGCCGGGCGACCTGCACCATCTCCTCGCGCGTCGCACGCACGAGCGTGAGCACCGGGTTGTGATAGTACGTCGGGCGCGAGCGCCACCCGGGCGGGAGGGTGTCCATCGGCCCGGCGACGAAGAAGTCGACGCACCCGGGCACGACGACCTGCGGCAGGCCGGCGTGCCCCGCCGCCTCGAGCCGGTCAGCCCCGGCGGCGTGATAGCCCCCGACCAGCTCGTCGGTGAGCTCGTCCGTCGTGAAGTCGATCACGGCGACGAACGCCCCGTCGGCGACCAGCTGCTCCATGCACCGCCCGCCCACGCCGTTCGCGTGAAAGATCACCGGCGTGTAGCCGTCCGCCCGCAAGCGCTCCTCGAGCCGCATGACCGCGGCCGTGGTGTTCCCGAGCATCGTGAGCGCGACCTGACGCTCGCCGGTCCAGCAGATGGGCGCCGCGTGCCGCGCCCGCACCATCCCGGTGATCGCGCCGGCCGCCGCGTCGAAGATCGCGCGGCTGATCGGGTTCAAGCCACCGATGTCGATCACCGAGTGCATCACCGCGATGTCGCGCAGGCCGACGAAGGGCCCGAACGGCCGGCGCCCGGCCGCAACCGGCGTGACGATCAGCTTCGGCACGCCGATCGGCAGCGCCTGCATCGCGTGGGCCGCCATCACCGCGCCCTCGGCGCCGCCGAGCGACACCGCGCCGTGGCAGCGTCCCTCGCGATGCAGGCGTGCGACGACCGCGCGCAGCCCGACCGCCATGGCCTCGGCCGCCGCGCCTCTCGTCCCGGTCGCGCGGACGGCGTCGAGCGTCGAGCCGGCGGCTCGCGCGACGTCCTCACGCGTCACGTCGGCGACGATGGCCTGCGGTTCCCCGAGAATGCCGGAATCGACGACGAGAGGCCGCATGCCGGCCTCGAGGATACGCGCGCCGAGGTAGCGGATCTCGCGGCCCTTCGTGTCGAGCGTCCCGATCACGACGACGATCGGAGCGCCGCGCGGCGGCTCGGGCAACCGCGCCACGCTCATCTCGGCGGCCGGTAGCCGAGGAGCCGGTCGTACAGGTCGGTGCGGCGATCGGCGAAGGGGTCCGCCAGGTCGGTCCAGTGCTTGTAGCGCGCCTGCACGAGGTTGATCTCCGCGGACAGGACCTCGGTCTTGTCGAAGCTCGCGGGCCCGGCCACGAAGCCCGCAGGACCGAGCACGCAGGAGTTGCCGAGGAACGTGCAGCCGCGCTCGACGCCGCACCGGTCGGCGCAGATCATGAAGACGCCGTTGACGTGGGCCGAGGCCATGTGGACCCAGGCGCTGATCGGGTTCTCGGCGGTCACGATCCCCGGCACGAGCACCCAGCACGTCGGATCGCAGATGATGTCCGCGCCCTGCAGCGCGAGGATGCGCGCGACCTCCGGGTGCCACCCGTCGTAGCAGATCATGACGCCGACCCGTCCGAACGGCAGGTGGAAGACCGGTAGCCCGAGGTCGCCCGGCTCGAAGAAGAGCTTCTCCTCGTCCCACAGATGGACCTTGCGATACTTGCCGATGAAGCCGCCGGGGCCGACGAGCGCCGCCGAGTTGTAGAAGCGCCCGCCGTCGCGCTCGGTGATGCCGGCGCACACGTACACGTTCCCCTCGCGGCACGCGTCGATCCACATGGCGCAGGTGGGACCGCCCGGGACCTCCTCGGCCAGCTCGGCGACCTCGTCACGCGTGTTGAAGATGTAGCCGGTGTTGCCGAGCTCGGGCAGCACCATCAGGCGCACGCCCTGACCGGCCGCGTCGGCGATGAGCGACCGTTGCCGCTCCACGTTGCCGGCCTTGTCGCCGACGCGGGGCTCCATCTGGATCGCGGCGACGCGGATGACACTCTCCCTGCCCTTGACGCGTTCCGCGGAGACTGACGTTGCCTTGGTCACCCTGCCCCCTCCGATTCGCTAGCGCGCCAGCCACCCACCGTCCACGTAGAGCGTGATGCCGTTCACGTAGTCGGCGTCGTCGGAGGCCAGGTAGACGGCCGCCGGAGCGACGTCGTCAGGAGTGCCGACGCGGCCGTACGGCGTGTTGTCGAGCAGCCAGCGGTGGTACCCGGGCTCGCGCATGAGGTGACGGTTGATCGGGGTCTCGACGTTCGCGGGGCCGATGCAGTTGACGTTGATCTTGTGCGGGGCGAGGTCCACCGCGAGCGCGCGCGTGAGCCCCTCGAGTCCGGCCTTGGACGCGCAGTAGATGGATCCTCGGGGCCATCCCACGGCTCCCGCCTGGGACGAGATGTTGATGAGCTTTCCCTTGCCCTGCTCGAGCATCTCCACCACGGCGAACTTCGAGCAGAAGAACGCGGCCTTGAGGTTGGTGTCGAGGACGTCGTCCCAGTCGTCCTCGGTCGCCGCCGTCACGTCGGTGAGGCGGAAGACGCCGGCGTTGTTCACGAGGATGTCGAGCCGGCCGAACGCCTCGACCGTCGTGCGGATCAGGGCCTCCGCATCCGTCACACGCCGGACATCGGCCGGCACGGCGAGCGCCTCGGCACCGGTGGCCGCGATGGTGGCGGCGACGGCTCGAATCGGCTCGGGCCGGCGGCCGGCCACCGCCACCCGAGCGCCTTCCCTCGCGAAGGCGATCGCGATGGCCTCCCCGATGCCCGAGCCGCCGCCGGTGACGACGGCGACCCTACCGGCAAGCTTCACGCACGGCTCGGGCGCGAGCGCTTCGTCGAGCGCCGTCGTGTCGCGTCGCTGCGCGTGCGGGGCTTCGCTGCCCGGGACGCCGCCGTGCGGGCCTTCGCCGTCCGCGGCCGTCGTCCTCCGCGCAACGGCGCGCCAGCGGACAGCGGGATGTCCTCCACCTCGGCGAAGACGAACGTCACTCCACCGGTCGCGTAGTTCGGGACGTCGTTGTACGACGCCCGGCCGCCGGGCGAGGCGAGCGCCTTGTGCGCGGTCGGGAGGTCGTCCCAGTAGACCTCGGTGAGGCAGTAGTAGGGCGATTCACCCTCCTGCGGTGAACCCACGACCTTGTGGATGGTGAAGCGACGGAGGTCCGGGATCTTCCTCGCGAGCGGGACGTGCACGTCGCGGTAGTAGCGGTCGAAATGGCGAGGATCGCGCGGCATGCCGTACATCGCGACGAGCTTGACCATGTCCGGCCCCTCCTGGGAGCGACGGCAAATCGAGGAGCGCCACGGGTTCCCCGGGGCGCTCCGAGCGTCGGGGGGTATGGGGGGCCATTTCGGGGCCCCCCATTCCCTAGACACCGAGGTAGAACCGCTTCACCAGCTCGTGCTCGCTGAGCGCCTGCGTGCTCGCCCCTTCGAACTCGATGCGGCCGTGGACGATGATGTAGCCGCGGTCGGCGATCTTGGTGGCCTGGTTGAAGTTCTGCTCGGCCATCAGCACCGTGAGCTGGTACCGGTCCTTCAGCTCCTGGATCTTCGAGATGACGCGGCTGACGAGGATCGGCGCGAGGCCCACGGATGGCTCGTCCACCAGCAGCAGGCGGGGCGCGGACATGAGCGCGCGCGCGACGGCGAGCATCTGCTGCTCCCCGCCGCTCATGCTGCCGGCGAGCTGCCGCTTGCGCTCCTGCAGGATGGGGAACATCTCGAGGCAGGAGTCGAGGTTGCGCTTGATGTCGCGGCGCGCGGCCCTGCGGTACGCGCCGAGCAGCAGGTTCTCTTCCACGGTGAGCTTGGGAAACAGGCGCCGGCCCTCGGGCACGAGCGCGATGCCGAGGTTCACGATGTCCTCGGTCGACCGGCCCACCAGGTCGATCCGCTTGCCGTCCAGCTCGAGGAAGATCGCCCCGCGCGCCGGCGCGACCATCCCCATGATGCTCTTGATCAGCGTGCTCTTGCCGTTGCCGTTGGTGCCGAGGAGGACGACCGTTTCCCCCTCGTTGGCCTCGACCGACACGCCGTGGAGCACGCGCACCGCCCCGTAGCCGGCATGAACGTCCTCGACGACGAGCCTACTCGCCAAGGTAGGCCCTCTCGACGTCCTTGTTCTTCACGATCTCGTCGGGCGGGCCTTCCGCGATCTTCTCGCCGGCGTCGAGCACGGCGATGCGCTCCGAGAAGCGCATCACCGCCCGCATGATGTGCTCGATCATGATGATCGTGATGCCCTGCTCGTTGAGCGCGAAGAGGATGGGCAGCAGCGCGTCGACCTCGGCGCTGGACAGCCCCGCCATCGCCTCGTCCGAGATGAGCAGGCGGGGCTTCGCGGCCATCGCCCGCGCGAGCTCGAGCCGCCGCATGTCGACCTGCGTGAGGCGGCCGGGCAGGAGGCTCGCCTTGTCCTCGAGGCTCATGCGCCGGAGGATCGCCATGGCCTCGTCGACGACGTCCGCCCGGGCGACGTCACGCGCGGCGTACTCGAGCGGGATGCACAGGTTCTCCAGCACCGTCATGCTCGTGAACGGCTTCGGGATCTGGAAGCTCCGGGCGATGCCGAGGCGCGTGCGCTGGTGGGCGGGCAGCCTGGTGACGTCGCAACCGCGAAAGCTGATGCGTCCGCTCTCGTTGCGCAGGGCACCCGAGATGCAGTTGATGAGCGTCGTCTTGCCGGAGCCGTTCGGACCGATGAGGCCGAAGCGCTCGCCCTCGCGCACGTCGAGGCTGACGCCGTTGAGCGCACGAAACCCTCCGAAGCGCTTCGTCACGTCGCGGACCTCAAGCAAGGACGCGGCCATCACGCCCTCCGCCGCCCGGCGAGCCGCTGGACGAGCCCGACGATTCCCTGCGGCGCGAGCAGCACGAAGGCCACGAGCACGATGCCGACGATCAGGAGGTTCAGCTCCGACGAGATGGTGACCGTCGCCACCTGCTGGGCCGTGCTCAGCAGGATCGCCCCCACGATCGGACCGATCCACGTCGTGGTCCCGCCGATCATCGGCATCGCGAGGCTGTTCACGGCGTAGTCGAGACTGAAGGCGGACACGGGCTCGACGAGCGTCACGTAGTAGGGGAACGGCGCGCCGGCCACGCCCATGAAGCAGCCGCTCACCACGGTGGCCAGCAGCTTGAGTCGCAGCGTGGGGACGCCCATGCACTCGGCGGCTTCCTCGTTGTCCCGGATGGCCGCCAGCCCCCGGCCGACCCAGGAGTTCTCGATCCACCACGCGGCCATCGCCGACACCACCGCCAGCGCCGCCATGACGAAGAACAGGAATTCCACGTAGCTCGCGAACGGCGGGAACGCCGCGGGCCGGATGATGCTGACACCCTTCGCCCCGCCGACGTACTCCCAGTTCATCACGAACGTCTGCAACACCAGGGCGAGGGCGAGCGTGGCGATGGAGAAGAACACGCCGCGCAGCCGCAGCGTGAGGTATCCGATGCCGAGCCCGAGCACGGCCGAGACCAGCCCCCCCGCCACGATCTGCACGGGCAACGGCGCCTTGAAGGCGAGGATGAGCACGGTCGCGGTGTACGCGCCGAGCGCGAAGAACCCCGCCGTGCCGAAGTTCACGTAGCCGGTGTAGCCGCCGAGGATGTTCCACGCCGTCGCGAGCACGACGTACTGGAAGATGACGTAGCCGGCGAAGTAGAGGTACCGGTTGCCCACGAGGCGCGTGGCGACGAGCGCGGCGAGCAGGACGCCCACCGCGATGAGCAGCGGAAGGCCTTTCTTCACGCGCTATCTCCCGAAGAGCCCCGCCGGCCGGACGGCGAGCACGACCAGCAGGATCCCGAACGAGACGGCCAGCGCCCACGAGGGCCCGTAGTACGTGGCGGTGAAGGTCTCCACCACGCCGAGGATCAGCCCGGCGGCCAGCGTGCCGCCGATGCTGCCCATGCCTCCCAGCACCGCGATCGCGAACACCCGCCCGATGTACTCGCGACCGATGGAGGGCTCCACGGGGCCGATGACGATCAGCAGGGCGCCGGCGAGGCTCGCCGTCGCGATGGACAGGCCGAACGCGATGGTCTTGATGCGGACGGGATTGGCGCCCATCAGCCTGAGGGCCTGGCTGTCCTGGGACACCGCCATGATGGCGCGGCCCCAGAACGTCCTCGAGAGCACGAGGTAGAGCGCGACGGTCATCCCGATCCCCACGAGGCAGGGGACGAGCAGCCGGAGCGCGATGCCGACCGAACCGATGTGGAGCGAATCGCCGATGTACGCGGCCTCGACCATGCGGTAGTCGACGCCGTACACGAGGAGCAGGGCGACCTCGATGATGAACAGCAACCCGAAGAAGAAGACCAGGCCCCTGAGCGACTCCTCCCCCGTCTTCTCGAAGCTGGCGTAGTAGAGCCGGTAGACGACGACGCCGAGGGCGAAGAAGACAGGAACGCCCAACAGCCCCGTGAGCAGAGGATCGAGCCCGAGCGCGCTGTTCAGCGCATAGGCGATGTAGGAGCCGAGGACGACGAAGACCGGGTGGGCGATGTTGACGATGTCCAGCAATCCGAAGGCGACCGAGATCCCCAGGCTGACCGCGGCGTAGAAGCCGCCGAGGAGGATCCCGGCCACGATCGCGTTCAGGAGGAGGTCCAGGCTCAGCATCGTGTGGGTTGCGCCTCGGGCCGGGGACTCCGCGCTCGAGCCCCCGGCCCGGCCGCGATCGTTCCGCTACTTCCTGGCCTTCGCGTACGGATAGATGAGGGTACCCGACTTCCACTCCTCGGGGTAGAGCACCACGCGCTTGCCGGGCCGCTTGAACTGCTCGAGGTCGTTGCCCTCGATGTTCTGGAACTGCACGTGCAGCATCCGCGGCTTGGCCCACTCACCGTTCGGGCCGAACTTCACCTTGCCGACGATCGTGTCCATCTCGCGGCCGTGGAGATAGTCGGCGATCTTCTTCTGGTCCAGGCTCTTGGTCCCCTCGACGGCCAGGCCGAGCACCTGGGCGTAGGCGTACGCGAACGGCGCGATGTAGTAGCCGAGCGGATCGACGCCCGCCTTCGCGGCCTGCGCCTGGTAGCGCTTGAGGAAGTCGTTGATGCCAGGGAAGCTCAGCGTCGGCTCCGGCACCCACGTCTCGTAGTTCACGACCCCGTTGAGCTTGGCGCCGAGCTTCGTCTGCAGCGCGGCGAACTGGAGCCCGACCATCCCGCCGCCGAACATCTTCGGCGCGAGCCCCACCTCGTGCGCGGCAAAGATCATCCCCGCGGTGTCAGGCGGGTAGGACGCCACGTAGACCACGTCCGGATTGGTCGCCTTGATGGCGCGCACGATCGGCGTGAAGTCCACGGTCGACGGCGGGTACTTGTTGTCGTAGACGACCTTCAGACCGTACTGCTCGGCGTTCTTGCGCGCGCCCGCCATCGCGTTGTGCGGGTACTCGGCGTCGGCGCCCACGATCGCGATGGTCGCCGGCTTCGGCGACTGCTTCGACGCGACCTCGAAGAATCCGCGGGACCAGTCGACGGGCGGGTTCGGCCCGACCGGCATGATCTGGAAGTACCTCCCGTAGTTGAACTTCTCGTTGTTCGCCATCCCGAACAGGCCCACGACCGTGAGGTTGCGCTCCATGGCGAGCGGGATGAGCGGAGCGATCACGTTCGTGCCGTAGCCCGAGACGATCAGGTCCACCTTGTCGACGTCCAGCAGCTTGGTGTAGATCGCCGGGATCGTCGCCGGCTTTGTCTGGTCGTCGTAGTAGACGAGCTCGACGCGACGGCCGAGCAGCCCGCCCTTCTTGTTCACGTCTTCCGCCCACATCTGCATCGAGAGCAGGGCGGCCTTGCCATTGCCGGCCAGCGCGCCGGTGAGCGCCATGCCGAAGCCGAGTTTGATCGGCTCCGCCGGGACGGCGACTCCAGTGCCGATCAGCGCGATGATGACCGCGCTGACCACAGCCACGAAGGTCGGTCGTTTCCTCATTCCCCATCTCCTCTTGGCGGCGGTCGATACCCTGTGCTCGGAGACGATGCGCCCGCCCGCTGACACGCGCGGGCGCTCCTCCGACCCCCGTGCCACACCATCGCGCCGGACTCGGCGCTTGGAGGATGGCGGGATGGCATTTCTCGTGCCGGTCCGTTGCGGCTGCGCGCGGCCAGCGGGCGCGACCGGACGCTGGATGTCAGCGCATCGAGTTGGCGTGCAGACGCGGGGGTCTGGCGCGCGCGGGGCTCATGGACGGCCGGCCGCGATCGATCCGTCCTCGTCGTGGCCGCGTTCGCGAAACGTTTCGGGCCTGAGACGCCCGTTTCACTTCCGCAATGCTGTCTCATCATCAGGCGGCTGGAGGCCTCCTCACGGTCGTGCGGCGACCGTCATCACCGCGCGTCGAGGGCGGGCGGCACTCGCGGCGAGCGTGACGGCGACTCGGGCGTTTCATCGCTGAAACGGTGCGGAGATCCCGCGCCTCCTGGCGGCGCGGCCGTCGGCGGAGCGACGCGTGGCGTGCGCGGAATCACGCGCCATTTCGGGCGCGAGCACAGCTGGCACCCGCGTTGCTTGAGTCGCGCGAATCGGTGCCCGGCATCCATCCCGAGCCCGGAGCGGCGTAGTGAGAGGAGATGGCGAGTCATCGGGCCGTCGGCCCGATGGCGCACGTCCCCTGAGCACGGTGACAACCACGATCAGACGAAGGAGGCGGCGGCGTGACGAAACAGCAGAACCGTCCGAATGACGATCCGAGTCTCGCGTTCGAGTGGCCCGTTCTGCCCGACTACGAGGGGCGCGTGCCGTTCGGCACGCAGTCGGTGGACTGGGAGGAGCGCATCAACATGGACCGCATGCGGAAATACCGCATGGGCCGCGTCCGCGAGCAGATGCAGCAACGCAACATCGGCGCCATCCTCTCGATCAACGAGTGGAACATGCGGTACATGACCTCGACGTGGAACGCATACTGGACCACGCCGGCGTCGGGGCTGCGCTACTCGCTGTTCCCGGTGACCCGGGAGAGCCCGATCCTCTACGAGCAGGGCGAGATCGGCTACCACGCGCGCCAGATGGCGCCGTGGCTCCACAAGGTGAAGGTCGCGATCACGGGCGCCGGGTGGATCGGCCGGGTCATGGGCCCCGCCGGCCACGAGATCCAGCTCAAGAAGTTCTGCCAGCAGATCCTCGACGACATGAAGGAGGCCGGTGTCGCCAGTGAGACGCTCGCCATGGACGTGTGGGACCCGGGCATCGTCGCCGAGTTCCAGCGGCTCGGCGTGCGCGTGAGTCCCGACGGCGCCGCCGCGATGCTCGAGGCGCGGCGCATCAAGAACCGCGACGAGATCGAGTGCCAGCGCACGGCGGCCACGATCTCGGATGCGGAGTTCGGCGCCGTCGCGAAGGCGATCCGCCCCGGCGTCAAGGAGAGCGAGCTGTGCGGGATCGCGCACCAGACCGCCTACAACCTGGGCGCGCGCGTCTACTCCGGCATCTTCGTGACGTCGGGACCGTTCGGGTGGCCGAACCCGCGCGACGAGAGCGACCGCATCATCCGCGCCGGCGACATCCTGTACATGGACACGTACAACACCTCCTACCTCGGCTACAAGACGTGCGTCTACCGCACGTACAGCTGCGGCAAGGCGTCGCAGGAGGCGAAGGACGACTACGCGCTCGCGCTCGAGTGGCTCTACAACTCGATCAACGTCATCAAGGCCGGCGTGACGACGCGCGAGATCGCGGAGCAGTGGCCGTCGGGGCCGGTGGTGTGGAAGGACATCCACATCGTCAGCGAGGACCAGACCGCGGGCAGCAACTGGGCCCACGGCATCGGGCTCACGCTCTACGAGCCGCCGATCGTCTGGCGTGAGGTGTCGCTGAACCCGCCGGACATCCCGCTCGAGGAGAACATGACGTTCGCCATCGAGACGCAGCACGGCCGGCCGGGCAAGCACGGCGTGCGCATCGAGGAGATGATCCGCGTCACGAAGACGGGCGTCGAGATCATGTCGAAGTTCCCGGTGAACGAGATCCTGGAGGTTCCCCTGGTGTGATGCCCGGGGAGCGCCCCGGGTTCCCCGGGGCGCTCCCGAGCGCGGGCGCGAGGTTGGCGCTGCCGACCACCGAGTAGCCCCGAGGAGCGCCCCGGGTTCCCCGGGGCGCTTCCGAGCGTGGGCGCGAGGTTCGCGGTGCCGACCACCGAGTAGCCCCGAGGAGCGCCCCGGGTTCCCTGGGGCGCTTCCGAGCGTGGGGGGGTATGGGGGGCCATGTCGGGGCCCCCCATTCAAACGGTCTGCAGGCCGTGGCGCTTGAGCTTCCGCCAGAGCGTCGGCACGCTGATCTCGAGGCGCGAGGCGACCTGGCGCAGCGTCGGAGCGCTCTCGACCGCTTCGCGCAGCACGCGAGCCTCGAAGGCATCGACGATCTGCCGGAGACTGCCTTCCCGCCGGATGGGCACCACGGGCCGCGTGGCGGGCAGGCCGCACAGCGTGAGGTGGCGGTCGTCGATGGTGTCGCTTTCCGACAGGATCACGAGCCGCTCGAGGATGTTCTCGAGCTCGCGGACGTTGCCCGGGTACTGGTAGCGCGTGAGGGTGGCGAGGACGCGCGGCTGGAGCCGCTTCCTGGTGCCGTACCGCTTCGCGAGCGACTCCATGAACGCATTGATCAGGAGCGGGACCTCCTCCTGGCGTTCGCGCAGCGGCGGGATCTTGAGGGGCACCACGTTGAGCCTGAAGAACAGGTCCTCGCGGAACTTCCCCGCGCCCACCATCGCCTCGAGGTCGCGGTTGGTGGCGGCGATCAGCCGCGCGTTGATGGCGATGGAGTGGTTGCCCCCCACGCGGCGGACGAGCTTCTCCTCGATCACGTCGAGGAGCTTCACCTGCAGGGAGAGCGACAGCTCGCCGACCTCGTCGAGGAAGATGGTCCCGTTCTGCGCGAGCTCGAACTGGCCGGGCTTGCCGCTCGCGAGCGCGCCGGTGAACGCGCCGCGCTCGTAGCCGAACAGCTCCGACTCGACGAGCGTCTCCGGGATCGAGCCGCAGTTGAGGTGGATGAAGGGCCCGTCACGCCGGGGGCTGGCGTCGTGGATGAGCCGCGCGAAGCAGCCCTTGCCCACGCCGGACTCGCCGAGGACGAGCACGGGGGAGTCGTACTTCGCCACCCGCAGTGCCGACCACAGGCACCGCTTCATCTGCTCGCTGTGCACGACCATGCCGAACGCCGGCAGGTCGGCGAGCTCGGGGCGGAGGAAGATCGACTCGTTTTCCTGCCCCGCGACCACGGGCTGTCCGAGCCGCTCGCGCAGGCCGTTGAGCTGCGTGATGTCCCGGACGTTGACGATGACGAGGCAGAGCGCGCCACCCTGGTCGAACACCGGCGTGCCGGTCACGAGCGCGATGTTTCCCGTGCGGTAGCTGTGGAGCATCGTGATCGGGATGCGATGCTTCACCACTTCGAGCGTGACGGAGTGGCGGACGAGACCGCGCCGCAGGAGGTCGACCATGCTGTGGCCGAGCATCTCCTCCTCGCGGATGCCGGTGATCCGCGTGTAGGCCTTGTTGATCTTGAGCACCCTGGCCTCGGCGTCCGTGACGACGAAGCCGTCGAAGGACGCGTTCAGCAGCGCGTCCAGGTGCTCGTTGATGTTCAGCGCCTCATCGGTGACGGGCAGACGGCTCTCGCTCTGCTCGCCTGCGGTATGGCGGATCTTCCGGACGGCCTGCCTGGGCATGAGGGTTTCATTCCTAACATTGGGCGTTTCAATCCTGCAATGAGTCAAGTAGCCTAGTGCGGCGACCCAGGCGTCTGCATGCCCGCTCGGAACCCACGCCGGGCGTGCAATCCGGGTCACCGGAACACGCGGGTAGGCCGGGCGTTGTTCTTGCATTCCGCCCGGCCCGGCCGTAGAACCGAATCCACGTTGAAGGAGAAAGCCATGACGCCACCCGAGCTCCCCTCCTACTGCGTCGCCGACCTGTCGTGGGTGGACGTCCAGGCGTACCTGGCCGAGGACGACCTGGTGCTCGTGCCCGTGGCGAGCACCGAGCAGCACGGCCGTCACCTCCCGCTGTCGACGGACACCATCACCGCGCTGGAGGTCTCGCGGCGCGCGGCCGCCATCGCGCGCGCGCTCTACACGCCGGTCATGTGGGCGGGCTACTCGCCACAGCACATGGGGCACGCGGGCGAGGGGCTCGGGACCATCACGCTGCGCGCCACGACGTTCCAGAACGTGTGCCACGACATCGCGCGGAGCCTGATCCACCACGGCTTCAACAAGATCGTGTTCGTCGCCGGCCACGGCTCGAACGTGAAGGTGATCGACCCCGTCCTGCGCAAGCTCAAGTACGAGACCGGCGCGCTCATCGGGTACTACAAGGCGTACGCGGAGCGGTACCTCGGCTTCCTGCGCGGGCTCATGGAGAACCCGGAGCACGAGACACCGGGCTGGCACTCGAGCGAGCTGGAGACCTCGCAGGTGCTGGCGCACGACGCGCGCCTCGTGCGGATGGACCGGGCGGTCCGCGAGCAGACGCACACGCCGGAGTGGCTGCCGGGCGCGTTCCTGAAGCAGGACGGGGCACCCGACGTCGAGTTCCAGGGCTACCAGTACTTCATCTTCCCGATGGACCACCGCGAGTTCTCGCCGAGCGGATGCATCGGCAACCCGTTCACGGCGACACGCGAGAAGGGCGAGGAAGCGCTCGACCGGTTCGCCCGGCACCTGGCCGCGGCCATCGACGAGCTCCGGAAGGTGCCCGTCAAGGTCTTCAACCGCGAGTTCACCGACCGCGCGCTGTGAGCGGGCGCGGCGAGCCTCTACACACCACGGAGGGCCGAGCATGAAGGCGATCACTCGTCGGACGTTCCTCAGGGCCGGCGGCCTCGCGACCGCCGCCGTCGTCCTCGACACCGCGGCGCCGCGCGTCACGCTGGGCCAGGCGCCCATCAAGGTCGGGTTCCCGGTTCCGCTCACGGGTCCGTACGGCGCGGAAGCGGCGGACCAGCAGGCGGCGGCGACGCTCGCGGTGGAGGAGATCAACGGGCGCGGCGGCGTGCTCGGGCGGAAGGTCGAGCTGCTCGTGCGCGACGACCAGCTCAAGCCCGGGGTCGGGGCGCAGCGCACCAAGGAGCTGCTCGAGAACGAGAAGGTCGATTTCGTCATCGGCGGCCTCTCCGCTGCGGTCCAGATGGCGATCAACGAGCAGACGAAGAAGGCCAAGGTGATCTACGTTTCCATCTCCCAGTCGAACGAGATCACGGCCAGGCCGGACTGGAGCCCGTATACCTTCCACGAGGCGATCAACCCCTTCATCACGTCGCACGTCGTCGGCAGCTGGGCGATCCAGAACCTCGGGAAGCGGATCTACGTCCTCTACGCCGACTACGCCTTCGGGCAGCAGCTCCGCGACGGGATCAAGCTCGTGGCGGAGAAGAGCGGCGCGACCGTGCTCGGCGCCGACCCGCACCCGCTCGGCGCCACCGACTACTCGGCGCTCTTCCCGCGCGTGCAGGCCGCCAAGCCGGACGTGCTCGTGCTCGCCAACTTCGGCAAGGACCAGCTCAACTCGGTCAAGCAGGCCGCCAGCTTCGGGCTGAAGTCGCAGATGAAGCTCGTGTGCCCGGTCTTCCTCGGCACCATGCGACGTGAGGGCGGCCCCACCGTCTTCGACGGCGTGTACGGCGGCACCACGTTCTACTGGGAGATCGGCGAGAAGATCCCGACGGCGAAGCGGTTCGCGGACGCCTTCCGGAAGAAGTACGACCGTCCGCCCTACGACTACGCGGGCTACGCGTACAGCGGCACGCGGCTGCTCCTCGAAGCGGTGCAGCGCGCGAAGACGACCGAAGCCGACAAGGTGATCGCGGCGCTCGAGGGTCACACGTACGACTACTACAAGGGCAAGCAGTGGATCCGGAAGTGCGACCACCAGTCGTTCCAGGACGTGTACGTGCTCAAGTCGAAGAAGGACCAGAAGGCGGAGCACGACATCTTCGACGTCGTGGGGCGCGTCGAGGCGAGCGAGAAGTTCGAGCGGAGCTGCAAGGACCTCGGGCACGCCTAGCGCATGCCCTTCGACGCCGCCACCCTGCTGAGCCAGCTCTTCACGGGTCTGGTGCTCGGCACGATCTACGTGCTCCTGGCGCTCGGGCTGTCGCTGATCTTCGGGCTGCTGACCGTGGTCAACTTCTCGCACGGCAGCTTCTACATGCTCGGGGCGTACCTCGGGTTCTTCGTGCTCGGGTTCACGAAGAACTTCTGGATCGCGCTGGTCGTGGCGCCGCTGCTCCTCGGGCTCCTCGGGCTCCTCACCGAGCGGTGGCTCGTCCGGCCGCTCTACGGGCGGAGCATCGACGATCCGCTGCTGCTCACCTTCGGCCTGTCGCTCGTGCTCGTCGAGGCCGCCCGGCTCGTGTGGGGCAAGATGGGGCTCACGTTCGATCCCCCGGCCGCCCTCGCCGGCGCCGTGAACCTCGGCTTCACCTACTTCCCCGCGTACCGGCTGTTCGTCATCGCGGCGACGGCCGTGGTCGTCGTCGCGCTCTGGCTGTTCCTCGAGCGCACCACGCTCGGGCTCGTCATCCGCGCGGGCACGCGCGACGCGCTCATCGTGCGCGCGCTCGGCATCAACCTGAACCTGGTCTGGCTGCTCGTGTTCGGGATCGGCTGCGCCCTGGCCGGGCTCGCCGGCGTGCTGGCGGCGCCGATGCGCGGCGTCTACCCGGAGATGGGCGTGACGATCGTCATCGAGTCCTTCGTCGTCGTGGTGGTCGGCGGCATGGGCAGCCTGCTCGGCGCGATCGTCGCGGGGCTCCTCATCGGCGAGGTGGTGAGCCTCACGACGTTCTTCGCGCCGAAGATGGCGGACATCGTCGTGTTCCTCGTCATGGCGGTCGTGCTGCTCGTCCGGCCGAGCGGGTTCTTCGGCGAGGCCGGGCTCATGGAGTGACGGGTGGGCCGTGTCGGCGCCCTGATCGCCCGCCATCCGATCCCGGCGTTCTTCGTCGTCTTCGCCGTCTTCCCGTTCGTCGTGCCCTACAAGGCGCTCGCGACGCAGGTGCTGATCTACGGCCTGTTCGCGCTCGGCTTCAACCTGCTCTACGGCTACACGGGGCTCCTGTCGTTCGGGCATGCGGCCTTCTTCGGCCTGGGCGCCTACGGCACCGGGGTGACGCTCGCGCGGCTCGGCGTCACCTCCGTGTGGGCCGGGCTCGCCGCCGGTCTCGTGCTCGCGGCGGCGGGCGGCGCGCTCATCGGCTACCTGTGCCTCAGGCGCCGCGGCATCTACTTCGCGATGCTGTCGCTGGCGTTCGCGCAGCTCCTGTACTTCGTCGGGTTCCACCTGTCGTGGATCACTGGCGGCGACGACGGGCTGCGCGGCATCCCGGTGCTCCCGGTCGGCCTCGCCGGCGTGCGGGTGTCCATCGAGACGCCGCTCGCCTTCTACTACTTCGTCCTCGTCGTCGTCGGGGCCGCCGTGGCCGTGCTCAAGCGGATCCTGGACTCGCCGTTCGGCGCCGTGCTGCAGGCGATCCGCGAGAACACGGACCGGGCGGCGGCGTGCGGCTACGACGTCACGCGCGTGAAGCTGCTGTCGTTCGTCTTCTCGGGCGCCTTCGCGGGTCTCGCCGGCGGGCTCAACGCGCTCTACCTGCAGGTGGTCCCCATCGACACGCTGTACTGGACGACGTCGGGGCAGGTCGTGATGATGGCGCTCCTCGGCGGCGCGGGGACGTTCTTCGGCCCGTTCGTCGGCGCCGGCGTGTTCCTCATCCTCGAGGACGTGCTGAGCGTCTTCACCGAGAGCTGGCCGCTCGTCGTCGGGGCGATCTTCATGGCCTTCGTGCGCTTCCTGCCGCGCGGCATCTGGGGGACGGTCGTCGGGCTTGAAATCATGGGGGGCCTCGACGGGCCCCCCAAACCCCCCGAACGCTCGCACACGCCCCGGGGGACCCGGGGCGTGGCTCGACCATGATGGAGCTCCTCCGTACCGCGGGGCTGTCGAGGAGCTTCGGCAGCCTCCAGGCGGTCCTCGACGTCGACTTCGCGGTCGGGGCGGGCGAGCTCCGGTCGATCATCGGCCCGAACGGCGCCGGCAAGTCGACGTTCTTCCGGCTGATCGCCGGGGAGCTGCCGCCGTCCTCGGGCCGCATCCGCTTCAAGGGGCGGGACATCACGGGCCTGCCCCAGCACGCCGTGTCGCGGCTGGGGATCGTGAAGTCGTACCAGATCACGTCGGTGTTCCCGCACCTCACCGTGTTCGAGAACATCCGGGTCGCGGCGCAGTCGCGCGCTACCGCGTACAACTTCTGGCAGAAGGCGTCGGCGCTCGGGGCCGTGCGCGACCGCGCGGAGCGCACGCTCGTCGCGGTCGGGCTCGCGGCGAAGGCGTCGCACCGCGCGGCCCACCTCTCGCACGGCGAGAAGCGCAACCTGGAGATCGGCATCGCGCTGGCCACCGAGCCCGAGCTGCTCCTCCTCGACGAGCCGACGGCCGGCATGAGCCCCGAGGAGACCGAGGCGACCATGCGGCTCATCAGCGAGATCGCGGGCGGGCGCACGGTGATCGTCGTCGAGCACAACATGAAGCTCGTGATGAAGATCTCGCAGAGGATCACGGTGCTCCACCAGGGACAGATCCTCGCGGAGGGCACCCCGGCGGACATCCGCGCCAACCACCGCGTGCAGCAGGTGTACCTGGGAGGCGCGTGACGGTGCTCACGGTCGACGCGATCCACACCTACTACGGCGAGAGCCACGTGCTCCAGGGGGTGTCGCTCCGCGTCGACGCGGGCGAGGTCGTGGCGCTGCTCGGTCGCAACGGCGCGGGCAAGACGACGACGCTCAAGAGCATCATGGGCATCGTGCCAGCGCGGCGCGGCACGATCCGCTTCGACGGGGCGGACATCACCCGGCTGCCGCCGCATCTCGTCGCCCGGCGCCGCATCGCGTGGATCCCCGAGGAGCGGCGCATCGTGCCGAACCTCACCGTCTACGAGAACCTGAGGCTCGCGATGCTCAAGGCGCCGGTGGACGGCAAGGAGGCGTCCGCCCGGCTCGAGGAGGCGCTCGCCTTCTTTCCGCGCCTGCGCGAGCGGCTCACGCAGAACGGCAAGAGCCTGTCGGGCGGCGAGCAGCAGATGCTGGCGATCGCGCGGGGCCTCGTCGCCGGTCCCGCGCTCATGCTCGTCGACGAGCCGACCGAGGGCCTGATGCCGATCATCGTGAGGAACCTCACGGAGATCCTGCACGCGATCAACGCCCGCGGGACCTCGATGCTGCTCGTCGAGCAGAACCTCGAAGTCGCGCTGGCGCTCGCGCGCCGCGTGTACCTCATCGACCAGGGCCGGATCGAGTTCGAGGGCACGCCGGACGACCTGCGCGGGCATCCGGACCTTCTCCGGCGCTACCTTGGAGTCTAGGATCATGGAGGGACTACTTTCATGGGGGGACTATCGATGCCCCCCAAGCCCCCCGCGCTCGGAGCCGTCCCGGGGAACCCGGGACGGCCCTCGACGACGCGATTCGTTCACGGGCTCTGAGATCATGGGGGGACTACCGAGGCCCCCCAAACCCCCCGCGCTCGCACGCGCCCCGGGGGACCCGGGGCGCGGCTCGACCAGCGGGTTGGTTCAGGGGATCTGAGCGGTGTTCTATGCCGAGGCCGTCGTGAAGCCGCTCGGCGATCTCTACGTGACCGTCGAGTTCGGGGACGAGCTGAGCCTCGAGCTGAACTTCCGGGTCATCGCCCTCGACCGCGCGCTCCGCGAGGCGCGCGTCGCGGGCGTGACGGAGACCATCCCGACGACGCGCTCGCTCGGCGTCGTCTACGATCCGCTGACGCTCAGCCGCGAGCGCCTCGTCGCACGGCTCCGCGAGCTCGAGCGGAGCGCGACCGCGGTCCGGGCCGTGCCGTCGCGCCACGTCACCATCCCGATCTGGTACGACGATCCGTGGTCCCGCGAGTGCGCCGCGGCGCATGGCGCGCCGAACAACGTCGCGTTGCTGGCCGAGCTCAACGGCATGACGGTCGCCGACGTGATCAGGACGCACGCGGGGACGGACCACTGGGTCTCGGCGGTCGGGTTCACGCCCGCGTGCTACCAGGCCTTGCCGCTCGATCCGTCGAAGGCGCTCACCGCGCCGAAGTACCAGCGCCCTCGCAAGTGGACCCCGGAGCGCATCCTCTGCATCGCCGGTCAGCTCACGTCGTTCTACCCGGTCGCGAGTCCCGGCGGCTACCAGCTTCTGGGTCGCACGCCGATCGAGCTCTACGACCCGAAGCAGCAGAACCCGGTGTTCAGGGACAGCCCGGTCCTGCCCCGCGTCGGTGACCGCCACACGTACGTGCCGATCGACGAGGCGACGTACCGGGAGATCCGCCGGGAGGTCGACGCGGGCGCCTATCGCTACCAGATCGAGGAGGACACGTACCGGCTCGATGATTACCTGGCGCGCGTCGAGGCGATGAAGCGCGGGCGGAGCGGAACGTGAACGTCCTCGAGGTGCTCGCCGGCGGAGTGTCCTCGACGGTGCAGGACGTGGGCCGACCCGGGTACCTCGCGACCGGCATGCCGGCGTCGGGGCCCGCCGACCGGTTCGCGCTCGGCATCGCGAACCTGCTCGTCGGCAACGACCCGGGCGAGCGTTACCTCGTCGGGCGCCGGCCGGGCGACGCGGGGATCGAGGTCCTCCTGTCCGGGCTTCGCGTCCGCGTCCTGGCGGACACCGTCATCGCGATCACGGGCGCCGATCTTGCGCCGACGGTCGACGACCGGCCGCTGCCGGTGTGGCGGGCGATCGCGGTGAGCGCGGGCGCCGTCCTCGTGTTCCACCAGGCTCGCGCGGGAGCGAGAGCGTACCTCGCCGTCGCCGGCGGCATCGACGTGCCGACCTTCGCCGGCAGCCGCGCGACGAACGTCCGCGCGTTCGTCGGCGGCGTGGACGGGCGAGCGCTCAAGGCGGGAGACGTGCTTCGCGCGTTCCCGCCGAAGCGGGGGCTCGCCGAGCTCGGGGGGCGTCGCCTTCGACGCGCGCTCGTCCCCGTCTACGGCGATCGGTGGACCGTGCGTGTCGTCCTCGGGCCGCAGGACGATCTCTTCCTGCCGGAAAGCGTCCAGACGTTCCTGGCGTACGACTGGAGGCTCTCGCCGACGTCCGACCGGATGGGGTGCCGCTACGTCGGGCCCACGCTCGAGTTCAAGCCGCGACCGGCCTACCTGGTCGAGCAGGCAGGCTCGGACCCCTCGAACATCGTCGACGACACCATCCCGGTCGGCGGCATCCAGGTGCCCGGCGGTGTCGAGCCGATCGTGCTCCACGTCGACGGGCCGAGCCTCGGCGGGTACGCGAAGATCGCGACGGTGATCAGCGCGGACCTCGGCAAGGTCGGGCAGACGCGCCCGGGGCACGTCACGAGATTCCAGGCGGTCTCGACGGGCGAGGCCGTCGACGCGCTGCGGGAGCTCGAGGACTCCATCTCCGAAGCGAACCTCGAGAAGGCGTGACGGCCCGCCGGGCCGCAACGAGGACCATCGCATGGCAGACCGCGTCAACCTGAACTCGGACGTGGGCGAGAGCTACGGGCGGTGGCAGCTCGGCAGCGACGCCGAGATGATGAAGTGGATCCCGACCGTGAACGTCGCGTGCGGCTTTCACGCCGGTGACCCGCACGTCATGCGGCGGACCGTCGAGCTCGCCGCGGCGGCGGGCGCCGAGGTGGGCGCGCACGTGGCGCTGCCCGACGTGCGCGGCTTCGGCCGGCGGCGGATGGCGATCGGCGCCGACGAGCTCCACGACGACGTCGTCTACCAGATCGGCGCGCTCCTCGGCTTCGCGCGCGCGGCGGGCGTGGCGCTCACGCACGTCAAGCCGCACGGCGCGCTCTACGCGATGTGCGGCGAGAGCCCGGAGCTCGCAGAAGCGCTCTTGTCCGCGATGCGGGCGGTCGATGCCGCGCTCGTCGCGATCGCCGGCGGACCGGCGGTCCCGGCCGCGGCCGCGCGCACGGGCGTGCGCGCGGTGCCCGAAGGCTATGTCGACCTCGCGTATCACCCGAGCGGCGTTCCCGTGCTCGAGCGGGCCAAGCGCGCGTGGGACCCGCGCGAGGTCGCGGCGAACGCCGTGCGCGTCGTGCGCGAGCGCCGGCTCCCGGCGGTCGACGGTTCGACGATCACCGTCGACGTGCCCACCCTCTGCATCCACGGCGACGCGCCGAACGGCGCCGACGTGGCGCGCGCCGTGCGCGAGCGACTGGCGGCCGAGGGCATCGAGGTCGTTCCCCTTCGCCGGCTCCTCGAGGAGCCAGGGAGGTAGCACCGTGCAGATCCGGCTCGACGATTGCGTGGCAGTCGTGACGGGCGCCTCGTCGGGCATCGGCCGCGCCGCGGCGCTGGCGCTGGCCGAGGCCGGCGCGGACGTCTGCGTGCAGGGCTACTCGCACATGGCCGACGCCGAGGCGCTGGCGCAGGCGATCGTCGACCGCGGCCGGCGGGCGGTCGCCGTGAAGGCCGACGTGACGAGATCCGACGAGGTCGACCGCGTCGTGCGGACCGCCGTCGAGACGCTCGGCGGCGTCGACGTCGCCTTCGCGAATGCCGGCGTGTTCCAGATGGCCGCGCTGGAGGAGACGACCGACGAGATCTGGAACCGCCACCTCACGACGAACGTCACGAGCGCGTTCTTCACCGCGCGGCGGGTCGTCCCCGAGATGAAGAAGCGAGGACGCGGCAAGCTCATCCTCAACGGCTCCATCTTCGGCGCCTACGGCGTCCCGAGCGCCGCCGCCTACTGCGTCACGAAGATGGCGATCCACGGGCTGACGCGCGCGCTGTCGATCGAGCTGGCGCCCCATCACATCAACGTCAACGCCGTGGCGCCGGGCAACGTCGTGACGCCGCTCAACGACGTGCTCTACGACTACATGGCCGTGCAGGCCGGCAGGCCGGGCGACCGCGACGCCGGGAAGGCCGTGCTCGTCAAGGCCTACCCGCGCGGGCGGCTCGGCGATGTGGCTGACATCGCGTCGATGGTGGTCTACCTCGCCTCGGACGCGGCCGACTTCATCACGGGCCAGGTCATGTTCGTCGATGGTGGGTACTCCGCGCAGTAGCACGGTCAACGACGCCTGCGGCGCATGCAGGAGACGGCGCGGTTCCTCGAAGAGGCGCGTGACCGACGTCCAGCGCCTGCTTGACGCGCTTCAGCGAGGACGCGGCGGTGCGTGACTTCCTTCGCCGGCAGGCGTCCGCGGTCCGCCTCGCCCCCTGACGGCGGGCGGCCACCGCCCTGAGGTTTCGAAAGGGGGCGAAGCCGCCCTCCCAGGCATCAGCGCCGCGCGATCAGACGCCGGAAGACCGCGCCGTACTCGAACCCGTAGCCGTTCGCGAGCCGCGCGGCGTTGCGCCTCAATCGCTCGCCGATGGTGTCGCCCGCCTGCACGTTGAAGCCGGGCACCTGGCTCTCGTGGCGGGCGAGGGCCGCGATCTGCCGGTCGATCGAGTCGGTCACGTCGACGATGACGTCCGGCTCGTCGGCGCCCCAGTACCAGAGCTCGCGCACCTTGTGAGGCTCGAGGCCTTCGACGGCGATGTGTTCCGCGAAGTGCAGGTGGTCGCGTGCGAACGGATAGACGGCGTCCGTCGTCACGATGCCGGCCTTACGGTGGTCGCGGTGCTGGAAGTGCTTGATGCGGTACGGGTCGTGCGTGAGGACGGTGCGCGGTCGGTACCGTCGGATCGCGCGCACGATGTCGCCGAGGAGCTCGCGCGTGTCCTCGAGGCCGCCGTCCGGATAGCCGAGCATCACGACGTGCTTCACGCCCATGAAGTCCGCGGCCGCGCGCTGCTCGACCGTCCGCTTCTCCGACAGCTCGGCCGGCGTCAGTGACCGGTCGGCGGTGCCGGCGCTCCCGTCCGTGCAGAGCACGTACGCCACCTCACAGCCCGCGGCGACCCACTTCGCGACGACACCGCCGGAGCCGATCTCCGCGTCGTCGGCGTGCGCGCAGACCACCATCGCCGTGTCGGGGATGTCGGTCACGATCTCGAGCTTCCGGTCGTTCGCGTCGATCGGCATGGCCGGATTCTACAGGAGCCGCACGGCGAGTCCGCACCGTCCACGGCATCGCTGGACGAGAACCAGGCGCGAGGCGACTGTTCCTCCCACCCGAAGGAGGCCCCCAATGATTTCAGTCCGGCCGTCGGAGCGACCGGACGAACGCGTTGATCTCGGCCTTCGTCTGAGCGTCGAGCGGCTCGAACCCGATCGCCATGCCGCGGGGGATCCGCTCGGTGCCCTCGTCGTTGACCCTCACGACCTCGCCCGAAACCTGGATGGGCCGCGGCCGGTTCGGGAGGAAGAACTCGATGGTGACGCGCGTGCCGACCGGCAGCGGCACGGCGGACTCGATGTAGACGCCGCCCTCGCTGATGTTGGTCGCGAACTCGGTGAAGACCGCGTCGACCGTCTGATAGTGAATCTGGATGCTGACCGAGACTCGTGCCTGCGAGCGCCGCTCGGCGGGCGGCGTGCCGCCCTGCTCCTCGCCGGCACCTGTCCCGGGCACTCTCGCCTCCTTCCCGGTCATCGCCCGGTGAACCGCGGCGCCCGCTTCTCGACGAAGTGGGCCACGCCCTCCTTGAAGTCCGCGCTGTCGAAGCTCTGCACCATCTCGCGGTCGGCGACGGCCGTCGCCTCGGCGAGCGTCTGGAACTGCGCGTTCCAGAGCTGGCGCTTGATCACGCGCATCGAGCGTGGCGAGACCATGTCGGCAAGCTCGCGCGCATACTCCCGGACGCCGGCCATCAGCTCGCCCTGGGGCAGCACGCGGTTGACGAGCCCGATCCTGAGCGCCTCGGCGGCGTCGACCTTGCGGGCCGACAGCACGAGGTCGAGCGCCTGTGAGAGTCCGGCGAGCTTCGGCAGCATCCAGCTGATGCCATGCTCGGCGATGAGCCCCCGGCGCGAGAATGCCGTCGTGAACACCGCGGCGTCGCCGGCGAAGCGCAGGTCACAGTAGAGCGCGATGACGAGCCCGAGTCCCGCGGTCGGCCCGTTCAGCGCGGCGATGATCGGCTTCGGAATCGTGGGGAAGTACGCATAGGTCCCGCGGAACTCGCCGGCCGGCCCGCCGGCGGTCGCGGTGGTCGCGGCCGGCCGCGCCGCCTCGCGCCCGGCGCCCACTCCGCCGCCGCTGATGCCGGACAGGAGGTCCATGTCGGCGCCCGCGCAGAAGCCGCGGCCCGCGCCGGTCAGGACGATCACGCGCACGCCATCGTCGCGTCCGGCCTCCTCCATGGCGGCGCGCACCTCGCGGCCCATCACGTGCGTCCACGCGTTGAGCTTGTCCGGCCGGTTCAGCATCACGGTGGCGATCCGGTCCTGCACCTCGTAGACGATCTGCTCGTGGCCCATGCATCACCCCGGTGCGAGTCTCGCGCCCACGGCGTGAGGATCACGCCCTCGGTGCGCGTATCCGAGTATCTTAATGCGCGGCGCCATTCGC
>JACPDG010000043.1 GCA_016184125.1 Candidatus Rokuibacteriota bacterium | reverse complement strand
CGCTACGAGGGCGAGCGGACGCTCTCCGAGCACGGGGCGACGCCGATCCGCTACCTCGACCGGCTCGGCGTGCTCGGGCCGCGCATGATCGGCGTGCACGGCGTCTGGCTCGACGACGAGGAGATCGCGCTCATGGGCGGCAAGGGCGCGGCGCTGGCGTACTGCCCGAGCTCGAACATGTTCCTCGGCGACGGCATCACCCGGCTGCCGGAGATGCTTCGCGCCGGCGTCCGCGTCGGGCTCGGCACGGACGGCGGCTGCACCAACAACCGGCTGAGCGTCTTCGAGGAGATGCGGATGGCGTCGCTGCTCCAGCGCGTGCGGCTGCTCGACGGGACCGCGCTCTCCGCGGAGCGTGCGTTCGCGCTGGGCACGGCATCCGCCGCCCAAGTGCTCGGACTCGACGCCGGCGTGATCGCGGGCGGCCGACTGGCCGATCTCGTCGCCGTCGATCTCGACGACCCGTCGCTTCACCCCCGGAGCGATGTGCTGAAGAACGTGGTGTATGCGATGTCGCCACGCGCGATCACGGACGTCTGGGTGCAGGGGCGCCGCGTCGTCGAGTCGGGCCGGCTCACGACGGTCGATCAGGAGCGACTGCTCGCGCGCGTCCGCGAGCTGACCGACGGATGGCGGATCTGACGATCGCGCTCGACGGGAGCCCGCTGTCGCTCGACGCGGTGGAGAGCGCGGCGCGTCACGGCGCGAAGGTCGCGGTCGCCGCCGAGACGACGGCGTCGCTCGCGAGGGGCCGGGCGTTCATCGACCGGCTGGCATCAGGCGGCGAGCCGATCTATGGCATCACGACCGGCGTCGGCAAGCTCAAGGACGTCGTGATTCCCGCGGCCGCCCGGCGCGCGCTCCAGCGCAACCTCGTCCTGAGCCACGCCGGCGCCGTCGGCGCTCCGCTCGCGGAGGACGAGACGCGGGCCGTGATGCTGCTGCTCGCCGCGTCACTGGCCCGGGGCGCGTCGGGCGTGCGTCCGGAGGTCGTGGAGACGCTTGTGGCCTGCCTGAATCGCGAACTGCATCCGGTGGTTCCCGAGCGCGGGTCGCTCGGATCGTCCGGCGACCTGGCGCCGCTCGCGCACGTTGCTGCGTGTCTGATCGGTGAAGGCGAAGCGTGGATCGACGGCCGGCCCGCGCCGGCGCGCGACGTGCTCGCACGCGCCGGCCTGAGCCCGCTGACGCTCGAGGCGAAGGAGGGGCTCGCGCTGCTCAACGGCACCCATCTCCAGGCGGGCCTCGGCGCCCTCGCGGTGCTCGACGCCCTGCGTCTGGTGAAGCTCGCGGACGTGACGGGCGCGATGTCGCTCGAGGCCCTGATGGGCAGCTACGTCGCGTTCGACGAGCGCATCCACCGGCTGCGGCCGCATCCCGGGCAGGTCGCGACGGCCGCGAACCTTCGCCGGCTGACGGCCGACAGCGCCATCATCGCGTCGCACCGTGACTGCACGCGCGTGCAGGACGCGTACAGCCTGCGCTGCATGCCCCAGGTGCACGGCGCGACGCGCGAGGCGATCAGCTTCGCGCGGACCGTGCTGGAGCGGGAGCTCGGCAGCGTGACGGACAACCCCCTCGTCTTCCCCGACGACGGCGCGGTCCTGACCGGGGGCAACTTCCACGGCGAGGTGCTCGGGCTCGCCCTTGACACGCTGGCGATCGGGCTCGCGCAGCTCGCCGGCATCACCGAGCGGCGCATCGATCGGCTCGTGAACCCGCTCGTGAACGAGGGCCTGCCGCCCTTCCTGTCACCGCACGGCGGCCTCAATTGCGGCTACATGATCGCGCAGTACGTCGCGGCCGCGCTGGTCAACGAGCTCCGCACGCTCGCCCATCCGGCGAGCGTGGACTCGATCCCGACGTCCGGACTGCAGGAGGACTACAACGCGATGGGCGCGACGTCGGCGCTCAAGGCGCGACGCGCGGTCGGGCTCGCGCGTCAGGTCGTCGCGATCGAGCTCTTGCTCGCCGCCCAGGCGCTCGACTGTCGCAGGCCGCTCACTCCCGGGCGGGGGAGTGCGGCCGCCCATGCGGCGGTGCGCCGCGCGATCGCGCCGCTGGACGGCGATCGCTACCTCAAGGCGGACCTGGACGCGGCACTGGCGCTGGTCACCGGCGGCACCGTACTCGCCGTCGTGGAGGCGGCGGTCGGGACGCTGGAGTAAGCCCGACCGAGTCTCTTCACGACGACGTCGGGAGCGTGCGCCCTGGCCGCGCTATCGAGAGCGCAACGGATTCACGGCGATCCCTGCCGCCCAAGGCTTGCGGCACAAGTCGTCGTCCAGGGTTGCGAGGCGCAGCTGGGCGGCATCGGCCAGCGCCACGAAGTACGCGTCGCTCACGTCGTTCGCGCTCTGGAGCGGCGGGAGGACGGTTCCCGGCAGCGTGTCCGGGAGGAACCTCGCGCCCTTCATGCCCGTCAACTCTTCGAGAACGCTCCGTGCGTCCTCGAACGTCGCTCGAAAGGCCGGGCTGATGCTGATCCGGAGGAATCCCAGCTGGGTCAGCGGACACGTGTGGAAGTTGGCCTGCGCGTCGAGCCATCTCCGCGCCGCGCGATGGTCGGCGTGGGACTTCCACCCGCAGGCGATCAGGACGCTGACGTCGAGCAGGTGGCTCACGGGAACTCTGACAACAGTCTCTTCACCTCAGCGGTCGTCATCGCTGGCGCGCCGGGAGGAGCCACGAGCACCCTCCGTCGGCGCTCTTTCACGAGGCGAGCGGGCTGAGCGCGCTCCGGCTCGAGCACCAAGCGTCCGCGCTCGACGCTCACGCGGAGCCGGGCGCCCGGCTTGAGATGCAGTGCCCGCCGGAGGGCCGTCGGGATGACGAGCTGTCCCTTGCTCGAGAGCGTTGTGGTCGTCATGCCGAGATCTTACGCGTCTTACCTTGCGGGATCAACGAAGGGCCACAGGTCCACGGCGCGGCGCGCGAGGCGATCGGGTTCGCGCGGGCGGTGCTGGAACGCGAGCTCACGAGCGTCACCGACGACCCGCTCGTCTTCCCGGACGACGGCGCGGTCCTGACCGGGGGCAACTTCCACGGCGAGGTGCTCGGGCTCGTCCTCGACACGCTGGCGATCGGCCTCACGCCGCTCGCCGGCATCACCGAGCGGCGCATCGATCGGCTCGTCAACCCGCTCGTGAACGAGGGCCCTGCCGCCCTTCCTCTCCCCGCACGGCGGCCTGCATTCCGGCTACATGATCGCCCAGTACGTCGCGGCCTCGCTCGTCAACGAGCTGCGCACGCTGGCCCATCCGGCGAGCGTGGACTCGACCTTCACCTTGGTGACCGGCTGGTCAGGATGGGCAGGATTCGGAACGAGCCGCTGGCGCTGGCAGTCCACG
Organism: Candidatus Rokuibacteriota bacterium; assembly: GCA_016184125.1. GTDB lineage: Bacteria > Methylomirabilota > Methylomirabilia > Rokubacteriales > CSP1-6 > AR8. Next base: position 86,900 of record JACPDG010000043.1, on the reverse strand, counting down.
AACAGGTCGAGCTCTCGAGCACCGTCTGGCCGATCAAGACCTCGTCGCCGAGCACCAGCGCCTCCTCGAGCGTATCTCGGCCTTCGAGCTCGACGACGAGAGGTCCCGTCACGTGCACAGCTTCCTTGCGTCCGTCAGCGTACTCGGCCATGCGCTGACCACGCGTCCCGAGACCGAGACGGGCGACGACATGAGGCGGGAGAACGGTACGGACCGCGCCGGTATCGACAAGCGCATCCGTCTCATAGGTCCTCACCTGTTCCGGCTCGAGGGCGCCGCGCCGAAACAGCTCCTCGTCCACCGCGTTCGTCAGTCTGGCCTTGACCCGAACCTCTCCCATGCCCGACGGCAATGATCAAACGCCTCCCTTCGCGCTTCAAGTGTGCACATCATCGTACGCCTTTCGAGCCGGGCAGTGACGGACGTCTCCGCTCGAGGGTCAAGACACTCGAAACGGTCATCTCGGGTGACGGCCCCGGTGGAGGACGCGATCGGTCGGTTCGCGTAGCTCGGCCGAAAACACCTCGGGCGCCGGCGTGACCCCTGCGCCCGTGGTCAGCGTTCCCGCAGCGGAACCAGAAGCGCATAGAACCAGAAGCGCATCCCGCCACAAATGTTCCTGGATTATCCCTCCGGCTCGGCTGCTTCGAGGTCCTGCTTAGACTGAGAGGGCTGTTAGAGGCAGTTCCCTCCCTCCGCGGTGAGTGCGGCGGGGGCGAGCACGGTCCGGGGGACGTTGCCCGCGTCGACGATCTCGGTGCTGACCAACGTGGTGCCAAGCAAGTCGTCGGACGTATTCAGCGAGATTCCACTGGCGCCGCCGCCCGGATTCTGCAAGGCATCTCCGCTCTCCATGACCGATGTCAGGAAGCAGCTGATGCCGACGCGGTTGCCCGTGATCGTGACGGGCGCGACGAGCGTGACGCCGTTAGACAGGAAGCCACGGAACAGGCGAACCGCCGAGCTCATGAGCGCGATGATCCCCTGCCCGGACCCCGAGCTCGTATGGCCTTGGATGATCATGAGCGGCGAGGACGTCGTGTTGGAGACGTTCGCCGTCGAATTCGTGTGCGCTTCGATCCCGTTACGGCTGTTGCGTTCGATCACGGAGTCGGAGACGTTCGCCGAACTGTTGACGAAGAGGTTGATGCCGTTTCCCCGGTCCGGCCCGGCCGTGCCGTTGTCGGAGATCGTCGAACTCGTGACGGTGACGGAAGACCCCGTCGTGGCGAGGATGCCGTTGGCGCTGTTGGTCGAGATCGTGGAACCCTGGACATTCGCCGCGGTTCCCGTCGACAGGATCACGCCGCTTGCGCCATTCGAAGACACGGTGGAACTCCGCAGATCGACGGACGCCCCTCGCATGGCGCTGATCCCGTTGCGGGTGTTGCTCGAGACGGTGGAGTTGCGGATGTCGAGCATCGACGCATCGCCGACCATGATCCCGTCGAGGAAGTTCCCGGTGATCTCGGCGTTGTCCATGCGGGCCGACCCGCCGTCGAAGACGATCACGCCCCAGGCCTGGCTCGGGTCGTGACCCGTGCCGTTGTTGGTGATGAAGTCGGGGTTCGGCGCGAGGCCGAAGCCCGCGAGCAGGCTGTACTTCGAGCCGAACACGCCGACGCCGTCACGGACGTTGTCCCTGATGCGGTTGTCCCCGAAGCTGCCTGCGGAGGCTCGCGCCACGCTCACGCCGCGACCGCCGTTGAGCTCGATGAGGTTGCCGTAGAAATTGGCGTTGGCGCCGTAGCTGACGGAGATTCCGTCCCCGTCGTTGTCTCGGATGACGTTCGTGAAGCCGTCCTCGCGGCGCGGCGCGGTGTTGCGCTCGTCGAGTCCGATGCGCGCGGCCGACGTGTTCGTCACGCTGATGCCGGTGGACGTGTTCCCCTCGATGCGGTTGGTCGTGATCGTCGCCGACGCCGCCTGATCGAGGCTGATCCCGCTTCCGGTGTTAGTCGTGATCGTGTTGCCGTCGACGAGGGCGTACGAGTTGCGCGTGACCGACACCCCGCTGCCGCCACGCGCGCCGTTGCCGCTGATCGTGACGGGTCCGGGCACGAACCGCACGGTGCGGCCGACGCGCGCCGCGCTGCTCCGTGTGACCACGATACCACTGCCGCTGTTCCCGGACACCGAGCCTCCGGTGATGTAGGCCGTGGAGTTGTCGACGACCGTGATGCCGTTGGTGCCGATGGAGACATCGCCGGTTGCTCCGTTGGCCGTCATTTCGGTATTGGTCACCGTCACCGTCGAGCCACCCAGCGCGACGATCCCGCTCTGCGCGTTGTTGTGGACGAATGCGTTCTGGACGACGAAGCTGGCGCCGCTCTGCCCCACGATGCCGTTCCGGGCGCCGGTCACGTGCAGGCCGTCGATGACGACGCCCTTCGCTCCGTCGATCTGGATCGTGTTCTTGGTCGGGTCGGTCGCGTTGATGGTGGCGCCCGCCACGCCCGCGACGAGGGTGACGTCGTCGCGCGCGATGACGACATTCTCGGTGCAGATCCCGCTGATCCGGATCATGAGCGACCGGCCGGCCGGCACCCTGAGGGCGGTCGCGATCCGCCGTCCGCGACTGCAATCCACGAGGCGTGTATCTGCCTCGGCGGGGACCGGCAGAACGGCGATCGTCAGAGCGGGCGAGAGGATGAGCGTGAGGAATAGCAGAAGCCGGATTGCCCTGGGCATCATCCACTTCCTCCAGATCGCGGTGAGCAGTGCACAGCAGAGCGCGTCGACGAGCGGGTGATGCGCGGCGAGACGCGGTGAGTTGCGCTCGCATCCGGCCTGGGTACCGCGCCCGGCGACGTGCCGGAAACATGGGGCCGAACGGACGACGAATTGGTGAAGCGGGCGAAGTGTAGGAGATAACCTATCGACGGGTCAAGAAGCTTGAAACGGCATCTCGGGTGCGAGGCGCGGGTCTGAACAATCCGACCGTCGCGGAGAGGTGCCCGCGTGGGCTGGCGAGCCGGACGACCCCCGGGTGCCTGCGCCGCACGGAGTGCCCGTCAGACGGCGTCGGGCGCCAGTCCGATCGCTCCTGCAACGGTCTCCAGGTGTGTGCTCGCGTCGCCGAAGTCGACCGACGACGCGAGGATCTGCTTGTGGAAGCGGTGGAGCGGGTGCTCCTCGCAGTAGCCGATGGCGCCGAACACCTGGTGGGCGCGGCGGGCGACCGCCAGGCACGCCTCGCCGGTCCACGCCTTGGCCGTCGCGACCGCGGTGTCGGCGGCGCGGCTGTCAGCGCCGCCCGCGTCCGGACAGTCGGCGTTCCACGCCGCGCTGCGCACGATCCACCGCGCGCCCTCGACGTTGCGCAGCAGGTCCGCGCACGCGTGCTGGATCGCCTGGAACGTCCCGATCGGGCGCCCTGACTGCACGCGCACCTTGGCGTGCTCGACGGCGAGCTCGAGCACGCGCTGGGCGGCGCCCACCATCTCGGCCGCGCGCGCGAGCGCGCCGGCGCGGAGCGCCGCGCGGAGGAGGTCGAGACCGCGGCCCGGTGAGCCGACGAGGTCGCTGGTATCGATCGCCACGTTCCGGAACTCGACGGCGAAGACGTTCTCACCGGACATGAGAGCGACCGCGGTCACGGTGACGCCGGCCCGATCGCGTGGCACGAGGGCGACGTTCAGCCCGCCGGCACCCCGGCCTGCCACGATGAGCGTGTCCGCGACGTCGGCGTCCCTGACGAAGAGCTTCACGCCCTCGAGCCGGCCCGGCGCGTCGACGGCCATGGCGAGCGAGTCCGGCGCGAACGAGGCGCCCTCCTCGGCCACCGCCAGCGTCACGATCCGCTCGCCGAGCGCCATGGCCGGGAGCCACTGCCGAGCGCGCGGGTCGCCACGCAGCAGGAGCGCCGTCGCGGCGACCGCGCTCCCGACGTACGGACCGCCCAGACACGCCCGGCCCATCTCCTCCACCAGCAGGACGACGTCGAGCATCGAGCCGCCGCTGCCGCCGAGCGCCTGCGGCACGAGCAGGCCGGGCCAGCCGAGACGTGCCATCTCGCGCCAGACGTCCGCGGGGAGCCCGCGCTCGTGCGGCATGCCTGCCGGTGCGACGGCCGTGGAGGCCTGCTTGTCGAGGAAGTCGCGCGCGATGGTGACGAGCAGCCGCTGCTGGTCCGAGAGCCGGAAGTCCATCGCTCAGGTCCTCGCCCGCGGCTCGCGCGGCAGCCCGAGGCCGCGCGTCGCGACCGTCGTCCTGAGGACTTCCGACGTCCCTCCGGCGATCGTGTGTCCCATCGTCGTGAGGTAGAGGTGCTGGATCTCGCCGGCGAGCGCCGCCCACGGTGAGCTCGGCGGGAGGGCGGCATGGGGGCCGAGCAGCTCGAGGCCGAGCGCGGCCAGCTTCTGGCCCGCCTCGTCGGCCATCACCTTGGCGAGCGCGGCCTCGTACGGCGTCGGCAGCCCCTCCGCGAGCATCCAGCCGATCCGGTAGAACAGCACGCGCAGGACCTCGATCTCGGTGGCCATCGCCGCCAGCCGCCGCCGGACGCCCGCGTCGTGAGCCAGCCATCCCCCGTCACGCACCGTGGTGTTGGCGTAGTCGACGAGGCGGCGGAGCACTCGCGTGAGCATCGGCGCCTTGTAGAAGCGGCCCCAGAATCGATCGGTGTCGAGTCCTCGCAGCAGCTGCGCCCAGCCCTCGTGCTCGCGGCCGAGCACCCAGTCGCGGTGGACGCGCACGCCGTCGAGGAACACCTCGTAGTGGTAGACCTCGCCGGTGAGACTCCGGATCGGACGGATGTCCATGCCGGCCGTCGCGTTGTCCACGACGAACATCGTGAGCCCGTCCTGCCGGCGACCGCCGCGCGCCGTGCGTGCCAGGACGAGGCCGTGCGTCGAGATGCCCGCGTGGCTCGACCAGATCTTGTGTCCGCGGATCACCCACTGATCGCCGTCGCGGGAGGCCTGCGTCTCGAGCGACAGGAGATCCGAGCCCGCGCCCGGCTCGCTGAAGCCCTGCCAGAACGTCGCGTCGCCGCGCGCGATGCGCGGCAGGAGCTCGGCACGCAGGCGATCCGAGCCGTCACGGATGATCGCCTCGGCGGTCTGGTCGCAGCCGGCGAGCGGGCCGAACGGCGCGCCGGCGAGCGCGAGCTCCTCGAAGAGCACGAGCCTGAACATCAACGGGCGCCCCTCGCCACCGAACGCGCGCGGCCACGTCAGCGAGATCCAGCCGCGCTCGCCGAGCGCGCGCAGGAACGCGCGGGAGTGCGCGCCCGATCCGTAGCCCGCGTCCATGCCGTCGACCGGGAAGCGGTCGGGCGGGTGGTCGGCGAGGAAGCGTCGCACGTCGGCGGCGAAGGCGTGCTCGTCGGCGCTCAGCGCGAAGTCCATGGCGTCCTCCCGGTGCGGTTGGGAGCGAGGCGCGAACAGGGTACGCCCGGACAGGGCGGTCGGCGACGCTGAGAGTTCGAGCAACAATCGACCGCCGGGCGGTCGATTGTTGGCTCGAACTGAGATGGTGGGCAGCTGCTAGACTGCGGGGCAGAAGTGCCAAGTCCGCGCGCCGGGTGTGCCGTCAGGACCCGCGCCGCGCGCTCCACGGAGGCCAAGAGCGGATGGCGATCACCATCTACACGAACGTCGGCTGAGGGCCCTGCCACAAGGCGGTAGAGTATCTATCGCGAAAGGGCGTCGGCTTCACCGAGAAGAACGTCGCGCGCGACCCCGGGGCGCGACAGGAGCTCATGGAGCTCGGTCTCCTGTCCCTGCCCGTGCTCCTGATCGGCGAGCGCAAGCTCACCGGCTTCAACCCGACCGCGATCGACGATGCGCTCGCGGCCCTGGGGGCGCAGGGGGACACCACAGTATGAGCGTGACGCGGCCGTCGCAGGCGAACATCGACAAGATGCGGGCGTACGCGCGAAAGTACGCCGAGAAGTCCGGGACGTCGCTCCACCCGGACGTGTCCGTGACCGAAACGGTGGTCGAAGGACTCGCGCGGCACATCGAGCTCGTGGGCAAGCCGCTCTGTCCCTGCAACTTCTACCCGGATCCACGGGCGGAGGCGAAGCAGCGCCGCTGGATCTGCGCGTGCGACGAGATGCAGAAGTGGAAGTACTGCCACTGCCTGCTGTTCGTCACGGAGGACGGCGTGCCGATCACCGAGTACCTCCCCGAGGACCACGAGGGACGGCAGGCGTACGGCCTCGTCCGCGACCCGCATCCCGAGCGCGGGCGCGGCATGGCGAAGGTGCTGGAGAAGCGCGAGAGCACGACATAAGGCACAAGGGAAGGAGCGACGGTCATGCCGAACATCACGATCCAGTGGTACGCCGGGCGCACCCCGCAGCAGAAGCGCGAGCTCGTCACCGCGATCACCGAGGCGGTGGTGCGGATCGGCAAGACGTCTCCCGATCAGGTCCACATCATCTTCCAGGACATCGAGAAGTCGAACTGGGCGGTGAACGGCAAGCTGGCGAGTGACTAGCCCCGGAGGGGGCTCCCTGGCGGTCGTCGTGAAGAGGTTGGAAAGCGAGCGGTGCGTGGCGTGCCGGCGGGACGCACCGCAGGTCACCGATCAGGAGATCGCGGAGCTCCGGCTGCAGGTCCCCGACTGGCGGATCGTCGAGCGCGACGGCATCCGGCGGCTCGAACGCGTCTTCGAGCTCCCGGACTTCGCGTCCGCGCTCGCGTTCACCAGCCGCGTCGGGGCGCTCGCCGAGGAGGAGGGCCACCACCCGGCCCTCCTCACGGAATGGGGACGCGTGACGGTCACGTGGTGGACGCACAAGATCCGCGGCCTGCACCGGAACGACTTCGTCATGGCCGCGAAGACGGACGCCGTCTATCGGACGTAGGTTCCCGAGGACGGCCGCGGCTGCGCCGGGGCCGTTCCGAGCGTCGAGGGGTATGGGGGCCATGTCGGGCCCCCGAGCACGCAGAGCGTTCCCGAGGACGGCCGCGGCTGGGCCGCGGACGTTCCGAGCGTCGGGGGGTATGGGGGGCCATGTCGAGGCCCCCCATGACCTTAGATCGCGAGCGGGAGCTGCTCGGGCGGCGGCGGTGGCTCGAGCTTGATGCGACGGCGGTCCGCGATGCCGACCTGCGCACGCAGCTCGGCGACACGCGCGCGAATCGGTTCTGCCACGCGGCGGTCGAGGTACGCGTTGCGCGCGAACAGCGCCTCGTAGCGCGCGAGCTGCTCCGGCCAGTCCCGCGCGAGGTGCTCGAAGAAGTACTCGCGCGTTCCCGGTCGCAGGTGCACGACGTTGCACCACAGGTGCGTCGCGCCGGCATCCCGGGCCGCGCGCAGGACCTCGGCGAGCTGCTCGGGACGGTCCGAGAGGCCCGGCAGGATGGGCGCCATGCCGACGCCCGCGCGGATGCCGGCGTCGACGAGCGTGCGGAGCGCGCGGAGTCGCTGGCGTGGTGGCGCGGTGCCAGGCTCGGTCCGCCGCCACACGTCCGCGTCCAGCGTCGGGATCGAGAAGCTCACGTCGACCTCGGCGCGGCGTGACGCGGCCGCGAGCACGTCGACGTCTCGCACGATGAGCGGGCTCCGCGTCACGATGCCGAACGGCGTCCTCGCTCCCGCGAGCGCCTGGATGCAGGCGCGCGTCAGGCGGTAGTGACCCTCGGCCGGCTGGTACGGGTCCGTGGCGGCGCCGAGCGCGACCGTCTCGCGCTTCCACGACGGCCGGGCGAGCTCGCGGCGAAGGACCTCGGCGACGTTCACCTTCACCCGGATCGACGTGCCGTACCGGCGGTCGGACGGTCGATCCGCGCGTTGCTCGAAGGCGCGGACGTAGCAGAACGTGCACCGGTGGACGCAGCCCATGTACGGGTTGAGCGACCAGTTGAACGGCATCCCGTTGACCCGGTTGAGCGCCGTCCGGCAGGGCTCCTCGCGGTACTGCGCGCGCATCGACGTGATTATATCGAGGCGGTTGCCCAGCCCTCGCGGGCCGTCCCCCGTCCCTCGTGCGGGAGCCTCGCACCCCTCGGGTGCGGCGGTTCGCGCCTCTCGGGGGCACGCCCATTGCGACATCTCGGCGGCACCGCCGTTGCAGCCAGCGCCGCACGATAGCGCTGTCGGTCGAGGCCCGAGCGAACAAGGAGGAGGAGGCACGCCCATGAAGCGAATCGTCGGCCTGATCGTGCTGGTCGCGTCCGTGAGCGCGTGCGCCGTGATCGAGCGTGATCGGACCTCCGACGTGTCGGCGTTCGCGGCCGGGGATCGTTCGGCCGAGTGCGACCGTGCGGCTCGGCGGGCGACGAGCCCAGAGGAAACGACCGCGTCGGCCCCGTGGTCGGGGACGCCGTGGACCGACGCACGGGAGTGGACGGTCGCCACGGCATCGAGCAAGGCGCAGATCGAGCGGGACATCCGGAACTTCATCTACCGGGACTGCCTGGAAGCGCGCCGCTGAGAGTTCGAGCAACAATCGACCGCCGGGCGGTCGATTGTTGGCTCGAACTGAGGCGGCCTCCGGAAGCTGTTCGAGCGCGTCGTCGAAGGCGTCTCCAAGCTGCTCGAGAGAAGAACGGCTCGCGACCCCGTCGTGGCTGATCCCCCGTGAACGACTCGGCGTGTCGAGGCGGGCCCGGGTTGACCCCGGGCCCGGCGAGCGGTGGGGGGTATGGGGGGCCATGTCGGGGCTCCGAGCACGCAGCGCGTTCCCGAGGACGGCCGCGGCTGCGCCGGGGCCGTTCCGAGCGGTGGGGGGTATGGGGGGCCATCTCGGGGCCCCCCATGATATCGGTCGGTCGCGCCTCGTGTATGGTGGGCGCGAGTCGCATCGACTGGGAGGGCGGCATGGCCGATTCAGCAACGGAAGCGCTGAGCGAACGGCTCGAGCGGCTCGAGCGCGCGCACCGCCGGTGGAAGGTCTGGACGCTCGCCGCGGGGACCCTCGTCGCGGCGCTCGGCGTGCTCGGGCAAGCCGCGCCGCCGCCCCGCACGGTCGAGGCCGAGACCTTCATCGTGCGCGACGGTGCGGGACGCGCGCGCGCCGCGCTCTCCCTCGGGAGTGACGACCGGCCGGGGCTCGCGCTCGCCGACACGCGAGGGAAGATCCGTGCGTGGCTGGCGCTCAGCGCGGAGGGCGCGCCGGACCTCAAGCTCTACGACCGCGACGAGACGGTGCGTGCGCACCTCGCGCTGGACGCCGGCGGTGTGCCGCGCCTCGAGCTCGCGGACCGCGCGGGGAAGGCCCGCGTGCGGCTCGAGCTCGCCGCGGACGGCTCGCCCGCCGTCGCCGTCTACGACAAGAACGAGAAGGTGCGAGGCACGCTGGGCATCGACGCCTCGGACTTCGCGGCGTTCGGGCTCATGGACGCCGACGGCCGCGCCCGGGCGACCATGGCCGTGCGTGCGTTCGGGCTGCCGCTGTTCGCGCTCACCGGCCGGGATGGACGGATGCTGTGGAAGGCCCCGTAGTGGGAGGGACGCCTCGCTACACGCGCGTGGCGCGGCCCGCCCAGTACGGCTCGCGCAGCACACGCTTGAGGAGCTTGCCGGCGGCGTCCCGCGGGAAGTCGTCGTGGAACGACACGCTGCGCGGGACCTTGAAGCCGGCGAGCTGCGCGCGCGCGAAGGCGCACAGCTCCTCGGCCTCGGCGGTGGCGCCGGGCCGGCGCTGCACGGCCGCGTGGACGCGCTCGCCCCACTCGTCGTCCGGCACGCCGAACACCGCCACGTCGGCGACGGCCGGGTGGCGGTGCAGCACGTCCTCGACCTCCGCGGGGTAGATGTTCACGCCACCGGAGATGATCATGTCGCGCTTGCGGTCGCAGATGTAGACGAAGCCCTCGCCGTCGATCCACGCGACGTCGCCCACGGAGAGCCACTCCCCGCGCATCGTCTCGCGGGTCGCCTCCGGGTTCTTCCAGTACTCGTCGAACACGCCGTCGTAGCGGCGGACGGCGAGCTCCCCGGGCGTGCCCGGCGGAACCGGCCGGCCGGCGTCGTCGTGGACGGCCAGCTCGATGCCGGGCGCGGCACGCCCGCACGAGCCCGGCTTCCGCAGCACGTCCTCGGGCCGCAGGATGGTGTTGATGCCGAGCTCGGTGGAGCCGTAGAACTCCCACAGCACCGGACCGAACCACGAGACGATCGCCTCTTTCACGGCCATCGGACACGGCGCCGCCGCGACGATGATCACGCGCATCGACGAGACGTCGTAGCGCGCCCGGACGCCGGCGGGCAGGTCCGCGAGCCGCTTGAGCAGCGCCGGCGCCATGAACGTCGTCGTGCATCGATGCCGCGCGATGGCCGCGAGCGCCGCCTCGGCGTCGAACCGCGGCAGAACCACGACGGTGCCGCCGAAGACGTGCGTGTAGAGCGCGAAGGCGCCCGGTGCGGAGTGATACAGCGGCCCCGCGGCCAGGTGCACGTGCGACGGGTCCATCAGACCGAACGGCTCGAGGCGCGGGATGATGCTCTTCGGGTCGACCGCTCGGCGCCGCGCGCCCTTCGGGCGTCCGGACGTGCCCGCGGTATAGATCACGGATCCGCCCGTGTTCGTGCCGACGTCGATGCCGACTGGATCCGCCTGACCGGACGCGATGAGGTCGGCGAGCGGCTCGGCCCACGGCCGGCGTTCCACACCGGCAAGGACCCACCGGCGCACCGTCCGCGCGCGCGCCCGGACGGCCTCCGCGGTGCCGGCGAACTCCTCGCCGACGACGGCGAGGACCGCCTCGGAGTCGTCGAGGATGTACGCGACCTCGTCGGGAACGAGCCGGTGGTTCATCGGCACGGCGATCGCGCCCACGGCGCGGATCGCGGCGCCGGCGAGCAGGACCTCGGTGGAGTTGTGCCCGTAGACGACCGCGTGCTCGCCCTGACGCAGTCCGAGGTGCAGGAGCCCGTGAGCCAGACGGTTCCTCAGCTCCACGAACTGACGCCACGTGACCACACGGTCGCCCTCGACGATGGCCGGACGTTCCGGTTGTCGCTCGGCATGAAGCGCGATCAGATCCATTGAGCTAAGATTGTAGGGCATCCGTCACACGGGAGGTCCGCCCATGATCTTCCAGCAGCTCCTCAACGAGGAGTCCGGCTGCCTGTCGTACCTGATCGGCTGCGGGCAAGCGGGCGAGGCGGTCGTCGTCGATCCTGGCCGCGATCGCGTCGCCGAGTACGTTCGGCTCGCGCGAAAGAAGGGCCTCCGGATCACCGGCATCGTGGAGACGCACACCCACGCGGACCACATCTCCGGCAACCGGGACCTCGCGGCCGCCGCGCGCGACGCGCGCATCATGGTCCACCGCGCGGCGGGCGCGGCGTTCGACCACGTCGGTCTCGCCGACGGCGACGACATCACCGTCGGCACCGTCCATCTGAAGGTGCTCCACACGCCCGGCCACACGCCTGACAGCATCTGCCTGCTCGTGACGGACCGCTCGCGGGGCGACGAGCCGTGGTTCGTCCTCACCGGCGACACGCTCTTCATCGGCTCGGTCGGTCGTCCCGACTTCGGAGGCGATCAGGCCGCCGAGCAGCTGTGGGACAGCCTCACACGCGTGCTGCTCCCCCTCGACGACAGCGTCGAGGTGTACCCGGCGCACGGCTCGGGCTCGCTCTGCGGGCGCGCGATGTCCGCGAAATCCGGGTCGACGGTCGGTTTCGAGCGGCGGTTCAACCCGCTGCTCCGCGCCAGGAGCCGGCAGGAGTTCGTCGACCTGCTCATGCAGGGGATCCCGCCGAAGCCGCCGTCGTTCGAGAAGATCGTGGGGAAGAACCGTGGGCTCATCCCGATCGACGCCGCGAAGCCCCGGCCGTACGCCGCGCGCGAGGCCTGGGACGCCGTGCGCGAGGGCGCGTGCGTCGTCGACATGCGGGATCCGGCGACGTATGGCGAGGCGCACGTGCCGGGCGCGATCAACGTCTGGATCGAGAGCCCGCAGTTCGCCGACCGCGTGGGCTGGTTCGTGCCGGCCGGCGCGCCGCTGATCCTCGTGACGCCGAGCCCGTCCGATCTCGAACGCGGGGTGCAGGCGCTCGCGCGCGTCGGCGTCGACGAGATCGCCGGCTACCTGCAGTGGGGCATGATCGACTGGAAGAGCCAGGGGCTGCCCGCCGCGAGCGTGCCGCAGATCACCGTGCACGACCTCGCCGCGTGGATGAGCGAGCGGCCGGAGCTCGTCGTCATCGACGTGCGCGAGCCGTTCGAGTGGCTCGACGGACACATCGACGGGGCGCTGCACCTGCCGATGATGGAGGCGGTGGCTCGTGCCGCCGACGTGCCGGCCGAGCGCCCGAAGGCCCTCGTCTGTGCCGGGGGGCTCAGGTCGAGCACGGTGATCAGCGCGCTCGAGCGGCTCGGCATCGGCGCGTGTCACAACGTGACCGGCGGCATGGCGGCCTGGGTCAAGGCCGGGTACCCGGTCACCCGGTAGCGTCGCCGGCGCGCGGCGTCGGACGAGGCTGACGCCGCGCGCCCGGCCGTGTGAGAAGAGATCGCCTTCCGATCCGCCGCAACCATCAACCCGACCGCTTCCATGGACCGCCACGCGTCGCAGCTCGCCATTGCCGCGCCCTCCTTGTGATCCGCTGCCGCGTGTGACATCGGCTGCACGGTGTCAGGGCGAGCGAGGTGCGAGAGGTTCTCCCGCGTGCGACGCGCGGATCGCTCGAAGAATCCGCGGCGCTCGTCGTGGGCGAGAGAAGCGCGGTCTGCCACCGATGTCATGGTCACTCACACGTTGAGGGCTTTTGCCGAGGAGCGAGTGATGCGTCACGTGCGAACACTGACGAGTCCTGTGAGCGAGTACGTAAAACAGACACGCAAAGGTTCAGGCTTCTTATCGTCGTTACACAGCTGCGTAGGATCACGACTACGACCCCGTAAGCCGGTGAAGTAGCAACGAGGATCCCGCGCGCCAGCCGGCGCCTTCCGCCGGGTCTAAGAGATGGAGGAGCGGCGAAATAGTCTTGGCGTAAGGACGGATTATTGCTACCGTGACATTGGTTCGCGTACGCTCTAACCGCCGTATCCCTTGACGCATCCCTGAGGAGGACATCATGCCCGATGAGATCACGAGTACCCTTCGCGCTGCGCTCTCGCGGCTGGAGGTGGAGCGCCAGCGCATCGACCGCCAGATCACGGCGATCCGCACCGCGCTGGGCGGCGTGTCGGACGGCGGCCGCGGGCCCGCGCGCCGCAGGCCCCGCATGAGCGCGGCCGCGCGGCGTGCGGTCAGCCAGCGCATGAAAGCCTACTGGGCGGCGCGCCGTCGCGCGAAGGGCGGCGCGAAGGGAGCGTCGAGCGCGAAGGGAGCGTCGAGCGCGAAGGGAGCGCCGAGCACGAAAGCACCGGCGAAGGCAAAGGCCAAGACCGAGAAGCCGGCCGCGAAGTAAACTCCGTCCGCCGGGACCGGCGCCGCGCGGACGCCGCGGGCGCCGGACCCGGGCGATCCGTCCGGAACCAGCACGAAGCTCTCCGCGGTACCATTGGCCTGACCCCAGCACGATCGACGAGAGAGGCGATGAGCTCGCTCGAAGACACCCGACGCTTCCCCACGATCACCGACGAGGCGCTCGCGTCGCTGCGCGCGCGGATCGGCCAGCCCGTTCCGCGGCCCGAGCCGTACATCGAAGTCGCGACACGCGACGCGATCCGCCACTGGGCGCACGGAATCGGCGACCGCAACCGCCGCTGGGAGCGCGAGCGGCTCGCACCGCCGACGATCCTCTTCGCGATGGACCGGATCGTCTCCGGGTACGTCGGTGGACTGCCGGGCATCCACGCGATGTACGCGGGGACCGATTTCCGGTGGCGACGGCCCGTGCGTGAAGGCGCGCGCATCGTCGGTGACAGCGTGCTGCTCGACCTCGTCGAGAAGCCGTCGCGCTTCGCCCGCCGCGCCGTCCAGCAGACGTATCGCACGACCTTCACCGCGGACGACGGCGTCGTTGTCTGCGTCGCCGACTCCTGGTGCTTCCGGACGGAACGCGACACGGCGCGTGAGCGCGCGACGTACGGACGGATCGAGCCGCACCGCTACACGCGGGACGAGATCGCGCGCATCCGGCAGGCGTACCGCGACGAGGTGGTGACGACCGAGACGCGCTCCTTCGAGGACGTCACCGTGGGCGATCGGCTGCCTCCGGTCGTGAAGGGCCCGCTCACGGTGACCTCGATCATCGCGTTCGTCCAGGGCTGGGGCAGCCTCTACGTGCGAGCCCACGGCCTGGCGTTCGACATGGTGGATCGCCATCCCGCGCTCGGCATCCCGAACGCCTTCGGCGTTCCGGAGCCCCCGGAGCGGGTGCACTGGGACGACGGGTTCGCCCGCGCCGTCGGCGTGCCCGCCGCATACGACTACGGCCCCGAGCGCGTCGCGTGGCTCGGTCACCTCGTCACGAACTGGATGGGCCCGGGCGCGCTTCTCGAGCGGCTCCGCGTCGAGGTCCGCCGGCACAACCTCATCGGCGACACGACCTGGTGCAGCGGCTCGGTCACGGAGGCGCGTGTCGTCGACGGCCACGGCGTCGTCACGGTCGCCGTGTCCGGCGTGAACCAGCGCGGCGAGACGATCGCGGTGGGCGAGGCTCGCGTGCGGCTGCCGTCGCGCTCGACCTCGTAACGCGCCTCGGGTGGGGAGGTCACCGGGATGGCGCGAGGCCAGCGCGGGCGCGTCCTCATCGGCACCAGCGGTTACGTCTACGGAGACTGGCGCGGCCGCTTCTACCCGCAGGCTCTGCCCGCCCGGCAGTGGCTTTCGTTCTACGCGGCGCGGTTTCCGACCGTCGAGCTGAACAACTCGTTCTACCGGCTGCCGAGCGCCGCGATGTTCCGAGCGTGGCGCAAGGCGGTGGACGCCGACTACGTGTTCGCCGTCAAGGCCAGCCGCTTCCTCACGCACCTCAAGCGCCTCAAGGACGCGCGCGGCCCGCTCGACGTGTTCCTCGCTCGCGCGCGACACCTCGGGCCCACGCTCGGTCCGGTCCTGTTCCAGCTGCCGCGCCAGTTCCACGCGAATGCCGGGCGCCTCGACGACTTCCTTCGCGTGCTCGATCGGCAGCGGCGCGTCGCGAACCTGCGTGCGGTCCTGGAGGTGCGGCACCCGTCGTGGCTCGAGCCGTCGATCCTCGAGCGGCTCGAACGCGCGGGCGTGGCGCTCTGCATCCACGACTCGAAGGCGCAGCCCGTGACCGGGCCGATCACCGCGGACTTCGTGTACGTTCGCCGTCACGGGTACGGGCGGCGCGGCTCGTACACCCGCCGCGCGCTGGAGCGCGATGCCGCCGCCATCCGGCGGTGGCGCGCGCAGGGCCTCGACGTGTACGTGTATTTCAACAACGACTGGCGCGCATTCGCGATCCGGAACGCGCTCGCGCTCGCGCAGCTCGCCCGCGGGTCCGCGGGCCGGCGTTCGGGCCTCCGAACCGGGGCCGCGTACACGGCGGGCGTCCCGAAGGTCCCGGCGCCGGCCGCCGCCTGACGTCGCGGCAGGCCGGGGCCGAGGGGGCCGGGGCCGTGAACGGGGCGTTCCGCCGGGTGTAAGGTGTGGGAACGCGGCCGAGCCGCGGCCGCGAGCAAGGAGCCTCACGCATGACGGTCACCGTGCGCCTCGTCATGGTCCTCGCCTTCGGCGGGCTCGTCCTGTCCCACGGGATGGCGCTTGCCGGGCCGCCGACCGACCATCTGAAGCAGTACAGCGACCAGGTCCTCAAGATCCTCGAGGACCCCGCGATGCGGGGCGAGGACAAGCGGGACGAGCGGCGCGCGGCCGTGCGCAAGGTCGCCATCCAGGTCTTCGACGTGGAAGAGACGGCGCGGCGCGCGCTCGGGCGGCACTGGCAGGGCCGGACGCCGGACGAGCGCCGTGAGTTCGTCGATCTCTTCGCCGACCTGCTCGAGCGCACGTACCTGTCGAAGATCGACTTCTACGGCGGCGAGCGGCTGAAGTACGTCAGCGAGTCGCTCGAGGGTGACAGGGCGATCGTCCGCGCGAAGGTCGTGACGAAGCAGGGCACCGAGGTTCCGGTCGAGGCGCGCATGCACCAGCGGGGCGACCGCTGGCTCATGTACGACGTGCTGCTCGAGAACATCAGCCTGGTCGGGAACTACCGCGCGCAGTTCGACCAGATCATCCGCACGTCCTCGTACCAGGAGCTCGTCCGCCGGCTCAAGGACAAGCGCGGGGAACGCCTCGGCGCGGAGGCCGTCCGGCCGCGCCGCACGTCCAAGTGACTGCCGCCCGCGTGCTTACGAGGACAAGGAAGGGTAAGTGACACGGGGCGCCGTGACCGCAACCGTCCCCGTGGAGGTCGCCTCGTGGGTGACCAGGTTCGTCGGTGGTGACGGCTCGGGGCGGCGCGTCATCGACGAGCCGCTCGAGCCGGGCGACACCGTACGGTCCGTGCTCACGCGGCTGTCGTCGCGGTTCCCCGAGCTTCACCGCGCGCTCTGGCACGGGCCCGAGCTCGGCGAGAACATCGAGGTGCTGGTGAACGACGCGGTGCTCGGCATCGCGCACGACCTCGACTCGCCGCTCGCGTCCGGCGACCGCATCACGCTGCTCGCGCAGTACATGGGCGGTTGACGCCGCCCGGCGCGGGGCGAACGGCCGCGCACCGCCATGGGCAGGACCGACCTCGACATCGCGCGTGACGCGCGCCTGGAGCCGATCGCGGCGATCGCCGGTCGGCTCGGCCTCGCGGCCGACGACATCGAGCCGTACGGACGGTCCAAGGCGAAGGTGCCGCTCGACGTCCTCGATCGGGTGGCCGACCGCCCCGATGGCACGCTCGTGCTCGTGACCGCGATGACGCCGACGCCGGCCGGCGAGGGCAAGTCGACGACGACGGTCGGGCTGGGCGACGCGTTCCGCCGCCTCGGCAAGCGCGCGGTGGTGGCGCTGCGCGAGCCGTCGCTGGGGCCGTGCTTCGGCGTGAAGGGCGGCGCCGCCGGAGGCGGCTACGCGCAAGTCGTGCCGATGGAGGACATCAACCTCCACTTCACCGGCGACCTGCACGCCGTCACCGCGGCGCACAACCTGCTCGCGGCGCTGGTCGACAACCACCTGTTCCACGGCAACCGGCTCGGACTCGACGCACGTCGGATCGCGTGGCAGCGCGTGCTCGACATGAACGACCGGGCGCTCCGGCACGTGGTGCTGGGCCTCGGCGGCCCGGGGCACGGCGTGCCGCGCGAGGGGGGGTTCGAGATCACCGCCGCGTCCGAGGTCATGGCGATCCTCTGTCTCGCGTGCGACCTCGAGGATCTCAAGGCACGGCTGGCACGCGTCGTGGTCGGCGAGACACCGGCCGGCGCGTTCGTCACCGCCGGCGAGCTGCGCGCCGCCGGCGCGCTCGCGGTGTTGCTCAAGGATGCGGTGAAGCCGAACCTCGTCCAGACGCTCGAGGGGACGCCGGCGTTCGTCCACGGCGGTCCGTTCGGCAACATCGCGCACGGCTGCTCGAGCCTGGTCGCCACGCGCCTGGCGCTCAAGCTGGGCGAGGTCGCGGTGACCGAGGCCGGCTTCGGCAGCGACCTCGGGGCCGAGAAGTTCTTCGACATCAAGTGCCGCGCGGGCGGGCTCGTCCCGTCGGCCGCCGTCATCGTGGCGACGGTGCGCGCGCTGAAGATGCACGGCGGGGTGCCGCGCGAGCGGCTCGGCACGCCGGACGTCGCGGCCGTACGGCGCGGGCTCGCGAACCTCGAGGCGCACGTCGACAACGTCCGCAGCTTCGGCGTGCCGGCGGTGGTCGCCCTCAACGAGTTCACCGGTGATACCGCGCCCGAGGTCGAGGCGGTCCTCGGTGCGTGCGCGGACCTCGGCGCCGACGCGCGGGTCTCGCGAGTGTGGGAACGAGGCGGCGACGGCGGCGTCGACGTCGCCCGCGCGGTCCTCGACGCGCTCGGCGGCAACGGCAAGTTCCGTCACCTCTACCCCGACGAGCTGACGCTCCGAGAGAAGGCCGAGACGATCGCGCGGACGCTCTACGGCGCCGACGGGATCGAGGTGCTGCCGGCGGCTGCGGCCCGGTTCCAGCAGTACGAGGCCGCCGGCTTCGGGCGGCTGCCGGTCTGCATGGCGAAGACGCAGCACTCGCTGTCGGACGATCCCAAGAAGCTTGGACGGCCCCGGGGGTTCCGCGTGATCGTCCGCGACGCCAAGCTTGCGGCCGGCGCCGGCTTCGTCGTCGCGTACGCCGGCGACATCCTGACGTTGCCCGGCCTCCCGAAGGCGCCGGCGGCGGAGGGCATCGACATCGACGCCGGCGGCAAGATCGTGGGCCTCTTTTGATGAGAGCCGTGAACGATGGTCCCC
Organism: Candidatus Rokuibacteriota bacterium; assembly: GCA_016184125.1. Taxonomy (GTDB): domain Bacteria; phylum Methylomirabilota; class Methylomirabilia; order Rokubacteriales; family CSP1-6; genus AR8. The sequence continues at coordinate 68,655 of JACPDG010000043.1, read as the reverse complement.
CCATGATCGGAGAGCCTGTGAGCGCATCGGATTCCCGAGGGGCGGCCCGGGTTCCCCGGGCCGCCGCCGAGCGTGGGGGGCTTGGGGGGCCTCGATAGTCCCCCCATGATTTGAGATGGCGACCTACGAGATCATCACCTGGCGTGAGATCCCCGCCGTCGTCGAGGCGCGCGACGACCACGAGACGAGCACCCGGCCGCTCTCGGAGCGGTGGCAGGCGTTGATCGACTCCGTCGCGATGCAGCTCGGGCTCGCGGATTCCGAGGAGTACCTGGCGGCGTGGGGCCGCACGACGCCGGCGGAGCGTCCCGGGCCGGCCGCGGAGGTGGCGGACGCGGTCGCGAGCGAGCTCGAGGACCGGTTCATGGAGTACGCCGCGCGTGCGTTCCGGCGACCGTGATCGCGACGCGCGATCGCTGGCTCGTGTCGATCTGCGCGTCCCGCACGTTCGGGACGTCCGTCTTCATGACGTACGCCGCGGCGCTGCCGGTCCTGCTCGACGCGTGGCACCTCACCGGCACGGCGGCCGGCTCGATCTCCACGGCGTTCCAGGCCGGGTACGCCGTCTCGCTCATGGTCTTCTCGTGGCTCGCCGACCGCCTCGGTGCGCGGCGGGTGTTCATGTGGTCCGCGGTGCTCAGCGCCCTCGCAGCTGTCGCGTTCGCGGCGTTCGCGCGCTCGTACCTGACGGGCCTCGTGCTCTACACGTTCGTGGCGGTGTCGCAGGGCGGCACCTACACCACCGCGATCATGCTCTTCGCGGACCGGTATCCTCCGGCGCGCCGGGGCACCGCCGTGGGGTGGCTCATCGCCGCCTCGTCCCTCGGCTATGCGCTGTCGCTCCTGCTGTCCGGCGTCGCCCTCCGACTCGGCGGGTATCCGCTCGCGTTCGCGGCCACGAGCGCCGGCCCCGTGATCGCGCTCGGCCTGTCCTGGTTCGCCCTTCGCGACACGCCCACGGTCGTGCATCGGCGCGGCACGGGGCTCCACTTCGGGTCGGCGGTGCTCGGCAACCCGCAGGCGAGGCGGCTCATGGGCGGGTACACGTTCCATTCGTGGGAGCTGCTCGGGATGTGGGCCTGGACGCCGACGTTCGTCGCCGCGTCGCTCGCCGTCGGCGGCCACGGCTCGGGACGCGCCGTCGAGCTCGGCTCGTACCTGAGCGCGACGTTCCACCTGATGGGCCTGATCGCGTCGTCGTCGATGGGCGCGCTCTCGGATCGGCTCGGACGGCGAGCGGTGCTGCTCGGCCTCGCGGCGATCGCCACCGTCTGCTCGTTCACGTTCGGCTGGCTCATCGGCGCGCCTGCAGCCGTGATCTTCGCCGTCGGCGCCGTGTACGGCTTTGCCGCCCTCGGCGACTCGCCGGTGCTGTCGACGGCCTTCACGGAGGTGGTGACTCCCGCGTATCTCGGGTCCGGCCTCGCGCTCCGGTCGCTGCTCGGGTTCGGCGCGGGCGCCGTCGCTCCGCTCGTGTTCGGCGCGGTGCTCGACCTCACCAACCCCGGCGGCGTGAGGACCCTGTGGGGCTGGGCGTTCATGACGCTCGGGCTGGGCGGCGCGGCCGCGACGGCGTGCGCGTGGACGTTGCCGAGCGATCGGCCGGCTCGCGTCGTCGCCGCGCGATGAGACCGGGACTCGATGAGTCCGCCGGAAGGAGATCCGCGCGATCGAGCTGCTCGAGGCGACGATCGCCCGGATCGAGCGGGTGAACCCCTCGCTCAACGCCGTCGTCACGCCGATGTACGACCTCGCGCGCCGGGCGGCGGCGGGGCCGGTCGTGGACGCGCCGTTCGCCGGCGTACCGTTCCTGCTGAAGGACCTCCTCGCCGAGTACGCCGGGGTTCCGCTCACGGAGGCGAGCGACTTCCTCGCGGACTTCGTGCCGAGTGAGCACAGCGAGCTGGTCGTGCGTTCGCCAACGTGACGGGCCAGCCTGCGATGTCCGTGCCGCTCTCCCGGAACACCGACGGTGTGCCGATCGGCGTCCAGTTCATGGCGCGGTTCGGTGACGAGGCGACGCTCTTGCGGCTGGCCGCGCAGCTCGAGGCGGCGCGGCCGTGGGCGCATTGCCGGCCGCCGCTGGCCGGCGCTTGACCGCCCCCCGTTTGCTGGCTACCGTGGCGGTGCGATGGCGCGGGCGATCTCGGCGAAGCTGATCGAGGACACCGCGCGCGAGCTCACGGCGCGCGCCGCCATCGACATCCCGCCCGACTTCCGGCGCGGCGTCGAGGGCGCGCGGGACCGCGAGCGCAGCCGCCTCCCTCGTTTCGTCCTCGACGAGATGCTGCGCAACTGGGAGATCGCGACCGGCGAGCGCCGGCCGATGTGCGCGGACACCGGGCTGCCGCGGTACTACGTGCGGGCCGGCAACGAGGCGGTGATCGAGGGCGGATTCGTGGCGCTCGAGCGCGCGCTGCGCAAGGCGACGGCCGACGCGACCGCCTCGGTCCCGCTGCGGCCGAACCGCGTCCACCCGCTCTCCCGCGTGGACCGCAACAACAACGTGGGCATCCACGCGCCGGAGATCACGTACGCGTTCGAGCCCGGCCGGGACTTCCTCGACGTGACGACGGTCCACAAGGGTGGGCTCTTCGGCAGCGACTACCGGATGCTCTTCCCGTCCGACGGGATTCCGGGGATCAGGCGGTTCTTCGTCGACGCGCTCGTGCAGTTCGGCAAGCGGGGCCTCGCGTGCCAGCCCGCGATCGTCGGCCTGGGCATCGGGGGCGCGAAGGACACCTGCGTCAGGCTCGGCAAGGAGGCGGCCTGCCTGCGCGTCGTCGGCAGCCGGAACCCCGATCCGGAGATCGCGCGGCTGGAGGACGAGCTCACGGCTCTCGGCAACTACATCGGGCTCGGCGCGATGGGGTTCGCCGGCACGTCGATGGTGGTCGCGACGCACGTCGAGGTGGCGTTCACGCACACGGGCGGGATGCCCGTCGGCATCCACCAGTTCTGCCTGTCGTCGCGCCGGGCGACCGCGCGCATCCACCCGGACGGGCGTGTCGAGTTCCGGACGGATCCCGAGTGGTTCACGGACTATTACCGGCGCGAGGGTGTGGAGTGACGCGCGTGCCGGCTGACGGGACCGAGCGGCGGCTCGCATGACCGCGGCGGTCGAGCGGCTCGACGACGTGACGATGGACGAGGTGCATCTCACGACGCCTGTGTCCGATGAGGACATCGCGCGGCTGAAGCTCGGCGACGTCGTGTACGTGAGCGGCGTGCTCTACACGGCGCGTGAAGGCGTGTATCGCAAAGTCGTCGGCGAGGGACGCGGTCTGCCCGGGACCGTGGCGCAGCTCACCAACGTGAACTTCCACTGCTCGCCGGCGGCGACCGTGAAGCCCGACGGCAGCTACGCCGTGGAGGCGGTGACTGCCACGGCGAGCTTCCGCTTCGGCAAGTCCATGAGCCGGTGGTTCGAGCGCTCCGGTGCGCGCGTGATCGTCGGCAAGGCCGGCCTCACGGAGACCGCGTACCGCGAGTGGTTCGTGCCGCACGGCGCGGTCTACCTCACCACCGTCGGCTACGGGCTTGGTGCGACGTATGGCCGGTCGATCAGCCGGGTCCTCGAGGTCCACTGGCTCAGGGAGCTCGGCATCGCCCAGGCGCTCTGGGTGCTCGAGGTCGACCGCATCGGGCCGTTCCTGGTCGAGGGAGACCGCGAGGGACGGAGCCTCTTCGCGCTCGCGAACCGCGAGGTGAATCGCCGGCTCGTGGAGGTCTACCAGGAGCTGCCGCCGCCGGCGCTGTCCCGCTTCGGCGAGACGCTCTCGCGCCAGGACGAGGTCGTGCTGTAGCCGCACGCCGGATCCCTCTTCCCCGTCACTTCCAGCAACCGTCACAAACAGTTCACACGGCCGTGACACGACCGCTCGCGTGCGCCGGCACACTCGTCTGCGATGCCGGCGGATCTTCGGACCCGCCCGTGGCGTCCAAACGAACGAACCGGAGGGACACGCGATGACGAAGCGATGGACGGCAGCGGTGGCGGGTGTCGCGCTGGCGGTTGCGGTCGGCGGATGTGCTGGCACGATGTCTGGCGAGGCCATGATGCAGAAGGAGATGAAGTCCGACGCGGGGACCATGAAGGGCGAGAAGGGGATGATGCCGGGCGACAAGACCACGATGGAGAAGGACAAGGCGATGATGGACAAGGGCGGCATGGACAAGAAATAGGAGGTCCAGCATGCAGCGCATCTCCGAGATCGACCGACCGGGCCTGGCCGTGAGGGCGTTCTACAGGGTGGGCGAGCGGCTCTTCGGCGCCGTGCCGACACCCGAGAAGATCATGGCCCACCGCGTGCCGCTGATGCTCGGCATCGGCGGGCTCTGGGGCTCGATCGAGTGGTTCGGCAGGATCGACCGCGAGCTCCGCGCGATGCTCCAGCTGCACGTCGCGAGCCTCTACCGGGCCGCGTACTGAATGGACATCCGTCACGCCGTCGGCGTGAAGGCCGGTGTCCCGGTCGAGAAGCTCGCCGCGCTCGACGCGTTCGAGACGAGCGAGGCGTTCGCCGAGCGCGAGCGGGCGGCCCTGTCGTTCGCGACCGAGATCGTGCGGGACGACCGCGACGTGTCGGACGCGTGCTACGCGAGGGTCCGCGAGCACTTCTCGGAGGCGGAGATCCTCGAGCTCACGTTCATCGTGGGGTACCAGACCTTCGCGAGCAAGTTCGCGAAGGCGTTCCAGCTCGCCCCGCAGGGATTCGCGAGCTGAGGCCGTCTTGCTCCACCACGCGCTCGCTGCGCTCGCGCTCGTCGCCGTCATGGCGACGGGTGCGGGCGCGTCGAGCGCCGACACCGACGCGATGCTCGACGCCGACGTCCGGCACCGGGTCGAACGAGGCGAGACGGTGATCGAGCGCCGGGCGGTGCCCGGCTTCCCATGGCCGGAGATCATCGCGTACCGGCGCACGGCGGCGACGCCGGCGGAGGTCATGGCGCTCTACGCCGACGTCGCCCGCCAGCGGGAGTGGGTTCCTGACCTGGTGGTCAGCCGCGTGCTCCGACGCGAGGCGCCCGACGTGTTCCGGGTCTTCTACGAGTACGAGATCGCCGGGCCGAACGAGCGCTACACGGTGACCCTGACGGTTACGCGCGAGAGCGGCGGCTGGGTGGCGCGGTGGGCGCTGCTGACCGCTCGATACGCGCGGCGGCTGGAGGGCGCGCTCCGAGTCACGCCGCTTGGCGACGGCGCGCTCATCGCCTACACGAGCCGGGTCGATCCGGGATCGCTCGGAGCGACGTTCGGCACACCGGAGTCGGTGGCGAGGAATCTCGCTCGGACGACCGACGCGCTCGCGTCACGGGTCGAGGCGCTGCGGCGCACCGCGCCGGATCGGTTGCGCATGCTCGTCGAACACCTGCGCGCGATGACGACGAGCGGCGTGGCGGGATGACCCGGCGAATGACGATCGCGCGACGTCGGCTGCTCGACCGTGACCTGATGCGCGGCTCGCGCAGGCGCCGTCTTGGCCGGGCGCGACCAGCGGCGACTCGGCGCACGGAGGGGCAGGAGCGACACGATGCGTGAGCGGAGCGCGGGGCCATGCGCCTGATCGTGATGGCCGCCGTCGCCGGGCTCGTGTGGGTCGCGAGCGGTCCCGGCGTGGTCGGCGGAGAGACGATTCGACCGGGCGCCGTCGCGCCCGAGCTGACCGCCGGGCCATGGATCGGGGGGCCGCCCATGACGCTCGCCGCGATGCGCGGGCGCGTGGTGCTGCTCGAGTTCTGGACATACGGGTGAATCAACTGTCGAAACGTGATCCCGCAGTTGCGGGGCTGGCACGAGCGGTACACGAGCCGAGGCCTGACGATCATCGGGGTGCACACGCCGGAGTTCTTCTGGGAGAAGCCGGCGGACAAGGTCGCCGACGCGCGCCAGCGGCTCGGGATCCCGTACCCGGTGCTGCAGGACAACGACCACACCGTGTGGAAGCGCTACGGCGTCTGGGCGTGGCCGACGCTCGTCCTCGTCGACAAGCGGGGCGTGGTGCGGTATCGGCACGTCGGCGAGGGCGCGTACGCCGACACCGAAGCGATGATCACGACGCTGCTCGCGGAGTCCGGATGACCCTGCGCATGGCGGCGTCGCTCGGGCGATTCTCGACGTTCGCGCTGCTCGCGATCGCCGTCCCGGCCGCGATCGTGGCGGTGCTCGGGTACGTGTCGCTCCGCCAGTGGGAGCGCTCCGCGGAGCTGCTCTTTCGCGAGCAGGCGCGCGACATGGCGTCGATGGCGGCCGAGAAGGTCGTCATGATGCTGCGGCACGCCGAGGACGACCTGTTCCAGCAGCTCGCGCAGCATGTGGGGGCCGCGGCCGGCGACCCGGCCGCGCTCGACGCGCTGGTCGCCGGCTCGCCGCTCGTCGACCGTCTCTACGTGTGCGACCGTGGCGGCGCGCTGCTCTACCCGGGGGCGTGGCGGGACGACGACGCCCGCGTGTTCGGCACGCTGCGAGCCGAGGTGCCGAGCGCGCTGTGGGAGCGCGGGGGCCGGCGCCAGATCATCGTCGGGGACCGGGTGCTCGTGGCCGCGGTCCTCCGGCTCCGCGACGGCGCACCCGTGCTCGCGGGGCTTTTCCGCAACGTCGAGGCGCTCCGGCGCGAGGTCCTCGCGAAGACGCTCGGCGGGCTGGAAGCGCCGACGATCGCCGCCGTGCTCGACCACCGGGATCGCACCGTGTACGCGCGCACGGCGGTGACCGGCGCCGAGCCCGTGGCCACGGTCGCGTTCGGCGACGAGCTGCCGCGCTGGCGGGTCGCGATGTACGCCGAGCCCGGGCGGTCGCCGCGCGACGCGATCCGCCGGCAGGTCACGATCTTCACGGCCGCGTTCGGCGTGCTCGTGGCGATCCTCGTCGCGGGCATCGCGGCGACGTGGCGGCTCATGCGGCGCGAGACCGAGATGGCCCGCCTCAAGGCCGACTTCGTCGCGAACGTGTCGCACGACCTCAAGACGCCGCTGTCCGTGATCCGCATGTTCGGCGAGACGCTCGAGATGGGCCGGCTCACCAGCGAGACCCAGCGCCAGGAGTACTATCGCGTGATCACGCGCGAGACGGAGCGCCTGTCCCGCCTGATCGACAACGTGCTCGATTTCTCGCGCATCGAGGGCGGGCGGCGGCGCTACGACATGGCGCCCACGGTCGTGGAGCCGCTCGTCCGGGAGACCGTCGAGGCGTTCGCGTACCCGCTGGCGCAGGGCGGCTTCAAGGTCGACGTGCGCGTCGCGGCCGAGCTCGGCGAGGTGACGATGGACGCCGACGCCGTCCGCCAGGCGCTCGCGAACCTCGTGGACAACGCGATCAAGTACTCGGCCGACCGGCGCGTGCTGCACGTCGAGGCCGCGATCGTCGGCGACCATCTCGCGATCGGCGTGGAGGATGAGGGCATCGGCGTCGCGCCGGCGGAGCAGTCCCGGATCTTCGAGAAGTTCTATCGCGTGGGACGCAGCGACACGCAGGGCCGGCGCGGCAGCGGCGTCGGCCTGGCGCTGGTCCGCCACGTCGCGGAGGCGCACGGCGGGCGCGTGACCGTGAAGAGCGAGCCGGGACGCGGCAGCCGCTTCACGCTCTGGCTCCCCGCGACGCCGGTCGTGCCGGCCTCCGATGACACCGAGCCCGACGGGTAGCCGGATGCCACGCATCCTCATCGTCGACGACGAGCCGGAGATCGTGCGGGGCCTCGAGGACAATCTGCGCTTCGAGGGATACGAGACACTGACCGCGACGAACGGCGCCGACGCCCTGGCGCTCGCGGCGAGCGCGGCGCCGGATCTCGTCGTCCTCGACATCATGATGCCCGTCATGAGCGGCTGGGACGTGTGCCGGGAGCTCAGGAAGAAGGGCATCGAGGTGCCCGTCATCATGCTCTCGGCGCGCGGCGAGGAGATGGACCGGGTGCTGGGCCTCGAGCTCGGCGCCGATGACTACGTCACGAAGCCGTTCTCCCTGCGGGAGCTGCTGGCGCGGGTGCGCGCCGTCCTGCGCCGGCCGGGTCCGCGCGAGAAGTCGCAGGACCTGGAGTTCGGCGACGTGCGGATCCACCGGCGCGCTCGCCGCGTGTTCAAGGCGGGACGCGAGCTCGCGATGACGCGCAAGGAATTCGATCTCCTCGTCCACCTCGTCGAGCACCGTGGCGACGTGCTGACGCGCGAGCGCCTGCTCGACGAGGTGTGGGGGTACGAGCGGTTCCCGACGACCCGGACGGTCGACACGCACGTGCTCAGGCTCCGGAAGAAGCTCGAGACCGATCCCGATCATCCCGTGTGGATCCAGACGGTCCACGCGCAGGGCTACCGTTTCGCCGTGTGAGAACTCGAGCAACCATCGACCGCCGCGGCGGTCGATGGTTGCTCGAACTGAGAAGCTGACGAGAGCAGGAGGTTGTCGATGCTGATTCGCCAGGCGCCGCGCTTCCGATGGTCGGAGGTCACGGACGAGAGGCTCTATCTCAACCGGCGCGAGCTGATCGCCGGCGCCGCCGCGCTCGCGCTGTTCCCCGGGCGCGCGGAGGCCGGTCCGCCGCCGCCCGTGTCGCAGCTCGCGGCCCTCCCGGCCGCGCCGAACCCGAGGTACCGGCATGCCGATTCGCCGACGAAGATCGAGTCCGCGACGACGTACAACAACTTCTACGAGTTCGGCGTCGAAAAGGAAGATCCCGCGCGGCTCGCCGGCACGCTGAAGCCGCGGCCCTGGCAGGTCGTGGTCGAGGGACACGTCGCGAAGCCCGGGACGTTCGACATCGAGGAGCTGCTCCGGCTGGCGCCGCTCGAGGAGCGCGTGTACGCGCTCCGCTGCGTCGAGGCCTGGTCGATGGTGATCCCGTGGATCGGCTACCCGCTGTCCGCTCTCCTGAAGCGCGTGGCGCCGACCGGCCAGGCGAAGTTCGTGGAGTTCCAGACGCTCCTCGACCCGGAACAGTTCCCGGCGCAGAAGAAGGGGGTCTTCGGCTTCAGCATGTCGGGCCTCGACTGGCCGTACGTCGAGGGGCTCCGGCTCGACGAGGCGATGCACCCGCTGGCGCTGCTCACCGTCGGCATGTACGGCAAGGTGTTGCCGAATCAGAACGGCGCGCCCGTGCGCGTCGTGGTGCCGTGGAAGTACGGCTTCAAGAGCGCGAAGTCGATCGTCAGGATTCGGCTCGTGAGCGAGCAGCCGCAGACGGCGTGGGCGAAGGCGCAACCCCGGGAGTACGGCTTCTACTCGAACGTGCACCCGTCGGTGGACCACCCCCGGTGGAGCCAGGCAACGGAGCGGCGGATCGGCGAGTTTCGCCGCCGGCAGACGCTGATGTTCAACGGGTACGCGGACCAGGTGGCCTCGCTCTATGCAGGCATGGATCTCAAGAAGAACTACTGATTGCTTTACGGGCTCTGAGCCGTGACGCGACGCGGGCGAATCCTGCTGAAGACCCTGGTCTGGGGCGCTTGCCTGGTACCGCTCGCGCTGCTGGCCTGGCGCGCGTGGACGGGCGACCTGACCGCGAACCCCATCGACTTCGTCACCGACACGCTGGGTCGCTGGGGCATGCGGATGCTGCTCGCGAGCCTCGCCCTCACACCGCTGCGTCTCGTGCTCGGCATCGGCTGGCCGCTGATCCTCCGCCGCCTCCTCGGGCTGTTCGCGTTCTTCTACGTGTCGCTGCACTTCCTCGTCTGGGTCGTGCTCGACCACTTCTTCGCGTGGGCGCAGATGGGCGCGGACATCGTGAAGCGGCCGTACATCACGGTCGGCGTCTCGGCGCTCGCGCTGCTCGTCCTCCTCGCCGCGACGTCGACGTCCGGGATGGTGAAGCGTCTCGGCGCGCGGGCATGGCGCCGGCTCCACCGCATCGTGTACGTCGCGGCCGTGCTGGGCGTGCTGCACTTCATGTGGCTCGCCAAGGTCGGGCGCATCGAGCCGTACGTGTACGCGGCCATCCTCGCCGTGCTGCTCGGCGTGCGCCTGGCCGGCGCGGTGCGCGCGTTCCGCGTGCGCCGTCGTGGGACGCGGGCCGGGGTGACGTCTGAGAGTTCGAGCGACAATCGACCGCCGCGGCGGTCGATTGTCGCTCGAACTGAGATCATGGGGGGCCCCGACATGGCCCCCGACCATCGCACGAAGGGGGCTGACGCCCCCCTCGGACTCCCCCGGCCCCCAGCGCTCGGAGCCGTCCCGGGGGGTGCGCGGACGCACCCGCGGAACCCGGGACGGCCCTCGAGGGCGCGATTCGTTCAGGGGCGCTGAGCTGAGCTGCACGGCTTCCGTGTCGCCGCGAGATCTGCTAGGCTCACGGCGCATGCCGGCCCAGCCCGCCGTGCGCCCACGTCCCACCTGGCTGCGTGCGTCGCGCATCGTCACGCTCGCCGTGGCGCTGGTCGCGCTCGGCGCGTGTGCGACGGGTGGCGGTCGTGCGACGGCCGTCGTGCCGACGCCCAGCCGCGACGTGCTCCCGAACGGCGTCGTGCTCATCGTGCAGGAGCATCGGGCCAGTGACGTCGTCGCGCTCCAGCTCTGGCTCCGCGCCGGAGGGCGTGACGAAGCCCCCGAGGAGCTCGGGCTCTCGCACTACCTCGAGCACATGCTCTTCAAGGGCACGGCGACGCGGCCGCCGGGCTCGATCGACCGGATGATCGAAGGCTTCGGCGGCACGTCGAACGCGTTCACCTCGTACGACTACACGCACTACGACCTCGTCCTGCCCGCGGAGCGACTGCGCGAGGGCGTCGAGCTCCTCGCGGACATCGGCGTGAACGCGAGCTTCCCCCAGGAGGAGATCGACGGTGAGCGCCAGGTCGTCTTCGAGGAGATGCGCCTGCTCCAGGACGATCCGGAGAAGTTCCTCGTCCGCCGGCTGTACGAGGTGGCCTACGCCGATCACCCGTACGGCCGGCCGATCCTGGGGACCCGCGACAGGATCCAGGCCCTCACGCGCGCCGCGCTCGCTCGCTACTACAGGAAGCACTACGTTCCGCCGCACATGACGCTGGTGATCGTCGGCGCCGTCGCGCCGGACCGCGTGCGCCCCGTGGTGGACGCGACGTTCGGCCGGTTGCCTCGCGCCGGCGCCGCGCGTCCGCCCGTGTCAGTGGCCGCGCCATTCTCCACGCCGCCGCGCGCGGAGGTGCGCCGCCCCGAGCAGCAGGCGTATCTCGGCCTCGGCTGGAAGGCCGCGCCGATCGGAGGCGACGACCTCTTCGCCGTCGATCTGCTGACGTACATCCTCGGCGACTCTCCGAGCTCGCGCCTGAACCAGGCGGTGCGAGAGCGTGACCGGCTCGTGTACACGATCGAGTCCGGCTATGGCGCGTGGGAGAAGGGCGGGCTCGTGACCGTCACGGCGCGGCTCGAGCCGAAGAACATCGAGGCCGCGGAGCGCTCGATCCTCGACGTGATCCGCCGCGTGACGGCCGAGGGCGTGACCGAGGCCGAGCGCCAGCGTGCAATCGTCACGGCGGAGTCGAGCTACGCATTCGACATCGAGACGGCCGAAGGCCTCGCCAGGTCCTACGGTCAGGCGGAGACGGCGTGGTCGCTCGAGAAGGAGCTCGCGTATCTCGCGAGGCTGCGTGAGGTGACCGCGAGCGAGATCCAGGCCGCCGCGCGGAAGTACTTCGGCGACGACAGTTACGCGCGCGTGCGGTTCGTGCCGGAGCGTCCGCGGTGATCCGTCACCGCGGCACGCGCGCGAGGCCGGCGGTCGCGATGCTGCTGGTCGCGGTGCTGATCGTCGCCGCGCTCGCAGCAGGTGGCGCCGATGCGCGCGAGGCCGGCCGCGTGGAGCGCGAGCGCCTGCCGAACGGCTTCAGGGTCATCGTGCGCGAGAATCCGCTCGCGCCCGTGGTCGCGGTCTCGCTCCTCGTCGCGATGGGGACCCGCTGGGAGCGTCCGGAGACCGCGGGCCTCTCGAACTTCGTGCACGCGGTGATGGTCAAGGGCACGAGGAAGCGCAGCGGCGCCGCCATCGCGGAGACGATCGCGGCCCTCGGCGGCAAGATGTCGGCGTCGGGCGACACCGACTACTCCGAGATCCGCGGCACCGCGCTCGCGCGGTTCTGGCGCGACCTGCTCGGGCTGACGGCCGAGCTGGCGCTCGAGCCGAAACTCGCGCCGGACGACGTGGAGGACGAGCGGCGGTTCATCCTGAGTCGCGTGCAGCGGCGCCGCGACAACGCCGCGTCCCGGGCGTTCGACGAGCTGTACGCCGCGCTCTACGGTGCGCATCCCTACGCCCTGCCGACGCTCGGCACCCCGGAGTCGCTGCGGCGATTCGATCATGCCGCCGTGGTCGCGCACTACCGTGCCTTCTACCGGCCGGACCGGATGGTGCTCGCGGTCAGCGGCCAGGTGTCGGCGCCGGAGGTCCTCAGCGAGGCGCGGCGTCTCTTCGGTGGGATGCCCCGGCACGCGGCGATGACGGAGCCCGCGATTCCCGCGCCTGCGGCGTCCGGGCGCCGGGTCGAGGTCGAGCAACCCGCCCAGCAGACACAGATCCTCGTCGGAGCGATCGCTCCGGCGATGGATCACGCCGACCACGCACCCGTCAAGGTCCTCGCGACGATCCTCGGCGGTGGCATGGCGGGGCGGCTCTTCGTCGAGCTCCGCGACAAGCGCGGTCTCGCGTACACCGCCAGCGCGTACTACGACCCGATGCGCGAGCCGGGCGCGCTGATCCTCTACCTCGGGACCGCGCCGCAGAACGCCGCGCGGGCGGAGCAGGCGCTGGCCGCCGAGATCGCGCGCATCACCGCCGAGCGCGTCGGCGACGAGCTCGCGCGCGCGAAGGGCTACCTGCTCGGCCGGTACGCGATGGACCGCCGCACGAACGAGCGCCAGGCGTGGTACCTCGCGTACTACGCGCTGGCGGGCGCCGGCGCGGACTTCCCCGAACGCTATCGGCGGGCCGTCGAGAACGTCACCGCCGCTGACGTGCAGCGCGTCGCGCAGCGCTACCTCGTGCGGCCGACGACGCTGGTCCTGCGACCGCCCCGGCGCTGAGCCGCGGCGCGCGGTGCCGAATAGCGTCTGGTCGCGGGCCGTCTGACTCCCAGAACCCTGCGACAGGAGGTCTCAGATGGCCACGAAGCGAATCCTCGCACCGATCGTCGGCGTCACGCTGCTCGCGCTCGTCACGGCCGCCTGCGGCACGCTCACGGGCGCGGCCGTCGGTGCCGGCGCGGGTGCGGCGATCGGGGCCGGGACAGGCGCGGGCGCCGGCAAGGGGGCGCTCATCGGTACGGGCGTTGGTGCGGCGGCTGGTACGATCTACGACGCGACGAAGAAGCGGTGATCGAGGCGGGCCCGGGTTCACCCCGGACCCGGCGAGCGTTGGGGGGGCATCTCGGGCCCCCCATGATCTCAGAGCCCGTGAAGCAATCCGGTTCCCGAGCCGCGGCCCGGCTCCGCCGGGCCGTGTGCGAGCGTGGGGGGAGTTCGGGGGGCCGTCGCGGCCCCCCGATGTTCTCAGTCGCCGCTGACGCGCTGCGAGCGAGTCTCCTCGAGCGCGCGGATCTCATCGCTGAACATCCCGATGTGCAGCGGGCATGGCGGCTTGTTGTCCTCGACGTACTGACACTCGCTCTGGTTGCACTGCACGAAGTATCCGCGCGGCTGCCCGAAACCCCCGGGACGGCGGAGCCGGATCTCGACACCCTCCGACACCACGTCGCACCAGTACTCACGCCAACGACTCCGAGCCATCCGTTCTCCTTCGTGTTGCGCCAAAGCGTTAACCTTCGTGACCGGACGGCGCAGCACCCGGCCCATGCACATCTCTTACCATACGCCGTCGGACCGGCCGAGACAACGGCGATCGATTCAGATATAGTGAGCCCTCGACCTCATGTGCCCTGAACTTCTCAGGGACGTTACCCACGGAGGGCCAGGTGCGCTCGTCGACTGATTCGCGTCGCGGCTCGATGCTGCCGGTTCTCGTCGTCGTCCTCCTCACGCTCGCTGCCCTCACCGGATGTGGCACCGTCGGTAACGGACTTCGTGCGACATCGGTCGCCCGCGCTGACGGGCCGTGGTCGATGTCGGTGCCCGCGGCGGCGCCCGCCGCCGTCGCGCGCACCGAGGTACGCCCACGGCTCGAGACGACACGGTCGACGGGATCCGTTGACGTTCTCACACGCCTGAGCGGCGACGAGTCGGCGCCGGCGGTGAGCGCGACGGGCGCGGTGGACGAGGCGCCGCGGGTCGTCGCACCCCCCACGGGCGACGGTGAGCCTCCGGTCGACGCTGCGCTCGTCGCCGAGGCTGCGCCCGCGGCGGTCGACGCTCCGTCCGCGGTCGCGGAGGGCGGGCCGGGACCCGCAGACGAAAGTGCCGCATCCGCGCTGACCGCACCGGCTGCCGCCGGCGCGGCTCCCATGATCGTCGCGCAGTCCAGGCGGAGTGCCGAGGACGACGAGTACGACGTCGAGGTGTACGATCCGTGGGAGCCGTTCAACGAGAGGATGTTCGAGTTCAACCGCAAGCTCGACCGGTACGTCCTGAAGCCGGTGGCGAAGGCGTACGACCGGGTCGTGCACGACGAGATCCAGCGAATGATCGGCAACGCGTTCGACAACCTCGGCGCGATCAAGCGCATGGTGAACAGCCTGCTCCAGGCGAAGTGGGACGGCGCGGGGCGTGAACTGGGCCGGTTCGTGCTGAACTCGACCGTCGGTATCGGCGGCCTGTTCGACGTCGGCAGGAGCGCCGAGATCGAGAAGAGCCGCGAGGACTTCGGTCAGACCCTCGGTGTGTACGGAGCGCGGCCCGGGCCCTATCTCGTGCTGCCGCTGATGGAGCCGATGACGGTGCGGGACGGCATCGGCCGGGGCGTCGACTCGCTGTTCGATCCGCTCGGGTGGTTCGTCCCGATCGGAATCATCGAGCGCATCGCGGTCAAGGTGACGGACACTGTCAACGAGCGGTCGCTGAACCTCGAGCTCTTCCAGGGCTTCGAGGAAACGGTGATCGACATGTACAGCGCTGTCCGCCATGCGTACCTCGAACGCCGGCGGAACCTCATCAAGCAGTAGCGCGTTCGTCGCGTCCCGACGCGCGTGGGCGCTCGGGCTGCTGGCGCTGGGGGTTCTTGCCGGTGGTCTGCTCGGCGCGCGCGTGAGCGCCGCGCCTCCGGCCGCTCGGGATCCGGCCGACCGCGCGATCTACGCGCAGTATTGCCTCCCCTGCCACGGTGAAGGCGGTCGCGGCGATGGGCCTTCGGCCGGTGCTCTGGCCACGAAGCCCGCGGATCTGACCGACGGCCGCATCATGAATCCGCTGCCGGACGAGTTCCTGGCGAACGTGATCCTGAACGGCGGCACCGCCGAGGGGCTCGCACCGACGATGCCGGCGTTCGCCGCGTACCTCGGAGACGGCCAGGTGCGCCGCGTGATCCGGTACATCCGGACGCTCGCCGACCCGCCGTTCGTGGCGGCCGCGGCCAAGCCGATCGTCACGCCGCCGAACGCGCCGCGACAGCCCATCTTCTTCAGTCACGTCGTGCACGCCGGCTCGTTCCACATCGCCTGCCAGTACTGCCACACGGAGGCGCGACGCTCCGAGTACGCGGGGCTGCCGTCGGTCGAGCGGTGCATGGGCTGCCACAAGATCATCGGGGCGACGGACAACCCCGAGATCCGCAAGGTCCACGACTACTGGGCGCGGCAGGAGCCGATCCCGTGGATCCGGATCTTCAAGATGCCGGAGTTCACGTACTTCCCCCACAAGGCCCACGTGCGGGCGCGTGTCGAGTGCCAGACGTGTCACGGCCCGATCGAGCGGATGCGGGTCGTGGGCGCCGACGTCGGCCCGCAGCTGGCCAGCGACATTCTCCATCTCGTCGGTCTGCGACCGGATCCGCGCCCCTTGACGATGGGCTGGTGCCTGGACTGCCACCGGCGCGAGAACACGAAGCCTGACCGCAACGCTCCGCTCGACTGCGTCGCCTGCCACCACTGAGCGCGAGGCCGGCGGGCGGCGGGAGGGGACTCCCTCAGAAATCCGCGCCCGTACCACGCCGGGAGTCGCACAACGCGCGCACTCCGAGGTCAACCTTAGGCCAACGGATTTCTGAGGGAGTCCCCTCCCGCCGCCCGCCAATCTCAACACGCGTGGCGGCGCGCAGCGTCGAGTTCGAACATCGAACCGCACCACTGTGTCGGTTCTGGCCGATTCGGAGCGACCTTGTCGCACGGCGGTCTTCTGACGGCGGGAGCGTGGGGCCGGGGGGCCTTTCGAGAATCACGAATCCGAAGCGGAATTGACGTCGCCGAGCCGCTGAACCGCCCGCGGGGGCGGGGGACCTTTTCGAGAAAAAGAATCCGAAGCACCGAGGTGGACGCCACCGAGCGCGGTTGCTGAACCGCGTGGGGAAGTACGCGGGTTGCCGAAGCCAGCGCGTCACACGGCCGGTCGCGGTCGGTGAGTGGACGGACTCAGCGCGGCGGGCGGATGACGGCGGGTGCGCGGGAAGCGCCCGGGCGGGGGACGGGGCGGGGGCCCCTCGGAAATCCGTTGGGCTAAGGTCGACCTCGAAGTCCGGCTGTTGTGGGACGCCGGCCGTGGTCCGCGCGCGGATTTCCGAGGGGCCCCCGCCCCGTCCCCCGCCCCCGCGCGTTACGCGGGGACCTGCGGCTCGGGCGTCGGCGACCGAAGACCGGTGAGCTCGTAGATCACGACGGGCCGCGTCTTGCCGCGCACCTTGACCTCCCCGAGCACCCGCGCCTCGATCGCGTTACGCGCGGCCTCGTACGTCGACTCGCTGATGATGATCGGGCGCGTCGTCGCGTGCTCCTTGTTGAGCGTCTCGATCCGTGCGCCGAGGTTCACCTCGTCGCCGACGACGGTGTACGTGAAGAGCTGCTCGGAGCCGAGGTTGCCGACGACCATGTCGCCCGTGTTGATCCCGACACCGATCCGGAACGGCTCGCGCCCCTCGCCCTGCCACTTGTCTCGCAGGCGTTCCGCCTCCTCGACCATTCTCCACGCGGCGCGGCACGCCCGCTCCGCGTGGTCCGCGGCCGGGACCGGCGCACCGAAGATCGCCATGATCGCGTCCCCGATGTACTTGTCGAGCGTGCCGCCCTCCTCGAGGACGCGGTTCGTGAGGCGCGTGAAGTGCTCGCGCAGCATCGCCACGACCTCGTGGGGATCGTGCCGCTCGGTGAAGCCCGTGAAGTCGCGGATGTCGACGAAGAGGACGGTCAGGTTCCGCACCTCGCCCCCGAACTGGAGCGCGGCGGGATCCTCGACGATCCGGTCGACGACCTCGGGGCTGACGTACTGCTGGAACGCGCGCTTCGTCCAGAGCCGCTGGCGCTCCTCGGTGAAGAACCGAAAGACGGTCACGCCGACGAACGTGACGGCGATCGCGACCGCCGGGTAGACCGCGGGCAGCCAGAGGCCCTGCCGGAAGGCCAGGTGCGCCCCGCCGAGGACCGCGGCGCCGAGGACGAGCGTCACCCCGACGCTCGGGATCGGACGCAGGCGCGGGAGCAGCCAGGCGAGCAGGAACGGCAGCGCCACGGCGGCCAGCACCTCGAAGAGCTCGACCAGCGGCGGCCGCACGAGGAAGCGCCCGTCGAGGATGTTGGCCGCGACGTTCGCGTGCTTCTCGACGCCGGGGAGGACGGGCGAGAACGGCGTGACTCGCAGGTCGTACGTGCCTTCCGCCGTCGCGCCGACGAACACGATGCGATCGCGGAGGCGCTCGGGCGGGACGCGGCCGGCCAGGACATCCGCGGCGGAATGGTGCGGGAAGGAGTGCACGGGGCCGGCGTATCCGATGAGCACTCGTGCCCGCGCGTCGATGGGGATCTCGAGATCGCCGAGCACGAGCGCGGTGCCGAAGTCGAGCGTCAGGGCGGTGGGCTCGAGCCCGGCGGCGACGCGCACCGTCTCCACCGCAAGGCTGGGATAGTAGTGCCCGCGGTACTCGATGGCGAGCGCCTCCCACCGCGTCGTGCCGTCCGAGTCGGCGAGCATGTAGACGTGGCCGACTCCCTGGGCCGCAGCCAGCAGCGGTGGGATCGGCAGGCCGACGCTGTCCGCGTTGACCGGTGGGAACAGGCCGCGGTCGTCGTACTGCTTGAACCGCACGAGCGCGGACTTGAACGGCTGGCCAACGCGTTCCGGCGCCTGCTTGGGCGGCTCAATACTGACGTTGAACAGGCTCGGAAGGACGACGCGGCCGCTCGCGGCGATCGCGTCGGCCAGCATCCGGTCGTGATCAGCGGCCTGGATCGTCGCGTCGACCTCGCGCAGCACGGCGGCCGGCGCGCCCACCGCCCGCAGGCGCTCGCGCAGCCGCGTCGCCGCCTCGAGCTCGCCGCTCCGCTCCGGCTCGTTCAGGATCACGTCGACGCCGATCGCCGCCGCGCCCGCCTCGTCGAGGCGCCGGATGAGCTCGGCGAGCACCGTGCGCGGCCAGGGCCATCGCCCGATGGCGCGCAGGCTCGGCTCGTCGATGGCGACGATCGCGACCTGCGGGTGACCCGGCCGGGCGCCGCGCCAGCGGAAATGCTGGTCGTACAGCGCGAAGTCGGCCTGCGTGAGCATCGCCGGCGCGAGGAACCACACCGTGCCCATCAGGGCGCACACGCCGACGGCGATCAGGAAGCTGCCGCGCCGCGTGGCGCCGCGTCCCGTCAGCATCAATCGGCCTTGAAATACCTGGCCTGTGGGTGATGGAACACGAGCGCGGACACGGACGCCTCGGGATCCATCATGTACGTCTCGGTGAGCATGAGACCGATCTGTTCGGGCTGGAGCAGCCTCCAGAGCGTTGCCTGGTCGGCGAGGTCCGGGCAGGCGGGATAGCCGAACGACACGCGAACGCCTCGGTAGTGCGCCTTCAGCTTGTCGGCGATCGACAGGTCGGGCGGATCGGGGAAACCCCAGAGCGTGCGCAGGCGCGCGTGGAGCATCTCGGCGAAGGCCTCGGCGCACTCGATCGCCAGCGCCTGGAGCGCGTGCGATCGCAGGTAGTCGCCGCGGGCGCGCCACGCGTCCGCCCGATCGCGCACACCCTCGCCGCATGTCACCGCGAACAGCGCGACGATGTCGTCCACGTCGTCGCGGACGTAGTCGGCGAGGCACAGCCGTTCGCCGTCCCGCTGTCGCGGGAACGTGAAGCGCGCCGCCTCGGCACCGGTCGGGTCGGAGAGCACGATCGTCTCGCCGTGCGATCGCGCGCGGAACCAGCGGTAGATGCCGTGCGCCCGCAGCCAGCCCCGGGCGGCCGCATCGGCCTCGAGCGCCTCGACGACGGCCTCGAGCTCCTTGGCCTTGGCGTCGCCGTCGGCGAGCAGGCGCGCGACCGGGCCGCGGAGGCCGAGGTGCTTGCCGTAGAGCATCTGGAGGTTCAGGTAGGGGTAGATCCAGGCCAGCGGCACGTCGCGCAGCACGTGCGGGTCGAGGTCCGGCGGTGTCGGGACCGGGCCGCGCTCGAGACGAGCCCGCGCGGGCGGGGCCGCAGCGGCTGCGGGCGCCGGCGCCGGCGCCGCGGTATCCCCCAGCGCGGCGTAGTCCGCCCGGATCCGCTCGATCAGCGCGTCGCGCGCCGGCGCCGAGAAGAGCCGGTTCGCCAGGTCGAGGCCCTCCATCGCGTCCTTCGCGTAAAGCGTCACCCCGCCATACTCGGGGGCGATGCGCGTGGCGGTGAACTTCTTCGTCAGCGCCGCGCCGCCGACGAAGAGCGGGATGTCGACGGCGGCCGCGCGAAGGTCCTGCGCGGTGACGACCATCTGCTGGGCCGACTTCACGAGCAGGCCGGACAGGCCGAAGGCGTCCGGCTTGTGCGTGTGGTACGCCGCGATGAGGTCCTCCGGCGGCACCTTGATGCCGAGGTTGATCACGCGGTAGCCGTTGTTCGAGAAGATGATCTCGACCAGGTTCTTGCCGATGTCGTGGACGTCGCCCTTGACGGTCGCGAGCACGATCACGCCGCGCGTCGACGACTCGTCCTTTTCCATGAACGGCTCGAGGTGCGCCACCGCCGCCTTCATCGCCTCGGCCGACTGCAGCACCTCGGCGACGATGAGCTGGTTGTCGTTGAAGAGGCGGCCCACCTCGTCCATGCCGCGCATGAGCGGACCGTTGATGATCTCGAGCGGCGCCGCCTCCCGGAGCTTCGCGTCGAGGTCCTCGATCAGTCCGTCGCGGGAGCCCTCGACGATGTAGCGCGCGAGGCGCTCGTCGAGTGTGAGCGTCGACGCGACCGGCTTCGCCTTCACCTTGCCGCGGAAATGCGCGGCGAACGGCGCGATCGGATCCGCGCCCCGCCAGTCGATCAGGTCCTCCGCGAGACGCCGCTCGTCCTCGGGGATCGACGCGTACCGCTCGAGCCGCTCGGTGTTGACGATCGCGTAGTCGAGTCCCGCCTTCGTGCAGTGATAGAGGAAGACCGAGTTCAGCACCTCGCGGCCAGCCGGGGGCAGCCCGAACGAGACGTTCGAGATGCCGAGGATCGTCTTGCACTCGGGGAAGCGCGCCTTGATCAGCCGCACGCCCTCGATCGTCTCGACGGCCGAGCCCACGTAGCCCTGGTCGCCGGTGCCGACGGGGAAGACCAGCGGATCGAAGATCAGGTCGCGGGCGGGGATGCCGTACGTCGTCGTCAGCAGCTCGAACGACCGCTCGGCGATCTGGAGCTTCCGCTCGCGGGTCACCGCCATGCCCTGCTGCTTGTCCTCGTCGATGCAGCCGACGACGACCGCGGCGCCGTAGGTTCTCAGCAACGGCGTGATCCGCTCGAACCGCTCCTCGCCGTCCTCGAGGTTGATGGAGTTCACGATCGCCTTGCCCTGGCAGTGGCGGAGGGCGAGCTCGATCACGGCCGCATCCGTCGAGTCGATCATGAGCGGGGCTTTCACGCGCCGGACGAGCTCGCCCATGAAGCGGTTCATGTCCGCGGCCTCGCTGCGATCGGGGTTCGCGAGGCAGACGTCCAGGACCTGCGCGCCCGCCCGGACCTGCGCGCGGCCGATCTCCGCGGCGTCGGCGTACCGCTCCTCGACGACGAGCTCCTTGAAGCGGCGGGAGCCGATCACGTTCGTGCGCTCGCCCACGAAGATGGGGCGGGTGTCCTCGGCCGGGTAGAGAACCTCGATCCCGCTCACGGCCTGCGGCTCGACGGTCGCCGGCCGGCGCGGCGGCCGGCCGCGCACGAGATCCGCGATGGCCCGGATGTGATCCGGCGTGGTGCCGCAGCAGCCGCCGACCATGTTGATCCAGCCCTCGTCGACGAAGCGCTTGAGCTTCCACGCGAGACTCGCCGGCGTCTCCCCGTACTGCCCGCGCTCGTCCGGCAGCCCGGCATTCGGGTACACGCTGACGAAGCTGGTCGCCAGGCGCGCGAGCGTGCGCAGGTGGTCCGTCATGAACTCGGGCCCGGTGGCGCAGTTGAGGCCGATGGAGAACAGACGCAGGTGCTCGAGCGCGACGTAGAGCGCTTCCACGCCCTGACCCGCGAGCATCGTGCCCATCGGCTCGATCGTCGCGCTCACCATCAACGGCACGTCGACCCCGGCCGCGCGCATCGCGCGCCTGACCCCGATCGCGGCGGCCTTGAGGTTGAGCGTGTCCTGCGCGGTCTCGAGCAGGAGCGTGTCGACACCGCCGGCGATGAGCGCGGCCGCCTGGACCTCGTACGCGGCCGTGACCTCGTCGAACGTGACGTTGCGCGTGACGCAGATCGACCGCGTCGACGGGCCCATCGCCCCGGCGACGAAACGGTCACCGGCCACCTCGCGCGCGAGCCGCGCGGCGGCGAGCGTGATCTCGTACGCGCGGTCCGCGAGGCCGTACTCGCCGAGCACGTACGGTGCGCAACCGAACGTGTTGGTCGACACGATGTCCGCCCCGGCGTCGAGGTACGTCGCGTGGATGCGGCGGATGACATCGGGGCGCGTGAGGTTGAGGTGCTCGTTGCAGCCCTCGAGCGCGGCGCCGCCGAAGTCGTCCGCGGTGAGGTCGGCGGCCTGGATCATCGTCCCCATGGCGCCGTCGAGCACCAGGATGCGCCGGGACAGCTCGGTCCGGAGGGTCGCCGCGCGGGCGGAAGGGCTCACGTGCTCATAGTAACCGGAAACGCTATAGTAGCGCCCATGGCCACGAACCGCCCGCCTCTCGCCGGTCTCCGCGTCATCGACTGCTCCCGCGTCCTCGCCGGCCCGTTCTGCGGCGCGCTCCTCGGCGATCTCGGCGCCGACGTCATCAAGATCGAGGACCCCACGGTCGGCGACGAGTCCCGCACCTGGCCGCCCCACAAGGACGGCGAGGCGGCGGGGTACCTCGTGAACAATCGCAACAAGCGCGGCATCTCGGTCGACCTGAAGACGCCGGAAGGCGTCGAGATCGTCCGGAAGCTCGCCCGGGACGCCGACGTGCTGATCGAGAACTTCCGCACGGGGACCATGGAGGAGTTCGGTCTCGGGTACGACGCGCTCTCGGCGATGAACCCGCGGTTGATCTACTGCTCGGTCTCGGCCTTCGGGCGCACCGGGCCCCGCGCCGCGGGTGCCGGGTACGAGGCGCTCATGCAGGCGTTCAGCGGGATCATGTCGATCACCGGTGAGCCGGGCGGTCCACCGGTGCGGTGCGGCGTGTCGTTCCTGGACCTCACGACCGGGATCCTGTGCGCGCTCGGCGTCGTGTCCGCGCTGCACCACCGCGCGCAGACGGGCCGCGGCCAGCGCGTGGACGGCTCGCTGCTCGAGACCGCCGTCGGGCTCATGAACTTCCAGGCCGAAGGCTACCTGCTGGTCGGAAAAGTCCCCCAGGCGCTCGGCTCCGCGCACCCGGCCCTGTCTCCGTACCGCAACTTCCGCTGCGCCGACGGCCAGTGGGTCTTCATCGCGGGCGCGAACGACCGGTTGTGGCGGCGCCTCGCCACGGCGCTCGGGCTCGAGTGGATGGCCGACGACCCGCGCTTCGCGGTCAACATCGAGCGCGTGAAGCACCGCACGGAGCTGGAGCAGCTCGTCGGCGACGCGATCGCGGGGTACGACCGCGACGCGCTCATCAAGCTCCTCGACGATGCGGGCGTGCCCGCCACGCCGGTCAACAGCGTCGGCCAGGCGCTGTCGGATCCGCAGACGCAGGGCCGCGCCGTCATCCGCCGGATGGCGCACCCCAAGCTCGGCGACATCCCGGTCGTCGGATTCCCCGTGTCGTTCTCGGAGATCGACCCGGACATCCGCCGGCACGCGCCGATGCGCGGCGAGCACACCGACGAGGTCCTCGCGGAGCTCGGCTACTCGGACGCCGACATCGCTTCGCTCCGGGCGAAGAAGGCTGTGGTGTAATCGAGCCACGCCCCGGGTTCCCCGGGGCGTGTGCGAGCGCGGGGGGATTGGGGGGCTTCGATAGTCCCCCCATGAAGGGGGTGAGAGCCCGTGAACCGAAGGCGGTGGTCGAGGAGCGCCACGGCTTTGCCGGGGGGCTCCGAGCGCGGGGGGATTGGGGGGCTTCGATAGTCCCCCCATGAAGGAGGTCCGCATGGCACGCGTCGAGATCCTGAATCCCGTGGCCACGACCGTCGAGCGCTCGGTGAAGCCCGCGCCGCGCCCGCGAGACCTCCGTGGCCTCACGGTCGGGCTCTACTGGAACATGAAGGGCGGCGGCGACGCGGCGCTCGACCGCACCGAAGCGCTCCTGCGCGAGCGGTTCCCGGACACGACGTTCCGCCGGTACACCGGGTCGGTCGGATTCATCATGCGGCACGCCACGCCGGAAGACGCCGACCGGATCGCCGCCGAGGTCGACGCGGTCGTCGGGACGACAGCCGACTGAGGCTCGTGCACGTCGTGGGGTGCCCACGACATGGTCGAGCTCGAGCGGCGCGGCCGCCCGACCGTGCTGTTCACGTCCGCGACGTTCGTCCACGACGCCGAGCGCAGCGCGGCGAGCTTCGGACTCCCGGGGCTGCCGCTCGCGGTCGTCCCGCTGCCGTTCACGAACCAGCGTCCCGAAGACGTTCACCGGATGGTCGACGGCGCCGTCGAGCAGGTCGTCGCCGGGTTGACGCGACCGGTCGAGGTCGAGCGCTCGGAGCCCGTGTGCCCGGTGCTGCCCGACGTGCTCTCGTTCGAGGGAGACGATGTCCTGGAGGCTCTGGACCGCATGCAGCGCGAGCTCCTGGCGCGCGGCTGGTCGGACGGCTTTCCCATCGTGCCGCCGACGCGCCGTGCCGTGGATGCGATGCTCGCCGGGACGAAGCGGGCGCCCGGCGAGACCATCGCCGTGCTCGAGCCGGGTTTCGGTGTCGCGACCGTCGAGAAGCTCGCGATCAGCGCGGTCATGGCCGGCTGCGGTCCGGAGCACCTGCCGCTGCTCATCGCCGCGGTCCGCTGCCTCGCCGAGCCGAAGATGTATCTCAGGAACAAGGCGATGTCGACCGGCCCGCACGCGCCGCTCGTGCTCGCCAACGGCCCGCGTGCCCGCGCCGCCCGTCTCAATGCGGGCCTGTGCGCGCTCGGTCCCGGCGCGCCCTCGGCGTCGAACACGGTGCTCGGGCGCGCCGTGCGGCTCACGATGATGAACGTCGGACACACGTACGTCGGCGTGTCCGACATGGACACGATCGGCTCGCCGCTCAAGTACAGCCTCTGCTGCGCCGAGAACGAGGCCGGGAGCCCGTGGGAGCCATACCACGTCACGCGGGGCTTCGCACGGGACGCGAGCACGGTGACGGTGCACTTCGCCTACGGGATGTGCGAGCTCTACGACTTCCGCTCGACCGCGCCCGAGGACCTGGTCCAGGTCTACGCGACGGCGGCGACGAACGTGGCGCAGGTCGGCACGGGGCTCTGGCTCATCGGCCGACGCGCGGATCCGCGCTCCAGGACGGAGGAGAAGGAACAGAACACGCTCTTCGTCTGCCCCGAGCACGCGCAGATCTTCGCGCGCGCAGGCTGGGGCCGGGCCGAGATCCAGCAGGCGATGTACCGGGCGGCCCGCGTGCCGTTCCGCACGCTGGCGCTCAACAAGGAGCCGAAGGCGATGGCTGCGGCGCATCCCGAGCTCGGCTGGCTGCGCGACCATCCCGACGTCCCGATCCCGGTCGTCGAGGACCCCGGGTGCTTCCAGCTCGCCGTCGTCGGCGGTGCGGCGGGACGCGGCGCTTACTTCTACGGGGCCGGGGAACCTGTCACGATGCCGGTGGAGGAGTGAGACAACGCGTTTTCTCTCCAGCTTGGGGAACAATCTTCCCCCCGCGTCATCCCCGTCGTTCAAAACGCGACGCGCGCCGCGGCGCACGAACCGAGGTGCGCGGGCATCGTTGTTGCTGTGCCCTCCGGTCGCTTCACGTAACGGAGCTTGTTGACGCGCAGCGACGAAGGGATGGTGGGAGGGAACGATGGCGACCGGTTCGAGCTCGACGTGGGCGCTCATCCTCGCCGGAGGTGACGGTGTTCGCCTCCGGCCGCTGACGACGCAGATCGCCGGCGATGCGCGGCCGAAGCAGTTCTGTGCGCTCCTCGATGGCGAGACACTGCTCGACCGGACGCGCCGTCGCGCCGATCTCGTGGCCCGCTTCGACCGGAACGTCGTCGTGGTCAGCCGCCCGCACGAGCCATACTATCGTGGCCTCGCCGCGGATCTCGCGCCAGGCCGCCTCGTCGTGCAGCCGCACAACCGGGGAACGGCGCCGGGAATCCTCTACCCGATGCTGCGCATCCGCGAGCTCGCGGGCGATCCGACCGTGGCCGTCTTCCCGTCCGATCACTACGTCGGGGACGAGCCCGCGTTCGTGAGCTACGTCGTCGCGGCCGGCGACGTCGTCGCGCATCGGCCGGACCTCGTGATCCTCCTCGGCGTGCAGGCTGACCGCCCGGAGACCGAGTACGGCTGGATCGGTCCCGCCGAGGCCCCGCTTCCGGTGGACGGCGAACCGGCGTTCCCCATCAGGCGCTTCTGGGAGAAGCCGTCGCCGCGACTCGCCCAGCACCTGTGGCGGCGAGGCTGCCTCTGGAACAGCTTCGTGATGGTCGGTCGGGTGACCGCCTTCCTGGATCTCGTCCGCGTGACCGCGCCCGATCTCTACACGGCCTTCGCATCCGTGCGCGCAGCGCTCGGGTCGCCGGGCGAGCGGCACGCGATCGAGGCGCTCTACGCCGGCCTTCCCACGCTGTCCTTCTCGGACTGTGTTCTCGCCCGGGGGGTCGAGCGCCTCGCGACGGTGCGGGTCAAGAGCGTCGAGTGGAGCGACTGGGGGCATCCGGCGCGGGTGCTCGCCTCGCTGAAGCGGACGGGACGCGAGCCCGCGTGGCTCCGTCGCGTGGAGCTTGCGTCCATCGCGTAGTGTGATGGCGGCCGTGAAGCCGCCGGACACGCGCATCGTGCTCGTCGTCGAGGACGACAGGGACACGAGGCTCGCGCTCGGCGAGTACGTGGCCACGGCCTTCCCGCATGCCCGCGTCCTCGTGAGCGAGTCCGGCGAGGCCGGACTGGAACTGGCGCTGCGCACGAGCCCGACGGTGGTCCTCCTCGACATCCGGCTGGGCGGCATCGGCGGGTTCGAGTTCGCCGAGCGGCTGCGGCGTGCCGGGGTCACCAGCTGCGCGATCGTCGCGTTGACCGGGGACCTGAGCCCGGATACCTTGTTGAGGGCCGAGGCGGCTGGCTTCGCAGCCTTCCTCCGCAAGCCCGCAGACATGGACCGGCTGGAAGCGGTCCTGCGTCCGCTTCTCGAGACCGAGAGCGGAGCGTGACCGGGCCGGCGGCGTGCCGGGAGGGGACGTGGACTCGTTCGATGGACGTGTGGCCGTCGTCACCGGAGGCGGCAGCGGTATCGGGAGGGCGCTGGTCGAGGCCATGGCTCGGCAGGGCGCGAAGGTCGTCGTGGCGGACATCGACGAGCGCGCCGCGAACGAGGTTGCGGCCGGTGTGACGGCCGGTGGTGGCCGCGCGGTCGGCGTGGCCACCGACGTGAGCGACCTCAAGCAGGTGGAGGCGCTCGCCGAGCGGGCCTACGCGGCGTTCGGCGCGGTCCACGTGCTCTGCAACAACGCCGGCGTCTCCGTCTGGGGCGGGCTCGAAGCCATGACCCACCGCGACTGGCAGTGGGTGCTCGGCGTCAATCTCTGGGGCGTCATCCACGGGCTCGAGGCGTTCCTGCCGCGCATGATCGCCGGCCGCGAGCCCGGACACATCGTCAACACCGCCTCGATGGCGGGGCTGATCGCGACGCAGGGGCTCGGCGTCTACAACACGTCGAAGTACGCGGTGGTCGGCCTGTCCGAAACGCTCGCGAAGGATCTGCGGCCGTACAACATCGGCGTGACGGTCCTGTGCCCGATGGGGGTGGCGACGCGGATCCGGCAGTCCGCGCGGAACCGACCCGAGCACCTGAAGAACGATCGCGAGCCGGTCAGCGAACCGGTGCAGCTGATCGGCCGGACGCTGGTACCCGACGCGGTCGCCGGCATGGTGCTCGCGGCGATCCGCGCGAACCGTCTCTACGTGATCACGCACGAGGAAGGTCTCGAGCCCCTGCGCCGGCGGTTCGAGCGCCTCGAGCGCGCCGTGTCCGACGCCCGCTCCTAGCCGGGTCCGACGACGTCGATCCGCCGGGTCACCACGGAGGCCGCCCTCGAGGCGCTCGTGCGCCGCCTCGCGGTCGCGCCCGAGATCGCGGTCGATACCGAGGGCGACAGCCTGCATCACTATCCGGCACGGCTCGCGCTCGTGCAGGTCGCCGAGCCGAGCGGCGAGGTCACCCTCGTCGATCCGCTCGCCGTCGACCTGGCGCCGCTCGGGCGCGTCTTCGCCGACCCCGGCGTCGTGCTCGTGCTCCACGCCGGCGACAACGACCTCGCGGAGTTCAAGGCCCGCTACGGATTCACCTTCGCGTCGGTGTTCGACACCGCGATCGCGGCAAGGTTCCTCGGCGTGCGCACGCTCGGGCTCGACGCCCTGCTGACGTCGTGGCTCGGCGTCCTTCTGCCGCCATCGCGGCAGAAGGACGACTGGTCGGCGCGCCCGCTCTCGCCCGAGCAGGAGACGTACGCCGCCGCCGACGTCCAACATCTGTTCGCGCTCAGGGCACGGCTCACGGAGGAGCTCGTGGGCCGGGGACGGCTCGCGTGGGTCGAAGAGGAGTGCGCGGCGCTGGCGGCGCAGCCGCCGCCCGACCGGTCGCCGGACCCGAACGCCTTCCTCCGCGTGAAGGGCGCCCGCGACCTGCCGCCGCGCATCCTCGCCATCCTGCGCGAGCTCCACGAGACCCGGGAGCGACTGGCGCGCGCGGCCGACCGCCCGCCGTTCAAGGTGCTGGGAGACGAGGCGCTCCTCCGCATCGCGCTGACCATGCCCGGGGACCTCGAGCAGCTCGGCGGCGTCCCGGGCTGCACGCCGCGCGTCGTGGGACGGTGGGGTGGGGCGCTGCTCGACGCCATCGCGCGCGGGCGTGCGCTGCCCGAATCCAGCCTGCCGGTCCGCGACCGTCCGCGCCGTCCTGCGGGGTCGGCGGCGTTGGCCCGGCGGAGCGAGCTGCTCAAGCGCTGGCGCACGCAAGCGGCGGAGCGCTACGACCTCGATCCCGGCGCCCTGCTGCCCAACCGGCTCATCGCGCAGCTCGCGGAGACGGCGCCTCGCACGCGAGCCGCGCTCGAGGGCGTGGAGGGGCTCAGGCGCTGGCGCGTGGAGACGTTCGGTCACGAGCTCCTCGCCGTGCTCGAGAGCGCGCACAGCCCTTCGCGCGGCGGTTAGCTAGACGGAAGTCGAGGAGCGCCCCGGGTTTCCCGGGGCGCTGCCGAGCGCTGGGGGGTGTGGGGGGCCATGTCGGGGCCCCCCACTCCAGGCGGTACCATGGGGTCCATGATCGACTGGCGAGCGAACCTGATCGACGATGAGGACGGTCTCAGGCGGATCTTCCGCGAGAACCGCACCGTGGCGGTGCTCGGCGCGAAGATCGATCGCGCGGCGCCCGCGTACTACGTCCCCGCCTATCTCGACGGCCGCGGCTACCGGATCTTGCCGGTGAATCCCACCTTCGCGGGGCAAGAGCTGTTCGGCGCGACCATTGTGGGCACACTCTCGGAGCTGCCCGGGCCCGTGGACGTCATCGACGTGTTCCGGCGTCCGGAGTACCTGCCCGGGCACGCGCGCGAGATTCTCGCGCTGCCGTGGCGGCCGCAGGTCGTCTGGTTCCAGCTCGGGATCAGGAACGATGCGGCCGCCGAGCCGCTCGCGCGCGCGGGCATCCGGGTCGTGCAGGACCGCTGCATGATGCCCGACCACCGCCGTCTGATCGGAGCCTGAGCTCGCGACTCGATGAAGATCGTCCGCGACTACCGTGAAGTTGCGGTTCGAATCACCGATGAACGACTGGCGCACATCCTGGAGCATCCAGAGATGGTCGGTCTCGAACAGGAAATGGAGGCGACGCTCGTCCGTCCAGAGCGGGTCGTGCAATCGCTCGCGGATCCCGAAGCAAGGCTCTACTATCGGCTCCTGCGTGAGACACCTGTCGGCGACAAGTACCTCTGTGTCGTGGTGAAGGATCGTGTAGCTGACACGTTTCTGCTGACGGCGTATCTCACGGACAAGGTCAAGCGGGGAGACACGATATGGCCGCAAAGCGCGTAAAGATCTGGTACGACGCCGAAGGGGACTTCCTGGAGGTCGTCTTCGACACACGACCCGGGTATTTCCGGGAAACGCCAAGCGACCACGTGATGGAGAAGGTCGACGCGGACGGAAATCTGCTCGGGTTTTCCGTCATGAGGGTCAGCGCACTTCGCGACCGGCCGCTTGAAGTCGCGCTCTGAAGCGATCTCGTGCCGGCACACCGCCAACCGCTATCGTCTGAGGCGCTGAAGCTCCGCTTCAAGGCCAACAGCTACTGGGGCTTCGGTGAGTCAGCCGATGAGCACCTGTACGCTGGTACATGGGACGCAATGGGAGCCTGAGCCGATGGCCGGCGAGTACGCGTTCGTCATGAAGGACCTTCGCAAGGTCGTCCCGCCGAAGCGCGAGATCCTGCGCGGCATCTACCTGTCGTTCTTCCACGGCGCCAAGATCGGCGTGCTCGGCGCGAACGGGGCGGGGAAGTCGTCGCTGCTGCGGATCATGGCCGGTGCCGACCGGGACTTCCTCGGCGAGGCGTTTCCGGCGAAGGGCCTGCGGGTCGGCTTCCTGCCCCAGGAACCGGCGCTCGATCCCGCGAAGGACGTGCGCGGCAACATCGAGGAAGGCGTCGCCGAGACGCGGGCGCTGCTCCAGCGCTTCGAAGACGTCAGCGCGCGCTTCGCCGAGGAGATGTCCGATACGGACATGGACAAGCTGCTCGAGGAGCAGGCGCGACTGCAGGACCGGATCGAGGCGGTGAACGGCTGGGAGGTGGATCGCACCGTCGAGCTCGCCATGGACGCGCTGCGCGTGCCGCCCGGTGACGCCGAGGTCGCGACGATCTCGGGCGGCGAGCGGCGGCGCGTCGCACTGTGCCGGCTGCTGCTCTCGCGCCCGGACATGCTGCTGCTCGACGAGCCGACGAACCACCTCGATGCGGAGAGCGTGGCCTGGCTCGAGCGGTTCCTCAAGGAGTATCCGGGCACCGTCGTCGCGGTGACCCACGACCGCTACTTCCTCGACAACGTCGCCGGCTGGATCCTGGAGCTCGACCGCGGGTACGGCATCCCGTGGGAGGGGAATTACTCGTCCTGGCTCGACCAGAAGCGCCAGAGGCTCGCGCGGGAGGAAAAGGCCGACCTCGCGCGCCGGCGCACGCTCGAGCGCGAGCTCGAGTGGGTGCGCATGGCGCCGCGCGCCCGGCAGGCCAAGTCGAAGGCGCGGCTGCAGGCCTACGACACGCTCCTGTCCGAGGGGACCGAGAAGCGCGAGACGGGACTCGAGATCTCCATCCCGCCCGGGCCGCGGCTCGGCGACGTCGTCGTCGAGGCTGATCACCTCGTGAAGGGCTATGGCGACCGCGTGCTCATCGACGACCTCACGTTCAAGCTCCCGCGCGGCGGCATCGTCGGCGTCATCGGTCCGAACGGCGCCGGCAAGACGACCCTGTTCCGGATGATCGTGGGCCAGGAACCGCCGGACGGCGGCGCGCTGCGCGTGGGCGCCTCCGTGAAGATCGGGTACGTCGACCAGACGCGTGAGTCGCTGGACGCGGCGCGCACGGTGTGGGAGGAGACCTCGGGCGGGCACGACACGTTCACCGTCGGTGGCCGGAGCATGCAGTCGCGCGCGTACGTCGCCTCGTTCGGATTCCGCGGCACCGACCAGCAGAAGCGCGTGGGCGAGCTCTCCGGCGGCGAGCGCAACCGGCTCAACCTCGCGAAGACGCTCAGGAGCGGCGCGAATCTCCTCCTGCTCGACGAGCCGACGAACGATCTCGACGTCGACACCCTGCGCGCGCTCGAGGACGCGCTGCTCGACTTCGCGGGCTGCGTCGTCGTGATCAGCCACGACCGGTGGTTCCTCGACCGCATCGCGACGCACATGCTGGCGCTCGAGGACGAGGGCCGGACCGTCTGGTTCGAGGGCAACTACCAGGACTACGAGGCCGATCGGCGGCGCCGCCTCGGTGCCGAGGCGGACCGGCCGCACCGCCTGCGCTACAAACGCTTGGGTTGATTTCATGGGGGCCCCGACATGGCCCCCAAACCCCCTACGCTCGGAAGCGCCCCGGGGGACCCGGGGCGCTCCTCGATGCCCCGCCGCGGGGGCGGGCGCAGAAGATCAGCACGTTCTCGCCCTCGCGCTTGACCCGGCGCATCCACACCTTGCGGAAGAACGGCACGAGCGTGTCGCGCACCTGCGTCGCGTCCCGCCGCCAGTGCCGGTTGAGCACGAGCGTGCCTCGCGGGCTCACGAGGCCCGCGAGCGCGCGAGCGAGATCGATCGCGCCCTCGACCTCGAGACCGTAGGCGGCGTCCTCCATGATGAAGTCGAAGTGGCGTCCGAGCCGCGCCAGGCCCGGAAGGATG
This sequence comes from Candidatus Rokuibacteriota bacterium, assembly GCA_016184125.1. GTDB lineage: Bacteria > Methylomirabilota > Methylomirabilia > Rokubacteriales > CSP1-6 > AR8. Next base: position 36,726 of record JACPDG010000043.1, on the reverse strand, counting down.
TCCGCCGCGTCCCCGCAGCACACCTCGAGCCCCGGCATGGCATCGAGGCCGAACCACACGCGCGCCACGTCGACGATCACCGGATCGCGCTCGATCACGGTGATCCGGCGCGGCCGTGCGATGCGGCGCACCAGGTGGATCTGCGTGCCGCCGCCGAGTCCGACCATCAGCACCGTCGGACGCGGCGGCACGTGGACGCCCTCGACGGCCTTCCACCAGTATTCGCGCGCGAGCCTCGACCAGTCCCCGTCGAGCGGATAGGTCGATAGCGTGTCCCCGGCGACGATGAGGCGCCGCAGCCGCCCGTCGTCGAGCACGCGGATCCGCCCCGACACCTCCGAGCGCGTCTCGAACACCGTGCGCGTGCGCTTCACCGAGTTCATGGGGGGACTATCGATGCCCCCCAAGCCCCCCGCGCTCGCGCGCGCCCCGGGGGGGTGCGCGGACGCACCCGTGGACCCGGGGCGCGGCTCGAGACCGGATTCGTTCACTGACTCTCTGAGTTCCGGACGGGGGGCGCAGCCCCCTCCGGGGAAGTCAGCGCGGCTGCATCCGGATCGCGCCGTCGAGCCGGATCGTCTCGCCGTTCAGCATGCCGTTGGTCACGATGTGGCTCACGAGCGCCGCGTACTCGTACGGCTGGCCGAGCCGCTGCGGGAACGGCACCTGCTTCGCGAGCGAGGCGCGCACCGGCTCCGACAGCGTTCCCAGCAGCGGCGTGTCGAAGATCCCCGGCGCGATCGTGACGACACGGATGCCGTGCTCGGCGAGGTCGCGCGCGATCGGGAGCGTCATGCCGACGATCCCCCCCTTCGACGCCGAGTAGGCCGCCTGTCCGATCTGACCGTCGAACGCCGCCACCGATGCCGTGTTGACGATGACACCGCGCTCGCCGTCCGCCGTCGGGGCGTTCTTCGCCATGTAGGGCGCCGTGAGCCGGATGCCGTTGAACGTGCCGATCAGGTTCACCTGGATGACCCGCGTGAAGTCGGCGAGCTTCGCCGGGCCGGAGCGGCCGAGCGTCTTCATCGCGGTCCCGATGCCCGCGCAGTTCACGAGCACGTTGATCCCGCCGAGATGCGCATTGGCGGCCTCGAGCGCTGCCGCCACCTCGTCCTCGCTGGTGACGTCCGCCGGCATGAACCGCGCGGCGGCGCCGATGGCCTTCGCGACGTCGGCGCCCGCCGATGCCGGACGATCCAGTAACGCCACCCGCCCACCTGCGGCCGCCACGAGCTCCGCCGTCGCGCGCCCGAGTCCCGACGCGCCGCCCGTGATCACGGCCTTGACCGATGCGAGCTCCATCAGTACCTCCTTTCCCGGGGGGACGATCGATGCCTATCGATGCCCCCCAGCCCCCCAACGCTCCTAGGAAACTGGTCATTCTGTGACCAGTTTCTGGACGGCAGCCTCATGACGCCGTCATGTGATCGGCTCGGAAGCGGCCCGGGGGGGGTGCGCGGACGCACCCGTGGTGCGCGGACGCACCCGCGAAACCCGGGGCCGCTCCTCGGTTCTCCGCGGCGCCGCAACCACGACCTCGAGCGGCGATTGTAGCCCACGGCAGGAGGAAAACATTTTCCCCATTCGCGTGGGCTCGCGAAGGCGGCGAGCGACGGGTATCCTCTCAACCACCGGCCATGCGGACGCCCTACCATCCCAGCTCACGCCGGCGAGTCCTCTGCGTCTTCCCTCGCTACGCCAAGAGCTTCGGAACGTTCCAGCACGCCTACCCGCTCTTCGGCAAGCGGGTGCGCGCGTTCATGCCGCCGCAGGGCCTGCTCGTCGTGGCGAGCTACCTCCCCGGGTCGTGGGAGGTGCGCTTCATCGACGAGAACGCGGGCGCCGCGACGGATGCCGACCTCCGGTGGGCGGACGTCGTGCTCACGTCCGGCATGCACATCCAGCGGGCGCAGATCCACGAGATCACGCGGCGTGCGCACTTGCTCGACCGGCCCGTGGTCGTCGGCGGCCCGTCCGTCTCGGCGTGTCCCGAGTACTACGTCGACGCCGACGTGCTTCACATCGGCGAGCTCGGGGACGCGACCGACCGCCTCATCGAGTGGATCGACGGCGCCGCCGCCCGCCCGCCCGCGCAGCTCCGCTTCGAGACACGCGACCGGCTGTCCCTGGCCGACTTCCCGATCCCGGCCTACGACCTGATCCCGCTCCGTCAATACTTCATCGCGAACGTCCAGTACTCGAGCGGCTGCCCGTACTCGTGCGAGTTCTGCGACATTCCGGCACTCTACGGGCGCAACCCGCGGCTGAAGTCGCCGGAGCAGGTGCTGGCCGAGCTCGATCGCATCGCGGCGGCCGGAGCGACGAGCGTGTACTTCGTCGACGACAACTTCATCGGCAACCAGAAGGCGGCGCTCGATCTGCTGCCACGGCTGGTCGCCTGGCAGGAGGAGCATCGCTACCCCCTGCGCTTCGCGTGCGAGGCGACGCTCAACATCGCGAAGAACGAGCGCGTGCTCGCGCTCATGCGCGAGGCGGGGTTCGTCACCGTGTTCTGCGGTATCGAGACACCCGAGCCGCACGCCCTCCACTCGATGTCGAAGGACCAGAACCTCCGCATGCCGCTGCTGGAGGCGGTGGAGCGGATCAACAGCTACGGGATGGAGGTCGTGTCCGGCATGATCCTGGGCCTGGACACCGACACCCCGGAGACCACGGAGCGCATCATCGCGTTCATCCGGGCGTCGCGCATCCCGCTCCTCACGATCAACATCCTGTACGCGCTGCCCAAGACGCCGCTGTGGCGGCGGCTCGAGAGCGAGGGTCGGCTCCTGCCCGACGGTGACCGGGAATCGAACGTGGCCTTCCGGATCCCGTACGAGACCGTCATGGCGATGTGGCGGCGGTGCATCACCGCCGCGTACGAGCCGGAGGCCCTCTACGAGCGGTTCGCCTGGCAGGTCGGGCACACGTTCCGTCGCCGGAAGGCGTACCCGTCCAATCCGCGGCGCGCGTCCTGGTCGAACGTGCGGATGGGCCTGGCGATCCTCGGGCGGGTGCTCTGGCGGATCGGCGTCGTCGGCGACTACCGGCGCACGTTCTGGCGGCTCGCGTGGCCCGCGCTCAAGCGCGGTGACATCGAGCCGCTCATCCACGTGGCGGTCGTCAGCCACCATCTGATCGAGTTCACCCGGGACTGCCTCAGAGGTGGGGGTGAGTCTTCCTTCTACTCACCCGTGACACCGACTGCCGAAACGGCGGCGGCAGTCTAGCCGCCCCGGAAGCGGCTTCGCTTCCTTCCCGGAGCTCCGCCGACGCCCGCGCGGGGGATGTCGGCACCCGAGCCGTGCCCGGGCCGCTTCCGCGCGGGGGATGTCGGCACCCGAGCCGAGCGGGACGTCGAGGAGCGGCCCGGGTTTCCCGGGCCGCTTCCGAGCGCGGGGGGGTGTGGGGGGCCATTTCGGGGCCCCCCACTTCTATGGACGCTCAGGCGGCTTCCCCGGTGTGCGCCCAGAACTCATCGTCGCGCTCGGACTTCGCGAGCCGTGGCGGAACCTTCTTCCGGTGGAAGAAGTCGCACATGATACGGTTCGCCACGGCCCAGTCATCGCCGTACACGCAATGATGATGGGGGCACAGCGCGGCATCACCGGAGAGCTGGAGTCCACACGATGCGCACAGGCTCATGCCTCTCGCAGGGTGCGAACCACGTGCCAGGCCTCGCGGGGTGCTTGGCCCGCTTCGCATCTTCGCGTACAGTCCGAAGGGTTCGCGCAGTTTCGGGTCGCGGGGAGGTCCGATGCGTCGGTGGTCCTGGGTCGTATTTTTCCTGTTCTGTAACATCGTGGGCGTCGAAGTCTTCAAGGCCGCGATGACCTTGCCGTTCGAGGATGCCCTGCTTCCCGCTGTTCTCAGCGTGCCGCTGATCGGGCTGACCGCGCTCGGCGCCAGCCGCGTGGTCGGCACGTTCACCGACCGCGACAAGTAAGGCTTACCGTAGGCTTACCCGTCGCTCGCCGCTGGCACCCGGTGTGCAACCTCGTCCATCCCAGCGAGCCGGAGAGGCCTTCCGGCGAAAGGAGTGGCAGGGGATGGACATCCTGTTGTGGATCGTGTTCGGACTCGTCGTCGGGATCGTGGCGAAGTTCATCATGCCGGGCCGCGATCCGGGCGGGATCATCCTGACCATCATCCTCGGGATCGTCGGCGCGATGCTCGGGGGCTGGCTGGGCCGGGTGCTCGGGTTCTACCGGGAAGGCGAGGCGGCAGGCTTTCTGATGGCGGTGGTGGGCGCGATCGTCATCCTCGCGCTCTACCGCCTCGTGGCGCCGGGACGCTATCGCGTGTAACGGCGAACGGTCGGGCGGCGGGGGGCCATCCCGGGCGCCGTCCCCCTCGCCGTGTTCTCAGAGCCAGTCGCGGATGGGCCACGACAGGAGCTCCAGCACGCGGTCCCCGAGTCCGCGCTTGCGCCAGTCCCGGTACTCGACCTTCCCCGAGTGGGCGAGGTCGTCCAGGAAGATCGCCTCGAATCGCCGCGCCACCGTGGCGCTGTAGATCACGACGTTCAGCTCCTCGTTCAGGGCGAACGACCGGTTGTCGAGGTTGGTGCTGCCCACCGTCGACCAGACGCCGTCGATCACCATGGTCTTGGCGTGCAGCAGCCCCGCCCGATACTCGTAGATCTCGACGCCGCCTCGCAACATCCGCCCGAACTGCCCGCGGCTGGCCTGCCGGACGATGTTGTGGTCGATCGCGCCGGGCACGAGGACCACGACGCGCGCGCCACGGCGCACGGCGCTCAGCAGCGCGTTCGCCATCGCCTCGTCGAGCACGAAGTACGGGTTCGTGATGTAGACCGAGCGCCGCGCCGACGCCATGGCGAGCAGGAACGTCGTGTACATCGCGAAGCTGCCGCCGGCGGGCGAGCTGCGCACGATCTGCGCGTAGACGGATCCGCGCGGGGCGAGCGGGCGGGGGAAGTATGCCTCACCGCCAAGCACCACGCCGGTGGCCTCGAGCCAGTTCTCGGCGAAGGCGCCCTGCAGGTACTCGACGACCGGCCCCTCCAGGCGCACGTCGGTGTCGCGCCAGTGGTCGGCGATGCGGCCATTGCCCATCCACTTGCGGCTCACGCCCGAGCCGCCGATGAACCCGACCCGCCCGTCGACGACGAGGACGCGCCGGTGATTGCGGTTGTTCGCTCGGCCGAAGATCGTGCGGGTCAGCGGCCGGAAGAACGCGACGTGACAGCCGGCGCGCTTCATCAGGTCGACGTGCTCCGTGGGCATTGCGAGGGTCCCGAACGAGTCGAGCAGGATGTTGCCGCCGACACCGGCGCGGCAGCGCTCGGCGATCGCCTCGGCGAGCTCGCCCGCCACCGGGCCGTCCTCCCAGTAGTACTGCGCGTACGTGATCGTGCGCCGGGCGGCGCGCACCGCGTCGATGACCGCCGGGAAGATCTCCTCGCCGTTCAGGAGCACCTCGACGGTGTTGCCGCCGACGATCGGCGCCGCGGTGTACGCCTCGATCGTCGGGAAGAACGATGGTTCGCCGAGGGCCATCGCGGGCAGCGCGAGATGGGGATGGACGCGCGCGCAGCCCGTCACCGCCAGCAGCAGCGCGGTGAGCACCACGACGGGACAGCGGGACCTCGGCATGCGTCTCCTTCTGGTTCGGGCCGCGGATCGCGGACGTCGGCGGTGCGATCAGGCGCCGTCCCGGGACGTGACGGAGGCCGGAAGGCATCCTCCCGGCCTCCGTGCTGGCAGCGCCCGGCGCGCTACTTCTTCTGCGCGCCGCCCGTGCTCGGCGCGCTTCCTGGGGCCGCGCCGGACTTGTCACCGGTCCCCGGCGAGGCCGCGGGGCTCGACGTGTCCGCGGCACCGGCCTTCATCTCGACACCGAGCTTCGCCATCGTCTCCTTGTCGAGCCGCCCGGACTCCTTCAGGCCTTCCTTCTGCTGGAAGTCACGCAGGGCGGCCTTCGTCTTGGGGCCCATCAGCCCGTCGATCTCGCCGGGATCGTGGCCCTTGTCCTTGAGCGCCTCCTGAACGGCCTTGATCTGCTCCTGGTTCTGGCCTCCCCTGGCGGTGCCACCCTTGCCGTCGCGGTCGCCCTTGGCCATCTCGCCGCGCTTCTCGGCCTTGTCCATCGTTCCCGCGGTGCCGCCCTTGTCGGCCTTGTCCGTCGTGCCCGACGCAGCGGGCCCGGAGGCGGACGTACCGGGCTTCGCCTTCTCGCCCGAGGTGCTCGTGCCCTGCGCCCACGCCGGCCCTGCGACGAGCAGGACCGCCACGGTGAGGGTGGTGATGCGCTTCCATGACTCCATGGGTCTGGTTCCTCCCTTGGCCGGTAACGTGACTGCTTGCGACGCGCGCGCCCGTCCGGCCCCCGGCGCGCGCGCCGCTCGCCGCGTCAGCTCGCGTGGCGTCGCTCGACCGCCCGCTTGCGGATCTCCTGATCCGGCGTGGGGGCCGCGTCGACGCGCTGGAGTCGCGGCAGGGTCACCGGCCGGCCATCGCGCGCCGACCGATAGATCGCCTCGACGAGGCGGACGTCCTGGAGTCCCTCGACCCCCGAGGGTTCGGGTTGGCGATCCTTCTGGATGCAATCGGAGAAATAACTGATCTCCGCCGCGAACTGGTCCGTGGCCTCGAAGTGCATCGTCTCGACGTGCCCGCCCCGCACGAGCTCGAGCGTCATCGGCGCGTGGGGAGGGTACGCGTCGAGGAGCCGGATGAACCCGTCCTCGCCGAAGATGGTGAACTCGGACTTCTTCTCCTCACCGAAGCTCGTGTGGAAATGCGCGAGCCGCTCGTCGGGGAACCGGATGAGCGCCACCGTGCCCTCGTCGACGTCGCCGCCGTAGCGGCGCGTCGTGCGCCCGGTCATGGCCATCACCTGCGCCGGCTCGGCGGCAAAGAGGTTCCGCGCGGTGTTGATGCAGGAGACGCCGAGGTCGTACACCGTGCCGCCGCCGAGCCGGCGCTGCAGGCGGATGTCGTCCGGGTCGTCCACCTTGATGCTGAAGTCCGAGCTGAAGGTCTTCGGCAGGCCGATCTGCCCGGTGCGCACGAGCTCGATGGCGCGGAGGTTCGCCGGCTGGAAGTGCAGCCGGTAGGCGATCATCAACTTGGCGCGGTTCGTCTGGCAGGTCCGGAGCATGCGGCGGCACTCGTCGGCGGTGACCGCCATCGGCTTCTCGCAGAGCACGTGGACGCCGGCGCGCGCCGCCTCGACGGTGTAGTCGCAGTGCATCGAGTTCGGGAGCGCGATGTAGACCGCGTTGACGTCGTCGCGCGTGATGCACTGGCGGAACTCGTCGTAGTGGTAGGGCGTCGCGCGGAACTCCTGGGCGAGCGCCTGCGCCTTGGCGCGATCTCCGGACACGACGGCCACGAGCTTCGAGTTCTCGGCGGCACCTGCGAACGCAGGCAGCACCGCCCGGAGGGCGATATCGCCGAGGCCGACCACGGCATACCCAAGCTGCTTCGGCATCTCCTTGCTTCCCACGAACGTGTTTTTTTCATCAGGACTGCAAGGCGAAGGCCAGTGGTCGTGCGACAGCGCACGGTGACGCTACCCCGGGGCCGAGATCACCCGATGCGCCAGGAACACAGGATGTAGCGGCACGCCGGAACCACGCCCCGATATCTGCGGTCTTGCGCAACACTCAACACGTGATAAGGATAGATCACGGGCATGCACGACGCTATGTGGCTGCGCCGCGCGCTGCGTGCAGGTAAATGCGATGTATCCCGAGTTTCCGCCTCTCTCGGAGATCACCGAGATCGTCGGCCGGCTCTCCTCCGGCCGCACGAGTCTCCTGTTCGCGTGGCTTGCGCGCGCCACCGCGAACGGCGGCGTGGCGGGGCTCGTCGACACCGACGAGGCGTTCGATCCCGCCGCGGCCGCGCGTGCGGGCGTCGACCTCCGGCGCCTGCTGTGGGTGCGGTGCGCCGGACGCCGGTCGGTCGCGCTGCGCGCGACCGACGTGCTCGTCCGTCGCCCCGGGTTCGCGCTCGTCGCGCTCGACACGGGAGACGTGCCGCCGCGGCTCTCGCTCGAGACCGCGTTCCGGCTCAAGCTCGCGGTGCGACGCACGCGCGCAGCCCTGGTCCTGCTCGGCCGCCGTCATGTCGCCGGCTCCGGCGCCGCGCTCGTGATCGAGACCGTGCAGGACGCGCTCGAGTGGACCGGGCCGGGGACGCGAGCGACGCGACTCGCCGCCATGCGCACGCGGCTGCACCTCCTGCGGCCGCACGCGGCACGCCATCCGCGTGCCCGCGCGTGGCCCGGAGCCGCGCGGTTCAGCGCATGAACCGCTTCGGCTGCCTGCTCGTCGACCACTTCGCCGCGGCCGCGCACGCGCGGTGCGAGCCGGACCTGCGGGATCGACCCCTGGCGGTGGTGACGGGGACGCCGCCCGCGCGGCGCATCGTCGAGGCGAGCGATGCTGCTCGCGCCGCGGGTGTCGTGCCGGGGATGACGGAGACCGAAGCACGCGCCCGCTGCGTCGCGCTCGCGGTCCGCGCCGTGTCCGACGAGCGCGCCACGCTCGCGCAGCACGCGCTGCTCGAAGCCGCGCTCGGGGTGTCGCCACGCGTGGAAGACGGCGGGCCAGGGATCGTCTCCGTCGACCTCGCCGGGCTCGCGCGATTGCTCGGAGACGACGGGCGCATCGCGGAGCGGCTCGTGCGCGCCGCGCGCGGCGTCGGGCTCGACGCGACCGTCGGCGTGGCGGGGACCCGGACGGCCGCGCGCATCGCCGGACTCTCCATCATGGGGGGACTAACGAAGCCCCCCAAACCCCCCGCGCTCGGAAGCGCCGCGGGGGACCCGCGGCGCTCCTCGGGTTTGCGTGCGGCTCGATCCGCGGATGCGTTCACGGGCCCTGAGCCTGCGGAGACGTCCATCGCGTCCCGCTGCCACGTCGTCCCGCCTGGATGTGAGCGCGACGCGCTCGGCGCGGTGCCGCTCGCCGTCCTCGATCTGGCGCCGCCGCTCGCCGAGACGTTCGCGCGCTGGGGCGTCGTGACGCTCGGCGAGCTCGCGGCGCTGCCTCGTGACGGCCTCGGAACGCGGCTCGGCCGGGCAGGGCTCGACGCGCAGGACGAGGCGCTCGGCCACGACCGGACAGCGTTCCGGCCGTGGTCGCCGCCGCCGTTCTGGCAGGAAGCGCAGGGGCTCGACTGGGAGGTCGACACGTGGAGCGGGCTCGAGCCGATGCTCCGGCAGCTGCTCGAGCGGCTCACGGCGCGTCTTGCCGCCGGGCACGTGTCGGCCGACACGCTGCGGCTCGAGCTCGCGCTCGCGAGCGGCGCCCACGATGTGCGCACGGTGGCGCTCGCGTCGCCGTCGTGCGATCCACGGCCGATGCTGGTCCTCGTCGCGCTCGAGCTCGAGGCGCGTCCACCCTCGGCGCCGGTCACCCGCGTCGCGGTGAGCGCGCGCGCCGTCCGCGCGGAGGCGGCGCAGGCGAGGCTCGGCGAACGTCCCGGTCCCGCGCTGCGCGACCTGACCGAGACGCTGGTCCGGCTCGCGACGCTCGTCGGCCGCGACAACGTCGGCTCGCCGGTGATCCTCGACTCGCATCGCGCCGATCCGGTGACGCTCGTGCCGTTCGCGCCGCCGCGCGTCGCCGACTCAGTTCGAGCCAACAATCGACCGCCCGGCGGTCGATTGTTGCTCGAACTCTCGGACGACGACGCGTGGCGGGACGGCGACGACGGCGAGGTGCCGGTGTGGGACGGCGACGGTGACGCCACGGTGCCATCGACGTCCGGGGCGGACGCTGATGCGGGCGCGCCGCGGTCGCTGCCGACCATGCCGCTCGCGTTCCGGCGTGTTCGGCCGCCGCGCCGGGTCGACGTCACGCTCGTGGATGACGCGCCGGTGCAGGTGGCGTTCCACGACGCGCTCGGTGGTGTGTCACGCCCGCAAGCGATCGTCGCGAGCGCAGGGCCGTGGCGCACGTCGGGCGAGTGGTGGACGACGAACGGGTGGGCGCGCGAGGAGTGGGACGTCGCGCTCGCGGACGGCATGCTGTGCCGTCTCGCGCGCGACCGGATGACCGGCGAGTGGTATCTCGACGGAGCGTACGACTGAGGGCCCGTGAACGAAGCGTGTCGTCGAGGAGCGCCACGGCTGGGCCGGGGCGCTCCGAGCGCCGGGGGGTATGGGGGGCTTCGGTAGTCCCCCCATGATCAGATGTTCATCGAGCTGCACGCGCAGTCCGCGTTCTCGTTTCTCGCGGCCGCCGACCTGCCCGAGACGCTCGTCGCCGAGGCCGCGCGTCTCGAGATGCCGGCGATCGCGCTCGTCGACCGTGATGGCGTGTACGGCGCGCCGCGGTTCTATCGCGCCGCCGCGAACGCGGGGCTCAAGGCGCTCGTCGGCAGCGAGGTGACGCTCGCGGACGGCTCGCGCCTGCCGCTGCTCGTCGAGGACCGGGAGGGCTACCGGAACCTGTGCCGGCTCCTGACGCGCGCCAAGCTCGCCGCGCCGAAGGGGCAGGCGGCCGTCACGCTGGACGACGTCGAGGCGTACGCGTCGGGACTCGTCTGTCTCACCGGCGGCGCGCACGGACCGCTCGCGCGCGCCGTCGCGGCCGGCGACCGCGCCGCCGCGCGCGCCACGCTCGATCGTCTCGTCGGCATCTTCGGGCGCTCCTCGTGCTTCGTCGAGGTCCAGCGACAGTTCGACCGCGAGCAGGAGAAGCGCCTCGAGCGCCTCGTCACGCTCGCGCGCGACGCCGGCGTCGGCCTCGTCGCCGCCAACCAGCCGCTCTACGCGCGGCCGGCCGGGCGCGCGGTGACCGACGTGTTCACGTGCATCCGCGAGAAGACGGACCTCGACCACGCAGGACGCGCGCTCCTCGCGAACGAGGAGCGCGGGCTGCGGAACGGCGAGGACATGACCCGCATCTTCGCCGACCTCCCGGACGCCGTCCACGCGACCGGGGAGCTCGCGATGCGGCTCGGGTTCACGCTCAAGGACCTCGGCTCTCGCTTCCCGGACTACCCGCTGCCGCCGGGCTCGACACCGCTCGCACACCTCTCCGAGCTCGTCGAGCGCGGCGTCCGCGAGCGGTACGGCCACGGGCCGCTGGCGGCGCGCGCGCGCCGGCAGGTCGAGCACGAGCTCGCGATCATCGGCCGGCTCGACCTCGCCGGGTACTTCCTCATCGTGCGGGACGTCGTCGACTTCTGCCGCGCGAACGACATCCTCGTGCAGGGGCGGGGATCGGCGGCCAACAGTGCCGTCTGCTACGCGCTCGGCATCACGGCCGTCGATCCCGTCGGCATGGATCTCCTCTTCGAGCGGTTCCTGTCCGAGGCGCGCGGCGAGTGGCCGGACATCGATCTCGACCTGCCGAGCGGCGAGCGGCGAGAGGCCGTGATCCAGTACGTCTACCGACGCTACGGGCGTCTCGGCGCCGGCATGACGGCGAACGTCATCACGTATCGCGGTCGGAGCGCCGCGCGCGAGGTCGGCAAGGCGCTCGGGCTCCCCGGGGAGCTCCAGGACCGGCTCGCGAAGCTCGTCGACACCTGGGGCTACCAGGATCCGAGTGCATCGCTCGTCCACCGCCTCGCCGACGCGGGCTGCGATCCGCGCCATCCGCGCATCCGGAAGTTCGCGGCCCTCTGGGTCGCCGTGCAGGATCTCCCGCGTCATCTCGGCCAGCACTCCGGCGGGATGGTGATCGCCGCGGGGCGGCTCGACGACGTGGTGCCGCTCGAGCCCGCGACCATGCCGGGCCGCGTCGTCATCCAGTGGGACAAGGACGACTGCGCCGCGCTCGGCATCGTGAAGGTCGACCTGCTCGGGCTCGGCATGATGTCCGTGCTGCAGGACGCGCTCGCGCTCGTGCGCGAGACGGGCGCGGAGGTGGATCTGGCGCGCCTGCCGCCCGACGACCCGGAGGTGTACCGCAGTCTCCAGGCCGCGGACACGGTCGGCGTGTTCCAGGTCGAGAGCCGCGCGCAGATGGCGACGCTCCCGCGCGTGCACCCCGAGCGCTTCTACGACCTCGTCGTGCAGGTCGCGATCATCCGGCCCGGGCCGATCGTCGGCAACATGGTGCATCCCTACATCCGGCGGCGGCGCGGCCGCGAGCCGGTCACGTACGCGCACCCCTCGCTCCAGCCCATCCTCGAACGCACGCTCGGCGTGCCGCTCTTCCAGGAACAGCTCATCCGCATGGCGATGGTCGCGGCCGGGTTCACCGCGAGCGAGGCGGAGGAGCTCCGGCGCGCGTTCGGATTCAAGCGCAGCGAGCGGCGGATGGTCGAGATCGAGACGAAGCTGCGGGCCGGGCTCACGCGCCAGGGGATCGAGGGCGCGGCCGCCGACGAGATCGTGCACGCGATCACGTCGTTCGCGCTCTACGGGTTCCCCGAGGCGCACGCGTCGAGCTTCGCGCTGCTCGCGTACGCCAGCGCCTACCTCAAGGTGCGCCATCCCGCGGCGTTCTACGCGGCGCTGCTCAACAACCAGCCGATGGGCTTCTACCACCCGGCGACGATCGTGAAGGACGCGCAGCGCCACGGCCAGCGCATCCTGCCCGTCGACGTCGCGCGATCGGACTGGCGCTGCACCCTCGAAGCGTCCGGCGGCGGCTTCGCCGTCCGGCTCGGGCTTCGCTACGTGAAGGGCCTGCGCGAGCGCGCGGGCCAGGCGCTCGTCGCGGCGCGGCGCGTGCGGCCGTTCACCTCCGTGCACGATCTCGCACACCGGACCGGGCTCGACCGCGACGAGCTCACGCAGCTCGCGGCGATCGGCGCGCTCGCCTCGCTCGGCGGAACGCGACGCGCGATGCTGTGGGAGGCGGCCGTGCCGTCGCCCGGCGCGCTGTTCGGGACCGCCGCGAGCGCGCGCGGGAACGGTCGCGACCCCGCCGATGCCGGCGAGGCCCGCGCGCATCCGCTCCGGGAGATGGCGGCGCGCGACCGTCTCGCCGCCGACTACGCGGGCACCGGCGTGACGCTCGGCCGTCACCCGCTCGCGCTGCTGCGGGACGCGCTCGACCGCCGCGGCGCGGTCCGCGCGATCGATCTCCGCCGTCTCGCCGACGGCGCTCGCGTCGCGATCGCGGGCGGCGTCATCGTGCGGCAGCGGCCGGGGACCGCGAAGGGATTCGTGTTCCTGACGCTCGAGGACGAGACGGGGCTCGCGAACGTGATCGTCCAGCCGCCGCTGTTCGCGCGCGAGCGCCTGACGCTCGTGGCCGCGCCGTTCCTCTGGGTCGAGGGGATCTTACAAACGCAGGATGGAGTCATTTCAATCCGCGCGGACGGCGTCCGCGCGCTCCGCGTGAACGCCCCGGCCGTCCGCTCGCACGACTTCGGATGACGTCCGCATGCGCGGCGCGCGCCGCGGCCGCCCGCACCGGCGTACGGCGATCGGCGGCAGCGGAATTGCTTGGCTGTCGTCCAATGGCCAGCGTGCGACGTCTCGACGTGCCGCGCGACGCCGATTCCTCGGGCGTCATCGATCGTCTCGGCCGTCTTGCGAAGCTCGAGCTCGAGCTCGGGCTCGCGGAGACGCGCGAGGTCGCCGTCGCCGCGCTGATCGCCGGCGCGATCGCCCTCGTCGCGGCCGCAGCGCTCGTCGCAGCGCTCGTGGTGCTGATCGCCGGCGCGATCGCGCCCCTGTTCGATGCCCCCGGGGAGCCGCTCGTCATCGCCGGCGGCGGCGTCGTGCTCCTCGCCCTCGCGGTGCTCGCGTGGAGCGCCTACCGGCTCACGCACCTCGAGTGGCCGCGCGAAACGCTCGCTTCACTCAGGGAGACCTGGCGATGGCTCGCAGGACAGACGAGATCCAGGCTGACATTGCGCTGACGCGACAGCTCATCGAGCGCGAGCTCGATGCTCTCGGGCGCCGCCTGCCCGATCGCTGGTGGATCCCGTACGCCACCATCGCCGTCGGCTTCGCCGTCGGCCTCGCGCTCTCGCGCGTGCCGATGCTCACGCTCATCAGCACCGCCGCGCGGACCGTGCAGACGGGGCTCGCCTTGGCCGGCGCGTTCGCCGCGATGGACCGTTTCGCGGCCGCGCGTCACGACCGGCCGGCCACGGACCGGCGCCGCGCGGCGTGACGTGCATGGCGCAGAGCATGCGCAGCGTGTTGCGGTCTGCGGCGCGCTGACGGGCGGGCGATGTCGACCCGACTGAGCGAGATCGATGGTCGCCGTCTGATCCTGTCCGACCTCGACAAGGCGTTGTGGCCCGAGGCGCGATTCACGAAGGGCGACCTCATGGAGTACTACCTCGACGTGGCGGACGGCCATCTCATGCCCTTCCTGGTGAACCGGCCGCTGAGCCTGCTCAGGAGCGCCGAGGCGGCATCGGCGACCGACTGGCTGTATCAGAAGACGGCGCCGCCCGGCCTCCCGCCGTGGATTCCCACGCGGCGTATCCGCACGGACCACGCGGCGCTCGGGTACGCCGAGTACGTCATCGGCAGCGACCGCGCCGCGCTCGTGTATCTGGTGAACCTCGGCTGCGTGTCGCACCATCCGTGGAACTGCACGGTCGACTCCGTCGAGAAGCCGGACATGCTGCTCTTCGACCTCGATCCGACCGAGATCGCGTTCCGCGAGGTGCGGAACGCCGCGATGCTCGTGCGCGACCTGCTCGCGCAGTTCAAGATCCGCAGCTGGGTGAAGACGTCGGGGGGCAGCGGCATGCACGTCATGGTGCCGCTCGAGCCGATCCACACCTACGACCAGGTGCTGCTCGCCGCGGAGACCATCACCCGCATGGCGCGCACGCGGGAGCCGTCGCTGTTCACGCTGGACATGCGGCGCGCGCGGCGGCGCGGCAAGATCCTCATCGACGTGCACCGAAACCGGCGCAGCGCGACGATGATCAGCCCGTACTCGGTGCGCGAGCACACCCCCACGGTGTCCGCGCCGCTCGAGTGGCCCGAGCTCGAGCGCGCGACCTACCCCGAGGACTTCCACGTCGGCAACATCCGCGAGCGGCTGGCGCAGAAGGGCGACCCCTTCCGCACGTTCTTCCGGGAGCGCCAGACGCTCACGCTGCTCCTCGAGAGCGGTCGCGTCCGGCGCGCCCGTTCGGGCGCGTGACGCGCGCGCCGCCTCTGGCACGCGCGTCGCACGGCTGCACGTCACATCGAGCACAAGGAGGAACGAGTCATGGACGATCGACCGGCGGACCGCGTGCGGGAGGCCTCGACCGAGACGACGCGTCGCGTTGTGGATTCCACGCAGGACGTGGCCGAGCGCGCGGGGGCGTACATCCAGGCCCGCATGTCGGGTGTCTCGGAGCGGGCTCAGGACATGGCCCAGAGGGCGAACGCCCGCGTGGCGGAGCTCACCGGGCGTCCGATCGAGTCGTGGGCCGCGGACGCGCGTGCCGCGGTGCGCCAGCACCCGCTCGCGGCGGTCGCGATCGCGATCGGGCTCGGATACCTCGCCGGCAAGGTCGCGACGCGGGGCTAGGGACGTGGGGGCCCCGAAACGGCCCCCACACCCCGGGCGAAGCCCCCGAGTTTCTCAGCGCTGCGTCAGGCGTCGGAGCGCGTCGATCCGGTCGGTCGTGGCCGGGTGCGTCGAGAAGAACCCGCTCCTGCCACCGGCGCCCGACGTGTTCATCAGCCACGTCAGCGTGCGGAGCATGATGTCGGGTGGCAGACCGGCGCGACGCAGGATCTCGGCGCCGTGACGGTCCGCGGCGTACTCCTCGTCCCGGCTGTACTTGCGGGCGATCAGCTGCCCGGCGATCGGCGTGATGGCGCCGCTCCCCGGAAACAGCTGGTCGAGGATGATCATGCCGATGTTCAGTCCAGCGCCGAGCGCCTGCGCCTTGGCGACGTGATTCAGGTCGTCGTGCGCGATCTCGTGCGCCAGCACGCCCGCCAGTTGCTCGTCGTTCGCCTTCTCCAGCAACCCGCGCGTGACGTAGAACTCGCCGTTGCCGCCGCTTGCCGCGTTGATGTGAGCGTCATCGACGATCCCCACGCGGACCTGGCTCAGCGGACGCGGGTTGCTGGCCGCCCGGATCAGGGGGACCATCACGCGCTGCAGGCGCTCGGCCTGCTTCGGATCGACGGGGCGCGCGGCCGAGGGCGCGCGACGCGTCTCCGCCTGGGGCTGCCGCGGCGCGCTCGTGGGCGCCGCGCACGCAGTCGCGAGCGAGGCCAGGACGAGCAGGGCCGCGGCGGGCCGGATCATCGCTCCCGCCGGTCCTCGAACGGGTGCGTCCCGCGATCGCGGTCCCCGTCGCCGGTTCCGAAGAAATCGATGTAGCGGTCGATCGGGCGTGGTCGGTCTTCCTTGAACAGCTTGTCCCGAAGCTCGCTCGGATCGGGCGGCTTGATGTTCGGCATGGTCCCTCCAGGTCGACCGAATTGTGTCACGAGTGTGCAGTGGATGTGCCAGCGGATCGACGTGCCGCAGGTCCGCGTGGTTGCACGCTCGTGTGCCTCGGCGCCGACCAGCCCATTGAAAACTTCTCCACGATTTGGGGTGTAGAAGTTGCAATGTCTCCCTCCGTGCTGCGCCGCCGACGCGGCCGAACGCCGCAGGAAATGGCGGGAATCCGTCGTGGAAAGTTTCGACGTCACCTCGTTGGCACGTAGGCTGCGTGGTCGAGGGTTGACCGTTTGACTGGGCGCGAGCCCCATGGCGGGCGGAACGACGAGGAGACGGATATGGCCCGGGGATTCAAGCTGTTCGTGGTGCTCCTGATGATCCTGCCGGTCACGGCGGGATGCCGGACCCTGACGGGCAAGACCGCTGGCGAGAATATCGACGACGCGACCATCACCGCGGCCGTGAAGTCGAAGCTGGTCGCGGACAAGGCGGCCAACCTGATACGGGTCGACGTTGACACGAATCGCGGCACTGTTTACCTTAACGGCTCGGTCGAGTCGACCGAGCAGAAGGCCCGCGCCGAGCAGCTCGCGTGGCAGGCCAACGGCGTCAAGAGCGTCGTCAACAACTTGCAGGTTCGGACGCGGTAGCGGCGACTCGCGGGGCGAGGATCGGCGCAACCGCCGGTTCTACCCGCGCGCTTCCGACAGACAACGCCGAGACGGCAAACGTCTCGCACAACAATCGTCGGGCGATCTGACGTGAGACAATCCGACTGACGTCAGACCCTCTGACAGACCGGGGCGTACACGAGTGAGTCCGGCACGACGCGACCAGATGAAGAGTGGCAAGGTCCTCGTCGTCGATGACGAGCCCGCCGAGCGCGAAGGTCTCGCGCGCATGGTTGGCCAGTGGGGCTACGAGGTCGAAACGGCGTCCTCCGGCGAGGAAGCGCTCTCCCTCGTGGAGTCGCAGCATCCTGCCGTCGTCGTGACCGACCTCGTCCTGCCGGAGATGGACGGACTCACCCTCCTTCAGAAGCTCCGCGAGACGGGGCGTCCGCCGGTCGTCCTGCTCGTGACCGGGCACGCGACCGTGGAGACGGCCGTCGAGGCCATGCGTCACGGCGCGTTCGATTACCTCACGAAGCCGGTCGACGCGACCCGGCTCCAGGTGCTGCTCGAGAAGTCGATCGAGCAGGAGTCGCTGTCCCGCGAGGTGAGCTTCCTGCGCCACCAGCTGCGACAGAAGGGGACGTTCGGGCAGCTCGTCGGCCAGTCGAAGACCATGCAGGAGGTCTACCGCTGGATCGAGCTCGCGGCCACGAGCACGGCCCCCGTCCTGGTCTTCGGGGACAGCGGCACGGGCAAGGAGCTCGTCGCGCGGACGATCCACGAGCTGTCCAACCGCCGCGCGAAGCCGTTCGTGGCGATCAACTGCGCCGCGATCCCGGAGACCCTGATCGAGAGCGAGCTCTTCGGGCACGAGCGTGGCGCCTTCACCGGCGCGACGGAGCGCCGGCTCGGCTGCTTCGAGCTCGCCGACGGCGGCACGCTGTTCCTCGACGAGATCGCGGAGATGGACTCCAACACGCAGGCCAAGCTCCTGCGCGTGCTCCAGGAGGGGACGTTCCGGCGGGTCGGCGGCAAGGCCGAGATCCAGGTGGACGTTCGGGTCGTCGCGGCGACCAATCGCGTCCCGACCGAGGCGATCGCGGCGGGACAGCTGCGCGAGGACCTCTTCTACCGGCTGAACGTGTTCTCGATCCGCCTGCCGGGGCTCCGGGAACGGAAGGACGACATCCCGTTGCTGGTGCGGAGCTTCATCGACGAGTTCAACCGGCAGGACAACCGCCAGGTGCGGGGCCTCACGCCGGAGGCCGAGCGCGAGCTCGAGCGCTACCACTGGCCCGGCAACGTCCGCGAGCTGCGGAACGTGATCCAGCGCGCCGTGGTGCTGTCCGGCTCCGGACTCATCGACACCGAGCACCTGCCGGAGACCATGCTGCATGCGGCGACTCCGGCTCCGGCGCCGCAGCGCTCCAGCGTCGTGCCGATCCGCGAGATGGAGCGCGAAGCGATCCTGCGCGCCCTCGAGGAGACGAACCAGGACAAGCGCCGCGCGGCCCAGCTGCTCGGCATCAGCCTGAAGACGCTCTACAACAAGCTCGCGAAGTACGGCATCCAGGCGGTCAAGTCGGCCCGGATCATGTGATGTCCCGCCTGCCGGAGGACCTCGACCGGATCCTCCACGACTTGCGGGGCCCGCTGAACGCGCTGGCGATGCACGCCGAGGTGCTCAAGCGCGCGGTCCGTGAGCCTGCCGAGGCCGAGAGCGTCCGCATGATCCAGCAGGAAATCGAGCGGCTGGCGGAGATGCTCGCCGCCGCGATGCACGTCGTGGCGATCGAGCGCCGCGAGAGCCTGCGGGTGAGCCTGCGCGCGGTGGTCGAGCGGGCCGTCGCCGACGCGCGGCTCACGGACGTCGTGCTTGCTGCACGCGACGAGTGGCCCGACGTCGTGGGGGACCCGACGCTGCTCACGCGCGCCACCGCCGAGCTGCTCCGGAACGCCATCGACGCCACGCAGGCGGCGGGCCAGGGGACGCCGCCGCCGGAGGTCAGCGCGCAGCGCGAGCCGGATGGCATGGCCGCCCTCGTCGTCAGGGACCACGGCGCCGGCTTTCGCAGCACCAACCCGAAGGTGCTCGTCCGCCTGCGGCCCTCGGCGCGGCCGGGCCATCAGGGCGTGGGGCTCGTGACGGCCGAACGGATCGCGAGGTTACACGGCGGCCGGCTGCGGTTCACGGCACCCGGCGCCGGCGCCCAGGCGACGCTCCTGATTCCCGCCGCCGAGTAGAAACGCCATGTCGGGGCTCGCGCCGACCGGGATCGAGGCGCGCCCCGGGTTTCCCGGGGCGTGTCCGAGCGTCGGGGGGTATGGGGGCCATTTCGGGGCCCCCATTCTGATTAAGACGCCAGCGGCAGGCGCGAGCCGTCCTCGAGCTCGAGGAATTCCGGGAACGGCAGGACCGCGAAGCCGTCACCGCGCGGCGGAATCGCGCTCGTGATGTCCGCCCGCGGCATGCACTCGTAGACGGCCTCGCGCAGGAGGTCCTCCTCGGCGCCGGACCCCGCATCCTGGAGCGGCTCGAGGGTCTCGAGCACGTCCGGCAGGCGCGCGCGCCCGAGCGCCAGCAGCGTCGACACCTTCGACACGATCACCCGCGTCGCGACCAGCGCACCCGCATCGAGCAGCCTCGACACCTCCGCGCGTGACGGGTCGCGAACGAAGCGCGCGACCGATCGGATCGCGGAGCCCTCCAGGCCCTCGACGGCGGCACCGGGCTCGATCCACGCGGGGGGGCGCCCGCCGCGGCACGCGGGTGCCCCGATCACGACGGCGAGGTCAGGACGGATCTCCACGGCCCTCGCGGCCCGACGGACGTAGTCCATGAAGGTGCCCTCGTGCCCCGTGAGGTGCTCCGACGGGAGCAGGGCGACGGTCGCGTGGGGTTCTTCACGGGCGATCGTCAGCGTGGCGAGGAACAGCTCCGCGGCGCTGCCGCGCCACGCCGGCTGAACGACGCGCTGCGCGCCGACGATGCGGAGATCCTCCGTGAACAGGGCCGTCTCGTCGCGAACGAGCACGGCGAGCAGGCGCTCGGGAGGAATCAGCCGCCCGACCCGGTCGAGCGTGCGGCGAAAACGAACGGCGGAGCGCGAGCGGCGCCCCTCGCGGCCGCGCGGCACGGTCGAGCTATAGTGACGTCGTGCCTCTTCGCCGGCGCCCCGGACGACGATCCCCCAGAGGTACCGGAGGGAGGCGGTTCGGGTCTCGCCTCGTCGGCCTGCGGGCGGAAGCTGCACCGCGATCTGGTTGTTCATCGTCGCGATGTCTCGACGTGCGATGGATGTGCCAAGGGATCGCCATTGCCCGAAGTCCGTAAGGACGCTAGGTTACGGAGGAGCCGGCGATTGTAAGCGGTTCAATTCGGACCCCGGATGTAACTCTCACAACGAAAGGGGGCCACGGTGTTCGATCTGAAGGGCAAGGTCGCGCTCGTGACGGGTGGGAATGGCGGGATCGGGCTGGGCATGGCTCGCGGACTCGCGTCCGCAGGGGCACGGGTCGTGGTGGCGGCGCGCAACGCCGAGAAGAGTCGCGCGGCGGCCGAGGAGCTGGCCCGGTACGGCAGCGAGCCGGTGGTCATCGCGGTCGACGTCGCGGACGAGCAGTCGGTGCAGTCGCTCGCCCGCGAGACCGTCGCGCGGTGTGGGCGCCTCGACATCCTGGTCAACAATGCCGGGACCAACATCCGGAAGCCGCCGCAGACGTACGCGGCCGAGGAGTGGCATCGGGTCCTCGACACGAACCTGACGAGCGCGTTCCTGTGCTCGCGTGCCGCGTACGAGCCGATGAAGATCGCCGGCGGCGGCAAGATCATCAATGTCGGCTCGATGATGTCCATCTTCGGTGCGTCGTTCGCCGCCCCGTACGGCGCCTCCAAGGGCGGCCTGGTGCAGCTCACGAAGTCGCTGGCGGTCGCGTGGGCGCGGGACGACATCCAGGTCAACGCCGTGCTCCCGGGGTGGATCGACACCGACCTGACACGTACGGCGCGGCAGCAGGTCGAGGGCCTGCACGAGAGCGTGCTGCGCCGGACGCCGGCGGGCCGCTGGGGCGTCATCGAAGACTTCGCGGGCGTCGCCGTGTTCCTCGCGAGCGCGGCATCGGACTTCGTCACGGGGGCGGTGATCACCGTGGACGGCGGCTACTCCGTCCAGGGATGACGATGCGCGTGCTCGTCGCCGACACGATCGCGCCCGAGGGCGTGCAGTACCTCCGCGACCGGGGGTTCGACGTCCACGAGGTGGCGAAGGCGTCCCGCGAGGAGCGGCACGCCCGGCTCGCGGACTGCGAGGCGCTGATCACGCGGTCGGGGACCGCGGTGACGGCCGGGCTCCTGGAGCATGCGCCGCGCCTCGCCTTCGTGGGGCGCGCGGGGGTCGGCATCGACAACGTCGACGTCGACGCGTGCTCGCGCCGGGGCATCGTCGTGGTCAACGCGCCGTTCGGCAACGTGGTCAGCGCCGCCGAGCACACGCTCGGGATGCTGCTCGCGCTCGTGCGGCGCATCCCGGACGCGCACGACCGGCTGCGCGCCGGCGCCTGGGACCGCTCGATCCACGGGAGCGAGCTGTTCCGCAAGACGATCGGCGTCGTGGGGCTCGGGAAGGTGGGCTCGCGCGTGGCCGCGCGCGTCAAGGCCTTCGAGGCCGAGGTGCTCGTGTACGACCCCTACATCCCCGAGAGCCGCGCCACCGACCTCGGAGCGACCCTGACCGATTTCCCGACCCTGCTCCGCCGGGCGGACGTGATCACGTTCCACGTGCCGCTCACCGCCGAGACCGAGGACATGATGCGGGCGCGGGAGCTCGAGCTCGCGAAGCCCGGGGTCAGGATCGTGAACTGCGCCCGCGGCGGTATCGTGAACGAGGCGGACCTCCTCGCCGCGATCGACGCCGGGCACGTGAGCGGCGCGGCGATCGACGTGTGGAGCGAGGAGCCGCCGCGCAGCGACGTCCTCTGGCGCCTGATCCGCCACCCGCGGGTGGTCGTGACGCCGCACCTCGGCGCGAACTCCTCGGAGGCGCAGGTCAACGTCGCGGTCGACGTCGCGCGGCAGCTCGTGGCCTTCCGCGACGGCGAGCTCGTCGAGTTCGCCGTGAACATCCCGGTCAGCGACGCCCGGCTCGTCGCGGCGCTCCGGCCGTTCGTCACGCTCGCCGAGCTGCTCGGCCGCTTCGCCGTGCAGCTCGAACCCGGTCACGTCGAGGCCGTCGATGTCACGGTGGCGGGCGCGATCGCGGACATGGACCCCGAGGGGCGGTCGGAACCGCCCGAGCTGCTCACGCGCGGCGTGCTCTCCGGGCTGCTCGGCCCCGTCATGGCGGGGCCCGTGAACCTCGTCAACGCCCACCTGGTCGCGCGGGACCGTGGCCTGAACGTCGCGACGCATCGCGAGGAGTCGACGCAAGGCTACGCGAGCCTGCTGACCGTGTCGGTCCGCACCAACGAGGGCCGCAAGGTCATCGCGGGCACGGTGTCCGACGGCCGGCCGCGCATCGTCCAGCTCCGGGACCTGCACGTCGACTTCGCGCCGGAGGGGTACATCCTCGTGCTGTCGTACGAGGACCGGCCGGGCATGGTCGGCCGGATCGGGTCGCTGCTCGGCCGCCACAACGTCAACATCGCCTCGATGCAGGTCGGGCGGCGGGTCAAGCGCGGCCGGGCGATCGTCGTGCTGATCCTCGACGAGGACCTGACGGGCGAGCAGGTCGGCGAGGTCGCGCGCGCAGTCGACGCGGACTTCGCGCGGCTCGTGCGGTTGCCGTAGCGGCGCCGGTTTGCCTCTACGACGAGGGAATGCCCCACCCTTCGTCGGCGGTGATGTGGAACGCGATGTCGGCGGCTTCCTGGATCGCGACGAGAAGGCTCATGGCGAGAGCGTCCTGGAGATCGACATCGGTACGGAGGGCATCCGGCGTTGCCGGGCGGCGGCGGCGAGCGCGCGCGATGTGCTCGCGCATCGTCGTGAGCTTGTGCAGCACGAGCACCGTGTCCGTCACCGAGACGTGCTCCAGGCGCCGGTCGTGTCCTGACGACCGGTTTCCGCGAGACGCCGGCGGTATCGCTCGGGCGCATCGCCCAGCGTCTCCATCAGCTCCGCGTGCTCGAGCGCGGCGCCGGCGAGGAACCGCGGGAGCTCGTGGGGAGGGTTGGCCACGATCACGACGGCGTTGCGAGCCGCTTCCCAGCGGAGCAGGGATGACGCGCGATCGAGTCGCACGAGGTCGACGGTGTGCCCGCACGCCCGTTCACACCGCGCCTGCAGCCCGAGCTCCGCGGCGAGCGGCAGGTCGGGATCGCGAGGGATGATGCCGACGTCGACGTCGCTGTCATGCCGCGCCGCTTCCCCTGCCCGCGAGCCGAAGAGGATCGCGAGACGGACAGGCGGCCCGTCCCGGAGGACGTCGCGGAGGACCTCGACGATCGGCCTGGCATCGCGTGACACGGGCGCAGTATAGCCGGCACGTCAGCCTTGCGTTCCTTCCCTTGACCTGACCGCCTACGACGCGGCGTACGTCGCTCTTGCGGAGACCCTGCGGGCTCCCCTGGTGACTCGCGATGCCGCCTTGGCGTCGCCCGGCACCCACGGCGCACGCGTCGAACTGATGTAGAGCGATGAGACAGCCAAAATTTTTCGGGCCGGGTCGCCGACCGTCTGCTACCATCCGGCGCGTGCGACCCACACTCGTTTCCCTCAGAGGCGTTCCGATGCACCAGTTCCTGATCGTTCCGCTCGTCGTCCTCGTCCTCGCCGCGTGCGCGACCGGACGGCCGACGTCGCAGCGCAGCGAGTTCGAGGACATCCCCGTGCCGAAGGGGCTGACGCTCGAACCCGGCAAGTCGACGATCATCGAGTCGCCGAGCGTCAAGGCCGCGCGCCTCGTCTACCGGGGGCGGATCGAGCCCGGCAGCCTGGCCGTCGCGATGCGGACGACGCTCGAGGCGAACGGCTGGCGCAACGTCTCCAGCACGACGACCGGGCAGCACGGGGCGATGCAGGTGTACGAGAAGGGCGGCAACTCCCTCCAGGTGCAGGTCTGGGAGGGGCTCTGGTACACCTACGTCGAGCTCACGGCGAGCCGCGCGACCCAGCCCGCCCGGCAGTAGCGCGCTACAGCACCCGCCAGGCCGCGCCGTCGCGCGCGATGAAGGCGTCCGCCTCGGGCGGACCCCACGTGCCCGCCTCGTAGGTCGGGATCGGCGACGTCCCGTCCGTGCTCCACGCGTCGAGCGCCGGCGCCAGCGCCTTCCACGCGTGCTCGACCCAGTCGCCGCGCGCATAGAGCGTCGCGTCGCCGTGGATCGCGTCGAGGAGCAGCCGCTCGTACGCTTCCGGCGGCTCGCCGCCGAAGACCTCGTGATAGCGGAAGTCGAGCGTCACCGGCTCCAGGCGCATCTCGGGCCCCGGGGTCTTCGCGAGCACCGTGAGCGCGATGCCCTCGTCCGGCTGGATGCGGATGACGAGCCAGTTCGGCTCCACGCCGGCGGGCGCCCGGCGGAAGATCATGTGCGGCGTGCGATGGAACCGGATCGCGATCTCGCTCACGCGCTTCGGCAGCCGCTTGCCCGTGCGCAGGAAGAACGGGACCCCGGCCCATCGCCAGCTGTCGACGCCGAGGCGCAGCGACGCCCACGTCTCCGTGCGTGAATCGGGGGCGACGCCCTTTTCCTCCCGGTATCCCGCGACGGGCTTGCTGCCGACGAAGCCGGCGCGGTACTGCGCGCGGAGCGCCACGTCGCCGACGTGCGCTCGGTCGATCGGCCGCAGCGCGCGCATGACCTTGTTCTTCTCGTCGCGTACCGGGCCGGGTTCGAAGGTGACGGGCGGCTCCATCGCGATCAGGCACAGGAGTTGCAGCATGTGGTTCTGGACCATGTCGCGGAGCGCCCCTGCCTCCTCGTAGTACGCGCCTCGCGTCTCGACCCCGACCGTCTCGGCGACGGTGATCTGGACGTGCTGCACGTGGTTGCGGTTCCACACGGGCTCGAGGATGCCGTTGGCGAACCGGAACACGAGGATGTTCTGGACGGTCTCCTTCCCGAGGTAATGGTCGATGCGGTACACCTGATCCTCGCGGAACACCGTCGCGAGCAGCCGGTTCAGCCCGCGCGCGCTCTCGAGGTCGTGCCCGAACGGTTTCTCGACGACGATCCGCGTCCAGCCGCTCGTCTCGTCCTGCAGACCCGCAGCGCCGAGGTGCCGGATGATGTCGTCGTAGAGCGACGGCGGCGTCGCGCAGTAGAAGAGCCGGTTGCGCGGGCCGCCGCGCGCCGATTCGATCTCCGCCAGGCGGGTGGCGATCGAGGGGTACAGCTCCGGCCGCCCCGGATCGCCGGGCAGATAGTGGAGCGACCGGGCAAACCGCTCCCACACGTGCTCGGACGGTGGCTGCATCCGACCGAACTCGGCGATCGCTTCGCGGGCGCGCGTGCGGAACTCGTCGTCCGTCAGCCCGGTCCGCGACACGGCCAGGACCGTGAACGGCTCGGGCAGCGTGCGCGACGCGTAGAGGCTCCAGACGGCGGGCAAGAGCTTCCTGCGCGTCAGGTCTCCGGTCGCGCCGAAGATGACGAGCGCGAACGGATCATCGGCGAACCGCATGACCCCCGAAGGCGTTGCGGAGCGCGGCGAGCAGCCGGTCCGCGAAGGAGTTCTCCCGGCGCGAGCGGAACCGCGCGTAGAGCGACGCGGTGATGACCGGCGTCGGCACCGCCTTCTCGACTCCGTCGGCCACGGTCCAGCGCCCCTCGCCGCTGTCCTCGACCCAGGGCTTGAGCGACGTGAGCTTCGGATCGGCCGCGAGCGCGTCGGCCGTGAGCTCGAGCAGCCACGACCGCACGACGCTCCCGCGATTCCAGAGGTCCGCGATGCGCGGCAGGTCGAGGCCGTAGTCGGACACGGACATCAGCTCGAACCCCTCGGCGTAGGCCTGCATCATCCCGTACTCGACGCCGTTGTGGATCATCTTCACGTAGTGACCGGCGCCCGGCCCCCCGACATGCAGCCAGCCGTCCGGCGGCGCGAGCGTGTCGAGGACCGGCTTCAGGCGGTGCACCGCGGCCGCGTCACCCCCGACCATGAGGCAGTACCCGTGCTCCAGGCCCCAGACGCCCCCGCTCGTGCCCGCATCCACGTACGCGATGCCTCGCGCCCCGAGGTCGCCCGCGCGTCGCACGTCGTCCTTGTAGTGGGTGTTGCCGCCGTCGATGATCGTGTCGTCGCGCCCGAGCGACTCGCCGAGCTCCCGGATGGTGCTCTCCGTCGGTTCCCCGGCCGGGACCATCACCCAGACGGCACGCGGCGGCGCCAGCGCGGCGACGAGCTCGGGGATCGAGCGCGCTGCCGTCGCGCCGGCGCGCGCGGTGGCCTCGACCGCACTCGTCGCACGGTCGTACGCGACGACGCGGTGGCCGCCGCCGAGCAGGCGCGCCACCATGTTGCCTCCCATCCGGCCGAGGCCGACGAAGCCGACGTCCATCAGCGGTCTCCCTGGCAGAGGTCCGAGGTCATGGGGGGCCTCGAAGGGCCCCCCAAGCCCCCCGGCGCTTGGAGCGCCCCGGCAAAGCCGGGGCGCTCCTCGACCACCCGATTGGGTCACGGGCTCCGAGGCTTCGAGCGCCAGCACCTTCGCGAGCCGGCGCTCGTGCCGCTCCGCGTGCGAGAAGCGCGCGGCGGCGAACGCGCGCGCCAGCGCGGTCGCCTGCTGGAGGTCGACCACGCCGGCGCCGAGGCAGAGGACGTTGGCGTCGTCGTCCTCGCGCGCCTGACGCGCCGTGAAGAGGTCGTGGCAGAGCGCCGCGCGCACGCCGCGCAGCTTGTTCGCCGCGATCGACACGCCGGCGCCGCTGCCGCAGACGACGACGCCGACGTCGGCGCGCCCGTCACGCACGGCCGTGCCGACGGCCTTCGCGTAGTCGGGGTAATCGACGGGTGCCGTCGAATCGGTGCCGAGGTCCGTCACGTCGTGACCGTCGGCGCCCAGCGTCTCGATCAGCGGCCCCTTGTACGGGAATCCTCGGTGGTCCGCGGCGACGGCGATGCGCATGCGCCGGCGGGACGCGGTTACCGGCGGCGGCTCGGGAGCAGGGAGGCCGCCGGGCGGTCCAGGATCCACTCGAGCTGGCCGTCGGCCGGCATCACCATCCCCGCGGGGAGGAGGGTTCCGTCGGCCAGCACCGCCTTCACCGCCTTCGCCTTCTCCGCGCCGGACGCCAGGAAGACCACGTGCGCGGCGGCCGTGAACACCGGCAGCGTGAGGGTCATGCGCTCGGGGATCGCCGCCGCGGCCGCGTGCACGGCGGCCACCGTCCGGAAGATCTCCTTGACGACCGGCGAGCCGGGAAACAGCGACGCGACGTGGCCGTCGATCCCGATCCCGAGCAGCACCAGGTCGAAGCGCGGCACCTCGCCGCGGCGGGTGCCGAAGGCCTTGGCGAGCAGCCGGGCGTAGTCGCTCGCGGCGGCGTCGAGATCCTCGGCCTCGCCCCGCATGCGGAAGATCTGCTCCGCGGGAATCGGGACCTTCGCGAGGAACGCGTCGTACGCCATGCGGTAGTTGGATTCCGGGTGCTCCGGCGGCACGCCGCGCTCGTCGCCGAAGAAGACCCAGGTCCGTGTCCAGGGCATCTGGTCCACGAGAGGGTGCTGCGACAGATGCGCGTACGTGGCGCGGGGCGTCGCCCCACCGGCCAGCGCAACCATGAACCGGCCGCGCGCCTTCACCGCATCCCTCGCGATCCGGACGATCCGCCGCGCCGCCTCCTCGGCGATGCTGGCGGCATTGGCGACCACGGTGACTTCCGCATGACGTTCCATGGCTCCATCATACCGTCCGATAGGATTGGGGGGACTATCGAAGCCCCCCAAGCCCCCCGCGCTCGGAGCGCCCCGGGGGGTGCGCGGACGCACCCGACAAAGCCGTGGCGCTCCTCGACCACCCGATGCGTTCACATGCGGTCATGGGGGAGGACTATCGAAGCCCCCCAAGCCTTGCGCCCGTCGGGGTTTGGGGGGCCCTTCGAGGCCCCCCATCACAGCCTTCGGTCGAGGTCCTGCTGTCGTGCCAGCGCCTCGCGATAGCGCGCATGGCGCGCCGCGTCGGGAACCACGGTCGCCCCGAGCGGCGGATCGGCGCCAGGATCGGACAGCAGACCGAGCGCCTCGAGCGCGAGCAGCGCCGTGCCGCGGCCGGTCGCTTCCGGCTCCGTCGACCGCACGATCGGCCGCCCGATGGCATCGGCGATCATCTGGAGCCAGGCCCGAGAGTGCTCGGTCGCGGCCCCCGACGCGATGATCGTGTGCTCCGGCGACGCGCAGGGGGCCAGGAGGTCGTACACGAGGGCCAGACGCAGCGCGACGGCTCCGAGCATCGCGTGCAGGATGTCGAGCGGCGCCGAATCGAGGCCGAGCCCGACGATGGCCGCGCGTTTCGCCCCGCGCCAGCCGGGCGATCGTTCGCCGGCCAGGAACGGCAGCACCGTGAGCCGATCGCTCGGCGACATCGCGCTCAGAACCCGCTCGATCTCGTCCGGCGGCGGCAGGCGGAGCGTGTCCCGGCACCACGCGAACACGTTGCCGCCTTCGGACGTCGCGCCGCCGATCACGGAGCGCGCGCGAGAGATGCGATAGCGCCAGAGACCGCGCGGCGGGATCGGGGGCGCCGTGGTGACGATGCGGAGCGCCGCGGAGGTTCCGACGTTCAACGCGATGTGCCGCTCGTCGACGCAGCCGGATCCGACGTTGCTCGCCGCGCCGTCACCGATCGCCGGAAACCATGCCACGCCACGCAAGGCGGGCCAGCGCACCGACCACGCGGAGAGCAGGTCGCGCTCGGGCTCGGCACGGTCGGTGAGCGGGAACAGGCGTGACCGATCGATGCCGGCGGCGGCCAGCGCCTCATCGTCCCAGTCGACGCGCGCCTGGTCGAGCAGCCCGGTCCCCGACGCCATCGAGACGCTCGTGCGCGCCGTGCCGAACAGCCGGAGCTCGAGATACTCGCCGAACGAGCCCCACGTCGCCGTTCGCGCGACTGCGGCGGGCTCCGCGCGCGCGAGCCACCGCAGCTTGGCCGGCCAGTACGTCGAGTGCACGTGGCAGCCGGTGCGCTGGCGCACCGACTCCTCGTCCAGCGCGGACCGGAGGATCTCCGCGTCGCCGGCGCTCCGCGTATCGCCCCAGAGGAATACCGGCGTCGTGAGGTGGCCGCGCGCATCGAATCCCAGCAGCCCGTGCCAGAACGTGGCGACCCCGACGGCAGCGATGTCGCCGGGCACGCGGCCGGCGACGACATGGTCGAGGCATCGCCCGGCCGCGTCGAAGAGCGTGTCCGCGTCGAGCTCCGCGCCGCCGTCCGGCGTCACGCGGGCGCGGTAGCCGATCTGGTGGAAGCGCCCCTCGACGGCGCGGCCGCGCTCGTCGTAGAGCGCCGCGCGTGCCGAGGACGTGCCGACATCGAGCGCGATCACCATGTCGATGTAAGATAGCGCCCATGCCGGAACAGTGGGAACTTCTCACGTTGCGCGGGCTCGCCTCGACCGACGAGCGCGCGGAGGAGTTCACCGGGACGCTCGTGATCCACCGTGTCGGCAGCACCGAGCCTGTCGAGTCGATCACGGTCACCGTGAGGCGGTCCATCCTCGCGGAGCTGCGCGACACGGTCGATCGCCTGCTCGCGCGCTCCGTCGGCTTGAAGCGGACGTAGCGCCTCGTGGTCGAGGAGCGCCCCGGGTTCCCCGGGGCGCTTCCGAGCGTTGGGGGGCTTGGGGGGCTTCGATAGTCCCCCCATGAACTTGTGGAGGTCATATGAATCGCATCCGTGTGCTGAGCCCCGTCGGCGTCGTCGTGAAGGAGACCGTGGCCGTGCCGGCCATGCCTCGCGACTGGACCGGGCGCACCGTCGGGTTCCTGGACAACACCAAGCCGAACTTCGATCGTCTCGTCGCCGGTATGGCTGAGGCGCTGCGCGAGCGGTTCGGGGTGCGCGCGATCGTGCACCGCAAGAAGGCCAACGCGGCCACGCCTGCCGCACCCGAGATCGTGGCCGAGCTCGCCAAGGAGTGCGACGTCGTCTTCGCCGGCTCCGGCGACTGAGGGTCCTGCACGTCGTGGAGTCTCCACGACGCCATCCAGGTCGCGAAGGCAGGGACCGCGTCCGCGCTCATCGCCACGACGGCGTTCCAGGGACTCGCGCTCAGCGAGCTCACGGCGCTCGGCGCCGCAGGTCTTCCGCTCCTGATCGTGGACCACCCGCTGGGCGGTGAGCGGCCGGAAGCGATCACGCGCCGCGCGCACCAGGCCGTCGAGCAGCTCGCCAGCATCACGGGGACACGGCGTTGACCGCGCCCGCGAAGCGCGAGGACGAGGTGGAATCGATCATCGAGGTCGACGACGACGTCGAAGCGGTGCTCGCCGAGTTCGCCCGCCGCAACTGGTGTGACGGTCTCCCGGTCGTCCCGCCGACCGAGGAGCGCGTGCACCGCATGCTCGGCGGGCGCGACCCCGAGCGCTCGCTCGGTGCGATGCCACCGCTCTGGCGGCAGGCGACACTCGGGAAGCTGGCCGTCAACGCCGTCATGGCCGGCTGCGAGCCGGCGCACTTCCCGGTGATCGTGGCCGCGGTCGATGCGATGCTCGACCCGGCGTTCAACCTCTACGGCGTGCAGGCCACGACGCATCCCGTGGCGCCGCTGCTCATCGTGCATGGCCCGTACGCCGCGGAGATCGGCGTGCACGGCGGCAGCGGCTGCTTCGGTCCCGGCTTCCGCGCGAATGCGACGATCGGCCGGGCGATCCGCCTGATCCTGATGAATGTCGGCGGGGCGTGGCCGGGGCGCCACGACATGGCGACGCAGGGAAGCCCGGCCAAGTTCTCGTACTGCATCCGCGAGCACGTCGAGGTCTCGCCCTGGGAGCCGGTCAGGAGCGACGACAGCGTGACCGTGTACGGGGGCGAGCCGCCGCACAACGTCAACGACCACGTCTCCACGACGGCGGCGGGCATCCTGGCCACCGTCGCCGACACGGCGGTGTCGCTCGGCTCGAACGTCGGCTGGTACTTCTCGCAGAGTCAGCTCCTGATCGTCCTCGGCCCCGAGCACGCGAAGACGATCGCGGCCGACGGGCTGTCGCGCGCCGACGTCCAGCGCTTCGTCTTCGAGCACGCGCGGCTGCCGCTCCGAACGCTGAAGCTCGGCGGCATGTGGGGCACCGTCACCGGCCGACGTCCTCGTCATGGTCGCCGGCGGACCCGGCAAGCACTCGGCCGTCGTCCCGAACTGCACGTTCAGCCGCGCGGTCTCCCGGGCGGTGCAGGTCGAGCGCTGAAGTTGCGCTCAGCGCCCGGACGCCCAGCGGAAGGGAGGTGAATCCGTGAGTGCCGTGATGCGTGCCGCTCCCGGAGGGGACGGAGGTCGACATCCTGATCCTCGAGACGAAGAGTCCCGAGGACATCGACGCGTTCACCCAGACGTTCGGCGCGTGGAAGGGAGCGCTTGATGTCGATGCCTTCCTCGCGGGCCTCCGGCAACCGCTGACCAGGCCGGAACCAAAGTGAGGAGAGTCCAATGAACGTCGGCTTCATCGGCACCGGCACCATGGGACGGCCGATGCTCGCGAACCTCGTGAAGAAGGGGGTCGCCGTCTTCGCGTACGACGTCGTGCCGGCCGCGCTCCAGTCGGCGGTCTCGGCCGGCGCCAAGGCCGTCGCGTCCGCGGCCGACGCCGCGCGGCACGGCGACGTCGTCGTGACGATCGTGCCGTCGTCCTCGAACGTCGTCAGCGCCTATCTCGACACGGGCGGCGTGCTCGACGGACTGAAGCGCGGACAGCTCTGCATCGACATGTCGACGATCGACCCCGGGACCTCACGGCGGGTCGCAGAGGCGGTGAGGGCGCGAGGCGGGCGGTTCCTGGACGCGCCGGTGTCGGGCGGCGTGCCGCGGGCGACGGACGGAACGCTCGCGATCATGGTCGGCGGCGACGCCGGCGACTTCGAGGAGGCGCGGCCCATCCTCGGCGCCATGGGCACGAACGTGATTCACGTCGGTCCCGCGGGCGCCGGCGAGGTGGCCAAGCTCTGCAACAACCTCGTCGCGGGCGTCGCCGCCGTCGCGGTGAGCGAGGCGTTCCGGATCGCGGAGGGCTTCGGCGTCGGCGCGAAGGTCCTGACGGAGGTGATCGCGAAGTCGTCGGGCAACACCTGGGTGATGGAGCACATGCACCCGGTGCCCGGGCTCGTCGAGAAGGCGCCGTCGAACCGGGACTACGAGCCGGGCTTCACGACGGACCTGATGGCCAAGGACCTCGGCCTCGCGGTGACCGCAGCGCGCGAGCTCCGCGTGCCCGTCTTCGTCGCCGCCGCCGCGCAGCAGGTGCTGCGGCTCGCGTCCTCACACGGTCTCGGCCGCAAGGATTTCTCGTCCGTCTACCGGTTCCTGCGACCGTCGAGCCCGGAAGCGCCCGTCTAGCGCCCCGGCGCTCAATGTATCCGCATGATCGCGCGCGGCGCCGTCTGGAGGAACCCATTGTTCCCGACGTGGCAGGGATCGGGAACGGACTGGAGCGATGCCACCGCGTGGCACAGCTCGTGGACGTCGATCTCGAGCGCCATGGGTGAGGGGAGGCGGTCCGTGTACCGGACGATCTTGATCAGCCGGACAGAAGAGCCGTCGGCGAGGGGCGAGTATCGGGTGACCTGACAGCCGTAGATCGGGCCGGCGGCGAGCGCGCCCTGGCAATGCTGCTCGATGACCGCGCGGTCCTCGCTCACGACGAGCGTCACGAGGTTGTCGCGATTCGGCAGGCGGCCCATCTCCGCGACGCGGGTGCCCGCGCATGCCGCGAGCAGCAGCGTCAGGCCGGTCAGGAGCGCCGTGATCGCCTTCGTCTTCCGCACGCCCTTCGTCAGGGCAAGGTGGGTGCCACGCCGTTGGCCTGCGAATTCGGGCGTTCGTGTGCGACGCGCTTCGGTGGTCGCGCAAGGCGTTGCGACAGGCGCCCGCGGCGTTTCAGTGTGCAGCGTGTGGGAGCGAAGCCGTTGCACACCATGCCGCGCGCCGGCGCGAAGCGGCGGGCCCGCGCGACGTCGCGCACGTCACGGGCGTCACGGGACCCGCGGCGGACGCTGCGCGGAAGCGGTGCTATACTTTCGACCGCCGCGCGGCGGAACCGGTGCTCGCGCGGCGAGAACCATCGTATCGAGCCGCGCCGCGGTGTTCTGCGGCGCGTGCGAGCGTTGGGGGCACGGGGGCCGCGCGCGGCCGCCATGTCCCTCAGCCGAGGGAGTGCCCCGTGAGCCTCTACGTCATGCTGAGCACGCTCTCCGAGTCCGGTCGCAAGGTGCTTCGCGAGCGACCGGGCTGGATCCGCAAGGTGAACGCCGACGTCGAGCGGATGGGCGCCCGGGTGGTGGGCCAGTACGCGGTGCTCGGGCCCTACGACTTCGTGACGATCGTGGAGGCACCGGACAACGCGACGATCTCCCGGGTCTCGGTGGAGCTCGGCGCGCGTGGCTCCGTGCAGATGATGACGATGGCGGCGATCCCGCTCGACGAGTTCATCGGGCGGCTCGAGCGCCGCGAGAACCCGAAACCTTCGCTCCATCACAAGAAGAAACGGTGACCATGGCCCTCCTCACGACGCCGCCGACCATGAAGGTCCTCAAGATCACGCCGGAGAAGTGTACCGGGTGTCTCCGCTGCGAGATCGCCTGCTCCTACGTCCAGACCGGTGACTTCCAGCCCGCGAAGTCCGTGATCCGCGTGTCCCCGTTCGAGGGCCACACCTCGTACGCGCCGTACACGTGCACGCAGTGCGCCGAGGGGTGGTGCATGACGGCGTGCCCGGTCGGCGCGATCACGATCAACCTCGCGGGCGCGAAGGACGTCGTCGACGACCTCTGCGTCGGGTGCAAGCTGTGCACGATCGCGTGCCCGTACGGGACGATGTTCTACGACCCGGACACGCGCAAGGCATTCAAGTGCAACCTGTGCGGCGGCGACCCGGCGTGCGCGCACGCGTGTCCGACCGCCGCCATCACCTACGAGGAGACCGCCACCGCCGACTGGCTCGGCGGATTCGCGGCCGAGCGGTCCTGGCGGCTCCTCGCCGTGGAGGGCCTGTGATGGCGCGCCGGCACCTGATCGTCGGAGGCGGCACCGCCGGGATCAACGCGATCCGGACGATCCGCGAGGAGGAGTCCGAGCGGAGCGAGATCACGCTGGTGAGCGCCGAGAAACCCTACTCGCGCATGGTCCTGCCGTACTTCCTCGACCGATCGATCGCCGAGTCGCACGTCTACACCGCGACGGCGAAGACGCTCGCCGACTGGGGCGTGAAGACGCTCGTGGGCCGGAAGGCGGCGAGCCTCGACACGAAGGCCAACGTCCTCACGCTCGACGACGGCGCCAAGGTGGAGTACGACGACTGCCTCGTCGCGACCGGCTCGTCGCCGGTGCGCGCCCCGCTGCCTGGCGCCGACGGCGCCGGGGTGCACTCGTTCTGGACGCTCGACCAGGCGAAGGCCGTGATCGACGAGATCCGGAAGGGCAGTCACGTCGTGATGTTCGGCGCCGGTTTCATCTCGTTCACCATCCTCAACTCGATCCTGTCGCTGGGCGCGAAGCTGACCATCGTCGAGATCGCGCCCACGATCCTGCCCCGGATGGTCGATGCGACGGGCGCCGCGCTCGTGCAGCAGTGGCTCGAGCGCCACGGGGTCACGGTCCGGACAGGCGCGACGGCGACGGGGATCGAGGACGTCCCGATGAAGGGCAAGCCGCCGCGCAAGCGCGTGCGGTTCAAGGCCGGGGCGGACGTCGTCTGCGACGTCGTCATCATGGCGACCGGCATCAAGACGAACCTCGACTGGCTCGAGGACTCGGGGCTCCGCATCGACCGCGGGATCGTCGTGAACGACCGCCTCCGGTCGAACGTGGACACCGTGTACGCGGCCGGCGACGTCGCCGAGGGGCCGGACGTCGTGACCGGTGGGACGGCCGTGCATGCCATCGAGCCGACCGCCCAGGAGCACGGGCGCGTCGCCGGCGCGAACATGGCCGGCAAGGACGTCGCGTACCGCGGCAGCCTGCTCGCGAACATCGTCGAGGTGCAGCACCTCGACGTCGCGTCCTTCGGCGCGTGGGACGACGAGCAGGCGGAGGCGATCACGGGCCTGAAGGCCGACCGCCCGGCGTACCGCAAGCTGCTCTTCACCGGCGGCCGGCTGACCGGCGCGATCATCCTCGGGCCGTCGAGCGACATCTGGACGACGAACGACGTCGGGATGCTCAAGGGGCTCGTGCAGGCGGGCGTGACGCTCGACGGGTACAAGGGCTACCTGAGGAAGAACCCGTTCGACGTCAAGACCGCGTACATCGCCACGCGGACGACCGCGACGCTGCTTCCCCAGACCGTGCGCGCGCAGCCGGCGTATGCCGGCACGCTGCTGCGCGTCGACCTCTCGCGCGGACGCGTGAAGGCGGAACCGTGGACCCCGGACGAGATGCAGGAGCTGCTGGGCGGCGTCGGTCTCGGCGCGATGATCCTGTATCGCGAGACGGGCACGCGCGGAGGCAAGGGCAACGCCTCCTGGGATCACCCCGACAACCGGCTCGTGCTCGCGACGGGCCCACTCGCCGGGCTGCCCGTCTGGGGCTCGAGCGGCCTGACCGTCGTGACGATCGGGGCCATGACGAACGGGCCCACGTCGACGCAGGCCAACGGGTTCTTCGGCACGAACCTCAAGTACTCGGGGTACGACGCGATCGTCATCCAGGGCCAGGCGAAGGACTGGGTGTACCTCTACATCGACGGCGACACCGTCGAGCTGCGTGACGCGCGCGACCTGCTCGGCAAGGACACGTGGGACACGCAGGACACGCTGAGCGCGAAGCTCGGCTTCGCGGGCCATCAGCTCTCCGTGTACTCGATCGGGCCGGCCGGCGAGCACCTCGTGCGGTTCGCGGCGATCCAGGGCGACTACGGCCACGTCGCGTCGAAGAACGGCGCCGGCGCGGTCATGGGCAAGAAGAAGCTGAAGGCCGTCGCGATCGTGCGCGGCCCGAAGGCCCTGCACGCCGCGGATCCGCGTGGGGTCGTGCAGGCCGCCGACGACATCGCCCACGACCTCAAGACCGATCCGCTCGCGAAGTCGCTCTACGAGTGGGGCACGCTCACCGCGGTGGTGGGGCTGTCGAGGCTCGGCGCGCTGCCGATCAAGAACTACACGACGAGCGTGCCGCACGTCGACATGGCGGAGTGGGACGCGCCGAAGCTGCGCGAGGGCTTCGATCCGGCATGCACCACTGTCACATGCAGGTGGTCCGGCAGGGCGAGCGCAAGGGCCAGATCCTCGACGAGCCCGAGTACGAGGGCTGGGCGATGGGCTGGGCCATCGGCTCGACCGACCAGGAAGACATCTCCTGGCTCAACACGCAGGCGGACCGCGCCTGCGTCGACGTCAACGAGTTCGGCTGGCTCTGCGGCTGGGTCATGGAGTGCCAGGAGCGTGGGCTGATCACCGAGGAGCAGCTCGGATTCCGTCTCCAGTGGGGCGACGTCAAGGGCGCGAACCGGCTGCTGCAGATGCTGTCGCGCCGCCAGGGGTTCGGCACCGTGCTCGCCGAGGGCACCAAGCGCGCGGCGGAGAGCCTCGGCGGCGAGGCGAAGGACGCGGCGATCTACACCGAGATCGGCTCCGCGCCGCGCGGCCACGACCACCGCGCGCGCTGGGACGAGATGCTCGACACGTGCACCGGCGGCACGGGCACGCTCGAGAGCGGCATCCCCGT
>JACPDG010000069.1 GCA_016184125.1 Candidatus Rokuibacteriota bacterium | reverse complement strand
CGACTTCCCACTGGACGTTGGCACCACGGTTTCCTCAGGGAGGCGCAGTCCGGGCCAGGTGCTGGCTGCGCACAGGGGGACCCTGGCGCTCTCCCTGAGCCTCCCTGAGGGGGCCGCATCGCGACGCTCGGAATGGTACAGGGGGACCCGGGCCGCTCCTCGGGCTCTGTAACGAATCGGGTCATCGAGTTTCGGGGCCCCCCACTTCCCCAGTACAATTCGATCGTGCGTCCCTGGCGTCTCCCCCTCGTCGCCGTCGTGCTGCTGCTGATCATCAGCTGCCAGACCGTGCCGCTCACCGGCCGGCAGCAGCTCGTCCTCTTGCCCGAGAACATGGAGCTCCAGATGGGGCTCGACGCGTACCAGCAGATCGTGAAGAAGTCGAAGCTCTCCACCGACACGGCGCTGAACGAGCAGGTCACGCGCGTGGGGCGCAGGATCGCCGACGCGACCGACAGGCGCGACTACCAGTGGGAGTTCAAGGTCTTCGATGACAAGCAGGTGAACGCGTTCTGCCTGCCGGGCGGCAAGATCGGCGTCTTCACCGGGATCCTGCCGATCACCCGTGACGATGCCGGCCTCGCGGCCGTGCTCGGTCACGAGGTCTCGCACGCGATCGCACGGCACAGCGGCGAGCGCGTGAGCCAGCAGCTCGCGCTGCAGCTCGGCGTCGTCGCCTTCCAGGTCGCGCTGTCGGGGCGCGATCCGCGCGTGATGCAGCTCGGGACCGTCGCGTTCATGGGGCTCGCGACGGGCGGCCTGCTCGCGTTCGGACGCTCGCAGGAGTCCGAGGCGGACCGCCTGGGCCTCATCTACATGGCCAAAGCCGGCTACCACCCGTCTGCGGCGCGCGACCTCTGGGTCCGCATGGGGGAGGCTTCCAAGGGCAAGCCGAGGCCGCCGGAGTTCCTCTCGACGCACCCGTCGCCGGAAACGCGCATCCAGCAGATCGAGAGCTGGATCCCCGAAGCGCTCCGGTACTACCAGCCGCGCTGACGCGCTGCGGCAACGCTCGTCCGTGACGCGTCGCGTCGCGGACCGCGTCCTGACGCGCCGCGTCTAACTAACGGTCGCTCCACCATCGCCGGGGCGTCCCGGTGGGACAGACCCAACCCGTAGCCCACCCCGGTATGAAACCTATTTCCCTAAAAAATCTCGCGGTTTTAGCTTGACACGACTTTTTGGCAATTGTACTCTCGGGCGCACAAGTGGGAGACAGTGGGATGAAATGGGTCACGGTCCCCACATTGACGAATGTTCAGAGGCCGATACCAGCACACGATCGATCCGAAAGGCCGGCTGAGCGTGCCGTCGAAGTACCGCGATGCGCTCGCTCAGTACGACGGCTCGAGCCTGATCGTCGTCCCCAACGAGCAGGCGATCGAGGTGCACCCGCTCGGCGAGTGGGAACGGATCGAGACGAAGATCAACGAGCAGTCGATGTTCGACCTCGAGGTCCGCAAGCTCGGCCGGCTGTACATCTCGCGTGCGAAGGAAGTCGAGCCGGACAGCGCGGGACGCATCCTGCTGCCCCCGGACACGCGGGCGCAGGGGGGTCTCGCGCGCGACGTGACGCTGATCGGACTGGGACGGAAATACTTCGAGATCTGGGACCGCAAGCGATTCGAAGAATACGAGCGCGTGAACGGCGACGGGTTACCGACGGGCTTCGAGCGACTGGCGCAGCTGGGGGTCTAGCGGACCACCTGCCCGTGCTCGTCGACGAGGTCGCATTCCTCCTGCGACCGCGCGACGCCGGGTGGGTGATCGACGGGACGGTCGGGATGGGCGGACACGCTGAAGCGATCCTGGACGCGACGGACCACGACGTCCGTCTGCTCGGGATCGACCTCGATCCCGGCGCCCTCGATCGCGCGCGCGAGCGGCTCGGGCGCTTCGGCGCGCGGGTCACGCTCGTGCACGCGAGCTTCAGGACCCTGGCCGCCACCGCGGCCGCGCACGGCATCGAGCATGCCCGGTCCATCGTGCTCGACCTCGGGTACTCGTCGTGGCAGCTCGAGGGGTCCGGCCGCGGGTTCTCGTTCCAGCGCGAGGACGAGCCGCTCGACATGCGGCTCGATCCGGGCGCGGCCGAGACGGCGGGGGCGCTCCTGAACCGCGCGCGCGAGGACGAGCTCGCGCGCCTCCTGACGGAGTACGGCGAGGAGCCGCACGCGCGCCGCATCGCGCGCGCGATCGTCCGGCGCCGGCCGCTCTCCACGACGGGGGACCTCGTGGCGGCGGTGAAGAGCGCGGTCCCGCGCGCGGCCTGGCCGCGCCAGCTCCACGTGGCGACCCGCACCTTCCAGGCGGTTCGCATCGCGGTGAACGACGAGCTCGGCGCGCTGCGCGAGGCGCTTCCGCACGCGGCGGGACTCCTCGGCCCCGGCGCGAGGCTCGGCGTCATCAGCTTCCATTCGGGCGAAGATCGCATCGTCAAGCACACGTTCCGATCGCTCGTGCCGGCGGGATTCGCCGAGCTCGAGCCGTCGCCCCTCACGCCCGGGGCCGACGAGGTCCGCGCGAATCCGCGGGCCCGGAGCGCGAAGCTGCGAGTGCTGGAGCGTCTGCCGTGACTCACGATCGACGATCGTCCCGCGACCTCGACCGCCGGCACCAGCGTCCGCATCGCGAGCCGGACCCGCGCGTACGCCGATCGCTGCTCGTCGCCCTCGTGGGCACGGTGCTCGTCGTGGGCCTCGGGCTCGGCCTGGTCGCCATCCGCGTGCGCGAGGTGCAGCTCGCGTATCGCATCGACGCGCTCCGCGCGGAGCGCGAACGGATCGAGCAACTCGTCCAGCAGCTCGGCGTCGAGGTCGCGACGCTCAAGGCGCCGGCCCGGGTGGAGACGCGCGCGCGTCAGCTCGGGCTGGTGGCGCCGTCGCTCGAGCAGGTGCGTCTCGCCCGCGAGTACGTGCCCGGCGCACCGGGCACGGCCGCCGCTCGCCTGGAGCGCGCCGAGGCCGTCGTGCGTTGATCGATCCCGGGTTCCGGACGCGCGTGCTGCTGCTGGCTGCCGTCCTCGCCGTCGCGTTCGGAACCCTCGGGGCGCGTCTCGGCTGGCTGCAGGTGGTCCGTCACGGCGAGCTCACCGCGATCGCGGAGCGCCAGTACTCGCGGACCGTCACGCTCCATGCGCAGCGCGGCCCGATCGTCGACCGCAACGGCGCGCCGCTGGCCACCTCCGCCGCCGCCGAATCGCTCTTCGCGCAGCCGCGTGGCGTCGGGGACCCCGTCCGCGTCGCCGAGCGGCTCGCGCCGATCCTCGACCTGCCGGTCGCCGACCTCCACGGCATGCTCACGTCGGGCAAGTCGTTCGTCTGGATCACGCGACGGCTCGATCCCCGGATCGCCGCGCGCGTGAAGGCTCTTCGCGAGCCGGGACTCGGCTTCCTGCCGGAGCCGCTCCGGCTCTATCCGAATCGCGAGCTGGCGGCACACGTGATCGGCTTCGAGGGCGTCGACGGCGGGCTCGAAGGCGCCGAGCGGGCGTGGAACGCGGAGCTCGCGGGCACGCCGGGCAAGGCGCTCGTCGGCCGGGACGCGCTCGGGCGCGAGGTGCTGGGCGAGCGCATCCTGCAGCCGAGCTCGGCGGGGCACGGCGTCATGCTGACGATCGACCGCACCATCCAGTACGTGGCCGAGCGGGAGATCGACGCCGCGTGGCGGCGCACGCGGGCGAAGACCGCGATGGCCGTCGCGATGGACCCGCGCACCGGCGACGTGCTCGCCATCGCCATCCGCCCCACGTTCAACCCGAATGCGTTCATGCAGGCGAGCGGTGACGACTGGCGCAACCGCGCGATCACCGACCCGTTCGAGCCCGGCTCGACGTTCAAGGTGATCCTCGCCGCGGCCGCCCTGGACGCGGGCGTGGTCACGCCCGATGACCGCATCTACGCCGAGAACGGCCGGATCACGATCGCGCGCGCCACCATCCACGACTGGAAGAAGTACGGCTGGCTCACGTTCGCCGAGGTGCTCCAGAACTCCTCCAACGTCGGGTCGATCAAGGTCGGCCTCGCGCTCGGCCGCGATCCGTACTACCGGTACATCACGGCGTTCGGCTTCGGCGCCCCGACGGGCGTCGGCCTGTCGGGCGAGAGCCGCGGGCTGCTCCGCGATCCGAGCCGCTGGTCGGCGCTGTCGCTGCCCACCATGTCCATCGGCCAGGAACTGTCCGTCACCGCGCTGCAGATGGTCGCCGCGTTCAGCGCCGTCGCGAACGGTGGGCGGCTCATGCAGCCCCGGCTCGTGCGCGCGACGTTCGATCAGCACGGCCGGGAGCTCCGGCGGTTCGAGCCGAGGGCGGTGCGGCAGGTGATCGCACCGGAGACGGCCCGGACCCTGACACGCATGCTGGTCCGCGTCGTGGATTCGGGAACCGGCCACAAGGCGGCGATTTCGGGCCACGAGGTCGCCGGCAAGACCGGGACGGCGCAGAAGCTCGACCGGAACACGGGGCGGTACTCGCGGGCTCCGGGGGTGCTGTCCTTCGCCGGCTTCACCCCGGCGGACGATCCCCGTCTCGCGATGCTCGTGATGCTCGACGAGCCGAAGAACGAGAAGTGGGGCAGCGAGGCGGCCGCGCCGATCTTCTCGGCGATCGGCCGCGAGGTGCTGCGCTACCTGGACATCGCGCCCCGCGATGGGGAGGCCGTCCAGATCGTGACACCGGCCGTTCGCGAGCGGACGGTGCCGGCGGTGCGTCTGGTGAGCACGGCCGCGGCCGAACCGGACCCGACGGGGGGCCCCGCGATGCCCGAGCTGCACGGACGCGCGCTCCGACATGCGCTCCAGGTGCTGGCCCCGCTCGG
Source organism: Candidatus Rokuibacteriota bacterium (assembly GCA_016184125.1). GTDB lineage: Bacteria > Methylomirabilota > Methylomirabilia > Rokubacteriales > CSP1-6 > AR8. The sequence continues at coordinate 29,697 of JACPDG010000069.1, read as the reverse complement.
TGTCAAGGTCGCGGTGAGCGGTCGCGGACGCGTTGTAATGCAGGAACCGCGGCCTGGCACGCTGATTGAGCCAGGAGTGACTGCAAAGCTTACGCTGGGGTTGGACGAACGCGGCCAGGCGGCCCCTGCGGGACGCAAGGCCGCTTCCAAGAAGGGCAGCCTGTGAACGAACGGTCCCGCGTGTCCGAGCCGCCCTTGGGGGCTTGGGGGGCATCGAGAGTCCCGCGTGGCCGAGCGGGCGACCGAGGGCGCGGCCCGGGTTTCCCGGGCCGTGTCCGAGCCACCGTGGGGGGCTTGGGGGGCATCGATAGTCCCCCCATCAGAATGAGATGAACACGAAAGCGACCCGCACCCTGCTCGACGCGCTCGAGGACAAGCGGGTGATCGGCACGCCGCCGGCGAAGGTGGCGCGCGTGATCGCCGACTCCCGCCGCGTCGAGCGCGGCGACTGCTTCGTCGCGGTCCCGGGGTTCAAGCAGGACGCGCGCCGCTTCGTGCCCGCTGCGGTCGAGCGCGGTGCGGCGCTCATCGTGACCGAGGGCGAGCCGCTCGACGTGGCCGTCTGCCAGGTGCTGGTCCCATCCGCGCGGCTGGCGCTCGCTCGCCTGGCCGACGCCTGGCACGGCCATCCGTCCCGTGACCTGATCGTCGTCGGGATCACGGGGACCAACGGCAAGACGACGACCTCCTACCTCGTGGAGGCGCTGCTCCGCGCCCGCGGTCTCGCGACCGGGGTGATCGGCACCATCCGGTACATGATCGGCGGCGAGGCGCGGCCGGCCGGCCAGACGACACCGGAAGCGCTCGAGCTGCAGGGGATGCTCGCCGAGATGCGGGACCGCGGCGTGCGCGGCGTGTCGATGGAGGTCTCGTCGCACGCGCTCGCGCTGGCGCGCGCGGACGGGATCGGCTTCGACGTGGCGGTCTTCACGAACCTCACGCAGGACCACCTCGATTTTCACGCGTCCTTCGATGAGTACGGGCGCGCCAAGCGCCGGCTCTTCGAGTTGCTCGCGCGCTCGCGGAAGCCCGGGCGCACGGCGGTCGTCAACGCCGACGATCCCGCGGGACGTGCCATGGTCGACGGCCTCGCGCTCTCCGTGCTCTCGTTCGGGCTCGGGCCGGCGGCGGACATCCGGGCGCGCCGGTGGACCTCGGCGAACGACGGCCTTCGCATGACGGCCGACACGCCGCGCGGCGCGCTCGAGGTCGCCTCGCCGCTCATCGGCGAGCACAATGTGATGAACCTGCTCGGCGCCGCCGGCGTGGGGCTCGCGCTCGGTCTCGACGCCGCCGCGATCGCGGCGGCGCTCGGCGGCGTGAGGATCGTGCCCGGACGGTTCGAGGAGGTTCGCGCGGGACAGCCGTTCCTGGTCGTCGTCGACTACGCCCACACGCCGGACGCGCTCGAGCGCGTGCTCGCGACGGCGAGGAAGCTCACCACCGGCCGCCTCGCGGTCGTGTTCGGCTGCGGCGGCGACCGGGACCGCGGCAAGCGTCCCATCATGGGCGCGATCGCCGCCCGGCTCGCCGACCGCGTCTGGATCACGTCCGACAACCCGCGGTCCGAGCATCCGGAGGCGATCGTCGACGAGATCGTGACCGGCGTGCTGCGCGCGGTACCGGCGCGCGACGGCTGCGCGACGCTCGTCGACCGCCGCGCGGCGATCCGCGATGCGCTCCGGTGGGCCCGGCCGGGGGACACGGTCGTCATCGCGGGCAAGGGCCACGAGACGTACCAGGTCATCGGCCCGAACGTGTTGCCGTTCGACGACCGAGAGGTCGCCCGGACGTTCTTGATGGAGCAGGGATCATAAGCCCGAGCATGCGGCCCTTCACCGTGCGCGATCTGGTCCGCGCCACGCACGGCGCGCTCGTGGGCGGCGATCTCGCCGTGTCGATCTCCGGCGTGAGCATCGACTCTCGCACCGTCGCGGTCGGCGAGGCGTTCTTCGCGATCCGCGGTCACCGGCTGGACGGCCACCGGTTCCTCGCCGACGCCGCGGGCCGCGGCTCGGCGTGCCTCGTCGTGCATGCGCTTGCCGACGACGTCCCGAGCACCGTGCCGCTCGTGATGGTGGACGACACGACGCGGGCGCTCGGGCGCCTGGCGGCGTGGTATCGCAGCGGCTTCGCGATCCCGGTCGTGGCGGTGACCGGCTCGAACGGCAAGACGACGGCGAAGGAGATGATCGCGGCGGTGCTCGCGACGCGGTGGAGGACGCACCGGCCGCAGGCGAGCTTCAACAACCAGTGGGGCCTGCCGCTCACGCTGTTCGCGCTCACGCCGGAGCACGAGGCGATCGTGGTCGAGATCGGCACGAACCAGCCGGGCGAGATCGCGTACCTGGCCGGCATCGCGCGGCCCACGGTGGCGGTCGTGACGACCATCGCGGCCGTCCACACCGAGTTCTTCGGCTCCATCGACGGCGTGCGCGAGGAGAAGGCGGCGCTGGTGCGCGCCGTCGGCGCCGGCGGGCACGTGGTGCTCAACGCCGACGACCCTCGCGTGGCGAGCCTGGCCCGAGACACCGCCGCCGGCGTGGTGACGTACGGCCGCGCGTCGAGCGCCCGCGTGCGCGCCGTGGGCGACGTCGTCGACGACGCCCGCGGGCTCTCCTTCACCCTCGAGGTCGACGGCCGCCGCCAGGCGATCACGCTCGCGTTCGCCGGCCGCCACAACGTGACGAACGCGCTCGCGGCGGCCGCGGCCGGCGTCGCGCTCGGGCTCGCACCCGACGCCGTCGCGGACGGGCTCGCCGCCGCGCGCCCGGTGAAGGGCCGGTGCGTGTGGCGTGAGGCGGGCGGCGTCAGGGTCCTGGACGACACGTACAACGCGAACCCCGTCTCGGTCGCGGCCGCGCTCGAGACCGTGGCGGCGCACCGGGGTCCCGGCGGGCTCATGGTGGTCATCGGCGACATGCTCGAGCTCGGCGCCATCAGCGACGATGCGCATCGCGCGGTCGGGCGTGCGGTGGCGGCGCGGGGACCGGCGGCGTTCATCGGCGTCGGTGATCACGCGGCGCTCGCGGTGGACGAGGCGCGTGCGGCCGGCGTGGCCGACGCGTGCCACACGACGACGTTCGAGGACACGGTGGCCGAGCTCCTCAAGCGTGTGGAGCCGGGCGACGTCGTGCTGGTCAAGGGGTCGCGCGGCATGCGGATGGAGCGCGTCGTCGACGCCCTCCTCGCGCGCGTGACCCGCCTGAACGCCGGCGTGGACGCGGGGCCGGCAGAGGCATGAGAGGGGCCGATGCTGTACCACCTGCTCGTCCCGCTCGCTCGGGATCACATCGTCTTCAACGTGTTCCGGTACCTGACGTTCCGCTCGTTCATGGCCCTGATCTCCGCGCTCGTGATCTCGCTCGTCGTGGGGCCGTGGATCATCCGGCGACTGCGCGCCATGCAGCACGGCGGGGAGACGATCCGGGAGGACACGCCGGAGCGCCATCGCGGCAAGAAGGGGACGCCGACGATGGGCGGGCTCGTGATCCTCATGGCGCTGCTGGGCTCGACGGTGCTGTGGGTCAATCTCACGAACCGCTACGTGTGGGTGGCGATCCTCGCGACGCTCGGCTTCGGCATGATCGGCGCGATCGACGACATGCTGAAGCTCAAGACGCGCAAGGGGCTCCGCGCGAAGACGAAGTTCGCGCTCCAGGTCGTGCTCTCCTTCGCCCTCGTCCAGATCGTCTTCTGGGAGCCCGGCCCGAACTTCGCGCCGGTGCTCGCGATCCCGTTCCTCAAGGGCTGGCTGATCGACCTGGGCTGGTGGTGGATCCCCGTCGCGATGCTGGTGATCATCGGCGCGTCGAACGCCGTGAACCTCACGGACGGCCTGGACGGGCTGGCTATCGGGCCGATCATCATGGCCGCCGGCGCGTTCGGGGTGATCGCGTACCTGACCGGCAACTTCAGGGCGGCGGACTACCTCAAGATCCTGAACGTCAGGGGCGCGGGGGAGCTGACCGTCTTCTGCGGCGCGCTGATCGGCGCGGCGATCGGGTTCCTGTGGTTCAACTGCCACCCGGCCGAGGTCTTCATGGGCGACGTCGGCTCGCTGGCGCTCGGCAGCGCGATCGGCACACTCGCGGTGCTCACGAAGGCCGAGCTGCTGCTGCCGCTGATCGGCGGGCTGTACGTGGTCGAGGCGGCGTCGGTGATCATCCAGGTCGCGAGCTTCAAGCTCACCGGCCGCCGCGTGTTCCGCATGGCGCCGCTCCACCACCACTACGAGCTCGAGGGCTGGGCGGAGCCCAAGATCGTGGTGCGCTTCTGGATCGTCTCCTTCGCGCTGGCGCTGCTCGCGCTGACGACGCTGAAGCTCAGGTGAGGGCTGTGAACGAGTGCTCCTGCTGACGCTCTATGAGGACGCCGTGACGTCGAGAGGTCGCGCCTACCTCGATGCGCTCGCCGGCCAGCGGGTGGCCGTCGTGGGCCTGGCACGAAGCGGTGTCGCCGCCGCGCGGCTCTGCCGCGGGGCCGGCGCCGACGTGGTGGCGATCGACGCGAAACCGCTCGAGCGCCTCGCGGCGGACGCGCAGGCGCTGCCGTCGCTCGGCGTCCGCTTCGTTCCCGAGCGCGATGCCGCGCGTGAGGTGCGGAGCGCGGACCTCGTCGTGATCAGTCCCGGCGTGCCGTTCGACGCGGCGCTTCCCGCGGCGGCGCGGGGCGCCGGCGTGCCGGTGATCGGCGAGCTGGAGCTCGGATGGCGCGCGATGGAGGCGGACACCATCGCGATCACCGGCACGAACGGGAAGACCACGACGACGGCGCTCACCGGCGCGCTCCTCGCCCCGCAGCCGCGGCCCGTTCTCGTCGCCGGGAACATCGGCACGCCGCTCGCGGCCCACGCGCTGGCCGTTCCGCCGGACGGCCTCGTCGTCGCGGAGGTGTCGAGCTTCCAGCTCGAGACGATCGCCGACTTCCACCCGCGTGTCGCGGCGGTGCTCAACGTGACGCCCGATCACCTCGACCGGCACGGGACCGTGGCCCGGTATGCCGAGACCAAGGCTCGCATCTTGGCGAACCAGGGACCGGCGGACTGCGCGGTGCTCAATGCCGACGACGAGGGAGCGCGCGCGCTCGCCTCGCGCACCGCGGCGGACGTCGTCTGGTTCAGCCGGCTCCGGCACCTCGATCACGGCGTCTTCGTCCGCGGCGGCTGGGTCGTGGCGAAGCTCAACGGCCACGTCGAGGAGATCGCGCCGGTGACCGAGATCCAGCTCCGCGGGCGCCACAACGTGGAGAACGTCCTGGCCGCCGTCGCCTGCGCGCTCTGGACGGGCATGGCGACCGAGGACATCCGGCGCGGCGTCGGCCAGTTCCGCGGCGTGCCCCACCGGATCGAGCGCGTGCGCGAGCTCCATGGCGTCGCGTACTACAACGACTCGAAGGGAACGAACGTCGCGTCGACCGTCAAGGCGCTCGAGAGCTTCACCGAACCGCTCGTGCTCATCGCGGGGGGCAAGGGCAAGGGGCAGGACTTCAGACCGCTCGCCGAGGCCGCGCGCGGGCGGGTCGTCCACGCCGTGGTGATCGGTGAGGACGGGCCGAGCATCGGGCGCGCGCTCGCGGAGGCCGGCATCACGGTCAGGACGTGCGCGACGTTCGCGGAGGCGGTCGCGACCGCGCGGGACGTCGCGGCCCCCGGGGAGGTCGTCCTGCTCTCGCCCGCGTGCGCGTCGTTCGACATGTTCGAGAACTTCGAGCACCGGGGGGACGTGTTCAAGCGGCTGGTGGAGCAGCTCGCGTGAGCCGGGAGCCGGTGTCCAGGAGCGTGCCGGGGAAATCGAGGAGCGCCACGGGTTCCACCGGTGCGTCCGCGCACCGCCCGGGGCGCTCCGAGCGCTGGGGGGCGTGGGGGGCCATTTCGGGGCCCCCCACACCGTCGGTCTAGCCCATGCCCAGGAAGCTCGCCCCCGACATGTGGCTGCTCGGCACCGCGCTGCTGCTCATGAGCGTCGGCGTGATCATGGTCTACTCGGCGAGCGCGATCGTCGCGGCCGAGCGGTTCGGCGACCCCTACTTCTTCCTGAAGAAGCAGGGGTTCTGGGCGGTGCTCGGATGCGCGGCGCTCTGGGCCGCGCTGAGGGTCGACTACCGGAAGGTCGAGCAGTGGAAGGTGCCGTTGCTCGTGGCGACTGGCGTGCTGCTCGTGCTCGTGCTGGTCCCACCGTTCGGGCAGTCGATCAACGGGACGCGGCGGTGGCTCAGGCTCGGACCCGTGTCGTTCCAGCCGGCCGAGCTCGCGAAGCTCGCGCTCGTCGTGTTCCTCGCCGGCTTCCTCGCGCGCCGCCGCGAGACGCTTCCCGACTTCCGGCGGGGCTTCCTGCCGCCGCTGGGCGTCGCCGGGGTGTTCTCGCTCCTCGTCGTGGCGCAGCCCGACCTCGGCAACGCGGTCACGCTGCTCGCGCTCACGTTCGCGCTGCTGTTCCTCGCGGGCAGCCGCGTCCGGCACCTCTCCGTCGTGCTGCTCGCCGCGCTGCCGCTCATCGTCGTGGCGATCCTCGCCGCGCCGTACCGCGTGCGGCGCGTGATGGCGTTCGTCGACCCGTGGCAAGACCCGCGCGGCAGCGGGTTCCAGATCATCCAGTCGTGGCTGGCGCTCGGCGCCGGCGGGCCGTTCGGCCGCGGGCTCGGGGAGTCGCGGCAGAAGCTCTTCTACCTGCCCGAGGCGCACACGGACTTCATCTTCGCGATCCTCGGCGAGGAGCTCGGGCTGGCCGGCGCGCTGGCCGTCGTGGCGCTGTTCGTCGTGCTCGTGTGGCGAGGGCTCAGGATCGGCCTGCGCGCGCCCGACCCGTTCGGCGCCTACCTGGCGCTCGGGATCACCGTGCTCCTCGCCACGCAGACCGTCGTGAACCTCGGCGTCGTCACGGGCCTCCTGCCCACGAAAGGGCTGCCGCTGCCGTTCATCTCCTTCGGCGGCTCCGCGCTCGTCATGACGATGCTCGGGACGGGCGTCCTCCTCAACATCTCCCAGCACGCCGATGGCTAGCCGGGCACGGACGGGCCATGTTTAAGCGGTACCAGCAGATCCACTTCGTCGGCATCGGCGGCGTCGGCATGTCCGGTATCGCCGAGATCCTCCTGAACCTCGGCTACCGGGTGACCGGCTCGGACCAGAAGAACAGCGACGCGGTCGAGCGCGTGGCCGCGCTCGGCGCGAAGGTCTTCATCGGGCACGACGCCGCCCACGTCGCGGGCGCGCACGTGGTCGTCTACTCGTCCGCCGTCCGCGCCGACAACCCGGAGCTCGTCGCGGCGCGGCAGCAGCAGGTCCCCACCATCCCGCGCGCCGAGATGCTCGCGGAGCTCGCGCGGCTCAAGTACGCGATCGCGGTCGCCGGCACCCACGGCAAGACCACGACCACGTCGATGGTCGGCGCCGTGCTCGCCGGGGCGCACCTCGATCCGACCATCGTGGTCGGCGGGCGCGTGTCCGCGCTCGGCTCGAACGCCCGCCTCGGCCAGGGCGACTTCCTCGTGGCCGAGGCCGACGAGTCGGACGGCTCCTTCCTGAAGCTGACGCCGACCATCGCGGTCGTGACCACCATCGACGCCGAGCACCTCGACTTCTACGGGACGCTGGACAGGATCCGCGACGCGTTCGTGACGTTCGTGAACAAGGTGCCCTTCTACGGCTCGGCGGTCCTGTGCCTCGACCAGCCGAACATCCAGATGCTGATCCCGCGCATCGAGAAGCGGATCGCGACGTACGGCCTGGAGCCGGGCGCCGATCTCGTCGCGCGGCGGATCGAGTACGCCGGCCTGTCGATGCGCTTCGAGGTCGTCCATCGTGGCGACGTCCTCGGCGCCTGCGAGCTGCGCGTGCCCGGCCGCCACAACGTCGCCAACGCCCTCGCCGCCGTCGCGGTCGGCCTCGACCTCGACATCCCGTTCGCGACGATCGCCAAGGCGCTCGCCGCGTTCGCCGGCGTGCAGCGGCGATTTCAGATCCGCGGGACCGCGCGCGGTGCCACCGTCGTCGACGACTACGGCCATCACCCCGCGGAGGTCCGCGCCACGCTGGCCGCCGCGCGCTCGGCGTTCGACGGCCGCGTGGTGACCGTCTTCCAGCCGCACCGCTACACGCGCACGCTCCACCTGCGCGACGAGTTCGTCACCGCGTTCAACCAGGCGGACGTGCTGCTGGTCCTGGACATCTATCCTGCCGGCGAGGCTCCGATCCCCGGGGTCAGCGCCGAGGACCTCGCGGAGGCCATCCGCGCTCATGGCCACCGCAACGTGACGTTCATCGGCGGCAACCGCGCACGAGTGGTCGATCACCTCGTCGAGATCGTCCGGTCCGGGGACTGCGTGCTCACCCTCGGCGCCGGCGACGTGGGTCAGCTCGGTCCGGAGATCCTGCGGAGGCTCGAAGCGGACCAGGCACATGGGAGGGCGAAATGCTAGGCGAAATCCGGGGCGAAGTCCGGTTCAAGGAGCTCCTGAGCTTCCACACGTCCCTGCGCATCGGCGGCCCCGCCGACATCTTCGTCGTGCCGCAGGATGTCGAGGACATGCGGCACGCGCTGAAGTTCGCCGAACGCGAGCAGCTGCCCGTGTTCGTGGTCGGCGGCGGCAACAACGTGATCGTGAAGGACCGCGGCATCCGCGGCGTGGTGCTGCGGCTCGAGGGATGCCTCGGGCGTGCCGAGTTCCACGGCGAGGAGGCCGTGGCGGGTGCGGGCGTCGGGCTCTCGGCCCTCATTCGCGAGGCCGCCGCCCTCAACCTGGGCGGCATCGAGTCCCTGGTCGGGATCCCCGCGACGATCGGTGGCGCCCTCGCGACCAACGCCGGCACGGCGGACGGGAGGATCGGCGACTTCGTCAGCGCCGTCTACTTCCTCCACCCCGACGGCACGATCGGCGAGTTCAAGCCCGGCCCGGGGAACTTCACGTACAAGGCGTTCCACCTGCCGCCCGGCTCGGTGCTCGTCGGCTGCCGGCTGAGGCTGCACCGCCGGCCGCTCGCCGAGATCCAGAAGGAGATCAAGCAGCGGCTGAAGGTCAAGAAGTCGACGCAGCCGCTGGCCCTCGCGTCGGCCGGGTGCGTGTGGAAGAACCCGCCGGGCGCCGAGGCGACACGGCTGCTCGAGAAGGCGGGGCTGCGCGGCAAGCGGCTCGGAGCGGCCGAGATCTCCACCAAGAACGCGAACTTCATCATCAACCGCGGCGGCGCGACCGCGGGCGACATCCTCGGGCTCATCGACCTGGCGCGCGAGCGGGTCCACCACCAGTTCGGCGTGCCGCTCGAGACGGAGATCCGGATCATCGGTGACTAGGCTCCTGCCGCTGCGCGCGGACGCGCGCCCGATCGCCGACCTCGGTGAACGCTCCGCGTTCGTCGCCGGTCAGCGTGTGGGTCGCGCCCGGCGGCGGCAGGCGCGGCGGATCGCCCGCGTCTGCCGCTTGGCCGGGGTCGCGCTCGGCGTGGCGGCCGTCGCAGCGGTGCTCGGGTTCACGTCGCACTGGCTGCTCGCGTCGCCCCGATTCGCCGTGGCGGGCGTCGACGTCCGGGGCGCATCGCGTGTCGCGACCGAGCGCATCCGTGAGGCCGCCGGAATCGAGCCCGGCACGAACGTGTTCCGGCTCCGGCCGCGCGACGTCGTCGCGCGCGTCGAGGCGCTGCCGGAGGTGCGCCGCGCCGAGGTCATTCGCGAGCTCCCCGACCGCGTCGCGATCCACGTCGAGGAACGCCGGCCGTTCACGCTGGTCCTTGTGTCTGAAGGGGGCAACGCCCCCCTCAGCCTCCCCCGGGTGTCTGAAGGGGGCAACGCCCCCCTCAGCCTCCCCCGGATGGGCGGCGCCGGCCGCCTCGTGTGGGTGGACGAGGAGGGACGCGTGATCGGCGAGGAGCGACGCGCGGTCGCTCCGGCAGCTCCGCTCATCAGCGGTCTCGACGAGAGCGAGGTGGCGCGCTCGCATCCGGAAGCCGGGCCGCGCGCACGCGCCGCCATCGCGCTCATCCGCACCCTGCTCCGGAGCGGCAGCGCGCTGAGCGACGAGATCTCCGAGGTCGACATGGGCCGTCCAGACGGTCCCGTGCTCCGCACCATGAGCGGGATCGACGTCTATCTCGGCGACGAGGAGTGGGGCGGCGACGAGTGGCCCGATCGGCTCGCGCGACTCGAGGGGGTGCTCGCGCAGGTGGTGGCCGAGGACCCTCAGGTGACCGCGGTCGACCTGCGCTTCCGGGACCAGGTCGTGCTCAGGCGGGGAGGCCAGCCATCAGACGGACGAAGACCGAAGAGCTGATCGTCGGGCTGGACGTGGGCACCACGAAGATCTGTGCGGTCATCTCGGCGCCGCGCGCCGGGGGCGGGCTCGACGTCGTCGGTGTCGGCTCCGCGCCGTCGCGCGGGCTCAGGCGCGGCGTCGTCGTCAACATCGAGTCGACCGTCGAGGCGATCAAGCAGGCCGTGTCCGACGCCGAGCTGCAAGCCGGCGTCGAGGTCGCGAACGTGTACGCCGGGATCGCCGGCGGCCACATCCGGGGGGTCAACAGCCGCGGTGTCGTCGCGGTCTCCGGCAAGGAGCGGGAGGTGACGTCGGCCGACGTGGACCGCGTGGTCGACGCGGCGCGCGCCATCAACCTGCCGCCCGACCGCGAGATCATCCACGTCCTGCCCCAGACGTTCGTGGTCGACGACCAGGACGGCGTGCGCGAGCCGATCGGGATGTCCGGCGTCAGGCTCGAGACCGAGGTCCACATCGTGACCGGCGCCGTGACGCCGGTGCGGAACGTCATCCGCTCGGTGAACCGCGCGGGTCTCGGCGTGCACGACATCGTCCTCGAGCCGCTCGCGTCCGCCGAGGCCGTGCTGCTCGCCGACGAGAAGGAGCTCGGCGCCGTGCTGATCGACATCGGCGGCGGCACGACCGACGTCGCGCTGGTGCGGGAGGGCGCCGTCTGGTACACCGCGAGCCTCCCGCTCGGCGGCGACCACATCACGAACGACATCGCGATCGGGCTGCGCACGCCGCTCGCGGACGCGGAGGACCTCAAGCGCCGTCATGCCTGCGCGTCGACCGCGCTGGTGCCCGCCGAGGAAACGATCAGCGTCCCGTCGGTGGGCGGGCGCAAGCCGCGCCAGCTCTCGCGGCAGGTGCTCTCGGAGATCGTGCAGCCGCGTGTCGAGGAGGTCTTCTCGCTGGTGGCGCGCGATCTCGCGAAGGCCGGCTTCCAGGACAGCGCAACGGCGGGCGTGGTCGTGACCGGCGGCACGTCGCTCATGGAGGGCGTCGCGGAGATCGCCGAGAGCGTCTTCGAGCAGCCGGTGCGTCGCGGTGTTCCGCACGACGTCGGCGGGCTCGCCGACGTCGTGCGCAGTCCCATCTACTCGACCGCGGTCGGTCTCGCGCTCTACGGCGCCCGCCGGCAAGCGGAGGGGCACGCGGCGGCGGAGGCCGCCGGGCAGAACGCCATCATGCGGCTGTTCCGTCGGCTCGCGACGCTGTTCGGAGAGATGTTCTGATCGCGCAGATGAGACGGACGTGGCGGGGTGCCGCGTCGAGAGGAGGAGCCTGATGGACAACGCCCGCGCCAGGCGGCCACTGTTCGAGCTGGATCCGGCGGACCAGGTGGCGAAGATCAAGGTCGTCGGTCTGGGTGGAGGCGGCGGCAACGCCGTCGTCCGGATGATGGAGGCGCAGTTCACGGGCGTCGACTTCATCGTCGCCAACACCGACCTCCAGGCGCTGGGCGCGTCCCCCGTGCCCATCAAGCTCCAGCTCGGCGCCAAGCTCACGCAGGGGCTGGGCGCGGGATCGAACCCCGACGTGGGGCGCGAGGCGGCGCAGGAGGACCCCGAGGAGATCACGCGCCTGCTCGAGGGCGCGGACATGGTCTTCATCACCGCGGGCCTCGGCGGCGGCACCGGCACCGGCTCCGCGCCGGTCGTCGCGTCGCTCGCCAAGCAGCTCGGCATCCTGACCGTCGCGGTGGTCACGAAGCCGTTCACGTTCGAGGGGCGCAAGCGGACGCAGCAGGCCGAGGCGGGCATCGAGGCGCTCAGGAGCGTCGTCGACACGCTGATCACGATTCCCAACCAGCGGCTGCTCGCCGTCGTGGATCGCGGCACGCCGCTGCTCGAGGCGTTCAAGGTCGCCGACTCCGTGCTCCAGCAGGCCGTGCAGGGCATCTCCGACCTGATCCTCGTGCCGGGGCTCATCAACCTCGACTTCGCCGACGTGCGGACGATCATGTCCGGGATGGGCATGGCGATGATGGGCACCGGCATCGGCCGCGGCGAGCACCGGGCGCTCGACGCCGCGCAGAAAGCGATCGCGAGCCCGCTGCTCGACGACGCCTCGATCGACGGCGCGCGCGGCATCCTGATCAACTTCACCGGCGGTCCGGACCTCTCGATCCACGAGGTGGAGGAGGCCGCGCGGATCGTGCACGAGGCCGCGCACGACGAGGCGAACATCATCTTCGGCGCCGTCCTCGACCCGAACCTGCAGGGTGAGGTGCGGATCACGGTCATCGCGACCGGCTTCGCCGAGCGACGCGAGCTGCTCGTGCCGCCGAGCAAGGTGGTCGACCTGCCCCGCGCGTCTCGTTCGAGCCCGTTCGCAGGGCAGGGCGCATCCTGGCGGCGGCGCCCCGTTGCGGACGCACGCGCCGAGGTCGGCGCCGCGATCGACATGGCCGACGAGCTGGACGTGCCGACCTTCCTGCGCAAGCAGGCGGACTGACCAACCGACTTCATGGGGGGCCTCGAAGGGCCCCCCAAGCCCCCCGCGCTCGCAAGCGGCCCGGGGAACCCGGGCCGCTGCTCGGGGCTACTCGGCGGTCGGGAGGGCGATCATCGCGCCCCGGGGCGCTCCTCGACTACCGCTCCGGCGGCTTGTTGCGGGGCGTCGACGGCTTGAGCGGGCCCCACACCTTCGCGTAGTAGGTGTCGGCGAGCTGGAGCGCGCCGACCGGGTTGTGCGCGAGCACGCGGTCCTTGGCCACGAGCGTCGTCGCCAGTCCCTCGGAGTGCTTGAAGAAGAGGCTGTCGTGGCCGACGCAGAGGCCCAGCACCACGTTGAGCTGGCAGCCGGCGCGATTGAGGAGCTGGGCCTGCGAGACCGGGTTGCACATCGACTCGTGCTGGCCCGGGCGGATCTTCTCGTCGTCCCGCAGGCCGATGTCTTCCTTCGCGACGCCGCCGTTCTTGCAGGCGACGGACGCGACCTCGAAGCCATGGCTCTCGAGGATCGCGGACAGCACGCGCGCGAGGTCCACGAAGCTGATGCACGTCGCGATGCCGATCCGCGTGTAGCCCATCTTCTTGGCGAAGGCACAGATCTCCTCGACGCGGCTCCAGCGGCAGTAGCCCTCGGACTCCACGACCGCCGACGCGTGGGCGATCCTCCGGATCTCCGGGTCCTGGTAGATGCTCCACGCCGTATCGATCCCGTCCTGATCGACCTTCGACGGGCAGAATCCGGGGCCGCGTGTCTCGGACTCGCCCTGGCGGCACGCGCGGATGGTGGTCGGGCAGTAGGCGCAGCCGGGAATCTCCCAGGTCATCCGTCGAGGCTCCTCGTTGGCTTCGGGGTTGGTGCGTCGCAACGCTCTTCTGGACTGTAGGGACCGGTCGCGGGCGAGAGGAATGCTCGCCGTGCCTCATTTCCGTGTGCTATCTGGGCCAGCGCTCGCTACACTCGTGGGGTTGAACGCGTGATGCCTCACCGATCCCTGGTCTCCCACGGCGATCCGCCGCAGTACTTCACGTTCCGGTCGCTGACCGCGTTCGGCGTGCCGCACGCGACGACCACCCGCCACTTCGACGGCACCACGTCGTTCGCCGAGCGCGGCGTCCCGTTCCGCGCCGAGGCGGTCGACCTGCTGCGCCCGGCGGGGCTCGACGTCGGCCGCGTTGCCTACGCGCGCCAGGTCCACGGCGCCGGGACCGCCCGCGCCGGAGCGCTCGGCGGCTTTGCCGGCACCGCCGACGTCCTGGTCACGACGGAGCCCGGCGTGCCGCTCGCGATCTTCACCGCCGATTGCCTCGCGGTCACGCTCTACGACCCGGGCGCGCCGGCACTCGTCGTCGCGCACCTCGGCTGGCGGGGGACCGTGCGCGGCGCCACGGCCGCGACGGTGGCGGCGCTCGAGGGCGCCGGCGGACGCGCGCAGGAGGCGATCGCGACGATCGGTCCGTCGATCGGCCCGTGCTGCTACGAGGTCGACGGGCCCGTCATCACCGAGCTCAGCGCCGCGCACATCGGCCTGTGGCAGCCGTGGGTCGTGCCCGCAGGGCCCGGGAAGTGGATGCTCGACCTCTGGACGGCGAACGAGGACCTGCTGGTGCGGGCGGGTGTGGAGCGCTCGCGCATCGAGAACCCGCGCCTGTGCACGGCCTGCAACCCGCACTTGCTGTACTCGTACCGCAAGCGCGTCCTGGGTCGTCTCGCGACGGTCGCGGCGCTTCCGTAGGGGTGGGGCGTGCCGGCATGCGCAGGCTGGATGCTCCTTACTGTCTCGCGATCGACGGCTCTTTCTTGTCTGGCCGCCACTCGACGACGGCTCGGGGAAGCGCTACGATCTGACCAGTCTGGTCAGAGAGAGGCGAGTATGGCGAGTGTTTCGCGACGACGTGGCGCGCCGCGTCGAGCGGCTCGACGGAGCCGACCTCGGGCATGGAAGCTGGAGGACGCCAAGGCACGGTTCAGCGAGGTGGTCCGTCTCGCGCGGAGCGTGGGCCCGCAACATGTGACCGTCCGGGGACAGGATGCGGTGGTCGTGGTATCCGCCGGAGAGTTCGCGGCCCTGCTGCCGAGCGCACGCCAGCCGAGCCTCCACGCCTTGCTCTCGACCTCGCCGCTGCGGCACGTCGAATTGAGTCATGCGGGCCAGCCGATGCCCGTGCGTGACGTTCCGCCGTGACGGGGTGGCTGCTCGACACGGTCGTCGTCTCCGAGCTCCGGAAGCCCCGCTGCGACCCGCGGGTCAAGAGGTGGTCCGACCAGCAGGTCCCTGAGAGCCTGTTCCTGAGCCGCGTGACGCTCGCCGAGATTCGATTCGGCATCGAGCAGGTCGCGGACGTCCGGTTCCGGCGGGAGTTGGTGGACTGGCTCGATCGGACGCTGCGGCCGTGGTTCGGCGCACGCATCCTCGACGTCGACGAGGAGGTGATCGTGGAGTGGCGCCGAATGGTCGCTCGGGGCCGCGCCGTCAATCACACGTTCTGCCAACCGGATCTCTTCATCGCCGCGACGGCGGCCGTTCACGGCCTGACGGTCGTCACCCGGAACGTGACGGACTTCCAGATCGCGAATGTGCCGGTCGTCGATCCGTGGCGCCCCGAACAGGAATCACAGGGGCCTTGATGCGCCTGACGTCCCGAAGGGCCCGGTACGCGTGGCGGGTCTGGTGCGGCCAACTCGTCCGAGTGCGTGCGGGAGCGCCGCTTGGTCAGGATCCAGGCATGGTGGCTCAGCTCGCCGGGACCGCGCGCTCCGACGCCCACGCGCGCAGCTCGGCGATGTCCTCGCGGCGCGTGACGGACAGGGGGCGCGTGCCCGTCAGCTCGGCGACCAGGATCTCGGTCGTCACGTCGCTCGAGGCCGAGAACGCGGTGTAGAGCGATGACACCACCGCCTGCTCGATCTCGGCGCCGCTGAACCCGTCGGAGGCGTGGACGAGCGCCTCGAGGTCGAAGCGCGCGGGGTCACGGTCGCGCTTGCGGAGATGGATCGTGAAGATCTCCTTGCGCTCCTCCGGAGTCGGCAGGTCGATGAAGAAGATCTCGTCGAAGCGTCCCTTGCGGATCATCTCCGGCGGGAGCTCGGCGATCGCGTTCGACGTCGCCACGACGAACACGGGCGCCGTGCGGTCCTGGAGCCAGCCGAGCAGGCGCCCGAACAGGCGGCGTGAGAGCCCGGCGTCCGACTCAGAGCTCGAGACCGACGCGAAGCCCTTCTCGATCTCGTCGATGAGGAGCACGCAGGGCGCCATGCCTTCGGCGAGCGCCAGCACCTTGTCGAAGTTCTTCTCGGACTCGCCGATGAACTTGTCGTAGAGGCGCCCCGGTTCCATCTTGAGCAGCGGCAGGCCCCAGTCCTGCGCGACGGCCTTCGCGGCGAGCGTTTTTCCACAGTTGTGGACGACCAATCCGTTGGCGACGAAGCGCTCGGCACCAGGGACGGTCAGGTCGTACACGCGCTCCAGCACGCGCACCCTCTCCACGTCGACGACCCGCGCCGCGGCGGCGAAACGCGGCCTCGTCCGACGCGAGAACGACGAGAGCGAGTCGGTGAGCAATGCACCTTTTCGGCGGGAGATGAAGCCCACGGCGGACGCGAAGCGCTCGAGGCTCGCGCGCGTCTGAACTGTCACGCGATGGATCGCATAGCGGGAGTAGCCGTAGACGGTCGTTTGGGTGGTGACGGCCGAATAGATTCCGAGCCGCTGAAGCAGCAGTAGCGCCCCCTGGGCCAGCGCCTTGCTGACGGTCTTCAGCTCGACACGGGGCGAACGCGGGTGCCCGACGGCACGCTTCGCATTGATGACGCACCCATCGCCCTCGAAAAGCCCGCGCAGGAAGCCGGCGATGCACGGATCGTCGAGCAGGAAGACGTCGTCGGGGATCGCCTTCGTGCGTTTCGTTCCTTGGATCAGCGGATGGAGATTGACGGCAACGTCGAACGAGTCGAAGCGAAACTCCCGAACGTGCTTGGGGAAGCGGACGCGCTCGACCGGCCGGATGCCGAAGAGCTTCTCGGATCGGTCGCGCAGCCAGCCAGCGAGATCGAGCTCGTCGAGGCCGAGTGTCAGAGTCACGCGACGCCGATCACGACATCCTTCCGCTGCAATCAGGCCGATCAGCTCTGCGAGCTCAGGAGTCCAGACGTCCGGAAGAGTGTCGACAGGGCGTCGAGACTTCCTGACCGAGTGGAGTGGCCGGCCGAACAGCGTCCGCTTGAGCGGCGTCTGGAATTCGGTGCTGCGCTGCCACCGTACGACTTCGTCTCCCACGCCAACGTCACCCGCGGCTCGCCATCCGTGCGGGGTAAGCAGCTCATGATCGGGTGTCGCTTCGAGCTCGCGTCCGTCCGCGAACCTGATCAGGACGGTCTCGCGATCCGCGTGGATCTGCAGGTGCGTGGCGAGCGCCGTCGTCCCGTCCTCGAGGGCGATACGGTGTGCGACCTCGTACACGCCAGGTTCGAGGCAGTCGGAAGCCTGCCGCGCGAGCGACTCGAGGGTCGGCATCCGCCCGTCGGCGAGGAGCACCCGAGTGTCGCCGCGGAGGCAGCCCTGGACGCCGCACAGCAGGATCCCCTTCGGTGCCATGATCCCGAACGCCTTCGCCTCGGGCGTGAACGCGCGCCGCCGCTTCGCGAGCCACGCCTTGAGGTGCGTGAACCCTCCGACCGCCGACATGCTGGCGTCCGCCGGCAGGTAATCGAGGAGCCCGTCCTTCGCGAGCAGCTCGCGCTTGATCTCGACGATGGCCGCGAGGTCCGCGCGGGTCAGCGCGAGGTCCTGCAGGATCGCGCGGGTGAGCGCGCGCTCCGCCTCGAAGATCGTCATCCCGCGCAGGCGCTCCACGAGCTGCTCGAGCTCCGCGGGCTCGAGCTCGACGGTGATCTTGTGGTCGCGCCGGAGATCGCCGATGACGCGCTTGACCGCGGCCCGGAGCTCGTCGATCGAGGGCAGCTCGAAATGGAAGAACGCCGCGCGCTTCTCGAGCTCGGGGGGGAGCGTGACGTGCGGCGCGGAGAGGACGATGGACCGGCGATCGCGCTCGAAGTCGGGGACCACGTCGAGGAGCCGCCGGACCACGGGCGGCTCCTCGAGGAAGCGGCAGAGGTCCTTCATGTGGAAGATGCCGTCGCCGAGGGCCGCCACGCTCCTGAGCGCCTCGAGCGGCGTCTGCGCGCCGGCCTCCAGCAGGTCGCCCACCATGCCCCGCCGGCGGATCGCGCTGCCGATCGTCCACTCGTAGACGTGGAGCTTCAGTCGCGCGCCCACGTACTGGAGCGCGTTGGTGAGCCGGTCCTCCTCCCAGGTCTGGACCGCGATCAGCGGATAGCGGGACTTCACGAGCAGCTCCAGGTCGAGGACCGGGTTCATCCGCCGCGATCCTAGCACGCCGCGGGCCGCGTGCTAGAATCGCGCGAGGCGACCAGGGGTGATCGACCACGACGTGCGCGCGAACCTCGAGCGTGTGCGAGAGCGCATCGCCGGCGCCGCCGACCGCACGGGGCGCCGCGCCACCGACATCTTGCTCGTCGGCGTGTCGAAGACCGTCGACATCACGCGCATCCGGCAAGCGCTCGACGCCGGGCTCCCCGCGCTCGGCGAGAACCGGGTGCAGGAGGCGAGGGCGAAGGTCGCGGCGCTCGGCCGGCCGGTGCCGTGGCACCTCGTCGGCCACCTGCAGACGAACAAGGTCAAGGAGGCGCTCGAGCTGTTCGACGTGATCCAGTCCCTCGACCGCCTGTCGCTCGCCGAGGAGATCGACCGGCGCGCGCGCGCGCGCGGCCGCACCGTGGACTGCCTCCTCGAGATCAACGTCGGGAACGAGCCGCAGAAGACCGGCTTCACGGCGGACGAGGTCGGCGCAGCGCTCGACCGGCTCGCGAAGCTCGACTGCCTGCGCGTGCGCGGCCTCATGGCGATCCCGCCGGTCGGCACGCCGGACGAGACGCGGCCGTGGTTCCGGGCGCTCAGGGCGCTCGGCGAGCGTCACGGGCTCGCGGAGCTCTCGATGGGGATGAGCGCCGACTTCGAGGCGGCGATCGAGGAAGGCGCGACCATCGTCCGCGTCGGCACGGCCGTGTTCGGTCCGCGGCCGCCGCGCTGACGGGCACGCACGGGGAGACGGGTGACAGTCACGATCAAGGACAAGCGCGTGGGGTTCGTCGGCGCGGGCAACATGGGCGAGGCGCTCATCCGCGGCCTCGTGGAGGCGCGCGTCGTCCCGGCCGCGTCCGTGCTCGCCCACGACGTGCGCGCGGACCGGCTGCGCGAGCTGGAGGGCCGGTTCGGGATCCGCATCGCGAAGGACAACGAGACCCTCGTGCGCGAGGCCGACGTCGTCGTGCTCGCGGTGAAGCCGCAGATCATGGACGCCGTGCTCGCCGGCATCGCGGGCGAGGTCACGCGCGACAAGCTGCTCATCTCGATCGCGGCCGGCGTGTCGACCGCCCGCATCCGGACCGCGCTCGGCACGCCGGCGCGCCTGATCCGCGTCATGCCGAACACGCCGGCGCTCGTGCTCGAAGGCGTGACCGCGATGGCGAGAGGCGAGGGCCTCGAGCCCGGCGACCTGGACCTCGCCGCGGAAGTGTTCCGGGCGGTCGGGCGCGTGGTGACGCTCGACGAGGACCTGATGGATGCGGTGACGGGGCTGTCGGGATCGGGACCCGCCTACGTCGCGATCGTGGTCGAGGCGCTCGCGGATGGCGGCGTTCGCATGGGGCTCGACCGGCAGACCGCGATGACGCTCGCGACGCAGACCGTCGCCGGCGCGGCGCGCCTGCTCCAGCAGACCGGCATGCACCCGGGGGCGCTGAAGGACATGGTGAGCTCGCCGGGAGGCACGACGATCGCCGGCGTCGCGGCGCTCGAGGCGGGGGGGCTGCGCGCGACGCTCATCAGCGCGGTGGAGCGCGCGACGGTGCGCTCGCGCGAGCTCGGAAAGGGACAGACCTAGTGTTCGTCGGCAACTACTTCCTCATCGCCGTCGGGAACCTCGTGAACCTCGTCCTGACGGCGTACATGTGGATCATCATCGCGCGTGCCGTGCTGTCGTGGGTCAACCCGGATCCGTTCAACCCGATCGTCCGCTTCCTCTATCGCATCACGGAGCCGGTGCTGCGCCCCGTCCGCCAGCGCTTGCCAACCTACCAGATGGGGCTCGACCTCTCGCCGATGGTCGTGCTGCTCGGCGTCTATTTCCTGCAACAGTTCCTCGTGCCGGTGATCTACCGGATCGCGTCCGCGATCGGGTGAGGAGGTCCTCATGCGTCTGAGCCCAGCCGACATCCGGCAACAGCAGTTCTCCGAACGGATGTTCCGCGGCTTCGACCGCGACGAGGTGGACCGCTTCCTCGACCAGATCGCCGAGGACTACGAGTCGGTCATCAAGGAGAACGCGCTGCTGAAGGAGCAGCTCGCCGCCTTCGAGGAGCGCTCGCGCTCCACGGCCGAGCTCGAGAAGAACCTGCGCGACACGCTGGTCACGACGCAGAAGCTGACGGACGAGATGAAGGCGAGCGCGAAGCGGGAGGCGGAGCTGATCCTGCGCGAGGCGCAGCTCGCGGGCGAGAAGACCGTCGAGGACTCCCGCGCCGAGGAGGCGCGCATCCAGAGCGACGTCAAGCAGCTCAAGCGCACGCGCCGTCAGCTGATCGAGGACCTGAAGGCCACGATCGCGCAGTACCAGCGGATCGTCGTGAGCGAGCTCGGTGGCATCGAGGACGGCGACGACGAGCCGGCGTGAGGGCGCCGTGGTCCGGCTGCACGTCCAGCCGCGCGCGTCGCGCGACGAGATCGCCGGGTGGCGGGAGGGAGCGCTCGCGGTCCGCGTGACGGCGCCGCCCGTCGAGGGCGAGGCCAACCGCGCGGTCGTCGAGCTGCTCGCACGCGCGCTGGCCGTCCCACGCCGCATGGTCAGCGTCGTGCACGGCGAGCGCGGTCGTGACAAGCTCGTGCGCATCGAGGGCCTGTCGCTCGACGACGTCGAGCGGCGACTCGGAACCCGTGAGCGAATCCGATGATCGGATCCATCGAGGGCCGTCCCGGGTCCCCCGGGGCGGCGCCGAGGGCGGGGGGTTTGGGGGGCTTCGGTAGTCCCCCCATGACAAGAGACGGAGGTGACGCGATGAAACCGATCGTGATCGCGGTCATCGTGCTGATGACCGCCGTGACGCCTGCGTGGGCCGAGCACCGCACCCTGGGCGAGGCGGACGTCGCCGGGGCCGCCGAGCGGCCGACCACCGAGCGCGCGATGGCGGGCGGCCCGAGCTCGACCGATCTGGAGCTGCAGCTCGGGCTCGGCCTCAATGGGTTCCGTCTCGGCGGGCGTCTGCTCGGCCCGGACGGCGTCGCGGGCGCCTGGCTGAACGGTGGGATGGGGCCGAACGGCTTCGCCCTCGACGGTCGCGTGCAGCGCAACGACGGGCGTGCGTGGAACTTCAAGCTCGATGCCGAGATGATCGACGATGCCGCGAGGCTCGCGTGGCGGTGGCTGCGCGGCCGGATGCTCACCTTCGAGGACGGAGGACGGATCTGACGATCCGTCCCGTTCGATGGGCTGACGACCGGCTGGTGCTGCTCGACCAGCGCCAGTTGCCCGTCCGCGAGGTCGAGCGGGCGTGCCAGCGCTGGGAGGAGGTCGCGGACGCGATCCGCACCCTGGCCGTCCGCGGCGCGCCGGCGATCGGTGTCGCGGCCGCATTCGGCGTGGCGCTCGCCGCCCGGCAGAGCCGCGCGGCCACGTACGAGGACCTGCGCTCGGACGTGGACGTCGCGCTGAAGGGGCTCGCGGAAACGCGCCCGACGGCGGTGAACCTGTTCTGGGCGCTCGCGCGCATGCGTCGCGTGGCGCTCGGGCAGCCTGACGCGCCGGTCGAGCGCGTGCGCGCGCGACTGCTGGCCGAAGCCCGGGCGATCCTCGAGGAAGACGTGGCCGCGAACCGGTCGATGGGCGAGCACGGCGCGTCCCTCGTGCCCGACCGTGCGCGCATCCTCACGCACTGCAACGCGGGCGCGCTCGCGACCGCCGGCTACGGCACCGCGCTCGGCGTTGTCCGCGCCGCCCACGAACGCGGCAAGGTCGCGCTCGTCTGGGTCGGCGAGACGCGTCCGGTCATGCAGGGCTCGCGGCTGACGGCGTGGGAGTGCATGCGCGAGGGGATCCCGCACCGGCTCATCGCCGACGTGGCCGCCGGCTCTGTCATGGCCCGCGGCGAGGTCGACCTCGTCGTCACCGGCGCGGACCGGATCGCGGCGAACGGCGACACCGCGAACAAGATCGGCACGTACTCCCTGGCAGTGCTCGCCCGCCACCACGGCGTCCCGTTCTACGTCGCGGCGCCGTTGTCCACCATCGATCCGTCGATCGCGACCGGCGCCGAGATCCCGATCGAGGAGCGTGACGGCGGGGAGGTCCGGCGCGTCGGCGGGCAGCAGACCGCGCCCGACGGCTCGCCCGTGTACAACCCGGCGTTCGACGTCACGCCCGCGTCGCTCATCACCGCGATCGTCACCGAGCGCGGGATCTTCCGCCCACCGTACCGGTTCTCGTGAGCCGGCGGCCGGCGTCGAACGCCGACGTCCGCGTCGCGCGGGACTTCCACGACGAGACGACGCATTCGCCGTCCTCCGTGCGCACGAGCGGCCATACGCTCGACTGGGACGTGAAGCCGCTGCCGTTCAAGATCTATGCGGACCTCCCGCCGGTGCCCCTGCCGCGCGAGGTCGACCCGCTCGCCACCGACACCCTCGTCGCGCTCGGAGCGCTTCCGGCGCCGGCGACGGCTCGGCCCACGCTCGCGACGCTCGCGACGCTCCTCTACTTCAGCGCCGGCATCACCAAGCGGAGGACGTACCCCGGCGGCGGAGAGGTGCTGTTCCGCGCCGCGCCCTCAACGGGCGCGCTCTACCAGACCGAGGTGTACGTCGCTGCGGGCGCCGTGGACGATCTCGATCCGGGGCTCTACCACTTCAACCCCGGCGACTTCGCGCTCCGCCAGGTGCGCGCCGGTGACGTGCGACCCGTGCTGGCGCGCGCCGCCGCCGACGACGCGCTCGCGCGTCGAGCGGCGACCCTGGTCCTGACCGCCATCTACTGGCGCAACACCTGGAAGTACCAGGCGCGGGCCTTCCGCCACCTGTTCTGGGACTCCGGCACGATGCTCGCGAACGTGACGGCCGTCGGGCGCGTGCTCGGTCTGGCACCCGCGATCGTCACGGGGTTCGTCGATCCTGACGTGAACCGTCTGCTGGGCATCGATCCCGACCGGGAGGCGACGCTGGAGCTCGTTGCCATCGGCCCGGACCGCACGACGGATCGCGTCGCGGACGGTGGCCCGGCCGACCTGGTTCCGATCGCGCACGACGTGGTGCCGCTGTCGAGCCGCGAGGTGGACTACCCGCTCGTGCGCGAGATGTACCGGGCGTCGTCGCTCGAGACCCCCGAGGCCGTGCGCGCCTGGCGGGCCGCCGCCCAGCGACCGGGCGTCGGCGGTGATCAGCCCCGCGCGCGCAGGATCGTGTTGCCGCCGGCACGCAGTCACCACGGCCACGGTCTCGGCGAGACGATCCAGCGGCGAGGGTCGACGCGCGAGTTCTCGCACGAGCCCATCTCGCTGGCCGAGCTGTCAACGGTCCTCGCGGTCGCGACCCGCCCGATTCCCGCCGACGTCGGCCGCTCGCTGGTCGACGTGTACCTCGTCGCCAACGCCGTCGATGGTCTGCCGCCGGGCGCGTACTGGTACGGGCCGGACGCGCACGCGCTCGAAGAGGTCCGGCTCGGCAGCTTCCGCAACGAGTCGGCGTTCCTGTGCCTCGAGCAGCCGCTCGGGGGAGACGCCGCCGCGGTCCTGTACTTTCTGTCGCCGCTCGACGGTGTGCTCGGCGTCCATGGCAACCGCGGGTACCGGCTCGTCAACCTCCAGGCCGGGCTGGCGGGTGGACGCGCGTACCTCGCGGCCTACGGCCAGGGCTTCGGCGCCTCCGGCCTCACGTTCTACGATCAGCACGTCGTCCGGTTCTTCTCGCCGCACGCCTCCGGGAAGGACGCGATCTTCGTGACGGCCCTGGGCCGGTCGCGAACCCGCGTCGGCTCGGAACAAGCGATCATCCCGGTCACAAGCCGGCTCCGGCGGACGTAGTTGCCGCCGGTGAGATCCCGGATACCGCCGAGACTTACCGCCGACGGATGCCCGGCGGTTCGAGCGCCGGCTTTGCCGGCGCAATCGATCCTGGGGGGAGGTTTCGGAAGGGGGACGAAGCCCCCCTCCGAGTTTGCTACCGCTCCCGGGTGATCCGCGCGCCCAGCGCGCGAAGCCGTTCGTCGATCCGCTCGTAGCCCCGGTCGACCTGCTGCACGTTGCGGATGACCGACCGGCCTTCCGCGCACAGCGCGGCCGCGATCAGCGCCATGCCTGCCCGGATGTCGGGCGACGCGATCTCGGCGCCGTGCAGCCGCGCGGGCCCGATCACCACGGCCCGGTGGGGATCGCACAGCACGATCCTGGCGCCCATGCCGATCAGCCGGTCGACGAAGAAGAGCCGGCTCTCGAAGAGCTTCTCGTGGATGAGCAGGGTGCCCTCGCACTGCGTCGCGAGGACCAGCGCGAGCGACGTGAGGTCGGCCGGGAAGCCCGGCCACGGCGCATCGTCCACCTTCGGGATGGCGCCGCCGACATCGGGGACGATGACGCGCTTCTGGCGGGCCGGCACGACGAGCGTCCGGTGCTCGAGCCGCGTCTCGACGCCGAGGCGCTCGAGGACGAGCCGGATCATGCGCAGGTCCTCGGGCACCACGTCGGTGATCGACAGCTCGCCGCCGGTCATCGCCGCGATGGCGGCGAACGAGCCGATCTCGATGTGGTCGGGGCCCAGGCGGTGGCGGGCGGGTCCGAGCTCGTCCACGCCGTCCACCTCGAGCACGTTGCTGCCGATGCCGCGGATGCGCGCCCCCATCGCGTTGAGCGCGTGACAGAGGCCCTGGACGTGCGGCTCGCACGCGGCATTCAGGATCCGCGACGTGCCGGCCGCGACGGCGGCGGCCATCACGGCCGTCTCCGTGCCGGTCACGCTCGCCTCGTCCAGGAACACCTCGTTCGCCTGGAACCGTCCCCGGACCTCGAGCGTGAACGCTTGCCCGGCGCGGACGTCGACACCGAGCTGGCGGAGCGCGAGCAGGTGGGTGTCGACGCGGCGCCGCCCGATGCGGTCGCCTCCGGGCACCGGGATCACGACACATCCCCAGCGCGCGAGGAGTGGCGCCGCCAGCAGGAACGACCCTCGGATCTCGGCGGCCAGCGCCGCATCCGGCTGCCGCTCCGGCAGGTCGCCGGCATCGACGGTGATCGTATGGTCGCCGTCGATGCCGGCCGTCACGCCGAGCTGGCGCAGGATGCGGATCAACGTCTCGACGTCGCGGATCCGCGGGAGGTTGTCGATCACGACCGGACCCCGCGCCAGCAGCGCCGCCGCCAGGACGGGCAGCGCCTCGTTCTTGTTGCCACTCGGGGTGACCGTCCCGCTCACGGCCGTGCCACCCTCGATCACGAACCGGTCTTCGCCGCGCCGCTCGCTGGCCTTCACGACGCTCCTCGCTGTGGTGGTGGGCCGGGCGTGCCCCCGGCGGCCGTGGACGTCACGCGCCGACGTCCCATGCCGGCGCGGACGAGGTCCCGGCGTGGACGGATCATTCGTGCCGCCCGAAGGCCGACGAGACCTGACCCCCTAGGCTAATATGGAGAGGTTGTGGATGCGCTCAAGCTCTTCGTCGTTCGACATGGGGGCACGAGCTGGACCGCGGAACGCCGGTTCACCGGGTCGCGGGACGTCGCCCTCTCGGACACGGGCCAGGCCCGGGCGGAGGCCGTCGCAGGCGCGCTCGCTGGTCACGCGGTTGCCGCCGTCTATGCGAGCCCGCTCGAGCGCACGCGCACGACGGCCGAGATCGTGGCGAAGCGGCATCGTCTCGACGTGCGCACCGGCGGGGCATTCCGCGACATGGGCTTCGGAGCCTGGGAAGGACTGACCGCCGACGAGGTGGCGGAGCGCTTCTCCGACGCCTGGCACGTCTGGCGTGCCGCGCCGCACGCGCTCACCGCGCATGCGGGCGAGCGTCTCGCCGGCGTCGCCGACCGGGTGGCGTCCGCGCTCGCACGGCTCCAGCAGGCGCACGCGGGCGGGACCGTTGTCCTCGTCACGCACGCCGTCCCCGTCCGGCTGATCGTGCTCGCCGCCCTCGGGCTCGGGCCGGAACGACTCTGGTCGGTGGACGCCTCGCCGGCGGGCATCAGCGAGCTGGAGTACACGCGAGACTGGGTGACGGTGCACCGGGTGAACACCCTCGCGCATCTGACCGACATGGGGGGCCCCGAAATGGCCCCCCATATGGACGTCGCGCCATGAAGCGCGTTCCGGCGCAGCTCCCGAAGGGGGCGCGCGTCTACCTGCCCGACGAGGCCGGGCGCAAGCGGCAGGTGGAGTCGCGGCTCTTCGACGTCTTCACCCGCTGGGGCTACCGCGAGATCGTCACCTCCGGCTTCGAGTACTTCGATGTCCTGGCGCTCGGCACGGACGTCGTCCTCCAGGAGAACATGTTCAAGCTCGTCGACCGCGAGACGGGACGGATGCTCGCGCTCCGCGCGGACATCACGCCGCAGATCGCCCGCATCGTCGCGAGCCGGCTGCGGGACGAGCCGAAGCCGCTCAGGCTCGCGTACGTCACGAACGTGTTCCGGTGGGAAGAGCCGCGCATCTCGCACTACCGCGAGCTCTACCAGGCCGGCGTCGAGCTGATCGGGCTCGAGAAGCCCGAGGCCGAGGTCGAGATCGTCGCGATGACAATCGAGGGGCTGCACGCGCTCGCGCTGCAACGCTTCCAGATCGACGTCGGGCACCTCGACTTCTTCCGCGGGATCCTGGAGGAGCTCGACGTCGACGCCGAGCGCACCGCGGTCATTCGCGAGGCGCTCTCGCGCAAGGACCTCTCCACGCTCGAGCGCGTCGTCGGCGACATCAAGCCGCCACCGCGCGTGGCCGAGGCCCTGCTCGCGCTGCCGACCCTGTTCGGGCACGCGGAGGTCCTCGACCGCGCCGCCGCGTATGCGTTGAACGCCCGCGCCGAGCGAGCGCTCGCGAACCTCGCCGAGCTGCACCGGCTGCTCCGGATCTACGGGCTGGCCGAGACGGTCATGCTCGATCTCGGTGAAGTGCGCGGCTTCGACTACTACTCCGGGATGCACTTCGAGGCCTACGTGGCGGACTTCGGGGCGTCGATCGCCGGGGGCGGGCGCTACGACGCGATGATCGGCCGGTTCGGCTACGACTGCCCGGCCGTCGGGTTCGCGTTCGACATCGGCCGCTCGCTGTCGGTGATGGAGACGCAGTCGGTCGCCGTCGACCTTCCCGGGCCCGCGTTCTTCATCATCGACTTCACCACGGACAAGACCGGCGCGCTGTCGCTCGCCCGCCGGCTGCGCGACCTGGGCGCGTCCGTGGCGCGGGACATCATCCGCCGCGGGCTCGACGAGTCCGTGGCGTACGCGCGCGCCCACCGGGTGCGCCGCGTGCTCGTGGTCGGCAGCCCCCGCACGCCGGCGGGCCAGCTGCTCGAGCTCGACCTGGCGACCGGCGGCGAGCGCGCGCTCGCCATCGCCGCGGTCCTGGAGAATCCGATGGAGCACTTCCCGGAGCTCAGAGGTACGAACCATGCCTAACATCGTGGTGGTCGGAGCGCAGTGGGGTGATGAGGGCAAGGGCAAGATCGTCGACGTGCTGACCCCCCAGGTCGACGTCGTCATCCGGTACCAGGGCGGGAACAACGCCGGGCACACGGTCGTCGTGGGGCGCGACAAGTACGTGCTCCACTCGATCCCGTCCGGCATCTTGCACCCGGGCTGCCGGTGCGTCGTCGGGTGCGGCGTCGTGGTCGACCCGTCATCGCTCATCGACGAGATGGAGGCGCTGGTGCGCCGCGGCGTCCAGCTCGACGGCAACCTCTTCATCTCCAAGAACGCGCACCTGATCATGCCGTACCACCCGGCCCTCGATCTCGCGTCGGAGGCGAAGCTGGGATCGCGCCGCATCGGCACGACCGGGCGCGGCGTCGGTCCGGCGTACGTCGACAAGGCGGCCCGCATCGGCATCCGGATGGGCGATCTGCTGAACGAGCAGGTGTTCCGCGAGAAGCTCGAGTGGAACGTGGCGCAGAAGAACCGGATCCTGCGCGAGATCTACGACGCGCCGACGTTCAACGTCGAGGACATCCTCTCCCCCTATCTCCGGTACGCGGGGTGGCTCGCGCCGTACATCACCGACACCGCGCTCCTGCTGTCCCACTGGATCGATGCCGGGTACTCGCTGATGTTCGAGGGCGCCCAGGGCACGATGCTCGACATAGACCACGGGACGTACCCCTACATCACGTCCTCGTCGACCACGACCGGCGGCGCCTGCACCGGCACCGGCGTGCCTCCGACGAAGATCCACGGCGCGGTCGGCGTCTCGAAGGCTTACACCACGCGCGTCGGCAGCGGGCCGTTCCCGACGGAGATGCAGGGCGCCGTCGAGGAGCAGATCCGCGCGCGGGGCAACGAGTACGGCGCGACGACCGGACGGCCGCGTCGCTGCGGCTGGTTCGACTCGGTCGTGCTGCGCTACGCCGTCCGTCTCAACGGTCTCGACACGGTCGCGCTGACGAAGCTCGACGTCCTCGACCAGTCGGAGACGATCAAGGTCTGCACCGCGTACCGCTACCAGGGCGAGACCATCACCGATTTCCCTCAGGACGATTCGGTGCTGCGCGGCGCGGAGCCCGTCTACGAGGAAGTGTCGGGCTGGATGAGCGCGACAGCCGGAGGGAGGAGCGAGGCCGACCTGCCGGCGAAGGCCCGCGAGTATCTCGCCCGGCTGGAGGAGCTGATCGGCGTCCCGTTCAGCCTGATCTCGACGGGCGCGATCCGCAACGATACCATCGTGTGCGACGGGTCCCCGCTCCTCCGCTGGTTCCCCACCGTGCGCGCGAGCCTGCTCTGAACGCAGCGGGGCTCGCTCCTCGCCGCTGCTGCGCGTGGTGCGGATCAACGCTGGCCGTGCGCGTCCGGCTCGGGTCGCTCGGGGAACGAGACGAGTGGATTCGCGACCGGCGGACTGGAGCCGACACGCTGGCTCCCGTCCAGGTTGATGCTTTCGTGGAGCGCCTGCGTCGGACTCAGCGCGTCGTCGTGCTCCGCCGCCGGCGTTCGCGCCGCCGGCGAGTCAGGAGCCTCGAGACGGCGTGCCTCGCGTCTCTCCGGCGGTGTCATGCGCGCGACTCCATCACGCCCATCGTGGCTGTCCGGTCCGTGAGCATGACCGCCTTTCGTGTTCGTCCCCCGTTCCAATGAGCAACGGACGTGCCGGCGAGGGGGCATGCCGTGTGGCGAGCGCGTGACGGCGCCTGCCGGGCCCGCCGGCCGAGCACTCGATGGCAGAACGTGAACGCCGTAGAATCTCGAAGGACGAGCCGTTAGCTCAGATGGAAGAGCACCTGACTTTTAATCAGGGGGTCCTGGGTTCGAGTCCCAGACGGCTCACCAATTAAATCGGGCGCTTCCGTGACACGCGGAAGCGCCAGATTCGTCCGGGCAATCACCCGGTAATCACGCAATCCTGCTTCATCTCCTGTCAGACCCGCACCGCCGGTGACGTTGGGACGGCGAACACGCGTCACGACGCGACACGTAGCCACGCGTCCGTGACACAGCAGATCACGGATGCGCTCTGAGCGCGACCGGCGCGGCGGCGGCGCTCTCGGTCGTCGCGGCGTTCATCAGCTCGAGCGCCCACCTGCGGCCAGCGTGAGAGGCACGTCCTCGACGGACCGCGGCGAGTCGCGCCAGCGTCGACGTGCTCGCGTTAGGGCCCGTTAAAAAGTAAACGTATCAACTTATTCGTGCGACTCGATCGCGATGCGGCTTGATGACGTAGTTCCAGTCCCCGTGGAAGCGGTTGGGCTC
>JACPDG010000099.1 GCA_016184125.1 Candidatus Rokuibacteriota bacterium | reverse complement strand
TCCAAAAGCCCTGTCTCGCCGGCTGAGCCTGCCAACCTTTCCCCCTTCCCCCCCCGGCCGCGAGGCAGGATCGCGCTGCCCGGCGGTCCAAAGTCAGGGGGTCCTGGTGGGGTCGTGACCGCCAGGGGCGCGAGCCCCGAGGCCACGATCGCGACGCTCCACACGAGCACGGCCGCGGCGGCCAGTCGCATGCGCGGCCGGCGGTCACCAAGCCAGCCGGCAGCTGGACCCGCAAGCGAGTACGTGAGGTGCGGGTCCTCACCACATCACCGGATGAATCCGGGTAGGGAGCCAGGGGGGACGCAGCGGCGTCGTGCTCACGGAGCTGCCGGCCGTGCGCCCCCACGTCACCCGCTTCGCCATCGGCCGATGCCGCCCCTGCCGCCGGCGGGTGCAAGGCCGGCATCCGCGCCAGACCTCCGACGCGCTGGGCGCGGCCGCCTCGCAGCTGGCTCCCGGGCGCTGGCGCTCGCCGCGGATCTCAACGAGGCGCTGGGCCTCTCCTTCGGCAAGGTGCGCCGGCTCTTCCAGACGTTCTTCGGGCGCCGGTGGTCACCCCCGACGAGACCGGTGGACAGCCGGGGGCCGGTTGCAGTGCCTGTGGGCGTTCGTGACCGATCATCGACTGGGACGGCCAGCCGAACACGCGGGTCGGGGTGACGGCGGCGCCGATCGACCGCTCGCCCTTGCCACCGCTGCCCGCGGGGCTCACGGCCCCCGACGGTCTTTCTGTTCTCGTTCGGGAAGTGGGGGGGGCGGGCTCCCGAGCCGCCCGGTGGTGATCGACTATCCGAACACCGTCGGGGCGCTGCCCGGCGAGCGGGTGGATCTCTACTACTTCAGAGCCTCATCGATCATGAGCTTCTACGAGCTCACGACCGAGGAGCGGCTCGAGATCGGGATCAAGGACAACCTCATCCGGTACGCCGTCGGCATCGAGGACATCGAGGATCTGGTCAGCGACCTCGCGCAGGCGCTCGACCGTGGGTTCGCGGACTCGTAGCGCTCGGTCTCCGCGAAGTGGAGACCGAGGGACTGCGCCTGCGGCTGGCCGAGCGTGGCCGTGTACACGCGCCCCGAGACCCTCTGTCCCCTGCTCGCCCGGCCGGGGCGGGATGTCCCGCCCGCCTCCGTCAGCGTGTCCCGGTCGTGTCCGGCCTGCTGAGGCGAACGCGGGTGCCCTGAGCCATCATCCGCGCCCCGGGCGGCTGGGTCGCCGCCCTTCGTCTCCGCCAGCGCCTTCGTGTATCCGATTTGGGACTTGCCGAGCGCGACCCTCATCACCTACAGTGCTCGTGGGTCACAGGACCGGAGGCCCGGAGCGTTCATGTGAGCGCGTTCGTCTCGTATGCGACGCTGCACTGCGGGAGTCAGCGTGACTTCGCGTCCGCCGTCCGCGAGGCCACGCCACCGGAGCCGCGGTTGCTCGACCGCGTTCGCGCCACCCTTCGACTCCGCCATTACAGCCGCCGCACGGAGGAGGCGTACGTCGCCTCTGGATCCGGCGGTACATCTTCTTTCACGGCAAGCGCCACCCGATCGAGCTGGGAGCGCCGGAGCTCACCGCGTTTCTGACGTCGCTGGCGGTCGACGGAAAGGTCGCCGCCTCCACCCAGAACCAGGCGCTGAGCGCCCTCCTGTTTCTCTACCGCGAGACCCTCCAGGTCGACGTGCCCTGGCTGGATGGCGTCGTGCGCCCGAAGCGCCCACAACGACTGCCAGTGGTGCTCACCCGCGAGGAGGTCCGGACCGTGCTGCGGCCGCTCGAGGGCGCGCCGCGACTGATGGCGAACCTCCTTTACGGGGCGGGGCTGCGCCTGCTCGAGTGCTGCCGGCTGCGCGTCCAGGACGTGGACTTCGGGACCAATCAGATCGTCGTCCGCACCGGCAAAGGCGACAAGGACCGGGTGACGATGCTGCCCGTCGTGGTGAAGGCAGATCTGGCGCGACACCTCGAGGGCGTTCAGGAACAGCACCAGCGTGACCTCCAGACAGGGGCCGGCTGGGTCGAGCTCCCGACGGCGCTCGCGCGGAAGTACCCGAACGCCGGCCGCGAGTGGGTCTGGCAATGGGTGTTCCCGGCGACGCGGCTCTACGTCGACCGCGGCACGGGCGAGCGGCGCCGGCACCATCTGCACGAGTCCGTGCTCCAGCGTGTGGTGAAGGGGGCGGTCCGCCGAGCAGGGACGCAGATTTACACCCATGTGCTGAACCGCGGACCGGCAGGGGTGCGAAGTCCCGCAGACCGGCTGTTCGATGCGTGAGGCGTCAGGAGTCCAGGACCTGCGTTGCGCGGCGCGCCGGCTAGCTAGGCCGACGGGATAGGCTGCAGCGTTCCGCTGCCGAGCACGACAAGCGAGGAGACGTCCACCTCGATGCAACTGACGAACAGAACAACGCGGAACGCGATGCCACCGTCCGATCCGACGCCGTGCTAGGCTGCAGCGCGCGGCAGGTCTGGCTGCGCTACACAGGTCTGCGTAGCGATGGATCGAATTAACGTTGAACTAAACCGCTGACGCGGTAGGTTCGAACTCGCTCATCCTCATCCGCGCGCGGTCGACTGCTTCCCTCCAGAACTCCGTTCGCCATCGCGCAGCGACGACCGCTCACAATCGCCTCCGTTCGAACTCTTCGACGGAGGTGTCCCATGAGCGAGCTCCGCAACCGCATGATCCGAGACATGACCGTGCGTGGCTTCTCCCCCCGCACCCACGAGGCGTACATCGCCGCCGTGGTGCGCTTGGCGAAGCACTACAAGCGCGCGCCGGATCTGCTCACCACCGACGAGGTCCAGGCCTACCTCGCCCACATGCTCCAGGAGCGCAAGCTGTCCTGGAGCACGTGCAACCAGGCCGCCCACGCCTTCCGCTTCCTCTACCACGTCACTCTCGGCCACGATCGCGCGCACTTCGTCGTCCCCGCCCCCCGACAACCCCAGAAGCTCCCCGAGATCCTCAGCCGCGAGGAGGTCTGGCGCCTGCTCAACGCCTGCCCGCGCGTCCGCGATCGCCTCCTGCTCGCCACCACCTACGCCGCCGGCCTGCGG
>JACPDG010000068.1 GCA_016184125.1 Candidatus Rokuibacteriota bacterium | reverse complement strand
AGCGCAAGTTGCGGGGCGTGATGGAGCAGTGGGTCATCGGTGAGGCGTTCGATCCCGACACCGCCGCCTGGACGACGCGCGAAGACGCGGCGCTCGCGCAGGAGATCGGCCGGCTGGAGATCCACACGGTCCGCAAGCAGGATGTCCGGGCGCATCTACGCCGCGTGCGCGCCACGGTGAACCGGCTCGGCCGCCGCAATAGCCGGGCGACGGCGAAGAACGTGCTCGACGCGTTGCGGCTGCTCTTCAACTGGCTCCTCGACGAAGACCGGCTTCAGGGCCGCGACGGCCGCGCGCTCGCCAACCCCGCGGCGCGCTGTGGACGCTTCACCTACGACGCCGAGCAGGACGGCAAGGTGGACTCGGACGCCGCGCACGAAACCGTGAAGGTCTTCGAGCCGGACGGGGAACGCGCGACGCTGGCCTGGTACCGCGTGCACTGTCGACGTTTCTATGCGCTCTGGGCCATCGGCTTCCATGCGGGGCTTCGCTACGGCGAAGCGGTCGCGCTCGCGATCGACGACTACGATGCGGAGCGGCACCGCCTGGCCGTGACGAAGCACTGGACGCCGGACGGCGTCGTGATCGGCACGAAGTCGAACCGCCTGGCCCGCGGCGTGGTGAAGACGCGCGAGGTCCCGACCGACCTCCATCCGGACCTGGAGCCGGCGATCGAGGCGCACATCACGTGGCTCCGCGAGACGCGCCCGCGCGGATGGGACGGCAAGCGGCTGTTCCCCGCGTCCGCGTACACGCTACCGGATGGGTCGACGAACGTCGGCGCCTACGTGACCCCGAACAACTTCTACCGGGTGACGTGGCGGAAGGCGTGCGCCGAGAGCGGCATCAAGGGCCTGACGTTCCACAACGCGCGGCACACGTTCGCCTCGAAGTGCTTGCACGCCGGCGCGACGCCGTCCGAAGTTGCCGACTGGCTCGGCGACACGCTCGAAGTCGTCCTCCGGCACTACGCGCACATCATTCGGGGGCTCCGGAGAGACCGCGCCGGCCTGCTCGCGCCGGCGCCTCAGCCGTCGCGCGCGAAGCGTCCGCGACAGGTCAGGGCGTAGCGGGTGCGGACCCTACTCGCGTCAGCCGTTCTGCTTCAGGTAGCAGCACTTCTTGTACTTCTTCCCCGAGCCGCATGGACACGGGTCGTTACGGCCGACCTTCTCGCCCCCGGCCGTTCGGGGTACCGGCTGCGGGCGCGAGCGCGGCTGCTTGGTGGCGATGTCAGCCGCCTCAGCGGGCATCGCGCCGCGCCCTTCCTGGACATCGGCCCAGGCCGTGATCGTCGGCATGGCCATCGGCGCCTCGCGGACGACCTGCACCTTGTAGAGCCGCTCGACGACGCTCGCCTTCACGCGCTCGTACATCGCCTCGAAGAGGTCGAACGCCTCGCGCTTGTACTCGGTGAGCGGATCGCGCTGCCCGTAGCCGCGGAGCCCGATCCCTTCCTTGAGGTGATCGATCGACAGCAGGTGATCCTTCCACTGCTGGTCGATGACGATCAGCATCTCGTGCCGCTCGAGCGCGCGCATCAGCTCCCCACCGAACTCGCGCTCGCGCTCGGCGTAGCGGTCCTTCACCGCGGTGCCGACGAGCTCGTCGAGGCCGCCCCGGGAGGTCACGTCCTTGAACGCGGCCCCCGGCACGCGGACATCGAACTGGCTCGCCAGCCCCTGCGCGAGGCCGGCCAGGTCCCAGTCCTCGGGATGGGCCGTCTCCGGAGCGTAGGTGTCGAGCGTCGACGCGACGAGATCCTCGATCCACTCCGCGATCGTGTCCGCCTGGCTCTCGCCGTCCAGGATCTCGCGGCGCATGCGGTAGACGATCTCCCGCTGCTTGTTCATCACGTCGTCGTACTCGAGCAGGTGCTTGCGAATCTCGAAGTTGTGCGTCTCGACGCGCTTCTGCGCGGTGCCGATGGCGCGGGTGACGAGCCGGTGCTCGATCGGCTCCCCCTCCTCCATGCCGAGCCGCTCCATGATCGACTGGATGCGCTGGGAGCCGAAGATCCGCAGCAGGTCGTCCTCGAGCGAGAGGTAGAACCGCGACGAGCCGGGATCCCCCTGGCGGCCCGACCGGCCGCGAAGCTGGTTGTCGACGCGGCGCGACTCGTGGCGCTCGGTGCCGATGATGTGCAGCCCGCCGAGCTCGACGACCTGCTTGTGCTCCGGCTCGGTGATCCGCCGCGCTTCGCCGAGCGCGGTCGCGCGCGCCTCCGCGGGCGCCGTTGCCGGGTCCAGGCCCTTCTTCCGGAGCAGCTCCTTCGAGAGGAAGTCGGGGTTACCGCCGAGCAGGATGTCGGTGCCCCGCCCTGCCATGTTCGTGGCGATGGTCACTGCGCCGATCCGCCCGGCCTGCGCGATGATCTCGGCCTCACGCTCGTGGTACTTCGCGTTGAGCACCTCGTGTCGCACGCCGCGGCGCTTGAGGAGCGCCGAGAGGCGCTCGGACTTCTCGATCGACACCGTGCCGACGAGGACCGGTCGGCCCTGCTCGTTGAGCTCGCCGATCTCCTTCACGACCGCGTCGAACTTCTCGCGCTCGGTCTTGTACACGACGTCCGGGTTGTTCACGCGGATGAGGGAGCGGTTCGTCGGGATGACGGTGACGTCGAGCTTGTAGATCTTCGCGAACTCCTCCGCCTCGGTCTCCGCGGTGCCCGTCATCCCGGCCAGCTTCGTGTACATGCGGAAGTAGTTCTGGAAGGTGATCGTCGCGAGCGTCTGGTTCTCGCGCTCGATCCTGACCGCCTCCTTCGCCTCGACCGCCTGGTGGAGGCCGTCCGACCACCGGCGGCCGGGCATGAGCCGTCCGGTGAACTCGTCGACGATGATCACCTCACCGTCTTTCACCACGTAGTCGACGTCGCGCCTGTAGAGCGTGTGGGCGCGGAGGCCCTGGTGGATGTGGTGCAGGACGTCGATGTGCTTCGGGTCGTAGAGATTGTCGACGCCGAGGAGGCGCTCGCAGTGCGCGATCCCCTCCTCCGTCAGCGAGACGGCCTTCGATTTCTCGTCGACGATGTAGTCGCCCTCGGCCGTCGCCTCGATCTCGGACAGTTTGCCCTCGACGATCGTGGCGGCTCGCTTCAGCCGGGGGATGATCCGGTCGATGCGGTAGTAGAGGTCGGTCGTCTCGTCGGACGGGCCCGAGATGATGAGCGGCGTCCGCGCCTCGTCGATGAGGATCGAGTCGACCTCGTCGACGATCGCGTAGTGGAGCTCGCGCTGGGCCAGCTCGTCCAGCGAGAAGCGCATGTTGTCGCGCAGGTAGTCGAAGCCGAACTCGTTGTTCGTGCCGTACGTGACATCGGCCTGGTAGGCGTCCCGCCGACTGATGGCGCGGAGCGCCGTCATGCGGATGTCGGACGTGACGTACGTCGGATCGTAGAGGAACGACGCCTCGTGCTGGATGACTCCCACGGAGAGGCCGAGGAAGTGGTAGAGCGGCCCCATCCACTGCGCATCGCGCTTGGCGAGGTAGTCGTTGACGGTGACGAGGTGGGCGCCGCGTCCGGTGAGGGCGTTGAGGTAGACGGGCAGCGTGGCGACGAGCGTCTTGCCCTCGCCGGTCGCCATCTCCGCGATGGCGCCGCGATGCAGCACCATGCCGCCCATGAGCTGGACGTCGAAGTGCCGCATGCCGAGGGCGCGGCGCGATGCCTCCCGGCAGACCGCGAAGGCGTCCACGAGGACGTCGTCGACCGATGCGCCGTCCGCGACACGCTTCCGGAGGTCGTCCGTCCGCGCGCGGAGCCCGGCATCGTCGAGACGCGTCAGATCGGGTTCCAGCGCGTTGATCTCCGCGACGAGCGGCCTCATCCGCTTCACATCGCGCTCGTGCTTCGTGCCGAAGACGGTCCTCAGGAGGGTGTTGAGCATTGCGCTCTGATTATACCGGGCGGCGGCTAGGGTCTAGCAGCACGTCGGAGAAATCGAGGAGCGCCACGGGTTTCGCGGGTGCGTCCGCGCACCCCGGGTGCGTCCGCGCACCCCGGGTGCGTCCGCGCACCCCCCGGGGCGCTCCGAGCGTTGGGGGGTGTGGGGGGCGATTTCCGGCCCCCCACGTGATCAGGCCGAGCGACCGCGTCGCGCCCGCAGCAGTTCCCGGGCGTGGCGCTGTGCGGTGGCGCTCGCCGCGTCTCCGCCGAGCATGCGGGCGACCTCGGCGACGCGCTCCTCCTCGTCGAGCGCCGTCGCCGCGGCCCGCGTGCGGCCCCCGCGCACGGTCTTCTCGACGCGAACGTGATGCGCCGCGCGCGCGGCGATCGGCGCGAGGTGCGTGACGCAGAGGACCTGCCGCGCCTCGGCGACCGTCGCGAGCTTCTCGGCCACGACGGCCGCCACCCTGGCGCCGATCCCGGCATCGACCTCGTCGAACACCATGGTCCCGACCGGGTCGGCGGTGGCGAGCACCGTGACCAGCGCGAGCATGGTCCTCGACAGCTCGCCTCCGGACGCCACGCGCGCGAGCGGCCGCGGGTCCTCCCCGGGGTTGGTCGACAGGCGAAACTCGACGCGGTCGGCCCCGCGGAGCCCGGGCTGATCGAGTCGCTCGACGACCACCTCGAAGACCGCGCGCTCCATGCCGAGCAGCCTCAGCTCTCGTTGAGTCCTCGCCGCCAGCCGATCTGCCGCGGACCGACGCCGGGTCGAGAGCACCGTGGCCTCGCGGTCGAGCTCGGCGGTGAGCTCGGCGAGCGTGCGCTCCTCGGTCGCGAGCACCTGCTCGTGACGAGCCAGTCGCTCCAGCTCGGCCGCGGCCTCGTCGCGAAACCGGAGGATCGCCTCGGCCGTGTCACCGTACTTGCGTTGCAGGCGGCTGAGCGCGTCCAGCCGGTCATCGATACTCCCGAGCCGCGCCGGATCGAAGCTCAGCTCGTCGCGGAACATGCGGACAACCCGGATCGCCTCCTCGACCTCGGCGCTCGCCGCCTCGAGCCTGGCCACCCCCTCGGCGAACGCGGCGTCGAGGCGCGCGAGCCCTGTCAGAACGTGCGCGGCGCGGACGAGTCGCGCGGACACGGCCTCGGGGTCGTCAACCAGCAGGGCTTCGACCTGTGTGATGCCCGCCGAGAGGCGCTCGACGTTCTTGAGCCGTCTCAGCTCGGTGCGAAGCTCCTCCTCCTCACCGGCCCGCAGTCGTGCCGCGTCGATCTCCGAGACCTGGAACCGCAGGAGGTCTTCCCGTTGCGCCCGATCGCGCTCGTCGGCGCGCAGGCGCTCCACGGCGTCCGCGGCGGCGCGCCGCTTGGCGAACAGCGCGGCGACCCTCTCGCGCAGCGCGTCCGTGTCAGCGAAACGATCGAGCAGCGCGAGCTGGTGCCCCGGCTCGAGCAGCCGCTGGTGCTCGTGCTGACCGTGGACGTCGACGAGGTGATCACCGAGACGCTCGAGCAGCCCGACGGTGACGGCCGTGTCGTTGACGAACGCGCGATGGCGCCCTGCTCGCGACACCTCGCGGCGGATCACCAGCCGCCCGTCGTCGGGGAACAGACCGGCGTCGTCCAGCACGCGCGCGGCCGGGTGCTTGGCGTCCACATCGAACGCGGCCTCCACGGTCGCCGTGTCCGCGTCCGTGCGGATCACGTCGACCTGGGCCCGGCCGCCACGGACGAGCAGCAGCGCGTCGATCAGGACCGACTTGCCGGCGCCCGTCTCCCCGGTGAGGACGTTGAAGCCGGGCTCGAACTCGACGTCGATCGCGTCGATGACGGCGAGGTTGCGGACGCGCAGCTCGCGCAGCATCGGCCCGATGCTAGAGGACGCGCGGCGCCTGGCTCAAGCCGTATCCGTTGCGACACGCCGCCGGGAAGCCGTGGCGACTGCACGGCAACGGCAGGCTAGCGCTCTCCCCACTTGAGCTTCGTCCGCAAGACCGTGAAGAACCCCTTGTGCGGGAAGCGGACGAGCCGGATGCGCGCGGCCGCCTTCGCGATGGCGACCGTATCGCCCTCGCGCAGCGGCAGTCCCACCTGCCCGTCGAGCGTCACCATGACCTCCTGGTCGGTCTTGAGTGTCACCTCGACCCGGCGGTCACCCGGCACGACGATCGGCCGGTTGGTGAGCGTGTGCGAGCAGATCGGCGTCAGAACCATCGCATCCATGGCGGGGTGGAGGATGGGGCCTCCCGCCGAGAGACAGTACGCGGTCGAGCCCGTCGGCGTGGAGATGATCAGACCGTCGGCACGATACGCGGTCGCATACTCGGACTCCACGGAGACGGCCAGGTTGATGATGCGACTCATCGCCGACTTCATGATGACGACGTCGTTCAGGGCGACGTACTCGCCGGTCGCCTCGCTGCCGCGGACGACGCGGGCACTCAGCATCATCCGCTCCTCGATCGCCATCCGACCGGCCAGCGTGGCCTCGAGGGCGGGCACCCTCTCGTCGAGCGTGGTGGCCGTGAGGAACCCGAGGTCGCCATGATTGATGCCGAGCAGCGGGACGCCCAGATCGCCGACGGCGCGCGCCATGGACAGCAGCGTGCCGTCGCCGCCCAGCACGACGATGAGGTCGACGAGCGCGGGCAGCTCCCACTTGCTCGCTGTCGCGGCCGCCGCCGTCGGGACCAGCGCGGCGGTGTCCTTCTCGATCACGACCGGCACGCCGCGCGCTCCGAGCCAGTCGACGACACTTCCGACCACGGCCTCGGCCGCGCCGGCCTTGGCGATGACGCCGACGCGCGTCACGACGCGGCCTCGACGCTCGACACGATCATGCCCTCGAGGTCCGCGGGGGTGCGCCCGTGCGTCGAGAGGTGCAGGAAGAACTCGCGGTTGCCCTTCGGTCCCCGGAGCGGCGAGGCCGTCACGCCGAGGACGTGCCATCCGCGAAGCACCGCGTACCGCGCGAGGCGCGTCACCACGGCGCGGTGCTGTGCGGGATCGCGCACGACCCCGCCCTTGCCGACGGCCTGGCGGCCGACCTCGAACTGCGGCTTCACGAGCGCCACCGTCTCGCCGCGTGAAGCGAGGGCGTTGAACACGGCGGGCAGGATCTTCTCGAGCGAGATGAAGGCGACATCGACCACCGCGAGCGACGGGCGCTCGTCGAACAGCCGCGGGTCGAGCATCCTCGCGTTCATGCGCTCCATGACGACGACCCGGCTGTCTGCGCGGAGCTTCCGGTCCAGCTGCGCGGTGCCGACGTCCACGGCGTAGACTTTGGGCGCGCCGCGCTGCAGCAGACAGTCGGTGAAGCCGCCGGTCGACGCCCCGACGTCGAGGCAGATGCGGCCGCGCGGGTCGACGCCGAGCCGGTCGAGCGCGTGGGCGAGCTTTTCGCCGCCGCGGCTGACGTACGGCGAGCGGCCGCGAAGCTCGATCTCGGACGCCGCGGACACGACCGCGCCGGCCTTGTCGACCCGCTCCCCATCGACCAGGACCTCGCCGGCGAGGATCAGCCTGACCGCCTTCTCGCGGCTCTCGACGAGCCCCCGCTCGACCAGCAGGCGATCGATCCGACCCTTGCTGGCGGGGCGTTTCGCGCTCATCGAGGAGTCATTATAGGCGCCGGGCCCGACGTGGCCGCATGACAAAGAGCAGCACGAGGCCGGCCACGAAGCCGCCGATGTGCGCGAACCAGGCGACGCCGCCGCCCTCGGTCCCCACCATGCTCGCAGTCAGGAAGCCGTTCGTGAGCTGCACGACGATCCAGAGTCCGAGGACGATCACCGCCGGCACCTGGATGATGCGGATGAAGAAGCCGAACGTGACGAGCGTCCGGATCGTCGCGTACGGAAACAGCACGAAGTACGCGCCGAGCACGCCTGAGACCGCTCCGCTCGCCCCGATCATGGGCGTCCGCGACATCGGCGCCACCATCGTCTGGCTGACCGCCGCGGCGACGCCGCACAGCAGGTAGAAGAGCAGGAACCGGCCGTGGCCGAGGGTGTCCTCGACGTTGTCGCCGAAGATCCACAGGTACAGCATGTTGCCGCCGATGTGGAACAGACCGCCGTGGAGGAACATCGACGTGAACACCGTGACCAGCGGATGAGGGAAATCCCAGGCGCACGCTCCGCTCAGGCGGCAGGGAACGACGCCGAACTCGTGGACGAACGCCTCGGCGGCGGACACCGCCCCGCGCCGCACGAGCCCGGGCTCGCTCATCTCGAGTGAGACCTGGTACAGGAAGGCGACGACGTTCAGTGCGACGAGCACGATCGTGATGACCGGAACGGTGCGACTCGGAACGTCGTCCTTGAGCGGGATCATGACCGCGGCGGACGCACGACGACGATGGAGGGTCGGACGAGCCAGCGGCCGGCAGCCGTGGCCACCTCCGCGGGCGTCACCGCCTCGACGGCGCGCGCGTAGCGTAGCGGAAAGTCCCGGGCGGCACCCACGAGCTCGACGAAGGCCAGGTACCAGGCCTGTCGCGCGTTGGTCCGACGATCCATCGCCAGGCTTCCGAGGACCCGAGCCTTCGCACGCGAGAGCTCGTCCGCTGACGGTGGCTCGATCCGCACGCGCTCGATCTCCCCGCGGATCACGGCCTCGACCGTGTCGACGTTCTCCGGCGCGGTCCCGAGATACGTGATGAAGGCCGATCGCCCGACGCGCGTCGCGCTGAGCACGCCGGCGGCGTACGCGAGCCCGCGCCTGTCCCTGACCTCCGTGAGGAGCCGGCTCCCCATCCCGCCGCCGAGCAGCGACGCCAGAACCTTGACCGAGGCATGGTCGGGATCACCCTGCCGTGGACCGAGATAGCCGGTGACGACCTGCGCCTGGTTGACCGGCTGCTCGAGCACGCGCCGCTCGGCCGTCGCTGTCGCGGCCTGCAGCTGCCCCTCGGGACCGCGGGGGAATGGACATCGGAGACCGCACGCGGCGCGGTGCGACTGGCGGTGCACCCGCCGAGCACGAGGATGGCCAAGCACGGCAGGCACGATGCGCGACCGAGCGGACATGCGCCGCTCAGCGTACCACATGCGACCGGGCAGAATGCCGGGCCGCGCACCAGAGCCTCCGGGCACTCCGCCAAAGAAACCGGCTCTTCGCGAGCGATAAGCTAGCGTCGTACTGTGCTATTTCCTGCGCTTCTGAGCCCGGCATCCCCCTTGCTGTGTTGGCGGCTGACATCGCGATACGCTGGCAATCCGAGGGGGGTGAGAGGCGCGAGGACGCGGGTCGTCATCGAAGTCGATCACTCCTATACGTCAACCCCCGATCACAAGACAAGAATGGAGAGGCAATGAAAAAGGTACTGGCAGTCGTCATGAGCGTGGCAGTGATGGTCGCCTTCGCACCCATGAGCGAGGCGCAGTCGCAGTGCCCGCCCGAGGTGGCGCAGGCGAAAGATCTGCTCCAGAAGAAGACCGGCGCGCGGGCGCCGCGCTCGCTTGCGGGCGCTCGTCAGGAAACGGTCCAGGCGCCACGAGGCCAGGACGTGCAGGCGCCGCGGGCCAAGGGGCAGGACGTCCAGGCGCCGCGCAGCGGCCAGGACGTGCAGGCGCCGCGCAGTGGTCAAGACGTGCAGGCGCCGCGAGCCAAGGGGCAGGACGTTCAGGCTCCGCGCAGCGGTCAGCAGGTGCAGGCGCCGCGGTCGCTTGCCGGCGCTCGGCCTGACCCGGTGCAGGCGCCGCGCAGCGGCCAGGACGTGCAGGCGCCGCGCAGCGGCCAGGACGTGCAGGCACCGCGCAGCGGCCAGGACGTGCAGGCGCCGCGGAGCGGCCAGGATGTGCAGGCGCCGCGGGCCAAGGGGCAGGACATCCAGGCGCCGCGCAGCCAGGACGTGCAGGCGCCGCGGAGCGGCCAGGATGTGCAGGCACCACGGGCGAAGGGGCAGGACGTCCAGGCGCCGCGCTCGCTCGCGGGTGCGAAGGCGAGCGGCACCCGCCAGGCGTCGAAGCTCATCAAGGAAGCCGAGGCTGCGTGCAAGACCGGCGACATGAAGACGGCCAAGGAGAAGGCCGACGCAGCCATCAGTGCGCTGAAGTAGAAGACCGACGCTGTCCGACCGGGCCCCGGGGGTTTCCCCCGGGGCCTTTTCATTTACCGAAATCGACGACGTGAGGCTAGGCTCGGGCTAGGCGCCGCGCAACCTCCCTCCCGCGAGAAAGTGGAAGTGCACGTGGTACACCTGCTGGCC
Organism: Candidatus Rokuibacteriota bacterium; assembly: GCA_016184125.1. Taxonomy (GTDB): domain Bacteria; phylum Methylomirabilota; class Methylomirabilia; order Rokubacteriales; family CSP1-6; genus AR8. The sequence goes on along the minus strand of JACPDG010000068.1, from coordinate 42,297 downwards.
GCCCTCCGGCCCGCAGTTGACGCTCACACGGTAACCGCGCTCGGCAAAGCCCTTCATTTCGCCGAGCCGGCGTGCGGCAAGCAAGCACCGGCCGATCACCTCGGCGTCGCCGGGCTCCATCGACATGATCGAGGGCACGTGGCGCTTCGGCACGATGAGCAGGTGCACCGGGGCCTTCGGGTAGATGTCCTTGAAGGCGACGACCTCGTCATCCTCGTACTCGACGTCGGCGGCACTCTGGCGAGCCACGATGCGGCAGAAGGGGCAGTCGGTCACGCATGGGCCTCCGGGCGCGGCGAAATGCTGTTGATATAATATCCGGTCGTCATTTCTCCAAAGGAGTCCCGCTGATGGGCACGTGTCCGAAGTGCAAGCTTCGTATCAGGAAGAACGGCAACCACGTGAAGCTGGGGTCGACGTGGTATCACAAGGCCTGCCCGACCCAGAAGGTGGCGGCGAAGAAGAAGACCCGTACCGCGCAACCCTGAGACGCGGGTCCGCACTCTCGCGCGCGACGTCGGACGCGAGACGGAGAGTCGTCGGGACGGATCGACGAGGGGCGAGGTTCGTGCCGACCGTGGCGGGCTTGGGAAATGGTGGAGGCGAGCGGATTCGAACCGCCGACCCCGTCGTTGCGAACGACGTGCTCTCCCAGCTGAGCTACGCCCCCGTACCACCGCCGCGTCGCCCTGGGATGATGGCCGGCGCGGCGCCCCAAACGCCGGTATTCTACATGCCCTGGCGAGACGGCGCTACTCTGTCATGCTCCGCGACGCCTTATTTCGGGACGCCGTCGCCGGCGCGATCGCCACGAAGCATCTGGAAGAGGCCTCCCAGTTCCATCGGCAGCGGGAAGAACGTGGTGGTGTTCCGCTCCGACGCGATCTCGCGCATCGTCTGCAGGTACCTGAGCTGCACCGCCACGGGGAAACGAGACAGGACCTCGGCGGCCTCGGCGAGCTTCGCCGCCGCCTGGTGCTCGCCCTCGGCGTTGATGATCTTCGCACGGCGCTCGCGTTCGGCCTCCGCCTGTTTCGCCATCGCCCGTTGCATGTCCTGCGGCAGGTCGATGTGCTTGACCTCCACCGTGGTCACCTTGATGCCCCACGGGTCCGTGTGCTCGTCGATGATGCGCTGGAGCTGCTGGTTGATCTTGTCGCGTGCCGACAGCAGGTCGTCGAGCTCGACCTGCCCGAGCACGCTGCGGAGCGTCGTCTGCGCGATCTGCGACGTCGCGTAGAGGTAGTCCTGGACCGCGACGACGGCCTTCTCGGGGTCGACGACGCGGAAGTAGATCACCGCGTTGACCTTGAGCGAGACGTTGTCCCGCGTGATGACGTCCTGCGGCGGGACGTCCATGGCGACGGTCTGAAGGCTCACCTTCACCATGCGGTCGATCAGCGGCATGAGGAAGACGAGCCCCGGACCGTTGCCGGTGCCGCCCGGGTTGAGCACCGCCTTCGCCGTACGGCCGAGCCGGAAGATGACCCCGCGCTCGTACTCGCGCAGGATGCGCACGAAATTGCCCAGGAAGAACAGCAACGCCGCCACCACCACGATCACGAGCAGTAGATCGACGGAGATCATCGCGTTCCTCCCTCTTCACCGGCCCGCACGACCCTGAGCGTCAACCCGTCCACACCGACCACGCGGACCCGATCGCCGGCGGCAACGGGCCCGTCGCCCACGACGGCGCTCCAGATCTCCCCCTGCACCGTCACCTGGCCCTCCGGGGCGAGCGCCTCGCGCGCCAGGCCGGTCTGCCCGATCAACGCTTCGCTTCCCACGCTCGGTCGGCGTGCGAGCGCGCGCACTCCGACGCCGAGCACGACCAGCACGAGGGCCGCCGTCGAGCCCACGGTCATGCCGATGACCGACCACGAGACGCGAAAGCCGACGTCCGGCGCATCGAACAACATGAGCGAGCCGAGCGCCATGGCCACGATGCCGCCGATGGCGAGGACGCCATGGCTCACGACCTTGATCTCCGCGATGAACAGGACGATGCCGAACAGGATCAGCAGAAGGCCTGCGTAGTTGATCGGCAGGCTCTGGAGCGCGAAGAACGCGAGGATCAGCGAGATGCCGCCGACGACTCCCGGCAGGATGACGCCGGGGTTGGAGAGCTCGAAGAACAGGCCGAGCATCCCGAGCATCATGAGCACGTACGCGACGTTCGGATCGGTGATGACGTTGAGGAACCGGTCGCGGAAGCCGACCTCGATCGGCTTCACCCGAGCGTCTCGCGTTGCGAGCGTCACCGACCCCTTGACCGTCTTCACCGTCCGGCCGTCGACGGTGTCCAGCAGCTCCGTCACCGAGCTGGCGACGACGTCGATCACGCGGAGCGCCCGCGCTTCGCGCTCGGTGATCGAGACCGACTGCCGCACCGCCTTCTCCGCCCACTCCGCGTTCCGCCCGCGCTCCCGGGCCACCGTGCGGATGAAGGCGGCCGCGTCGTTCTCGATCTTCTTCAGGCTCTCCTTGTCGGCGCCCCCGCCGAGCGCGACCGGGTGCGCGGCGCCGATGTTGGTCGCGGGCGCCATCGCGGCGATGTGCGCCGCCATCGTGATGAAGACACCGGCGGAGGCGGCGCGCGCGCCCGTCGGCGCGACGTACACGATCACCGGCACTTCGGCGTTCAGCATCCGCTGGACGATCGCGCGCATCGACCGCTCGAGCCCGCCCGGCGTGTCGAGCTGGATCACGAGGGCCGCTGCACGCTCGACCTGGGCGCGGTCGATCGCCGTCCCGATGAGCCGCAGCGTCACCGGGCTGATCACGCCCTCGATCTGGATGAGCGCGACGTGCCTGTCGCCGATCCGCGCAGGGGGCGGAGCGGCAAGTGCGGCAGCCGCCGCCACGCCGGCGAGGACCAGCGCGACGACTGACATCATGGGGGGCCCCGAAATGGCCCCCCAAACCCCCCGACGCTCGGCCGCGGCCCGGGGAACCCGGGCCGCGCCTCGGGTCCACACCCGGGAAACCCGGGACGGCCCTCGATCACCCGATTCGTTCACGGGCTCTGAGGCGCGGCGAATCATCGCTGGAGCGCCAGCAGGGACACCAGCTCGAACAGGATGTTCGCGGCCAGCAGGGCCGTGATCTGACCGGGACCGTCGTACGGCGGCGAGACCTCGACCACGTCTGCGCCGACGAGGGTGAGGCCCGCGAGTGCCCGCAGCGTCGCGAGCGCCTCGTACGACGTGAGACCGCCCACCTCGGGCGTGCCCGTCGCCGGCGCGAACGCCGGATCGACGGCGTCGATGTCGAACGAGCAGTACACGGGGCCGCCGCGCAGGCGCTCGAGCCGGCGCGCCACCCACGCCGTGCCCTCCTCCTTCACCGCCTCGATCCGGATGACCTCGATGCCGTGCTCGTCGTGGAACGCGAAGTCCTCCGGCCCGTAGAGCGGGCCGCGGATCCCGACCTGGATCATGCGGCGCGGATCGATGAGACCTTCCTCGATCGCCCGGCGGAACGGTGTGCCGTGGAAGAACTTGCTGCCGAAGTACTCGTCCCACGTGTCGGGGTGCGCGTCGAAGTGCACGATGCCGAGCGGTCCGTGGCGCCGGCCGAGGGCGCGCAGGATCGGCAGCGTGATGGAGTGGTCCCCGCCGATGGACACGGGGATCGCGCCCGCGGCGGTGATCTCGCCGATCCGCCGGGTGACCGCCTCGAACGTGCGCTCGATCGAGATCGGCACGACGTCCACGTCGCCGACGTCCGCGACGCGGAGGCGCTCGAACGGATGGACCTTCAGCACGGGATGCCACGGCCGGATCAGCGAGGACTGGTCGCGGACCGCGCGCGGGCCGAACCTCGCACCGGTTCGGTATGAGGTGCCGCCGTCGTACGGAATGCCGACGATCGCGACGTCCAGTCCCTCCGCGGATCCGACCGCCGGCAGCAGCATGCACGTCGCGATCTGGCCGAACCGCGGCGACTGAAACGGATTGCGCGGGAGCAAGGGATCCATGACTCCCTACAGGGCTGTGCGGAGCCCGGCCACGGCGTGGGCGAACGCGGACACGTCGTCCGGGGACGTGTAGACCGAGAAGCTCGCGCGGACGGTTCCGACGATGCCGCACCGGCGCATCAGCGGTTGCGCGCAGTGGTGCCCGGCCCTCACGGCGATGCCCTCGGCGTCGAGCAGCGCGGCGACATCGTGCGGGTGGAGCCCGCGCACGCTGAAAGAGACGACCGCACCCCGGTCGATACCGCGCGGTGGCCCCCAGACGGTGACGTCGGGAATCTCCGTCAGCTCGTCGAGCGCCTGCTGAGCGAGCGCACGCTCGTGCTCGTTGACGCGCTCCATCCCGACCTTCTCCAGGTACTCGATGGCCGCAGTCAGCCCGGTGGCTTCCGCGATCGGCGGTGTGCCGGGCTCGAAACGCCACGGCAGATCGTTCCACTCGGCGCGGTCGATCCAGACCTCCTTGATCATCTCGCTGCCTCCCCGGCCCGGCTCGAGACGGTCGAGCGTCTCGTGGCGACCCCACAGCACGCCGATGCCGGTCGGGCCGAGCATCTTGTGCGCCGAGAACGCGTAGAAGTCGCACCCGAGCGCGGACACGTCGAGCGGCACGTGCGGGGCCGCCTGCGCGCCATCGACGACCGTGGTCGCCCCCGCGGCGCGCGCGCGCTGGCAGATCTCGGGGACGGGGTTGATCGTCCCCAGCACGTTCGACACATGGGTGAACGCGACCACCCGCGTCCGCTCGCCGAGGAGCCGGTCGAATGCGTCGAGGTCCAGTCGCCCGTCGTCGAGGACCGGGATCGCGCGGATGACGGCGCCGCAGAGCCGCGCGGCGAGCTGCCATGGGATCAGGTTCGAGTGGTGCTCCATCTCCGTGACGACGATCTCGTCGCCGGTCGTGAGCGTCCGGCCGAGCGTCTCCGCGACGAGGCTCACTCCGTCGGTCGTCCCGCGCGTGAAGATGATCTCCTCTCGCCGCCCGGCCCCGATGAACCGCTGGACGCGATCGCGCGCGAGCTCGTACAGCTCGGTCGCCTCCTCGCCGAGCGTGTGGATCGAGCGATGCACGTTCGCGTGGCTTTGCTCGTAGTAGCGGCTCATCGCGTCGATCACGCTTCGTGGCTTCTGGCTCGACGCCGCCGAGTCGAGGTAGACGAGCGGCCGGCCATTGACGATCCGGTCGAGAATCGGGAAGTCCCGCCGGGTCTCGAGATCGAGCCGGATCACGCGCGCGCTCCGAGCGCGCGGTGCAGCACGCCCACCGGAAGCGAGACGCACTTCATCCGCGTCGGCCGGATGTCGGCGTCGAGCACCGCGAGCACGTCCTCCGTCGCGAGCCGGCCTGCGTCCACGGTCGACCGTCCGGTGACGAGCTCCGCGACCACGTCCGCCGACGCGGTGCAGATCGCGCACGAGTCACCCGCGAACCGTGCGGCGCCGACCCGCCCGTCCTCGATCGCGACCATCATGCGGACGCGGTCGCCGCAGAGCGGGTTCACGTCCTCCGCGATCAGGTCGGCGCCGGGCAGGTCCCCGCGGAAGCGCGGCCGTCGCCAGCGCTCGCGAATGACGTCGCTGTACGGGGAGGCGGGGCGGGACACGGTCTTCACTCGAGCTCCCCGCGCGCGGCGCTCGGGCGATACGGCGGGAAGCGGTACGCCATGTCGCGGGAGAGGAGGCCGCCGTGCCCCATCTCCGCGACGTCGCGGTTCGAGAGCGACGCTCCCGCGAGCAGGCGCGGCAGCACGAGGTCGAACGTCGTCGCCTGGGAGAACATGCCGCACGTCGGCATGCCGACGACGGCGCGTCCCGCCCAGAACGCGAGCCAGAGCAGGCTGCCGGGATGCGCCGGGACTCCGTGTCGCTCCATCCGCGCGCCGAGGAGCGCGAGCGCGCCGAAGACAGGGTCGAGCGGATCGAGCGCGCTCGCCCCGGCGACGATCAGCACCGTCGCGCCGAGGTCGGCCAGCGCCACGATCTCGTCGGCCACGGCGCGTGCCGAGCCTCCCGTGTAGCGAATGGGCAGGAGCCGGCCGTCGAACCAGTCGATCTTCTGCGCGAGCGCGCCCTCGAACCGGGCGCGCTGCCGGCTGTCGAGCGTCTCGCGCGCGACCACGCCGACGACTTCGGCGCGGAACCCGGCGACCGAGACGAGGCCCTGCGCTCCGCGCGCGATCTGCTCCACCTGACGGATCGTCTCCTCGCCGATCACGAGCGGCGTCACCTTCGCCTTGGCGACGACCTCGCCGGGCTCGACGGGCTGGCCGTCGAACAGCGTGAAGACCGAGATGCCGGCGAGCGTGTTGACGTCCGCGAGCGCGGGTCTGCGGACCGAGAGCAACCCCCGCCGCGACGCCACCAGGGTCCACTGGCCGCCGGTGTAGCCCTTGACCTGCACACCGTCGCCGACGGCGGCCGTCGCAGCGCGCTGGCCGGCCGCCTCCTCGTGCAGATCGCCGGGCTCGACGTCCAGCACGTGGACCTCGTCCCAAGGGCTCGCGAGCAGCGCATCGGCGGCGCGGCGGTCCAGCTTCGTCCCCTTGGCCCCGACGATCTTGCCGGAGGCGTCACGAACGTCGTGGCACAGCACGCGGTCGACGAGCGCATGCAGGGTCGCCTCGTCGCGCCGCACGGCGATCGCCTTCATGTTCGGATTCTCGCCTTGGCGCTGAGCGGCTGGCCGCTCCCGGATCCCTTCGCGGCCTGGATCTCGGCGAGGATGGCGAGCGCGATCTCGGGTGCGCTCCTCGCGCCGAGGTCGAGACCGATCGGCACGTGGACGCGCTCGAGCGCGGTCTCGCTGACCCCGTCCTCCGCGAGGAGCCTCAGAATCGTGGTACCGCGCCGCGAGGACCCGAGCATGCCGATGTACCCGACGTCCGTCGCGAGCGCGATCTTCAGCACCGGGATATCGTACTTGTAATCGTGGGCGACGAGGACGAGCGCCGTGGACGGGACGAGCGGGTACTCGCGAACGACCTCGGACGGGATTCCGATGCGAAGGTCGTCGACGTCCGCGAACCGCTCACGAGTGGCGAACTGCGGCCGCGCGTCCACGACCGCGGTCCGGTACCCGAGCGCTCGCGCCATGGTCGTGAGTGGCATCGCGACGTGGCTGCCGCCGACGACGAGGAGCAGCGCCGGCGGTGCGATGACCTCGACGAAGACGCGCGCGTCGTCCCGCACGACCACGCGCGAGGCAGTGCGGGCCATCGCGTCGCGCGCGTCGTCCGAGAACCGCTCGTCGATCCCGGCATCGCCGAGCGAGCCCTCGACCGTGCCGTCGTCGAGCACGAGGCGCTTTGCGCCCGGGCCGCCGTCGAGACGGGTGAGCAGCACGCCACGGCCACCGCGCGCAGCGTGCGTGCGGGCCCGGTCGTAGAGGCGCGTGGCGACGTCGTCGGGATGGTCGAGCGCGAGCGGCTCCACGAGGACCTCGACGGTCCCGCCGCACGTCAGCCCGATCTCCCACGCCTCCTCGTCGCCCAGGTCCAGCTCCAGCAGGCGTGGCCGCATGGTCTGGAGCACGTCGGCGGATCAGTTCGAGCAACAACCGACCACCGGCGATGGTCGATTGTTGCTCGAACTCTCAAGGACGGTTCGACACGCCGATCCTGGCCAGGACGATGAGCGCCGTGCCGGTGAGCAGCAGCATCGCAGGCTCGCTCGCATTGAACGCGAGGAGCTCGGGGAACAGCGAGAAGACGACGGCCTGCGCCTGGGTGGGCGCGTGAAGCACCAGGAGGAGCAGCCAGATCAGTGAGACGAGCACCGTGCGCATCGCGGTTGATTCCTCCCCGTTGCCGGACACCCATCCCGGGGGTTGCAAGCCGAGCGCCACACCGCAGCCGCGGTTCTGCGGCGGCCGTGCGTGGTGGGCGTGCAACCCACTGCGCACCCTCCGCACGTGTGAGGCATCGCCTGAGAAACGGACTACCGACGCTGCCGCTCAGAGCCCGTGACGGAATCGGGTGGTCGAGCCGCGCCCCGGCTTTGTCGGGTGCGTCCGCCCACCACGGGTGCGTCCGCGCACCCCCCCAGGGCGCTCCGAGCGCGGGGGGTTTGGGGGGCTTCGATAGTCCCCTTGGAGTGAGCGCGTGGTCGAGCAGCGGCCCGGGTTTTCCCGGGCCGCTGGCGAGCGCGGGGGGTTTGGGGGGCTTCGATAGTCCCCTTGGAGTGGGCGCGTGGTCGAGCAGCGGCCCGGGTTTTCCCGGGCCGCTGGCGAGCGCGGGGGGTTTGGGGGGCTTCGATAGTCCCCCCATTCAAATGGTCAGCTTCGAGGCGAGCTGCCGGAGCGCGTACAGGTTGTGCGCGGCCGCGAACACGTCCACGAGCGGCAGCGCGGCCGCCATGCCGCGCGTCAGCGGCTCGTAGGACGGGTTCCCGAGGAGCGGGTTCAGCCAGATGACGCGTCCGGCCTTGCGCTTGATGCGCATCAGCTCCTCCGCGAGCACCTCGGGCTCCCCGGTGTCCCAGCCGTCGGAGAGGACGATCACGATCGTCCGCCGGTCGACCAGCGACGGCCAATCCCGGTTGAATCGCGCCAGCGACTCGCCGATCCGCGTCCCCCCCGACCAGTCGCGCACCTCCGTGAGGCGCTGCAACACCACCCGGTACGAGCGCGCGCGCAGGAAATCGGTCACCCGCGTGAGCCTCGTCGAGAACGTGAACGTCTCCACCTTCCCGAAGACGTTCTGGAGCGCGAACAGGAACTGCAGGAGGAACCGCGTGTAGAGGTCCATCGAGCCCGAGACGTCACAGAGCAGCACGAGCCGCACCTTCCGTCTGCGCCGCTCGCGGTAGCGCAGCTCGATGAGGTCCGCGCGGGAGAGGTTCGCCCGCAGCGTGCGGCGCAGGTCGACGCGCCCGCGCCGGCGCATCGGCCGGCGCCGCCGGGTGAGGCGGCGGGCGAGGCGGCGCGCGATCTGGATCGTCAAGCGCAGCACTTCATCGAGCTGGTCGGGCGTGAACGTGGAGAAATCCTGCGCCATGAGGGCCTCGCGGTCCGACACGCCGGGGACGGAGAGGGGTTCGGCCGCCTCGGCTTCCTCCTCCCCCCACGTCTCGAGCGCGAGCGTGTCGCGCTTCTGCGTGTCCGACGACACGGCCGGTTCCGGTTCGCGGTCCGACGCGGGCGCCGGCGCTTCGAGGAGCCCCGGAAGCCCGCGCTCGGGCTCCGGCGCGACGCGCCAGAACGCGATGAACGCGCGATCGTAGGTCGGATAGTCTTCGGGCCGGCCGACGAGCACCGTGCGCAGCCCCAGGTAGACGTCGTTGCGATCACCGAGGTCGAGGTGGTCGAGCGCGCGGGCAGCGTCCATCACCTGACCGAGGGACACCGGGAGACCGTGCCGGCGAAGGAGCGCGGCGAACCGAAGAACGGCGGTGGTGAGCGCGCGCCCGCGCACTAGCCGGAAGCGGTGAGGAACGGCTTCAGACCCGCCTTCGCGACCTCGGCCCGAAAGCGCTTGATGTCATCCGCGTCCTTGAGGATGCAGCCCAGCGTTTCGCCGACGAGCTCCTCGTCGAGATGGTCCGCGTGCAGGGTCGCGAGCGCCTGGGCCCAGTCGAGCGTCTCGGCGACGCCCGGCACCTTCGCGAGCCGCATCCGCCGCGTGGCCTCCATGAAGCGGGCGACCTCCCGCGCGAGGCGGTCGTCGAGGTCCGACACCTTGCGGTGAATGATCGCGAGCTCCTTGTCGAAGCCCGGGTAGTCGATCCAGAGGTACAGGCAGCGGCGGCGGAGCGCGTCGGAGAGCTCGCGCGTGCGGTTCGAGGTGAGGATGACGTGCGGCGGGTGTGTGGCCTTGATGGTCCCGATCTCCGGAATCGTGACCTGCCAGTCCGAGAAGACCTCCAGCATGAAGCTCTCGAACTCCTCGTCGGCGCGGTCGACTTCGTCGACGAGGAGGACGGGCGCCTGGAACTCCTGCGTGATCGCCTGAAGCAGCGGGCGGCGCAGCAGGAACGCCTCGGAGAAGATCTCCAGCTCTTGCTCCTGCGCCGACCGCGGCGAGCTCTCGCCGAGCTTGATGTGGAGCAGCTGCTTCTGGTAATTCCACTCGTAGAGCGCCGTCGCCGCGTCCAGACCTTCGTAGCACTGGAGCCGGATCAGGTTCGTCGTCAGCATCCGCGCCATCACCTTCGCGACCTCGGTCTTCCCGACGCCCGCATGCCCCTCGATGAGGAGCGGCTTCTCGAGCGTCATCGCGAGGTGCACCGCGGTGGCGACTGGCGCATCCGTGACGTACTGCGCGTCTTCCATCAGGGCCTGGATCTTCCGGATCTCTTCACGCATAGAGGTTCATTCTACGCCGCCGGCCACGGAGGCGCGGCCGTTGCGCTTCAGCGGATTGCGCCAACCGAACCGAGTCTTGACACTCGAGGTTGACACCAGGATCGACAGAATCCGGAATCAGGAGTTACGGAATCCCTAAGACGGGCGACGGGAGACGAGACATGCGAACCGCCGAAGAGACCGCGATCCTCACCGCCCTGCTGCTCAAACGCGCGAACGAGAAGCGCGCACGAGTGAGCACCAAGACGATCCGTCGGCTCTCGCAACGCAGGACGATCCGCCGGGCGTTCCTCGACATGCTCGAACAGCACCTGGACGATCTTGGCGTCATCTTGATCGAACTCGATCGCGGCGGATACGGGCTGATCGCGGCGAGCACACTCGATGGCGCACGGGCCGTTACCGCGAAGAAGTTCCTGTCGAAGGAACTGAGCGCACTCCGAGACAAGGCGATCAACTTCGATAGGCTGCGCCTTGAAGTCGAGGAAGAGTTCGTCGGCGGGGAAGAGCACGAAGAGGAGTAGCAGCCCAGCGAGCGACGACAACCGGGAGGAGCAGGCCATGGGACATCTCATTCTCGAGACCAAGGTGTTCAAGAACGGCAACATGAATGTCTGGTACGCGTGCGGAGTGTTCGAGAAGATGCTCAAGGGAGAGCCGTTCGAGATTACCAGGTGGCGTCCTTTCAGGAGCGGGGACTGCAAGGACTGCGTGAAGGCGATCAAGGCAGGGAAATGAGCCGCCAGCACAAGGGCAAGACGCAGAAGGACAAGACAGCGGTGACGTGCGTTGCCTTCGTCGCCGAACACGCGCCGATGCGTGTAGCGGTCGTGCCCGTGGCGCGTCGCCGTCCGCTGACCGCGCAACGCGCGGCGGTGCCGATTTTCCCGCTCGCTCCGCGCTGAACCGCCGGGTAGTTTGTGTTCACACCATGTACACGGGAGGGGCGGATGGCGGGGCGGGTGACGAGGCACAAGCATCTCAAGCTGGACCAGAGGAAGATCGATTTCGCCAAGCGTTACTTCGGGGTCGCGTCTGAACAGGAGGCGATAGACCGCGCCCTCGGCCTGCTGATGCAGGAGCACCGGATCGCCAGCAAGCTCAAGCCGCTGCAGGGCCTTCTCCGCGGGGACGACCGGGCGTGGCCGTATCGGTGACCGGCAAGGTTGGAACGTCTTCATCGACTACCTGCGGGCCGGCCAATACAGTGAGTGGGTCTGGGGCGGCGCGGGTTCGCGCGTTCGGTTCCTGTCTGCCGTGGTCGTCCTGGAGTTGCGCCTCGGAGCCGAGACGCTTCGCCGACGGCGCGCGGTCGATGGGATCCTCGCCGCGTTTCCGCCCGAGCGGGTGCTCGCCCCGACGCCCCGCCTGTTCAACCGGGCCGGCCAGCTCTTCCATTCGCTCTACCAGGGCGGGCGTGGCCTCGCTGATCGGCTGGGCCCGATCGATGACCTGCTGATCGCCCTCACGGCATGGCAGATCGGAGCGACTCTCGTGACCGCGAATCTCGCCGAGTTTCACCGGATTGCAGCGTCGCTGCCCGGTCTTTCCGTCGCCGCTCCGGGCCCGGCAGCGTAGGACCATCTCGACCGGGTTGCGCACGAGTGGCGCTACGCCATCGTCGCCCTCGACGGGACCCGTCCCGCGTGTCGCGGATCGCGCTACCCGCCCTGACCGCCGCCGAAGCGATCATCGAGGGCCGTCGCGGGTTTCACGGGTGCGTCCGCGCACCCCCCGGGACGGCGCCGAGGGCGGGGGCTCTGGGGGGCTTCGATCGTCCCCCCATGATCTCAGTCGCGCGTAGTCCTCGGGCGTGTCGACGTCCTCGGGCATGGCGGCGTCGATGTCGACCAGGGCCACACGCGTGGCCTCGCGGGCGACGACGCTTCGCGCGCCGGCGTCGCCCGTCACGTGCGCGAGCTCTTCGAACGTCTCGGCGGCGAAGAGCACGGGGTTGCCGCGGACGCCGCGGTAGACCGGCGCCACGATCGCCCGTGCCGTGCGCTCGAACGTCGCGACGAGCGCGGCGAAGACGGCGTCCGGCACGCCTGGTTGGTCCCCCAGCACGATGATCGCGGCACGAGTCCCGGGTCGAAGCGCGCGAACCCCGGCCGCGATGGACGTCGCCTGGCCCGCCTCGGGGTGCGCGTTGGTCGTGTAGGAGACGGCAAGATCCGACAGCGCGGCGCGGATCGCCGCGTGATCCGGAGGCACGACCACGAGCACGTCGTCCACGTGCGGCATGACGCGCTCGACCGCCCAGCGGATGACGGGCTTGCCGTGGAGATCGAGAAGCAGTTTCGGCTCCCCCATCCGCCGCGAGAGCCCCGCGGCGAGAACGATTGCGACGATCACCGGATGGCCGGGGTCATCGCGGCCGAACCGCGAGCGTCGGGACGGCGCAGTCCGTAGAGTCTCCGCTCCAAGCGCCGGCACCGGTCCGGCCGCGGACCGCTTTGCCGGCGCAGTCGGTCCTGGGGAGGTTTCGGAAGGGGACGCCCCCCTCCGAGGTGCTTAGCCGCGCGCGCGCTTGACGGCGGCTTCGATCGCCCGCCGCGCGAACACGCGACAGAGGTGCTGCTTGTACTCGACGGAGCCCTGAAGGTCCGCCTGCACGTCGACCCCGTCGGCAGCGTTCTGCGCCGCCCCTTCGATCGTTGCCTGGTCCAGCGTCTTGCCGACGATCCCGGCCTCGACGCCCTTGGCGCGCACGGCCTTCGTGCCAGCGCCCGTCACCCCGACGCCGGCCTTCGTGCAGGCGCCCTTGCCGTCGAGCGTCACCATCGCAGCGACGCCCACGACCGCGAACCGGGATGCGGGATGGGGGAACTTCATGTACGCGCCACCCGACCCGGCGGGCCACGCTGGAAACCGGATCTCGACGAGGATCTCGTCCTCATGAAGCGCCGTCTGCATGAGCCCCTGGAACCACTCGTCGACCTTGACCGTGCGCCGGCCCTTCGGCCCCTCGCAGACGAACTCCGCACCCAGTGCGATCGCGGTCGCCGGGATGTCGGCCGCCGGATCGGCGTGCGCCAGCGACCCACCGATCGTTCCGAGGTTTCTGACCTGGGGGTCGCCGATCACCGACGCCGTGTCGGACAGGATCGGGCACTTCTCGCAGAGGAGCGGCGACGACTCCACCTGCCAGTGGGTCGTCATCGCGCCGATCACGATCGAGCCGCCCTCTTCCCTGACGCCGGCGAGCCCGGGGACCTTGCGGAGGTCGATGACGTGCTTCGGGCGCGCGAGCCGCAGCTTCATCATCGGGACGAGGCTGTGACCGCCGGCCAGGAGCTTGGCGTCGTCGCCGAGACGGCCGAGCAGCCCGAGCGTCTCCTGGATCGACGCCGGTGCGTGGTACTCGAACGCGGCAGGGTACATGGGTCTCTCCTCTCAGCGCGTCGTGGCGCGCCGGATGGCGTTCCAGACGCGCTCGGGGGTGAGCGGCATCGTCTCGAAGTGGTCCACGCCGAGCGGTACCAGCGCGTCGACCACGGCGTTCACGACCGCGGGCGTCGCGGCGATCGTCCCTGTCTCGCCGGCGCCCTTCACGCCGAGCGGGTTCACGGGCGTCGGCGTGACGGTGCGGTCGGTCTCGTACATCGGCAGCTGATCGGCCTTCGGCAGGGCGTACTCCGTCATGGTGCCGGTCACGAGCTGGCCGGAGCGCTCGTCGTACACCGCGCCCTCCCACAGCGCCTGCCCCACGCCCTGCGCGATCCCGCCGTGGACCATGCCGTCGACGATCATCGGATTGATGACGTTGCCGACGTCGTCCACCGCCACGTAGCGGAGCACCTTCACCAGCCCCGTCTCGCGGTCGACCTCGACCACGCAGGCGTGCGCGCCGAAGGGGAAGCAGAAGTTCGACGGGTCGTAGAAGGACGTTTCCTCGAGGCCGGGCTCGAGCCCTTCCGGGTAGTTGTGCGGCACGTACGCCGTGAGCGCGACGGCGCCGAACGGCACGGCCTTGCCGGGGACGCCCCGCACCTGGAACTGGCCCTTGCTGTACTCGATGTCCTTCGGCGACGCCTCGAGCAGGTGGGCCGCGATCTGCCGGCCCTTGTCCTTGATCTTGTTCAGCGACATGAGGATCGCCGTGCCGCCGACCGACCCCGACCGGCTGCCGTACGTCCCCATGCCGAACGCGATCGAGCCGGTATCGCCGTGGACGATCTCGACCTGCTCGATCGGGATGCCGAGCTCATGGGCGACGAGCTGGGCGAACGTCGTCTCGTGTCCCTGCCCGTGCGAGTGAGAACCGGTGAAGACCGTCACCGTCCCGGTCGGGTGCACGCGGACCTTGGCGGATTCGTAGAGGCCAGCTCCCGCGCCGAGCGCACCGACGACCTTGGACGGTGCGATCGAGCACGCCTCGATGTACGTCGAGAACCCCACGCCAAGGAGCCTGCCCTGCTTGCGTGCGGCCTCCTGCTCGGCGCGGAACGCCTTGTAGTCGAAGATCCGGAGGAGCTTGTCCGTCGCCGCGGGGTAGTCGCCACTGTCGTACGCGACGGCCACGAGCGTCTGGTGCGCACCGGAGAACTTCGGGATGAAGTTCTTCTTCCGCAGCTCGATCGGGTCCATCCGGAGCGCCAGTGCTCCGGCCTCGACGATGCGCTCCAGCACGTAGCAGGCCTCCGGCCTGCCGGCTCCGCGATACGCGTCGACCGCGGTCGTGTTCGTGAACACGCCGCTGACGTGACAGTGGATCGCCCCGATCTCGTAGACGCCGTTCAGCAGCGTCCCGTAGAGGAACGTCGGCACGGCGGGCGCGAACGTCGAGAGATAGGCGCCCAGGTTCGCAGTCGTTCTCACCCGCAAGCCGAGCATCTTGCCGTCCTTGGACAGGGCGAGCTCGGCGTCCGTGACGTGGTCGCGGCCGTGCGCGTCGGTGAGATACGCCTCGTGACGAGTCGACGTCCACCGCACCGGGCGCTTGAGCCGCCGCGACACCCACGAGCAGACGACCTCCTCGCTGTAAAGGAAGATCTTCGAGCCGAAGCCACCGCCGACGTCGGGCGCGATGACGCGCACCTTGTGTTCGGGAATGCCGAGCACGAACGCGCACATCAGCAGGCGGTGGACGTGCGGATTCTGCGACGTCACCCAGAGCGTGAGCTCACCCGTCGCATCCTCGTAGCGTGCGACGCACGCCCGCGGCTCCATGGCGTTCGCGACGAGGCGCTGGTTGACGATCCGCTTCTTGACGGTCACGGCGGCCTGCTCGAATGCCGCGTCCGTGGCTGCGGCATCGCCGATCTCCCACTGGAACGCCACGTTGCCCGGCGCGCCGGCGTGGATCACGGGCGCGCCCGGCGCCGCGGCCTTGTCCGTCGCGGTCACGGCCGCCAGCACCTCCCAGTCGAGGCGGACCTTCTCGGCGGCATCGAGCGCAGCGTCCTGGCTGTCCGCGATGATCACCGCCACCGGGTCCCCGACGTGCCGCGCGGCGTCCGTCGAGAGCGGCATGTGCGGGACGATCGCGAGGTCCTGGATCACGCCCGGGACACCCTTCTCCTTGCGGAGGTCCCACCCGCACGGGAGCGAGTTCACGCCGGTCATGTCCTGTCCGGTGAAGATCGCGACGACGCCGGGGTGGCGCGCGGCCTCGGCGGTGTCGATGCGCCGGATGCGCGCGTGCGCGTTCGGGCTGCGCACGAACGCGGCGTACGTCATGCCCGGCAGCTTCAGGTCGTCGACGTACCGGCCCTGCCCGGTGATGAAGCGCGGGTCCTCGCGACGCTTGATCGACTTGCCGAACAGGCGCTCGTCAGTGACGGTTGCCATGGCCGCCTCTCACTTCTTCGCCGCGGCGCCCTGCATGTGCTCCGCGGCCCACTGGATGGCCTTCACGATGTTGTGATAGCCCGTGCAGCGGCAGAGGTTGCCCTCGAGCTGATGCCGGATCTGCTCCTCCGTCGGGTTCGGATAGCGCTCGAGGATCTGGTACGCGGCCAGGATCATGCCGGGCGTGCAGAACCCGCACTGCAGCCCATGCTTTTCCCAGAATCCCTGCTGGATGGGATGGAGGTCGCCATCCTTCGCCATCCCCTCGATCGTGGTGAACTCGGCGCCGTCGGCCTGCACCGTGAAGAGCGTGCAGGCCTTCACCGCCTGCCCGTTCATGAGGATCGTGCACGCGCCGCACTGGCTGGTGTCGCAGCCGATGTGAGTGCCGGTGAGACCCACGACCTCGCGGATGTAGTGGACCAGGAGGAGGCGCGGCTCGACCTCGTGGCTGTACGTCTGGCCGTTGATGGTCATCTTGACTGGCAGCTTCACGACAGTCCTCCAGGGATGGTGCGGGTTGAGGGGCGACGCGCAACGTCCGCTCGGCGACAGAGGGTAAGACCGGCCCTGCAGCCTGTCAACGACTGGCGGGTCGGGTGGCCGAGGAGCGCCACGGCTTTGGCCGGTGCGTGTAGAGCCGGGCCCGGGTTCACCCCGGGCCCGGCGAACGCTGGGGGGTTTGGGGGGCCCTTCGAGGCCCCCCATGAAATCGGTCAGCTCTCCTCGACGCGGAGGACGTCCTCGAGGGCGGACGGCCCGACGACGAGGACGTTCGAGTCCTCGACCGCGATCATGCGGTGCCGGCTTCGCGCGGGAATCGTGTGGACGTGGCCTGCGGGTAGCTGACGCTGGTGGAGCTGTCCGGCGTCGTCTTCCCACACGAGCAGCAGCAGGCCACAGCAGAGGAGGACGTGCTCGGCGCCATGCGGCGTGTCGAGCCACAGGCGGTGCCCCTCGGTGACGTGGACGACGCGGCCCAGGATGGTCGGTGTCACTTCCCACACCAGCTCCCAGCCCCACGGCTTGTCGAAGCGCACGAACCGGGGGCTCATGCCCGATGCCGCCTCATCGCGACCTCCAGCAGGAGACATCCTGTGCTTGCAAGCTGCACGCCGCGGCGGCAGCCACTGGCGCGTCGCGGGGCGCCGCGACGCCGCGCATCGAATCACGACAGGATTGGCAGATCCCTGCCGGATCGCTCGCCGTCGGCCTGGCCGACCCGCGGCGCCGGTGCATGCATCGCGGCGTCAGTGTCCCCTGCAGCGGACGTCAGAAACTCCGCAGGGCGCGTTCACGGCCGGCCGGGGACGCGGGGCCGAGGAGGCCAACAAAGTCATGCGACGCTCATCGCCGGCGCGCTCAGCGGATCAGGCGGCGCGCGTCCGCACGTGCCTGGTCGAGGACCTCGCGCACGGGGAGCGAGCGCTCCCGCGCGACGCGGACGACGTCGGCGAACTCGGGCGTGACCGTGACCACCTGGCCGTCGAGTCGCGAGATCTTCACCGGGATCGGACCGTACACCGTCTCGCAGGTGACGATCTCGCGATCCAGCCGTGCCCGCGACCACTCGGACCAGCGGACGCCGATCGTCGACGATTCCTCGAAGAGCACGCGGACCAGCCGGTCGACGGCGTCGCGATGGCAGAGCACCGAGACGACCACGGCCGGCCGGCTTCGCTTCATGATCACCGGAGCGAGGACCACGTCGAGCGCGCCCGTCTCGAACAACCGCTCGACGAGCGGCTCGCACACCTGGGGCGACATGTCGTCGATCGTCGTCTCGATCTGGACGACCGTCTCGGTCGCTGGCCCCGCCGCCGTGTCGCCGAGGAGGCACCGCAGCAGGTTGGGCGTGTCGAGGTCCATCGTCCCCGCGCCATAGCCGATCGTGCGGACCACCATCGACGGCATCCGGCCCGGGTGCTCCGCCAGCGTGCTCAGGATGGCGGCTCCGGTGGGCGTCACGAGCTCGGCCCTGACGCCCGTGTCCACGAGAGGGTATCCGCGGAGCAGCTCCGCCGTGCCCGGCGCGGGCACCGGGATCCTGCCATGGGGACCGTGCGCGAAGCCGCCGCCGAGCGGGAGCGCGGACGCGTGCACGCGCTCGACGCCGAGCAGCGCCAGGCCGACGACGGCGCCCGTCACGTCGATGATCGCGTCGACCGCGCCAACGTCGTGAAACGTGACCTCATCCGGCGTCGAACCGTGCGCCCGCGCCTCCGCGTCTGCGAGCCGCTTGAAGATCCGGGACGCCCGGGCCTTGACCCGGGCGTCCAGCGAGCTGCCCTCCAGGATGCCGAGGATGTCGGCCAGCGAGCGGTGCACGTGGTGCTCGTGCTCGTCGACGAGGACCTCGACCTTCGTCGCGCGGAATCCGCGCTTGTCGACGTCCCGGGCGCTCAGGTCCCACCCGCGCAGCGGCAGCTTGCAGAGCTCCGCCCGCAGCCGGTCGATCGAGAGCCCGGAATCGACGAGCGCCGCGAGGATCATGTCGCCGGCGGCGCCGCTCGGGCAATCGAAGTACGCCACGCGCGCCATCGCTTACGCGACCGAGGCGTACTTCGAGTACGCCGCAGGGAGCCCCGAGGAGGCCAACGAAGTCATGCGACGCTCATCGGCGGCGCGGGAGACACGGGGCCGAGGAGCGAGCAGGACGAGGCGGCCGACGGAGGGGCGACCGAGGCGTACTTCGAGTACGCCGCAGGGAGCCCCGAGGAGGCCAACGAAGTCATGCGACGCTCATCGGCCCCGTGTCAGCGGATCTTGGAGATGAGGTGGTTGATGAGGGAGGCCTGATGCGCGGCGCCGTAGCCATTGTCGATGTTCACGACGCTGACACCGGGCGCGCAGGAGTTCAGCATCGCGAGCAACGCCGCGATCCCGCCGAACGACGCTCCGTATCCGACGCTCGTCGGGACCGCGATCACCGGACGGTCGACGAGGCCGCCGATCACGCTCGGGAGTGCCCCTTCCATGCCGGCGACCGCCACGATCGCGTTCGCCTCCGCGAGCAGCGACGCGTGGTCGAGCAGGCGGTGCAGTCCGGCGACGCCGCAGTCGTAGACGCGCTCCACGCGGTTGCCGAGCGCTTCGGCGACCAGTGCCGCCTCCTCGGCGACGGGCAGGTCTGCCGTTCCGGCGGCCGCGACGACCACCAGGCCGATGCCCTCGACCGGCTCTGGCCGGACGACCACGAGCCGAGCCGAGCGATGCCACGTGTGCGGCAGCTGCGCGGCGGCGATCGCGTCGCGGATGCTCTCGTCAGCTCGCGTCGCCAGCACGTTCGGATGGTGCATGGCGAGCCGCGCGAGGATCTCGACCACCTGCTCCGGCGTCTTGCCGGGGCAGAACACCGCCTCCGGCGCGCCGCCGCGCAGCGCGCGGTGGTGATCCACCTTGGCGAACCCGAGGTCCTGGTACGGAAGCTCCCGCAGACGCGCGAGGGCGACATCCACACCCACGCGCCCGCATCGGACATCGTCCAGGAGGCGCTCGAGCGCCCGACGGTTCACCGGGGGCCATCCTCCGGCGTCGCGCGTCGCTCCTCGGAGCCCGTGAACGGAACGGGCCGTCGAGGGCCGTCCCGGGTTTCCCGGGACGGCGCCGAGCGCGGGGGGGTTTGGGGGGCCATGTCGGGGCCCCCCATGATGTCAGTCGACGCCGGCCCGCTCGACGCGGCGCCCGGCCGCGCCGCGAGCGCCCTCCCCTTCATCGTGAGAACGAGGTTGGCGCTGCCCGACTGGAAGCCCGCGAGATCCACGGTCACGTACACGTACCCGAGCTCGCGCAGCCGCGCGACGATCGCGGTCTGGCGACCGTCCTCGAAGAGCCGCGGCAGCTCGGCGGCCGCGATCTCCAGCCGGGCGAGACGGTCGTGGTGACGGACGCGGCACTCACGGAAGCCGAGCGAGCGGACGAACGACTCGGCGGCGTCCACCTGGCGCAGCTTCTCGGGCGTGACGCGGTCACCGTACTGGAACCGCGATGACAGGCACGCGAAGGAGGCTTTGTCCCACGTCGGCAACCCGAGCCGCCGAGACAGCTCCCGGATCTCCGCCTTCGTGAGCTCCGCCTCGATGAGCGGGGCCCGCACGCCGTGCTCGGTCGCGGCCCTCATCCCCGGCCGGTGGTCGCCGAGGTCGTCCATGTTCGCGCCGTAGACGAGAGTCGCGATGCCCTCGCGCGTGGCAACGGGGGCGAGCTTCATGAACAGCTCGTCCTTGCAGAAGAAGCACCGGTTCACGGGGTTCCGCGCATACTCGGGGTTGTCGAGCTCGCGCGTCTCGACGACGACGTGGCGCATCCCGAGCTCGGCGGCGAGCCGCCGCGCCTCGTCCAGCTCTCGGGCCGGGTACGTCTCGGAATCCGCCGTGACGAGCAGCGCGCGGTCGCCCAGCGCCTCGCGCGCGGCGCGCGCGAGGAAGGTCGAGTCCACACCCGCGGAGAACGCCACGACGACGCTCTCCATCGACCGCAGGATGTCGAGCAGCCGCGCGTACTTCGCGCCGGCGGTGTCGCTCACCTCACGCCTCCAGGCGTACCAGGTCGTGGAACGCGGCCACGCGCGCCTCGATCTCCTGCGCCGAGAGGCGCGTGAGCCGGTTCAGCGAGAAGTCCTCGACGGTGAACGACGCCATCACCGAGCCGTGGACCATCGCGCGCCGCATCGTGGCCCGGTCGAGCTTCTCCGCCCGCGCGAGGTAGCCGACGAACCCGCCGGCGAAGGTGTCCCCGGCGCCGGTCGGGTCGTACACCGACTCCAGCGGGTACGCCGGGACGACGAAGAACGCGCCGTTGTTCACCATGACCGCGCCGTACTCCCCCCGCTTGACCACGACGGTGCTGGGCCCCATCCTTTCGATCGCTCGCGCCGCCTTGATCAGGTTCGGCTCGCCCGCGAGCTGTCGAGCCTCGGCGTCGTTGATGGTGACCACGTCGACCTCGCCCAGGACCCGGAGCAGCGCCTCGCGCTTGCCCTGGATCCAGAAGTTCATCGTGTCGAGCGCCACCAGCCGGGGCCGCTCGGCCATCTGGCCCAGCACGTCGAGCTGGAGATCCGGGTCGATGTTCGCGAGGAAGAGGTACGGCATGCGGCGCAGCCGCTCGTCGAGGACCGGCTTGAAATCCGCGAAGACGTTCAGCTGCGTGTCGAGCGTCCTCGCTTCGTTCAGGTCGTAGCCGTACTCGCCCGCCCACCGGAACGTCCGGCCGTGCGACGTCTTGAGCCCGCTGACGTCGACGCCGCGGTCGGTGAGGAGCTTGATATGGCTTCCCGGGAAGTCCTCGCCGATCGTCGCGACGAGCCGGACCTGGGTGAAGAAGCTCGCACAGTAGGAGAAGTACGTCGCAGAACCCCCCAGGGCTTCCTGCACCTTGCCGAATGGCGTCTGGACGGTGTCGAGCGCGACCGAACCGACGACGAGGAGATCAGCCACGGCGCCCTCCACGCTTCGCGGCAGGCCGCTTCGCGAGGTCCGCCGGCGGGAAGTACTTCGAGAGCAGCAGGTCGAGCCGCCGCCGTGTCGCCAGCGGGAAGGCGCCGGGCGCGGTGATGACGGCGTTCTTCAGGAGGTCCGGACATCCGCACGCGCGGGGAGGTCCGACGGTCGGGATCACCCGTCGCAGGACCTCCTTCGCCGTCTCGACGTTCTTCATGAGGTTCTGGACGACCGCCTCGACGCTGACCGTCTCGTGCGTGTCGTGCCAGACATCATAGTCGGTGGCGAGCGCCAGGGTCGCATAGCAGAGTTCCGCCTCCCGCGCGAGCTTGGCCTCCGGGACGTTCGTCATGCCGATGACATCGACGCCCCAGCTGCGGTAGATCCGCGACTCGGCCTTCGTCGAGAACTGCGGGCCCTCGATGCACACGTACGTGCCGCCGCGGTGGACGGTGGCGGCCGTCTCGCGCGCGGCCTTCTCGAGTACGCCCGCCAGGTCGGGGCACACGGGATCGGCCATGCCGACGTGCGCCACGATGCCTTCGCCGAAGAAGGAGCCCACGCGGCGCTTCGTGGCGTCGAAGAACTGGTCGGGGACCACGAGATCCAGCGGGCGGATCTCCTCCTTCAGGGACCCGACCGCGGAGATCGAGACCACCCACTCGACGCCGAGGAACTTCAGCCCCCAGATGTTGGCGCGGAACGGAAGCTCGGTCGGCATCAGCCGGTGGCCGCGGCCGTGGCGCGGCAGGAACACGACGCGCCGAGCGCCGAGACGGCCCTCGCAGTACTCGTCGGACGGGTCGCCGAACGGGGTGCGGACGCGGCGCCACCGGACGTCGGTGAGGCCGTCCATCTGGTAGAGCCCGCTGCCTCCGATGACCCCGATCGCGGGGTCGGGGTGCGCAGCGCCTCGGTGGCTGTCGGTCATGCGAGCGCTCCTTCCGTCGTCAGGAGATCGGCGCCGGTGACCCTCAGTTGCGTCATGCCGCGCATCAGCGTGTCCGCGCCCTCGAAGACGACCTCCACGTAGTTCGCCGTCAGCCCGACGAGGCGGCCGGTGAGCCGGTCCCTGGTCTCCAGCACGAGCACGTCCCGCACCGTGTCGACGAGCGCCTCGCGGAAGGCGAGGCTCTTCTTCTGCGAGATCTCCCGGAGCGCGGCGGCGCGGATCGTCACCGTGCGTGCAGGGAGCCGCCCGGTCATCGTCGCGGCCTCCGTGCCCTTCCGCTCCGAGTACGCGAAGACGTGCAGGTACGAGAACGGCAGGTCCTCGACGAGCCCCCGGGTCGCCGCGAAGTCCTCGTCCGTCTCGCCGGGAAAGCCCGCGATCACGTCGGTGCCGAGCCCCAGCGACGGGATGCGCGCGGCGAGCCGCTCGACGAGCGCCCGGTACATGCGAACGGTGTACGGGCGCCGCATGAGACGGAGCACGCGGTCGCTGCCGCTCTGCAGCGGCACGTGCAGGTGCGGCGCGATGACCGGAGACGACTCGATCACCTCGAGCAGCTGGGGCGTGAAGTACGCGGGAAGCAGCGAGGACAACCGCAGCCACCGGAGGCCGGGAACGCCGACGAGGGCCCGAAGCAGCACGGCGAGGGTCGTGCGAGGCGTCAGGTCGGCGCCCCAGTGCCCCATGTCCACGCCGGTGAGGACCACCTCCGGATGGCCCGCCGCGACCAGCTGCCGGACCTGGTCGATGACGACCTCCGGGCGCTGACTGCGGCTCCGGCCTCGGGCTCGCGGCACGATGCAGAAGGCACAGCGATGCTGGCACCCCTCCTGGATCTTCACGAAGGCTCGCGAGCGCCCGAGCCGGCTCCCCGCCGGCGCGCTCGGGACGTCGGTAACGCGGGAGACGTCGCTGACGTGCACCCGGGCGACCCCGCGCCCCGAGGGGCGCGCGGCCGCGCCCGAATCGGCGAGCAGCGACTCGACGACGTCGGCGATGCGGGCCTTGTCCGCATTGCCGACCACGGCGTCGGCGCCCGTTGCCGCGACCGCCGCCGGGTCCGTCTGCGCCCAGCAGCCGGTCACCACGATGCGCGCCGACGGGTTGAGGCGGGCAGCGCGCCGGATCATTTGCCGGTCCGAGAACTCGGCGCGACCGGTGACCGTGCACGAGTTGACGACGACGAGGTCGGCCGGCTGGTCGAACGCGACGGTGCGGAAGCCGCGCGCCTCGAGCCTCGCCTGCATCTCCTGGGTGTCGACCTGGTTCAGCCGGCACCCGAGGGTGGCGAAGGCGACCGTGCGGCTCACGCCGGCACGGCCTCCCGGAGCTGGCCGCACGCCGCGCCGATGTCCTCGCCCTTGCTCCACCGGACGGTCGTCGTGATCCCCGAGCCGAGCAGGATCGACTGGAACGCGAGGATGCGCGAGAGCGGGGGGCGCCGGAATCGCGTGCCGGGCCAGTCGTTGAACGGAATCAGGTTCACCTTCGCGCGGACGTCCCTGAGGAGCCGGACGAGCTTGCGGGCCTCCTCGTCGCCGTCGTTCACGCCGTCGAGCATCACGTACTCGAAGAACACGCGCTGGCGCGGCGCCAGCGGGTACCGGCGCACGGCGGCCATCAGCGCCCCGAGATCCCACGACCGGTTGATCGGCATGAGACGGGAGCGCACCTCGTCGGACGCCGCGTGGAGCGAGATCGCGATGTTGACCTTGAGGTCCTCCCGGCCGAGACGCTCGATCTGCGACACGAGCCCCACCGTCGACACGGTGATCCGGCGCGGCGAGTAGCCGAGGCCGAGCCGCGCGTCGACGAACACACGGACCGCCGAGACGAGCGCGTGGTAGTTGGCGAGCGGCTCGCCCATCCCCATGAACACCATGTGCGTCACGCGGGACTCGCCGAGGAGCGCGTTCGCGGCCAGCAGCTGACCCACGATCTCCGCGGTCGTGAGGTTGCGCTCGAGGCCCATGGTGCCGGTGAGGCAGAAGGCGCACTCGAAGCCGCACCCGACCTGCGTGGACAGGCAGAGCGTCATGCGGTCGTCGTCCGGCATGAGCACCGCGCTGACCCGCGCGCCGTCCTCGAGCCGGAACACGAGCTTCCGGCTCCCGTCCTGCGACGGAATCACCTGCTCGAGCTCGGGCAACGCGATGCGTGCCCGCTCCGCGAGCGCCGCCCGGAAGTCCTTGGGCAGGTCCGTCATCCGCTCGATCTCGAGGATGCTCTTGCGATACATCCACGTCGCGATCTGACGGCCGCGATAGCGGGACGCGCCGAGCTCCACGGTGAGGTCTTCCAGCTCGGCGGGAAGAAGACCGACGAGGTTGGTGGGGGACATCAAAGGCCAAGGATAGCACGGTGATTCACGGCGGAATTTTCGCCAGAACCGGCCGCCCGTTTTCCACAGCTCCTGTGACCGACCGGTGGATAACCCTGTGGGTCACTCGCGTACGGGGATGCAATTTCGACAACTTAGAGCTGTTCGCCCAACGAATAGGCACGAGATCGTCACGCGTTGGCTCGTCCTGACAGCGAGACGCTCGGAAAACACGCGCGTCTCCACGCTCGGGCGTCACGCGCGGAGGACGAGGTAGATGTCGAGGAGGTTGGTTCCGGTAGGTCCGGTCACGATCAGGTCGCCGCTCGCGCCGAGCACGGCGTGCGAGTCGTTGTCGGCGAGTCGCGCATGAGCCTCGAGGCCGGCACGCGCAGCGCGCTCGGCGGTGCTGCCGTCCACGACGGCGCCGGCCGCGTCCGTGGGCCCATCGGTGCCGTCGGTGCCGACCGCCAGCACGACGATGTCCTGACGGCCCTGGATGTCGAGCGCGGCGGCGAGCGCGAGCTCCTGGCACCGGCCTCCGCAGCCCATGCCGCGCACGGTCACGGTCGTCTCACCGCCTGCGACCAGACACGTCCGGGGTGGCGACTCGCTGCTGCGCTTCACCAGCTCACGGGCGACGTCGCGCGCCTCGCCCTCGAGCGCGCGCGTGAGCACGCGCGGTGCGTACCCGAGCCGCGTCGCCTCGGAGACGGCGGCATCGATGACGAGCGCATTGTTGCCGATGACGAGGTTCGTGACACGCGAGAAGACCGCGTCCCCGGGCTTCGGCGTCTCGTCGATCTCGCCGCGTGCGCCGGCGCGCAACCGATCCAGGACCGCCCGCGAGACGCGGGCCGTCACTCCTCGCCGCTCCAGGACCTGCAGCGCGTCGGCGAATGTGCTCGGGTCGGGGGCCGTTGGTCCGGACGCGATCACGTCGAGCGGATCACCGATGACGTCCGAAAGAATCAGTGTCAACACGCGCGCCGGCGCCGCAGCCCGTGCGAGCTGGCCACCCTTCACGAGCGACAGGTGCTTGCGGACGGCATTGAGCTCCCGGATCGTCGCGCCCGCGCCGAGCAGCAGCCGCGTGATCTCCCGCTTCTCGTCGAGCGTGATCGGCGGCGGCGGTGCGGGCGTGAGCGCCGAGCCGCCGCCGGAGATCAGGAGCAGCACGAGGTCGTCCGCTCCGGCGGCACGCGCGAGCCCGACGAGTTCGCCCGAGGCTGCCTGTCCACGCGCGTCGGGCACGGGATGGCCGGCCTCGGCGATCCGGACGCGACGGAGCGACCTCGTGTGGCCGTCCTTGACGACCACGAACCCGTCGTCGACGCGATCGCCAAGGATGTCCTCGACGGCTTCGGCCATCCACGCGCTCGCCTTGCCGCACCCGAGGACGAGAACACGGCGGATCCGGCCGAGGTCCAGCGTGAGCGACCCGGCGGTCAGTGTCGAGCCGGCCACGCGAACCGCGCGATGCAGCAGCGGGCGGGGATCACCAGCGGCGAGAGCCGCGCGCGAGATCCGAAGCGCAGCCTCGCGGAGCGGTTGCCGCGGTCCGGTCACGCGGTTTACCGCGCTGGGGGTATGGGGGGCCATGTCGGGGCCCGGCCGAGCGTAATGTCGAGCACCGGCCCGGGTTTCCCGGGCCGGTTGCGAGCGCTGGGGGGTATGGGGGGCCATGTCGGGGCCCCCCATGATGAAGTCGGTCTCACGTGCGGCCGCCCGCGATCGCCGGGACGATCGAGACCTGGTCGCCGGCCTTCAACGCGGTCTTCTGTCCGTCGAGGAACCGGATGTCCTCCTCGTTGACGTAGACGTTGACGAAGCGCCTGAGCTCGCCGGCCTCGTCGACGAGACGCTCCTTGATGCCGGGGAACTGCCGCTCGAGGTCGCCGACGAGCCCCGCGACGGTGTCAGCCGTCGCCTGCACCTCGGCGTTGCCCTTGGTCAGCGTGCGCAGTGGCGTGGGGATACGAACGAGCACGGCCATGAGATGCCTCCTGTAGATCGTTCAGTGCGCGGTCGAACGCCGCGAGTGATGGTCGAATGGTGACGTCCGGTGCGACGCGGTCCTGGAGCGCGTCGGTCGTCTTGAGCCCACTGCCCGTGATGCAGACGACCACGGACTCGTCACGCCGGATCACGCCGCGCTCCACGAGCTTTCGCGTGGCGGCCACCGTGACGCCGCCGGCGGTCTCCGCGAAGATGCCCTCCGTGCGGGCGAGCAAGAGCATCGCGTCGACGATCTCCTCGTCGGTGGCCTGCTCCGCGGACCCTCCCGACGCCTTCGCCGTGCGATAGGCGTCGTACGCGTCCGCCGGGTTGCCGACCGCGATGGACTTCGCGATCGTGGTCGGGCGCACGGGCACGAGCACGTCGGTATCGCTCTTGATCATCGTGACGATCGGCGCGCACCCCGCCGCCTGGGCGGCGTGCATGCGCGTCCCAGCCGGTCCGTCGATCAGCCGGAGCGTCTCCAGCTCCTTGATGGCCTTCCAGATCTTCGTGTAGAGCGACCCGGCGGCGCACGGCACGACGATGTGATCCGGCGCCCGCCAGCCGAGCTGCTCGACGATCTCGAAGCCGTAGCTCTTCGACCCTTCCGTGTAGTACGGCCGGAGGTTCACGTTCACGAACGCCCACGGGCGGCTGTCCGCGATCTCCGACGACAGCCGGTTCACGTCGTCGTACGTGCCCTCGACGGCAACGAGGACCGGCCGGTACACGAGGGCGCCGAGGAGCTTGCCCGGTTCGAGGTCTGCCGGGAGGAGGATGTAGGCGGCCATCCCGGCCTCGGCCGCGTGCGCCGCGAGCGAGCTCGCCAGGTTGCCCGTGGACCCGCAGGCGACGGTGTCGAACCCGAGCTCCCTCGCCTTCGCGACCGCGACCGCCACCACGCGATCCTTGAAGGACCAGGTCGGATGGCAGACGCCGTCGTTCTTGATCCAGGCCTCGCGGACGCCGAGCGCCTTGGCGAGGTGGGGGGCCCACACGAGTGGCGTGAGCCCGACGTGACGTCCCACCGCGGTCTCGCCCTGGACCGGGAGCAGCTCGCGATACCGCCACATGCTCCGGGGACCCGCGGCGATCGTGTCGCGGGTGACGCGTCCGACGAGCGCGTCGTATCGGTACTGGACGTCGAGCGGGCCGAAGCAGCGCTCGCACACCTGGATCGGCGCGTCGGGGTACGCTCGGCCGCACTCGCGACACGCGAGCCCGATCACCGTGTTCACGGACGTCTCTGCGTCGGCAGCGGAAGGGAGCCCCGAGTGGTGCGGCACCCAGGCGCGGACATTACCGATTAGCTATAACAGATGGACCCACGGCCTTCAATGTCCGTGCGTATCATCGCGTCGGTGATCGTACGCACCCTCGCTCCACTGGCCCTGCTGCTCGCGTATGCCACGGCGTTCGGCGCCGCCGCCTTCGGGCTGTCGGTCGTGGCCTTCGATGATCACCCCGGCCAGCTCTATCGCGTGTGGCACGCCGTCGCCCACGGTGTCGCGCCGTGGCGCTGGAACGACGGCTGGTGGGCCGGGTATCCCGAGCTGCAGTTCTATCCGCCGGCGTTGTCGTACGCCGGCGCGCTGCTCCATCACGCCAGCCTCGGCCGCGTGTCGATCGAGGCCGCCTACCAGACGCTCGTGTGGCTCGCCTGGATGCTGCCCGGCGTGACGACGTGGGCGCTGCTCACGCGTGTCCTCGGCAGCGGTTGGCTCGCGCTGCCGGCCGCATTCGTCGCGCTGACCCTGTCCGCCGGCGTCGCGAGCGGTGTCGAGGGCGGCGTCCGCACCGGCATGGTGGCCGCGCGCCTCGGCTGGGCGCTCCTGCCCCTGCTCGCGCTCGTGCTGCTGCGCGAGCGCGGCCGCAAGTCACGCGTGAGCCTCCCTGCTGCCGCCGTCCTCGCGCTCATCGTACTGACGCACCCGGCGCACGGTCCGGCAGCCGTCGCGATCGTTGCCGTGGACACGCTCGCGCCTCGCACCGACGGCAGACGTCGCTGGGTGGCGGCCGCCGGCACCCTCTCTCTCGCGCTGGCGTTGACCGCGTTCTGGACGCTGCCTCTCGCGGCGCGGCTCTCGGAGACTCGCGCTCTCGCGTGGGGGCGCTTCAGTCCCGTCGAGTTCCTCGGCTCGCTCCTGTACCATCCAGCGCTCGCAGCGCTCCTCCTGCTCGCGCTGGCATCGTTTCGTCTCGGCCGCACGCCGCCCGAACGCACGCTGGCACTGGTACCGTGGGTCGCCGTCGCGATCGTCGCGCTCGATGGGGCGGTGCTCGAACCGCTCGGGGTACGCTGGCTGCCCGCGGATCGCCTCACCGATGGCGCGTGGCTCACCTTCGTCCTCGCCGCCGGCGTGGCCATCGGGCGGCTCCTGGAGCGCATACCAGCACGGCGCCATGGGCTTGCCGCCGCCGCGTCCCTCGCCGTCGTCGCCGCGTTCGTCACCCTCTCATGGCCATCCGGCACGCTCATGCCCTGGCCGCGGCGCGGCGAGTGGCCCACGCTTGCCGCGACGGTGCGGGGACTGCGACTCGACGACCTGTGGGCGGCGCTCGGGCGTGCTCCCGCGGGCCGCGTGCTGTTCGTGCGCTCCGGTATCCCGCTCGTCTACGGCACGGCCTGGTGGCGCCCGCACACGCACGTGACCGCGCTCGCGCCACTTCACACGGGACGCGCGATCCTCAACGGGACGTTCACGCATCCGTCACCGATCGCCGCGCTGGTGTACCGCGGGACCGCCGATCGCGCGCCGATCACGGCACTCGCCGAGACGCTGGACGGGCAGTCGCTGTTCGGGCGTCCCCTGCCTGCGCTCGACGACGCCGTGCTTCGCCGCTACGCCGACCCGCTACGCGTCAGCGCGATCGTCGCGCTCGAGGACGACGCGCCCGCCCTGGCGATCCTCGACGGCAATGCGCGACTCACGCGACTGCGCGTTCCCCGGCCCTTCGTCGCCTGGGCGAGGACGCCGGATGCGGCGCTCCCCGAGCGAGTCGCGGCGGACCGATGGCGGCTTCAGGTTTCCGGCGCGCCCGGCCAGTGGGTCTCCACCGGCATCGCGTACTACCCGCTCTGGAGCGCGAGCGACGGCGGCAGCTCGTTGCCGACACGCCGCGGCGCGCTCGGTGATCTGGAACTGCAGATCGCACGCCCGCGCGCGACGGTGGAACTCGCCTATTCGCCGGGCCCGCCCGAGATCGCCGGCGTGGCCGTGACCGCCGCCGCCCTCGTGTCCTGCGCGGGCGTGGTCGTGAGTCGACGTGCAGGCGGCGCCGCTCGCGGGCGAGCACGCGGGTGAAGGCTCGTCGGCGGCCTTCCCTTCGGCGTATCGGTCAGCCTGCTGGACATCCCGCGGTTTCACGCGCCGGCCTGCGATCACGTGGCCCGAGGACGCGTGGAGCCGCGTCGTGACCGCATCGTGCCGCGTGTCGAGGATCAAGACCTCCACGTGTCGCCCCCACCGCAGCCGCCGGTAGAGCCGCGCGGGCTCGTCGGCGGGCCCGTCGATCGCCCAGTAGTGACGGAAGGGGGCGAGGCCCGCCGGCATCAGCGGCTGTTCGGGCCCCGAGAAGTTGTTCGCGCGCCGCATCACTCCGCCGGGATCTCCTGCGTCGTGAGGACCGAGCCGACCTCGTCGAGGATCCGGACCGTCAGCCGGTCTCGCTCGACGGTGACCTCGCCGAAGTTGTTGAGACCGCCCCGCGCCCAGAGGGTGCGCCCGCCGAGGGCCTGGTCCAGCGGTCGCGGCGCGCCGTGCGTGGCGGAGAGCGGCCCCGCGATGAGCTCGTGGAACCGGTACCCCGGCCAGGGTTCGTGGCGGATGATCTCGGCGTGATGGACGTCGGCCGCGATGACCACCAGGTTCCGCACCCGCGCCTCACGGAACTGGCGGAGGATCGCATCCCGCTCCGTCGCGAATCCCGTCCCCTGCTCGATCGGTAGGCCGAACGGTCCGACGCCCGTCCAGGAGTCACGCCGTTCCCGCCGTCCGGTCGGCACGGACAGCGACACGCTCGAGACGACGAACTTCCACCGTGCCGTCGATCGGACCACGCCCTCCACGAGCCACCGGCGCTGCGCCGCGCCGAGCATCGTCTTCGTCGGCCCGTCGCGCTCGGCATTCGGGCTGCGGTATTGCCGCGTGTCCAGGATGAAGAGCTCGGCGAGTTCCCCCCAGCGGGCACGCCGGTAGAGCCGCGCCGGATCGTCCGCGGGTGGCGCCAGCGGCCAGTAGTCGAGGAACGCCTGGCGCCCGACGGGCATGAGAGGGTCGACGGACCCGGCGAAGTCGTTTCGCACCTCGTGGTCGTCCCAGATCGCGTAGACCGACGTCCTGCGCAGGAACGACTGGACTGCGGCGTCCTCGCGGTTGTACCGGTGCCGGGCGTGGAAGCCGGCGAGCGTCGTGGCGACGAAGTCGGCGCCGCGCGCGACGCCGGGACCATTGCACGGCCGGTCGGCGTAGATCGTGTCGCCGACGAAGAGAAAGAAGTCGGCGGGACGCCGGGCCATTGCGCCGAAGATCGGATACCCGCCGTCGGCCGGACGGCAGAAGCCGCCGCCGCCGAGGTCGCCGCTCCAGAGGAACGCCACCGGCTGCGCGTCGTCCCGGGCCGGCGCCGTGGTGAACGTGCCTGCGACAGTCTCGCCGTCGCCGCGCACGCGGTACTGATAGCGTCCCGCAGGACGCAGACCGGCCAGGACGACGCGTCCGGTCAGGTCCCGTTCGGGAACGAGCGCGAGCCGCTCCACGCGGCCGGCCGCTCCCGGCCCAGTGAGGTCGACGGTCACGCGACCCGCGCCCGGTCCGCGCACCCACAGTACCGCGCCAGACGCCGTGACCTCGCCGACTGTCACGAGCAGCCGCTCGGCCGCATGCGCGAGCCCGACCACGAGGCAGCCGAGCACGAGAACGAGCGAGACGAACGCGGGCACGTGAAGCGTCGCCGCAGCGGCTAGCGCGCGGCGTTCCTCAGCCGCGCCTCGAACTCGGCCTCGAAGGCCGCGAGCGACTGTCCGAACGCGAGCTCGAAGTTCTCGTACCGATCCGCGCGCCCCTGGAACGAGCGGAAGTACCCGGCCACGCGCTCGATGCCGTTGCGCCGGATGAGGTTATCCGCCAGCAGGAACGCGAGCTGGTAGATCGGCAGCGCCCCGTCGCGCTGGTGCCGGGTCGTGAAGCCGCGTGGCGTGCCGAGCCCCTCCAGACCCAGGCGGAGAGGTTCGCCCGAGAAGCCGTCGCGGATGCCGACCGACGCCAGACGCCGCCGGCGCGCGACGGTGTCGAGGCCGAGCCGCTCGAGCACGGTGAACGCGGTCCACTCGGCGAGGCCTTCCGCGAGCCACTGCTCGCCACGTCCCTCGCCCTCCGCGAGCTCGAACTGCGCGAGGTGCGTGAGCTCGTGCGCGACGAGCCGGACCCATTCGCGGCCGTGGCCGGCCGTGCCGTCGTCGTTGAAGAGCAGCACCCGGCGCTTGCCCACCCCGATGGCGAACTCCGCCAGCTCGGCGGCTCGGGCGGGCGCGATGTGCGCGTCGCGCACGAGCCCCTCGCGGAACCGGTCGCGAGACGGGTAGACGAAGACGCTGAACTCGCTCGGGACGGGCAGCCCGAGGTCGCGGATGATACTCGCGATGACATCGCGCGTCGCGCCTTCGTGCGCCGAAACGATCGCCCGGTCACGGGCGCCGGAGACCGCGTCGGCGTGGAGCGTGGTCGGCACGCCGGTGCGGTTGCCCCAGCCGGCAACGCCGAACACCAGCAACGCCAGGAGAAGAAGGACGACAGGAACGGCCCGGGGCCGGATGACGGGCGATTCACAGCGTGAGAAGACCGGATACTGCATCAAATAGGAAACTGTTTGTCGTCTGGTCGGGTGATTTTACAGGAAGCGCGGCGGGTGCAAGCAAAAAAGTGCGAGTTCCGATTGTAATTCCGCGCACATCCGACGTCGTTTGAAGAACCAACGGGGCCCTCGCATCGAGAGGATGTGGAGGGGACCTTGGGGCCCTGCCGATTCAGAGCTGCGAACGAATCGCGTCATCGAGGGCCGTCCCGGGTTTCGCGGGTGCGTCCGCGCACCCCCCGGGACGGCTCCGAGCGCTGGGGGGTTTGGGGGGCCATGTCGCAGCCCCCCATGAAATCAGACGAGCGGGTCGTAGTTGAAGTACTGGCCCGAGGTCTCGAGCGGGACCAGGTGGTGTCTGAGCGTCCCCGGGAACATCTCCGCGAGCCGCTCGGGCGTCCAGCCCTCGTCGTGGTGCACGCGCATGATCGGCCGCATGTGACCGAAGAGCATCAGCTCCTTGCCGCGCACGCCGAAGACCTGCCCCGTGACCTCCTTCGCGTCCTCGGACGCGAGGTACGCGGCGACCGGCGCGATGTGCGCCGGCGACAGCTTCTTGATCTTCTCGACACGCGCGCGCTGGCTCTCGGTCTCGGTCGGGATCGTGCCGATCATCCGCGTCCACGCGAACGGTGAGATGCAGTTCGCCGTGACGTTGTAGCGCGCCATGTCGAGGGCGACCACCTTCGTGAATCCGACGATGCCGAGCTTCGCGGCCGCGTAGTTCGCCTGGCCGACGTTGCCGACCAGCCCGGACGTCGACGTCATGTTGATGACGCGTCCCCACTTCTGCTCTCGCATGTGCGGCGCCGCGGCGCGTGTCACCGCGAACGTGCCCTTCAGGTGGGTGTTGATGACGGCGTCCCACTCCTCCTCGGACATGTTGAAGATCATCCGATCGCGGAGGATCCCGGCGTTGTTGACGACGATGTCGATGCGGCCGAACGCGTCGAGCGCGGTCTGCACGATGCGCCGCCCGCCTTCCATCGACGCGACCGACTCGTGGTTCGCGACGGCAGTGCCGCCGGCGGCGCCGATCTCCCGGACCACCTCGTCGGCTGGCTCGCGCGTCGCGCCGGTGCCCGACTCCGTGCCGCCGTAATCGTTGACGACGACCCGGGCGCCGTAACGCGCCATCAGGATCGAGATCTCGCGGCCGATCCCCCGGGCCGCGCCGGTCACCACCGCCACCTTGTCCTTGAGCATCCCTGGCTCCCCCCGATCGAGATGAAAACCCGGGAGACGATAGCACAGGTCCCGGCCCGGTCACCGTGCGTGAATGAGCACGCGGGACGTCTTGGCGCCCGAAGTACGTGGATTCCCGAGCAGCGCCCCGGGTCCCCCGGGGCGCTGGCGAGCGTGGGGGGGGGTGTGGGGGGCCATGTCGGGGCCCCCCACTCTAGCGTCGGCGCGTCTCGATGGCCGCCACGTAGGCGCCGCCGAACACGAACACGATCGCGGAGTAATACACGAACATCACGAACGCGATGAGGACACCGAGCGGGCCGTAGATCTGGTCGTAGATGCCGACCTTGCGGATGTACAGGCTGAAGAGCTGCTTGGCCACCTCCCACAGGAGGCTGCCGAGCACCGCGCCGGCGAGCGCCGCGCTCCCGCGCACCCGGTGCCGCGGCATGTACCGGTACGCCAGGTAGAGCGTGACCGCCGAGACCGCGACGCTGAAACCGAGGTTCGTGATGTTCAACCAGCGGCTGGACACGCCGGCCGGCTCGAGGACGAACGCCTCGAACCAGTTGAACATCCACGTCGCGATCGTCGCCGCGAAGAGCAGCGCGCCGATCAGGATGGCGAGACCGGAGTCGACCATGAAGTTCCTGAGGAAGCTCTGTGGCAGCCGGAGTCCCAGGAGGCGGTGCAGCACGAGGCGGGACGCGCTGAAGAGCGGCGTCGAGAACGCGACCAGGATCACCGTGCCGACGACGCCGGATACGGCGCGGGTCTCCACGATTCGCATCATCGCCGAGCGGATCTCCCGCGTGTAGACGGGGAAGTTCCGCGCGAGATGGCCGACGACCTCCGAGGCCGCCTGCTCGCTCGTGAGGACGAAGCCGAGCGTCGACACGGCCAGGAGCACGATCGGGATGAACGTCACCATCACGAAGAACGCGAGTCCGGCGCTCAGGAAGAACCCGTCGTTCGCGAAGAAGCGCGAGACTGCGCCCCGGAGGGCGAAGATCATAAGCGTGAAGCGGAAGGTCGAGGAGCGCCCCGGGTTCCCCGGGGCGCTCCCGAGTGCGGGGGGGTATGGGGGGCCATTTCGGGGCCCCCCATTCACACGTTACCGCGAACGACGCCGCCGTCGACCTGCATCGCGACGCCCGTGACATACGACGCGCGCTCGGACGCGAGGAACACGACCACGTTCGCGAACTCCTCCGGCGTGCCGACGCGGCCCAGCGGGATGTCCTGGCTGGAACGCGCCACGTACTCGTCCACGGGGACGCCGGCCTGCCGTGCGCCGCTGAGAAACCGGTCGGTCATGATCCGACCCGGCAGGACGGCGTTGATCGTGATGCCATCCTTGCCGAGGTCGGTCGACAGCGTCTTGACGAGGCCGGCGATGCCCGGCCGCACGGCGTTCGAGAGCAGGAGCCCGTCGACGGGCTGCTTCACCGAGGTCGACTGGATCGTGAGGATGCGCCCCCACCGGCGCCCGCGCATCCCTGGGACGACGGCTCGGATCAGCCGTACCGTCGACAGGACCGCGACGTCGAACGCCTGGTGCCACTGCTCGTCCGTGAACTGCTCCAGGCCGCCGCGCGGTGGTCCCCCACAGTTCGCCACGAGCACGTCGATCGCCCCGAACCGGTCCTGTGCCCGGGCCACGAGCCTCTCCACGTCGTCCGCTCGGGTCACGTCCGCGCGCAACGCCAGCACCTCGGCGCCGGTCTTCGCCCGGATCTCGTCGGCAGCGGCGTTGACGTCCGCTTCCGTGCGCGCGCACACGACGACGCGGGCGCCTTCGGCCGCCAGACCGAGGGCGCACGCCTTGCCCATGCCCTTGCTCGCGGCCGTCACCAGCGCCGTCTTGCCGGTCAGTCCCAGGTCCATGCAGAGTCCTCCCCCCGATCGGCTCGACGCCCGCCCGGGCGCCGTCGTGTTTTGCAGTGGCTACGGGGCGCGGAAGAACTCCGCGCGATCGCCTCCCGTGACGTCAACGCGCCGCACCTTCGAGTCCCGCACCACCTCGATCGTGAGCCGCTCGCCGGGCTGGTGTCGCCACAGGCTCAGGTACAGGTCCCGTCGGCTGCCGACCTCGGCGGCGTTCAGCGAGACGATGAGGTCGCCTTCCTGGAGCCCGCTCTTGTCCCCCGGGCCGTCGGGCACCACGCCCGCGACAACCACACCCTCCTCGACGACGTGCGCGAAGACGCCGAGCCAGGCGCGAGGAGGCCGGCTCACCACCCGGCCGTACCGCAGGAACTCCTGCTCGTGACGGCGGTAGCACTCGACCGGAATCGCCAGCGAGTTGCGGACGATCCCGTTCAGGTTCAGGGAGACAATGCCGACCAGGTACCCGGTCCGGGTGAAGAGCGCGCCGCCGCCGTAACCGGGGTTCGACGCGCTCGACACGATGCCCTGGTCGAGGAGGTACTCCCAGTACGCCTCGAACTCCCCGAGGTACGTGACGATGCCGCCCGACACTCGCCGCTCGTGCGCGCCCGTCGCGGCGACCGCGACGACGGCATCGCCCCGCTCGAGGGCTTCGCCGGAGCCGAGGACCGCGCTCTGGAGTCCCTGTCGCTTGATCCGCACCAGGGCGAGGCCGACGTCGAAGTCTTGCCCCACGACCTCGGCCTTGATGCGGCGGCCTTCCGTCAGCGCGACGTGGACCGTCTGTGCGCCCATGATGACGTAGTTGACGGTGAGAATGAGGCCGGCGGCGTCCACGATGACGCCGCTCCCCATGCGCTCCGTGCCGAGGATCTTCGCCGACGGGTGGTCGCGCGGGATCGCGGCGTGGATCTGGACCACGCCCGGCAGAAGCTGGCGGAGGAGCTCGACGGGGGCGTCCATGGCCGGCGCTAGCGTGCCTTGAGATGGTAATCGAAAAACGCCGCGACGCGCCGGCGGGCGTCCACGGCCGCGGCGGGGTCGTACCCGACCGTGGCCCCGCAGCACTCGCCCGGCAGGTTGCGGTTCTCCACGTCGGTGAGCCTCGCGCGCGGCTGTCCCTCGACGTCGAAGTAGTGCACGGCCCCGGGGTAGAGCACGATCGTCGCATCCGCGCCCCGTGCGCGCATCCGGTTCACCATCTCGACGCATGGACCAGGCAGGGTCCAGTCGTCCGCGTCGCCCATCAACACCAGCAGCGGGCGCACGACGAGCTCGTGCACGAGCGAGAAGCACCCGCCCGGATAGATGCCCACCGCCGCACGATAGCCCGGCGGCGGGACCACGACGCCTCGCTTGAGCGCCCGCTCGTGGCTCGGGCCATTGATGACCGCGATCGAGAACACACCGCCGTTCGACCATCCGATGACGCCGATCCGCTCACGATCGACGTACGGCCGCGCCTGGAGGTCGCGCAACGCGCCGATCGCATCGTCGAAGCGCTCGGTGTTCGGGACCTCGGGCGCCGAGGGCGTGCAGGCCTCGCGCAGGCCCCGCGGGGCCCAGGAGTCGACGATGAGCGCCACGTACCCGCGTTCCCTGAACCACCGGGCCCAGTCGTGCGTGGACCGTGACACGCCGTGGCAGCCGTGGAGCAGCACGACGGCGGGGAATGGGCCCGCGCCGTCGGGTCGGAACTCGACGGCCGGGATGTTTCGGGGAGCGGCTGGCGTGGCGTTCGGGAACTCGACGCGACCGGGGTGCGCGGACGCACCCGCGGGGTGCGCGGACGCACCCGCGGGGTGCGCGGACGCACCCGCGCTGGCGCACCCGGCAAGCGCGACGAGAAGCCACCCCGCTCCGAACGCGGTGCGCGGCATGGGTTTGAGCATAGCATCAGGCAGCGAGTAGAATCGGCGCATGCCGACCGATCCCGTCCGCGTCACCGCGTACTCCGACTATCTCTGACCCTGGTGCTATCCGGCGGCCGTGCGCCTCCGGAAGCTGTCCGACGAGTACCGCGGGCGCGTCATCGTCGAGTCGCGCGCGTTCCCGCTCCGCCCGTCGCCCGAGGCCGGCGTGCCGTGGAAGGGCACGTATCGCGAGCAGGGGTGGCAGCGGTGCGCCGCCATGAGCGCCGGCGACGGGATCGTGTTCACGCCCTGGCCGCACGACGCGCTGCCGGGCTGGAGCCTTCCCGCCCTCGAGGCCGCGAAGTGCGTGGTGAAGCAGGCGCCCGACCTGTTCGACCGGGTTCACCTGGCGCTTTACCGCGCGTTCTTCACCGAGAGTCGCAACATCGGCGATCCGGCGGAGGTCATCCGCATCGTCGGCGACGCGGCGCCGCTCGACATGACGGTCTTCGTCGCCGATTACCGTGCTGGCATCGGCCGCCAGGGCGTGGCGACCGACTGGGAGGCGGCAGCCGAGCACCACGTGACGTCCATCCCCACGGTGATCGTCCCGGCGACCGGCCGCGCGCTCGTCGGGCTCGCCGACCTCTCGACCTACCGCGCTGTCATGGAGGAAGCGCTCGCCGCTTGATGGAGCCGCTCAGCGACTCGGACCCGGCGCCGGGCATCCTCGCCACGTCGCTCGCCGATGGCGGCCGGGCGGCCCGCGTGTGGCGGCGGATCGAAGACGGCGTCGCGAGCGAGGATGTTCCCTTCCGGCCGTTCCTCCTGCTGGCCGATCCTCGGCTGGTCGACGGTGCCGCCGGTCTCCTCTCGCTGGACCGGCTCGACGGTGACGCGGCGCTCGCGTGGATCGCGCGCTTCGAATCGTGGCCGTCGGCGCTCGGCACGCGTGATCTCTGCCGCGAACGATCCGGCCAGCCGCCCAACACGCCGTCGGCGCCGTACCGTCTTCCCGGCGATCCCGCTCACCAGTATCTGCTGACGTCCGGCCGGACCTCGTTCCGGGGCCTCAAGTTCACGGATCTCCACCGCCTGGCGCTCGACATCGAGGTCGTCACGACCGACGGTTTCGAGTTCCCCAATGCGGCGCGCTCCGGCGACCGCATCGTCGCGGCCGCGATCGCGGACTCGCACGGCTTCGTCGAGGTGCTCCGCGGGGACCGGATGGACGAGAAGGCCCTGCTCCACGCGATCGGCCAGGTGCTCCGCGACCGTGACCCCGACGTCATCGAGGGCCACAACATCTTCCGCTTCGACCTCGAGTACCTCGAGGCGCGTGCGCGGCTCCACGCGGTGCCGCTCGCCTGGGGACGCGACGGGAGCGTCCTGCGGGGCCGGCCGTCGCGCCTGGACGTCGCCGGGCGCACCATCGCGTACCGCCAGTTCGAGGTCGCCGGCCGGCACATCGTGGACACCTGGATGCTCGCGCAGCTGCACGACGTCGGGGCGCGCGATCTGCCGTCGTTCGGCCTGAAGGACATCGCGCGCCACCTCGGCCTCGCGGCCGGTGATCGGACATACGTCGACGCCGGCCGCATCGCCGAGGCGCTGCGCGACGCGCCGGACCGCCTGATGGCGTACGCGGCGGACGACGCTTGCGAGACGCTCGGCGTCAGCGCTCGGTTCTCACCTCCCTACTTCGCGCAGGCGCAGCTCGTCCCGTTCGACTACCAGTCCACCGTGCTGCGTGGCGCGGCGGCGAAGATCGACGCGCTGCTGATGCGGGACTACCTGCGCCGCGGCCACGCCGTGCCACTGCCGCAGGCGCCAGCGCCGGTCGGCGGCGGCCACGTGGCGATCTTTCACCAGGGTGTGGCGCGCCCGGTGCTCCACGTCGACGTCACATCGCTCTACCCGTCGGTCATGCTCGCCCACGGCATCGCGCCGGCGAGCGATGGCCTCGGCGCCTTCCTCCGGCTGCTCGCGACGCTGCACGATGTGCGTGTCGCCGCCAAGCGCGACGCGGCCGCGGCCGCGACGGCGGAGGACCGCGCGCACCTGACCGCGCTCCAGCAGTCGTTCAAGATCCTGATCAACGCGTTCTACGGTTACCTCGCGTTCTCGGCGGGACACTGGAACGACTTCGAGGCGGCCAACCGGGTGACCGCGGCGGGTCGCGAGGTCGTGGGGACGATCATCGCGCGGCTGCGTGCGCTGGGTGGCGTGCCGATCGAGGCTGACACCGACGGCGTCTACTTCGTGCCGCCGGCCGGCCTCGCCGGCGACGAGTCGCTCCTCGAAGCCCTCCAGTCCGCCTTACCGGCCGGGATCCGCCTCGAGCTCGATGGGCGCTACACCGCGATGTTCTCGTACAAGCTGAAGACGTACGGGCTCGCAGACGCGACGGGGCGCGTCGTTCTCAAGGGCTCGGCGTTCCGGTCGCGCGGGCTCGAGCCCTTCCAGCGACAGCTCATCCACGAGCTGGTCGGCCTCTTCCTCGCCGGACGCGGGCGCGAAGCTCGGGGCGTCGTCGACCGATGGCTCGCCGACTTCACCGCGCACCGTGTGCCGGTCCGCGTGTTCGCCCGGACCGAGACGCTCCAGGAACCTCTCGACGCGTACCGCGAGAAGGTCGCGGCAGGGGTCAGAGCCGTGTCGGCGGCCTACGAGGTGGCGCTGGCATCGGGGCGCCCATGGGAGCCAGGCGACCAGGTCTCGTACTACATCGCGGGAAGAGGGATGCGCGGCGCCGTGGCCGAGCAGGCGCGGCTCGTCGCGGACTGGACTCCGGACCGGCCCGACGAGAACGTCGAATACTACCGCGCCAAGGTGATCGAAGTGTGGGAGCGTCTGGCACCGTTCACCGACCTCGAGGGGCTCAGGCCGTACGCCGAGGACCCGGCAGACACTGACGGCCAGCTGTCGCTGTTTTGACCGAGCGGGGCCCCCGGAATGGCCCCCACACCTCCCCGCGCTCGGTAGCGCCCGGGGGGGGCGCGGACGCACCCGTGGTGCGCGGACGCGCCCGCGGAACCCGGGGCGCTCCTCGACGTTCGGGTGCGTTGATGCTGGTCGATCCCCTGCTCGTCCATCGCGCGCAGCCGGTCCTCGATCGGGGCCTGTCAAGCCATCTGAAAAGGTAACCGAAGGCCGGGATCGTCGAGCCATCTAAGAGGTTACCGAGGCGCGACGTGGTGGGGGACGCCGAAGGTGGTTGGCGAAGGTGAAATCGCGGCGAGCCGCGCGGTGCTGCGGCGCCGGGACGCCCGACACCGGCGGTCGGGCCGGGCGTGCGGCGAGGTCAACCAGGTGGTCGATCTTGCGGTCGACGGTCGCAGCGAGTGCAAACGGGTCGAGGCGGGCGCGGAGCGCGAGCAAGCGAGCCACGGCTACGGGATCGGCCTCGGGGCAGGCCTGGACGCGCTCCAGTGGGGTCCGCGGGGCATCGTAGCGGCGGCGTACGCGGGCGCCGATCCGCTCCTTTCGCACGAGTTTCACGGACG
This sequence comes from Candidatus Rokuibacteriota bacterium, assembly GCA_016184125.1. Taxonomy (GTDB): domain Bacteria; phylum Methylomirabilota; class Methylomirabilia; order Rokubacteriales; family CSP1-6; genus AR8. The sequence continues at coordinate 1,226 of JACPDG010000068.1, read as the reverse complement.
GCAGGAACAGGTTCTGCAGCAGCCCGAGCTCGTGCGCGTAGAGATCGTTGAGCGCGGCCAGGGCGGCGGGGGTGTCGTACCGGCCGTAGCCCACGAGCTTGCGAACGTGGGTCCAGTTCTTCTGCTCGATGTGGGCGTTGTCATCCTTCTTGTAGGGCCGGCCGCGCGTGAACTGAATCTCCTGGGCTTGGCAGTAGCGGTAGAGATGGTTGTTGATGAACTCCGAGCCGTTGTCGGAATCAATGCCGCGGAGCCGAAAGGGCAGCACCTGGCGAATGGCCTCGAGCGCCTGCTGCACCGCGATCTCGCTCTTGCCGAGGACGGCGCGCGTCTCCACCCAGGTGGTGTGGATGTCGGTGACGTTGAGCGAGTGGGCGAACTCGCCATCGGCGCGGCTGCCACAGTGGGCGACGAGATCGAGCTCGGTGAACCCCGGGGTCGTCACGTCCCAGTGATCGGTCTTCAGGGGGATGTGGTGTTTGAGCAGGGTCCCCGGCCGCGTGCGTCCGTACTGCCGCCGCTTCAGGGTGCGCTTGACGCCGGCGAGCCGGCGATCGATCTGCCGAGCGCTGATCCGTGTCAGGTGCGCGCACACTGTGGCCGACAAGTGCTGGCGTCGGCGCGCCCAGGGCAGCCACAGCGGCAGGGCGGCCTTGAGCCGCACCGACCAGGGATAGCCCGCCGCTTCCCAGATCACCCTGAGCGCCTCGATCACCGCCGGCCCGTAGGTGGCCGCCCGAACTCGGCGCCGCCGCAGCCCGTCTAACGCCGCCGGCCGGTTGAGGCGGCGCAGCGCGTACTTCCGGTGGTACCCCGTGACCTCACAGAACTCATCCAAGATCCGGCCTTTCTCCGACCGCGTGGCGTGTCGGTACCGCCCGTAGATCGCCGCCAGATACTCCCGCTTTGTGCCTGCCTGCACGGCGTCGCCTCCTCCGGCCGTTCGGCCGTCGGAGGTAACTTCGCAAATGGCGCGATGATTCCCGCTCGGTAACCTTTTACGCGGCGCGATTCGCGGGGTCGATGATCTGGGCGCACGTGTGCTACGCTCGCGCGCGCCGGGCGACTAAACGCCGCCGCGTGCCCCCGAGCCGCGGCCCGGGTCTCCCGGGCCGTGTGCGAGCGCCGGGGGGTGTGGGGGGTAGGGTCGAGGACTGGCGCGGTACCCGAGAGCCCGTCTCCAGCCCCCGCCACATCGAACGGCGCATACGGTTTTCCCGTACGCC
>JACPDG010000037.1 GCA_016184125.1 Candidatus Rokuibacteriota bacterium | reverse complement strand
CTGGGGGCAGCTCATGGCCGCGTCCGTCATCACGACGGTCCCGGTGGTCGGGCTCTACATGTTCATCCACCGGTGGATGGTGGAGGGACTCGCCGCGGGGTCGGTCAAGGGCTAGGTGCCGGCGGCTTCGTGCCGCCCGCGCGAGCCGGGCGAGATCGAGGACCGGCCCGGGGGTCGCGGGCCGGGTGCGAGCGGGTGGGGGGCCATGTCGGGGCCCCCCGCTCAATCAGTCCTCCAGCTTCTCGATGCCGGCGGCGAACCAGTTCCCGCCGGCACTCACGATCAGGAGCACCGCGTTCTCGCAGGGATCGGGCGGGAAAGCCAAGACCGTGGGCGCCACGGGCATCAGGACGTCGTCGATCCGGAAGTCGCCGTTCGCCTCGAGGGCCACCGGCGGGTCCGTCTGGAAGCGGTCATTGCCGCAGAACAGTACCGCGCGGACGGACTGGCCGCCGTTCCTCCCGAGATTGTTCCCGCCGGCGAGCAGCAGACCGCGGCCGTCCACCGAGATCCGACCGTCAGTCTCGACGTCGGCTCTGAGGCGGGCGATCACCCAGGGCCGGCCGCCCGGCGGGACGCGCACACCGCCTCGGACGAAATCGTTGCGGACGACGTCAGGGAAGACGTTGTTGCCGTTGGCGTCGATCACGCCGACGCCCGAGACGCCCGCGACGGGGTGAACGCCGATGCCCCCATCGAAGCGCACGAGGCTGTCGTCGGCGTGGGCCCAAGCGGGAACGACCAGAGCCAGAGACAAGACAAGCATCGCCACTCTTCTCATGCTGACCCCTCCTGAGAAAGTTGTTGGGGAACCTGGAGCACGGATCGCAAGAACACCTGACAAACTCCCCAGGCGTGCGCCAGGTTCCCTGGCCGGCGGTCGGGGCCGTGAGCGTCGACGTCGAGGGTGAACGTGATCTTGCAGGACACGCTGCCGATGGTGACGTTACGGAGGCGCGGCGGACCGCGTCAAGCGACGGCAGTCACGCCGGAGCGACGAGCTCCTTGATCCGCGCCACCGCGCTCGCCGCGTCGGGCGCGTAGCCGTCCGCCCCGATCGTGTCGGCGAACTCCTGCGTCACCGGGGCGCCGCCGATCACCGCCTTGACGGTGCCGGCCGAGCGCCGGAGCTCGGCCAGCGTCTGCCGCATCTCGCGCATCGTCGTCGTCAGGAGCGCCGACAGGCCGACGACCTGGGCCCCGTGCTCGTTCACCGCCTGGATGAACTTCTGGGCCGACACGTTCGTGCCGAGGTCGACGACCGTGAAACCGCCGGCCTCGAGCATCATCCCCACGAGGTTCTTGCCGATGTCGTGGAGGTCGCCTTTCACCGTGCCCAGCACCACCACGGGCTTCGTGTCGGCGCCGCCGCCGGCGCGCGCCAGCGCCGGCCGGATGAGCGCCAGCCCGGCGTGCATCGCGCGCGCGGACAGCAGCACCTCGCTGATGTAGATCTGCTTCGCGCCGAAGCGCTTGCCGACCACGTCCATCGCGGGCAGCAGTCCCGCGTTCAGGATCTTGACCGCATCCACGCCGGTGTCGAGAGCGGCCGTCACGAAGGTGCGGACGCTGTCACGGTCGCCCTTCAGGACGGCCTGCCTGAGTCCTTCCTCATCGAGCATCGTCATGTCCTCCGAGGGAGGCGGGGGCCCCGAAATGGCCCCGCACCCCCCGCGCTCGGAAGGCGCCCCGGCGGGTGCGCGGACGCACCCGTGGAACCCGGGACGCTCCTCGATTAGCGTGTCTTCAGCGGGAGCGTGCCGTGCTCCTCGACCATCTCCGCGATGCGGACCAGCCGGTGCCACTTCGCATCCGGCGGCACCATGTCGCTGACGCCGAGGATGAACCGGTCACCGGGCGCGATCTCGGTGAAGAGGCCGCGCATGTGGGCCTCGAACTCGTCGTCGGTCATGCTCTCCTCGAGCAGGACGACCGACGGCACGCCGCCGAAGATCGTGATCCTGCCGCCGAACGCCTGCCGCATCGCGGTCAGGCTGCACTGCACCATCGGCGGCGCGCAGACGGATTCCGCGACGTCGATGCCGCTCGCGGCGAGCAGCGGCAGCAAGCCCTCGTTCTCTCCATCGCAGTGGGTGAAGAAGAGCTTCCCGCTCGCGTGGAGGACCGCGGCCCACCGCTGGAGCCACGGGAGGATGTGCTCCTCGAAGAGCGGCGGGAAGGTGATCGTGTCGTCGTAGTTGGCGCCGATCATGACCGCTTCGGCCGGTGAAGCGGCGAGCACGCGCACGAGCTGCTCGTAGAACGGCGTCATGTCCTCGACGAGCTGCTGGACCTCCTTGGGATGGTCGGCGAGCTCGTAGTAGAACTGCGTGCCGTCGACCAGGTCGCGCATCAGGGCCTGCACCGGCGAGGCGCCGCCCACGCCGTGGGCGACCGCGAGGCCCGTGTCGCCGACCTCCTGCTGGAAGGCCCGGTAGTTCTCGTAATCGGGGCTGACCTCGATGTTCCGGAAGATGGAGCCGACGACGGCGTAGTCCTCGGGGCGCTTGATGACGTGCTCGTCGATCCAGGTGATCGACGCGCCGGACTCGCGCATCTCCTCGGTGAACGTGATCTTGCAGGACACGCTCCCGACGGGGGTGTGGTACTCGACGATGGTCGCGCCGTCGGGCTCGGTGCGCACCACTCGGTCCACGTGCTGCAGCTCCGCGCGATACGCGTAGCCCCGCAGGCGGAAGATCCCGAGCCCACGATCGATGCTGTCGTCCGGCGTGCGGACGTTCAGGAACTCGGGAATGATCCGGTGATGGCCGACCCCGAGCCCGTCGGCGATTTCGGCCGTCGTCGTCTCCGGCCCGTAGCCCGGCGGGAACGTGCCCCGGCGCCGGTTCGCGTTGTGCCAGAGGTCGAGCCGCGGGACGAACGGCAGCCGGTCCGCCCAATCGCCCCTGGCCGCCCGGAGCATGCGCTCCTTGTGCGTCATCGTTTCCATCTCCTGTTGCGGGCCCCGGGGACACCGGCGCGCGCCGATAGGCATCATGCAATGGGGCGCGATGGCGTTCGTATCCGCCGACTGGATGGATTGCGTGTGACGTTCGGCCTAGCAGCAGGGCACGATACCGAGCACGCCGGAGATGGACTTCTGCGGGAGCATGCACGCAGCCTCGTTGAGGCGGACGGGGAGGGGCGTCTCGCCGAAGAGCGCGAGCAGCGCCGGCTGCTCGGCCAGCGGCCAGTCGAGGTGCCCGGGCCCGAGCCGATGCGTGACGGACCGGCCGTCGGGTCGCTCGACGTCGCCGAGCCGCCGCCGGATCGTCCTCATGAGGAGCTCGATCGCGGCCCAGGCGGCCGTGTCGAGCAGGACGCTCTCGAGGAAGAGCTGCTCCTCGAACATCGCGTGCGCGCGTTCCTCGAGCGCGGCGCCGATGGTGAGGACGATCACGTAGGCCTCGTCGGAGCGGGCCAGCAATCGCGCGAGGCCGCGGCTCTGGAACTCCTGCGTGCCGCCCAGGACCACGCGTTCGTCCTCGACCGCCGCGGCGCCGCGCCAGACGACGACCTCGGGCGCGATCAGGGCGGTCGCCTGGCTTGCGGCCTCCTCGGCGGCATCGCGGATGGCGGCCGGGACCTCAGCGAGGTCCCGGTACTTCTGGAGGCGCAAGATCAATTCGGCAGGGACGGCGGGCGCGGGGAGCGCCCACCGCCACACCTGGCTCGAGCTCATGCCACGCGCGCTACCGTCCACCCGCGCGCCGGCTCGGGTCGTCGAGCGGGACCAGCAGCCAGGACACGATGGCCTTGAGCGCGCGGTACGCGTCGAGCCGCGCCTCGTCGGTGTTCGCCGCCTCCGCCGTCCGCACGATCTCGTCCATCTGCCGGACGACACGCGGGCCCATCTCGAGCAGCGCGTCGCTTCCCGAAGTGCCGTACCGGGCGAGGATGAAGTTGACGAGCGCGCCGACCGGAATCCGCTTGTTCCGGCCGAGCACCTCGAGCGTCGGCATCGGATCGATGCGCGAGTACTCCGCGACCATCCGGCGGAAGCCGGCGTCGGGATCGTCGGGGGGCCAGCTTCCCTCGTAGGGCTCGAGCGTGATCGTGCGGGGCATTCGCCTCCTCCGGGGAGGCAGCGTAGCAGAGATCCGCGTGCTAGCGCGCGCTCGCGCCGTCGATCCCCGACACGCGTCTCGTTCGCGTCAACTCCACGCTGCCCTGCGGTCCCCAGCGGAAGCTCGACGTCCCCGTGCCGGTGAGTCGCCCGTCGCCGACCGTGAGCCTGAGCTCCTGCCGGCCGTCGGACGGCCTCGCCTCCAGGTAGAGCGTCAGGCGGCCCGGGTCCGCGAGCCAGCCCTGCACGCTCGTCGACACGTCGGCGCCGCGAACGGCGTACGTCATGACGCCGGACACGCTCGGGCGCCTCTGGCCCGCCACCTGCCACGAGCCGAGATAGACGCCGCCACCGCCGCCGGCGCCGTTCTGTTCACGGATGACCACGGTGAGCGGCGTGCCGCCCCACGTTCCCGTCCACGTCCCGAGGAGATCCGCGGTGGCGACGCGGCCGGCGGATGGCGCCGGCGGCGCAGTGCCGCACGCGGAGAGCGCGACGAGCACGATCGCCACGAGAACAGCCAACACGAGGGCCCTCCTTGCTTCGAGGAGTCGTTTACCACGCGTCATATCCATCCTATACTCCCTCGTCTCCCGGCTCCTTCGCCCGGGAGGGGAGGGCGTCGACTCGATACAATTGTGACGATATGAGCGCGGCGGGGGTCGGGACGCCGGTGACCGACCGGCTCGTGCGGTGGCTGCGGGAGTCGGCGGTGAAGTTCGACGTGCTCGAGCACGAGCCCGTGCGGACGAGCGAGGAAGCCGCGCGCGTGAGGGGGACCCCGCTGGAAGACGGGGCCAAGGCGCTGGTCGTGCGCGCCGACGACCGCTACGTGCACGTCGTTCTGGCGGCGCACCTCAAGCTGGACAACGCCGCGTTGCGCGCGTTGCTCGGCACGCGGAAGGTCCGCTTCGCGACGCCGGACGAGCTGCTCCAGCTCACCGGCTGTACACCGGGCGCCGTGCCGCCGTTCGGGAATCTCTTCGATCTGCCGGTCATCGCCGACGAGGCGCTCGCCGGACGCGAGCGGATCGTCTTCAACGCCGGCAGCAACGCGGTGTCGATCACGATGTCCGCGGTCGATTTCTTCCGCCTGTCCGGCGCCACGGTGTCCCGCATCGCGCGAGCGTGAGCCAGCTCACGCATCCGGCGGCCGGCGCGCACGCGGATGAGGGAGGCGCCGGGACTGGCCGATCCGCAGCGGCGCCGCGGTGGGTTGACGTCGTGGCCTCGCGAGGCTACATTGGCCCATGATCAAGACGGTGAACGTGCGTGGCCTCAAGGATCGTCTGAGCGCGTACCTCCGTGATGTCCAGCGCGGCGACGTCGTGCTCGTGACCGACCGGGGCCGTGTGGTCGCCGAGTTGCGCCAGCCCACCACGGCCGGGATCGAACAGCCTGCGATCCCGCCTCGGCTCCGGAAGCTCGTCGAGGCCGGAGTCTTGACCGTCGGGCTGCCCAACTCCGCCGACGCCTACCCCCGGTCGGACGTCCGGCTCTCGGTCGACGTGGTGACCCGCGCCCTGGACGAGACCCGGCGCGACCGTTGAGCAGCCTCTACGCCGAGTCGAGCGCGGTCCTGCGATGGCTGCTGGGTGCCGAAGACGGTGAGCGCGTCCGCGACGCTCTGACGGGCGCCCGCGCCGTCATCAGCTCGGCGCTGACGGCCGCCGAGGTGGCGCGGACGCTCAGGCGGCTCGCCGCGGAGCGCGCGATCGACCTCGCGCAGCACGACGCCGCGTGGGCGCGCTTCACCGGAGCCTCGGCGCACTGGTACATCTATGCCGTGAGTGACGCGATCCTGGACCGCGTCTGCCAGCCCTTTCCGCGCGAGCCGCTTCGAACGCTGGACGCGATCCACGTGGCGACGGCCTTGATCATTTCCCGGGACATGACGGCCCCGACGGTTCTGTCGGTGGATCATCGCGTCCGGGACAACGCCGTGGCGCTGGGTCTCGGCGTCGCGCCTGTGGAGTGGGGCTCCTAGAGCGCGGCGAGCGCCCGCCGCACGCGCGGAAGCACGTCGCGAGCGATCCGGGCCATGTAGCCCTTGTCGCCTTCGTCCGGCGTCGGCGGGTTCGGGATCGGGTGCAGGACGACGTAGTCGAACTCCGCGGGCGCCGAGCGCAGCACCTCGACCAGCCGCTCGACGAGCTGGTCCGGTCCGCCACGCAGGCTGAAGGCGTCCGCGGCGGTCACGGGGAGGAAGTCGACGACGCGACCGCTCGCCTCGAGATCCGGCGCGTGGTGGAAGTCGGGCCACACCTGCCGGTCGCGCTTGAGTGTCTCGGGATCGGGCCCCGTCCACGCGAGGCCGGGCGGGTCGAACAGCGCCGGCGAGTACTCGTAATAGCCCGCCGCCATCGACTTCGCCATGGTGAGCGCGCGCTCCGCATCGTCGACGAGGACGGTGTGGAACACGGCGCCCAGGCGGACGCTGGAGGCATCGCGCCCCGCGTCCACGGCACCCGCGCGGATCACGTCGACGGCCGTCTTGATGTTCGCCGGATGCGTCCCCACGCGGATGAAGACGCCGTCGGCCACGCCGCCCGCCATGCGCAGCGTCCGTGGTCCGCCGGCGGCGATCCAGATGGGCACCGGCCGGTGATGCGGCAGGCGTGCCGGTCGTGCAGCGCCGACCTCGACGGGTTCGCCGTCCAGGAGCGCCCGCATCAGCCGCGTGCTTGCTTGCAGCTCCGTGACGCGTGCCGGCTTGAGACCCGCGAGCCGCACGGCAGTGTCACCGACACCCCAGCCGAGAAGCACGCGGCCCGGGGCGAGCTCGTCGACCGTCGCGATCGACGACGCGGTCACCGTCGGGTGTCGGTTCACCGGGTTCGCGAGCAGCGGCCCGAGCGTGATCCGTTCCGTCGCATGCGCCGCTGCGGCGAGCAGCACGTAGGTGTCGCGGCGCCGGAGCTGGGAGTCGGGCTGGAGCGCTGCGTCCCAGCCGAGCATTTCCGCGCGACGCACGTCAGCCGCGAACGTCGCGACGGAACGAGAGTCGAACCGGTTCAGCCCGAAGCGGGGGATCTTCATCAGGCCGCGGCGGACTGTGCCAGCACGGCCGCCGCCTCCTTCGCCACGACCGTGCCCTTGAAGAAGTCGGGGTTCACCTCGCCCCAGAACCGCACGGCGTTCTCGAACATGAAGTCGCGGAAGTCGCCGGCCGTGATGAGCTCGTGCTCCACGAGCTCGTACGCCTCCGGCACGACCGCGGCCATGTCCGGGACGTCGAAGTGCCCGATGTCCGAGCTGAACAGCGCGTTCAGGCGTGCGCCCATCGGATTCACGCGGCGGTCGAAGGCCCAGGCGTTGATCGGGTCGTCCGCCTCGCAGCCGAAGTAGAAGCGGGGCACGAACAGCTCGCGGATGTCCTCGGCGCGCTCGATCGCGCAGCGGTGATAGTCGTCGAGGTCCTCGACACCGCCCGTCAGCCCGTTGTCGGTCTCCAGTCCCTCGCCGCGCCGGATCGCTTCGATGACCTCGTCGCGCCCGTGCTTCTCGGTGAGCGCGAGCAGCGCCGCGCGGTCGAGCTTCCACGGGTTGGTGCGCTCGATCGCCCGGCGGTTGCGCTTCTCCCAGTGCCCGATGAGGTCGGCGTACAGCATGCAGGCCCAGCCGACGCCGCCCTCGAGAAACGCGAAGTTCAGATCGGGGAAGCGGCGCGTGACGCCGCCGAGGAAGAGCGCCTTGGCCACGGCCTCGCCGGCGGACGCGAAGTGGCCGATGTGGTTGTAGGTGAAGTTGCTCGGCGAGTTGCGCAGCAGCACCGAGCGCGCACCGCTGTGGAAGCTCGGGGCGATGCGGAGCTCGCGGCACGTCTGCCACACGGGATCGTAATCGTAGTCGCTGTCGATGCCGACCACGTCGAACCAGTCGGCGAAGCGCGCGGCCGCCGGGTGCTCCTCGGCCATCGCCGCGATCGGGCGCCGCATGAGGCTGCCGACCATGACGACCTTGTAGCCGAGCTCCTGGACGGCGTAGTGCAGCTCCGCGACGGCCTCGTCGGGCGTGTACATCGGGATGATGGCGGCCGGAATGACCCGGTCCGACAGCCCGCGGAACTGGTCGGCGGTGAAGACGTTGTAGGCGCGGCAGGCGGCGCGGCGCAGGTCGCCATCCGGAATGCGATGGAATCGCAGCCCGGCCGTCGGATACACGACCGCGACGTCGATGCCGAGGTCGTCCAGCCGCTCGTACATGAGGCGCGGGAGCATCCCGGTCGCCCGGTCGAGCGTGTTCTCGCTCGGCGTCGACCAGAAGGCCTCCTGGCCGATCCGGCGCCGGCGCCGCTCGGCGACCGACATCGCGAGCGCGTCCCGGCTGCGCGCGCTCGCCCACGTCAGGCCTTCGACGGCGCGCTCGCCGCCGATGCGCCGGAACGCCTCCCGCATCACGGGCCCGTATTCGAGCCAGTGGCCGTCGGCGTCGGCGATCGGATGGTTCAGGCGGGCGCGGAGCCGTCGAGCTTCGGTGTGACCGTTGCCGCTCATGGGGCGCACCTCCGGACGCAGCATGCGCTGTTGGTGCGCATCATACCGAGCCGCGCAACCGGGCCGCCCCGGCAGTTTCCTCGACCCGTCGTGTGCCGTACGCGATCGCCGCGTTCATGCTCAGTCTCCTCTCAGCGTCGGATCGATGTACGGGCCTCGGCGCACGAGCCGGCCGAAGACCACCAGCGCGAGCGCGTTGAGCGCGGCGCCGAGGACGAACGCGGCGAGATAGGACGCCGACACGTCGTGAAGGTACCCGGCGACGACCGGCCCCTGCGTCGCCACGACGCCTCCGATGGCGACGCTGGCGCCCATGATCCGGCCGGCTGACGGCGCGCCGAAGAGGTCCGTCGCGTACACCGCCAGGAGCGACATGGAGCCGCCCGACGTGAAGCCGAAGAGCGCGACGGCCACGAAGAACGTCGTGACGTTGCCGGGACCCGCGAGCAGAGCGAACGCGAGCGCCTGGCCGGCGAGCGACAGCCCGAGCGTGAGCGGGCGCCCGCGGCGATCGGAGACGATCCCCCAGATCAGCCGGCCGGCGAAGCTCGCGACGCCGAACACGGTGACGCCTGCCGCGGCGCCGCCGGGCGTGATGCCTCGCGCGAGCCCCATGGGGAAGAGGTGCGTCCACATCGCGAAGAGCGGCAGCCAGTTCGCGGCGCAGACGATGCCGAGCAGCCAGAACTGCGCAGCGCGGAGGATCTCGCCGACCGCGAGTGGCTCGCTCGCGGCGTCCGGCGGCGCCCGACGGACCTGCGGCGCGGCATGCAGCGCGAGCGTCGAGAGCAGCACGATTGCCAGGACGACGGTGCCGATCGCGGCGAATGCCGCCCGCCATCCGAACGTCTCGATCACGCGGAGCGCGAGCGGTGGCGCCGCCGCGCTGCCGACCGCGACGCCTGCGGATGCGATGCCGACCGCGGTCCCGCCTCGATCGGGGAACGAGCGCAGCGCGGACGCGGTCGGCACGACGTAGCCGGCGCTCATCCCGAGCGCGGCGACGAGCCCGAAGGTCACGTAGAGCTGGCCGATCGAGCCGACGACCGCCGACAGCCAGAAGCCGAGGGCGTAGACGAAGGCGCTCCACGCGACGAGCCGCCGCGGGCTCCAGCGGTCGGCGAGGAGCCCCACCGGGAACATGAACGTGGTGTAGACGAGCGTGAAGAGTGTGTAGACGCCGGACAGCCACGCGCGGCTTCCCCCGGCGAGGTCCAGCAGGGACGGAAAGAACACGGTGAACGAGAAGTGGCCGCCGTACATCGCGGCCTGGATCGTCACCGCGGCCAGCAGGATCAGCGGGCGCTTGGCGGCGACCAGGTCAAGGACCCGCGGAGCGTCGGGATGTGCATCCACACAAGAGTGCCACACCGGGTGCGGGAGGAACGGGAGCGATCGCGGTGGCCTGGACGAAGAGCGCGGTGCCGGTGGCGAATTCCCAGGCGGACCTCATCGTCACCCCCTCGCTCGCCGAGCAGCTCCGCCACTCACGGGACGAGCTCCGGACCCTCGTCGTCTCCATCGCCAGGCGGGCCACCGGTGAGGAGGAGGCGAAGAGCTTGGCGGACGGGGCCTCGTCGGGCTCGTGGACGTCGATCCGGTGCTGCTGCGCGAGCCCGGCGGCGGTCGCAGCGACGCATCGTCGCGGCCCTGCCTCGTCGAGATCGAATGAGCGCGAGCCACCTCCGCTACTCGCCCTTCCACAGCCACGTGCCCGCGCCGGGGTGGAGCGGCCGTGACCCGAACAGCGCCGCGTGCCGCGCCGCCGCTTCCTCCGGGTCGCGCTGACCGCCAGCAGCAGCGGGGAGAGCGCGCTCATCGCCTCGAGGACCGCGAGCTGGTTCTGCTCGGCCTGCGTGGCGAACAGCCCGGGCAGTCCCTCGCGCACCGAAGCACGAGCAGTGTGATCCGGGTCATCGACTGGCCCTCCACACGATCACGGGCGTTCCGCCGGGCTGGCGGTCTCGCGCAGCGAGAGCTGCGCGCATTGCTTCATGGTGGCATCGAGGGGTACCCGAACGACAGTGTGTCGTGGGGTACCATTTCCGCATGGAGGACGCGGCATGGAACCACTGATTCTCGTCGGGACCGAGGGCGGCCTGTGGCGAGTGCGGTCCGACGGAGCGGAGCCCGTCGAGAGCGTTCACGGCAGGACCATCACTGCGCTGGCGCGTGATGCCGCACGGACGTGGGCGCTCGTGGGCGGCCAGGCGCTGTGGATCGCCGACGCGGACGGCCGATGGCACGAGCGCGCCTCGATCGCCGGGCCTCCCGCGACGTGCCTGGCGGTGACGCCATCCGGGCTTCTCATCGGCACCGAGCAGGCGCACCTGCTGCGGCTGGCCGACACGGGCCTCGTCGCGGAGCCCGTGAACGAATCCGGTGGTCGAGAAGCGCCACGGCTTTGTCGGGTGCGTCCGCGCACCCCACGGGTGCGTCCGCGCGCCCCCCCGGGGGCGCTCCGAGCGCGGGGGGCTTGGGGGGCTTCGATAGTCCCCCCATGATGTCGGTCGACTCGTTCGAGGCCGTCGAGGGACGCGACGCGTGGTACACGCCGTGGGGCGACCCGGCCGACGTCCGGTCGATCACGGTCGCGGGCGACGGCACGATCTTCGTCAACGTGCATGTCGGCGGTGTCGTCCGCTCTCGCGACGATGGTCGGTCGTGGAGGCCGACGGTCGACATCGAGTCGGACGTCCACCAGGTCCTGGCGCACCCGACGCGTGCCGAGATCGTGCTGGTCGCCGCAGCGGCCGGGTTCGGGATCAGCCGTGACCGTGGCGATTCGTGGGACTTCGTCACGGCCGGACTGCACGCGCACTACGCGCGGGCGGTCGCGGTGTCCGACGAGACCGTGCTCCTGTCCGCGTCGACGGGACCGGGCGGCCGCCGCGCGGCGATCTACCGGAAGCTGCTGGATGCGGAGTCCGGTTTCGAGCGCTGCCGCGACGGCCTGCCGGAATGGTTCGGCGACAACATCGACACCGCGTGCCTCGTCGCCACCGGGCCGCTGGTCGTGTGCGGCACCGGTGACGGGCGTGTGTTCCGGTCACCGGACTCCGGCCAGCGGTGGGAGGTCGTGGCGAAGGGACTCCCGACGGTGACCTCTGTGATGGTCGCGTGAGCCGCGCGATCGCGGTGATCGCGTTCGCGCTCCTCGCCATGCGGGGAAGCGCGCTGGCCGATGATGCGCTGTGGGCGCTCCTCAAGGGCGGCGGGCAGGTCGTGATGATCCGTCACGCCGCGGCGCCGGGCACCGGCGACCCTCCGGGCTTCCGGATCGACGACTGCTCGGCGCAGCGGAACCTCTCCGAAGCAGGCCGCGAGGAAGCGCGTCAGATCGGCGCCGTCTTCCGGGCGCGCGGTATCCCCGTGGGACGCGTGCTCTCCAGCCGGTGGTGCCGCTGCCTGGAGACCGCGAGGCTCGCCTTCGGCCGGGCGGAGCCGTGGCCCGCGCTCGAATCCCTGTTCCGGGACCCCAACCTCGAAGAGGCGCGCACGCGGGAAGTGCGGCAACTCGTGAGCCGGCCGTTCATGGGCGCCAACCTGATCCTGGTCACGCACAACTTCAACATCCGCGCGCTCACCGGCATCTCGCCGGCGTCGGGGGAGATGGTGGTGATCACGCCTGGCGGTGATCGGCGCTTCCGCGTCGCCGGCCGGCTCGCGCCGCGCGCTCTCCGGTGACCCCGTACACTACGTCGGGCTGGACATGGAGCGCGTCGTGGCCGCGCTCGGCGAGCTCGCGCCGGTCGAGCAATTCGCGGAGATCGTTCGCCGGATGCTGGCCGACGCAGAGGGCGCGCAGCAGCCGTAGCGTCAGATCGCGTCTATCGTCCCGACCGCTCGATCTTCGCCCAGGTGTCCCTCAAGCCCACCGTCCGGTTGAACACCAGGCGGCGGCCGGGCGCGTGGTCGCGCCAGTCCGCGCAGAAGTAGCCGACGCGCTCGAACTGGACGCGCGCCTCGGGCTCCGCCGACGCGAGCGCCGGCTCGAGCTTGCAGCCGGTCAGGACCTCCAGCGACGAGGGGCTCAGGACGGTCCTGACGTCGTCGGCCTCGTCCGGCTTCGGCACGCTGAAGAGCGTCTCGTAGAGCCGCACCTCCGCGTCGACCGCGTGGCGCGCCGAGACCCAGTGGATCGTGCCCTTCACCTTGCGCCCCTTCGCATCGCCGCCCCGTGAGGCAGGGTCGTACGTGCATCGCACGGTCATGATCTGGCCGGAAGCGTCGCGCTCCACGCCGGTGCACTTGACGATGTAGGCGTATCGCAGGCGCACTTCGACGCCCGGCGACAGCCGGAAGTACTTCGGCGGCGGCGTCTCGCGGAAGTCGTCCTGCTCGATCCAGAGCTCGCGCCCGAAGGGGACCCGGCGCGTGCCGGCGGAGGGATCTTCCGGGTTGTTGATCGCCGCGACCTCCTCGATCTGGCCCTCGGGATAGTTCTCGATGACGAGGCGAAGCGGCCGCAGCACCGCCATGCGGCGGAGCGCGCGCCGGTTGAGATCCTCCCGCAGGCAGTGCTCGAGGAGCGCGACGTCCACGAGGTTGTCGGACTTCGCGATGCCGATCCGTTCCGAGAAGTCACGGATCGACTCCGGCGTGTAGCCGCGGCGGCGGAGGCCGGCGAGCGTCGGCATCCGCGGGTCGTCCCAGCCGCTCACGATGCCGTCCTCGACGAGCGTGAGGAGCTTCCGCTTGGACATGATCGTGTGGGACAGGTTCAGGCGCGCGAACTCGATCTGCCGCGGGTGATCGATGCCGAGCGCGTCGAGATACCAGTCGTAGAGCGGGCGGTGGTCCTCGTACTCGAGCGTGCAGAGCGAGTGCGTGACGCCCTCGATCGAGTCCGACTGGCCGTGCGCCCAGTCGTACATCGGGTAGATGCGCCAGGCGTCGCCCGTTCGCTGGTGCGTGGTCTTCCGGATCCGGTACATGACCGGGTCCCGCAGGTTCAGGTTGGGCGCCGCCATGTCGATCTTCGCGCGCAGCGTCTTCGTGCCGTCCTCGAACTCGCCGGCACGCATGCGACGGAAGAGATCGAGGTTGTCCTCGACGGAGCGGCTGCGGTGCGGGCTTGCCTGGCCGGCCTCGGTCAGCGTGCCGCGGTACGCGCGGATCTCGTCCGCCGTCAGGTCGTCGACGTACGCCTTGCCGGCGCGGATGAGCTGCTCCGCCCACCGGTAGAGTCGCTCGAAGTAGTCGCTCGCGTGATAGAGGTGCTCGCCCCAGTCGAAGCCGAGCCAGCGGACGTCCCGCATGATCGCGTCGACGTACTCCTGGCTCTCCTTGGTCGGGTTCGTGTCGTCGAAGCGAAGATGGCAGCGCCCGCCGAACTCCTGCGCGAGCCCGAAGTCGAGGCAGATCGCCTTCGCGTGGCCGATGTGCAGGTACCCGTTCGGTTCCGGCGGGAAGCGCGTGACCACGCCCGTGAACCGGCCGGTCCTGAGGTCCTCGACGACCTCGTCGCGGATGAAGTGCGAGGGCTTGTCGGTCATCGCCTCATTCTACCGGGTCGTGCACGCTACCGGATCAGCTGGACACGTGTCGTACGCTCGCTGATGGTGAGCGCGACGCGCTCGCCGGCCCTGACTGCCGGCGCCAGTGGCGTGACCGGTGGCGCGGGCGCGCGCCAGCCACCGACGATGACGAGGAGGTCCACATGGGACGCTGGGACACCGTGCAGGTCGATGGTCAGCCGATGCGCATCTACATCGACGCGCCGACGGCGCGTGACACCGCGCCGGGCGTCGTCGTGATCCAGCACGGTCCGGGCGTCGATCGCTTCATCGAGGACCGCGTGGAAGACCTCGCGCGCCACGGCTACGTCGCGGCGGCGCCCGACCTCTACCACCGGCAGCCCGATGACGGCGCCGACATGATGACGCGGATCGGCCGGCTGCGTGACGCCGACATCCTCGCCGACGCCGACGCGACGGTCGCGTATCTGGGGCGTCTGGCTGCGCCGCGCGTCAGGCCCCTCGGCGTCCTCGGTTTCTGCATGGGGGGCCGCGTCACGTACCTGCTCGCCGGCGCCCGGCCCGACGCGTGGGCGGCGGCCGGCGTGTTCTATGGCGGCAACATCATGCGCGCGTGGGGCGACGGTCCGGCGCCGTTCGAGCGCACCGCGGGCCTCCGGTGCCCGATGATCGGGTTTTTCGGCGGCGACGACCAGAACCCGTCACCCGAGGACGTGCGGGCGATCGACGCGGAGCTCACGCGGCTCGGCAAGCCGCACGAGTTCCACACGTACGACGGCGCCGGCCACGCCTTCCTGAACTTCTCCAACGCGCAAGCGTATCGTCCCGGCCCCGCGAAGGACGCGTGGGAGAAGATGCTCGCGTTCCTCGGCCGCCACCTCGGCGGCATACTGCCGTAATCCGGCGCCTGCCGTACGGCTGGGTGGTCGTCGCCACGCTCTCGGTCACCGAGACGGTGTCGTGGGGGATCGTCTACTACGGCTACCCGGTGTTCCTGCGGCCGATGGAGCAGGACCTCGGCGCCTCGCGCGTCGCGATCACGGGCGCGTTCTCGGCCGGGCTCGCGATCGCCGCCCTCGCCGCGATTCCCGTCGGGCGCTGGCTCGACCGCCACGGTCCGCGCGCGCTCATGACCGCCGGCTCCTGCCTCGCGACCGTGCTGATGATCGCGTGGTCACGGGTCGAGAGCGTCTGGGCGCTCTACCTCGTCTGGTGCGGCCTGGGGCTCGCGATGGCCGCGATCCTCTACGAGCCGGCGTTCGTCGCGATCGTCCAGTGGTTCAGCACGCACCGCGACCGCGCGATGCTGACGCTCACGCTGGCCGCGGGGCTCGCCAGCACCATCTTCATGCCGCTCGAGGCGTGGTTGCTCGCACGCCTGGGCTGGCGCACGAGCGTGCTCACGCTCGGCGTCGTCCTCGCGGTCGTCACGATTCCCCTCCATGCGATCGCGCTCCGCCCCGCGCCGAAGCCGCCGGCGCCGCCCCCCGGCGCAGAGCCGATCCGGGGCGCAGAGCCGATCGGCGCGGTCGCGGGCGTCGGGCTCCACGCCGCCGCGCGCGCCGCGATCTTCTGGGTGCTCGCCGTCGCGTTCGTCGTGGCGAACTTCGCGACCGTGTCCGTGACGGTTCACCTCATCCCGTACCTCGTGTCCCTGGGCTACGGTGCGGCGTTCGCCGCGGCGACGATCGGCTGGATGGGCGCGATGCAGCTGCCGGGCCGGCTCTTCTTCGTCCCGATCGCGGGATGGCTCGGGCCACGCTGGGTGACGGCGTCGATCTTTCTCGCCCAGGCGGTCGGGGTCACGCTCATCACGCTCGTGTGGCTTGCCGGCATCGGTCCGGTCATCGTGCTCATGGGCGCCGCCAACGGCATGTCGACGCTGGCGCGCGCGACGGTCGTGGCCGAGGTCTTCGGCCGCCGGCACTACGGCAGCATCGCCGGAGCGCTGGCACTCGGCGCGAACGGCGCGCGCGCGGCGGGTCCGGTCGGCGCGTCGCTGCTGACGCTCGCGCTCGGCAGCTACGATCGCGTATTCTGGACGCTCGGCGGAGCGCTCGCCGTCGTCGGTCTCGCGGTCCTGGTCACGGACATGCGGGCGCGGGTGGTCGAGCCGGGCCCGGGTTCACCCCGGGCCCGGCGAGCGTTGGGGGGGGTTGGGGGGCCATTTCGGGGCCCCCCATGATCTTCGTTCACGGGCTCTGAGATCTCACGCGGGGGGAGGCGCCGCCGTGACGCACGCCTCGAGGAGCTCGAGCGCCGCGCGCGCGAACGCTCCCATATTCGCCTCGCGGTCGTCCGTGCCCGTCTCCAGCGTGATGACCCGCTCCACGGGGCCGGAAACCGCGATGCATGCGTGCCCGGCGGCGTCCCCGTAGCGGTTGCCCGTCGGTCCCGCCGCGCCGGTCTCGGCGAGCCCCCACGTCGCGCCGAGCAGGTCGCGGATGCGTCGCGCCTTGAGCAGCGCGTACGGCTCCGACGCGGATCGGATCCCGGTCACCGCGCGATCCGGCACGCCGAGCAGCGCACGCCGCGCGTCGCGCGTGTAGATCACCCCGGCGCCGAGGAAGTAGGCGGATGCGCCCGGGACACTGAGCAGCGCGGCCGAGATGAGCCCGCCGGCTGACGACTCCGCGACGCCGACGGTCTGGCGACGTTCCCGGAGCCGCGTGGCGATGGGAGCGGCGAGCGCGCCAAGCGACCCCGGCACCATCACCACGCGTCCTTCAGGATCGCCAGGATCTGCGTGGCGCTCTCGACCGGCCGCGGGTTCAGCCCGGGCCTGAGCTCCTCGAAGGTCTGGCGGGCGATCGGCTCGAGGTCGTCCTCGCTGACCTTGCCGGTCTCGCTGAGCCTCGACGGCAGGCCGAGCGCCTGCACGAGATCCGCGACGCCGGCCGGTGCGCTGCCCGTGCCCATCGCCTCGGCGATCGCGGCCATGCGCTCGGGCACGGCGGGCGCGTTGAACGCCATGACCCGTGCGAGGGTGATGCACGACGTGATCCCGTGCGGCACGCCGCAGCGGCCGCCGAGTTGGTGACCGATGGCATGCGAGAGCCCCGTCGGGGCGTTGAACGCTCCGTGGATCGACAGCCACGCGGCGATGAGACACGCCAGGCGCGCGTCCATGTCCTCGGCGTCGCGCGTCGAGGCGGGCAGGCGGCGCACGAGCCGGCGGATCGCCTCGAGGCAGAGCGGATCGGTGATCGGCTGGTGGTGCGGCGAGCAGAACCGCTCGACCGCGTGGTCGAACGCGCGCATGCCGGTCGAGGCCCAGAGCGGGGGTGGCGTGTCGCGTGTCACCTCGGGATCGAGGATGACGACCTTCGGCGCCAGGAGCGGGTGCGAGATGCCGTCCTTGCGCCGCCTCGTCTCGTCGGTCTGCCCGGCGTTCGGCGTGTGCTCGCCCGCGGACAGCGTCGTCGGGATCGCGATGTGCGCCGGCGGCGTCGACGCGGTGAAGGGCACGCGCGCGCCGCCCGGCGGTGGCCACCGCGTGCTGTAGCGGTTGAAGTCGTCCGGCTGCTCGAGCTTCTCCGCGATCGCGAACGCCGCGGCCTTGGCCGAATCGATGGGGCTGCCGCCTCCGAGGCTGACGAGGACGTCGGTCCGCGCGGCCGCAGCAGCCCGTGCGGCCTCCAGCACGCGTGTGCGCGGGACGTGCTGGCCGGCGCGCGTGTACGCCCCTGCGAATCGCGGACCGAGCACGTACTTCGCGCGCTCGAGCAGCGTCGTCTTCGTGGCGATCGTCTCGCCGGTGATGACGAAGGCGCGGCGGAGCCCCAGGCGATCGAGCTCGGGCGCCAGGTCCACGAGGGTCCCCGCGCCGTAGATCACGCGGTCGGTGGGCAGGTTCACGAAGGCTCGTCCACTCATCGGTCGGTCTCCTCCGAGCGTTTCAGCGCCTCGGCCACCGCCTGCGCGCGGCTACGCGGAACGCGCGGCGGCCGTGAGCCCGGCGGGGCAGGCGACGCCGGTGCCGCCGATGCCGCAGTAGCCCCACGGGTTCTTCGCGAGGTACTGCTGATGGTACGCCTCGGCGTAGTAGAAATCGGGCGGGTCGAGGATCTCGGTCGTGATCCGCCCGTGGCCGGCGCGGCTCAGCGCCTTCTGGTACTGATCGCGGGACGCTTCGGCCAGCCGTCGCTGTTCCGGCGAATGCGCGTAGATTCCCGAGCGGTACTGCGTGCCGACGTCGTTGCCCTGCCGCATGCCTTGCGTCGGGTCGTGGCTCTCCCAGAACGCGCGCAGCAGCTCGGCGTACGGCACCTGCTTCGGATCGAACACGACGAGCACGACCTCCGCGTGGCCCGTCAGGCCGCTGCACACTTCCTCGTACGTCGGGTTCCGCGTGAGGCCGGCGGCGTAGCCGACGGCGGTGGTGTAGACGCCCGGCATCGTCCAGAAGCGCTTCTCCGCGCCCCAGAAGCACCCCATCCCGAACATCGCGCGCTCGAGGCCGGCGGGAAACGGTGGCGCCAGCGGGGTGCCGAGCACCTCGTGACGCTCGGGAATCGGCATCCGTTCGTCGCGCCCGGGCAGCGCGTCCTCGCGTGTCGGCATCGCGGCCTTCGCTCGGAACCACATGGCTCGTTCCTCCGTGGCGTCATTCTACCCGGCCGTTTCAAGGCCCCCATGACGCTAGAATCGCATTCATGCCAGACTTCGAGCTCACCCGGGCGCAGGACGATCTCCGGCGGCACACGCGCGAGATCCGCGACACGCAGGTCGTGCCGTTCCTCGAGCGCCGCGGCATGGACCACGCGCTCTCCGCGGACGAGCTCAAGCAGCTGCTCCGCATGACGCTCCCGATCGGCTATCCGGGCGCCGTCGTGGCGAAGGAGGACGGCGGCGCCGGCCTCGACTACGTCTCGCTCGGCATCGTCATCGAGGAGCTCGCGCCGGTCTTCGGTTTCCTCGCGGCGCACGTCGTCCCGCGCCAGATCGCGATGCTCGGCACACCCGAGCAGAAGCGACGGTACCTCGTCCCGCTGCTCGCCGTGGACCGGCTGAGCACCACCGCGATCACGGAGCCCGACGTCGGCTCGGACGCGGGCGCGATCAGGATGACGGCGCGGCGCGCGGGCGACCGGTACGTGCTGAACGGAATGAAGACCTGGCTGACCCTCGGCAACATCGCCGAGACCGCCACGGTGCTCGTCTCGACGGATCCCGCGGCCGGCTCTCGCGGTCTCTCCCGGATCATCGTCGACCTCGACCACCGGCGACTCCGGTCGTCGGCGATCGGCACGCTGGGCGACCGGCTCATCCCGTTCGCCGAGGTCACCTTCGAGGACTACGAGGTGCCGGTCGAGAACCGGCTCGGGCAGGAGGGCGAGGGCTTCAGGCTGACGCTGCGCGCGATCCAGGCGTCGCGGGCGTCGATGGCGACGCACGCCGTCGGGATCGCGCAGGCGGCCGTCGACGCCGCGATCGCCTACGCGAAACAGCGCACGCAGTTTGGCCGGCCCATCGGGGGGTTTCAGCTCGTGCAGGGCATGCTCGCCGACATGATCGCGGAGACCGAGGCCGCGCGCCTTCTGAGCTACCGCGCGTGGGCGATGATGGACCACGGCCGGGAGTGCTCGCGCGAGTCCTCGATCGCGAAGCTCTACGCGACCGAGGCGGCCGTGCGCGTGACGTCGAAGGCGATCCAGATCCATGGCGCGTCGGGCGTGAGTGACCGGCACCCGGTCGGACGCTACTTCCGGGATGCCCGGATGCTCACGTTCCCCGACGGCACATCCGAGGTGCACCGTCTCCTGATCGGCCGCTCGGCGCTCGGCATCGACGCCTTTCGCTGACGGCGCGGTTGGCGACGATCCCGCACGGGTTTGCAGGGGCCCGGTAAACTTCCGCCCTGCCGCGCCGGGGACGACCGCCCGCACGCGTCGTTCCCGGCCTGGCATCGCGCTTGCCCACTTCCGCCGGTGTGCCGCCCGCCGCGCTGACCACGGCCCGGTCATCGACGCCGCCGCTCTGCGTCGACCTCGACGGGACGCTCATCGCGACCGACGTCCTGTGGGAGTCGATCGCCCGGCTCCTGAAGACCCGGCCGCTGCTGCTCCTGCTGCTGCCGCTCTGGCTTCTCCGGGGCCGCGCGCACCTGAAGGCGGAGCTCGCGCGCCGCGTGTCGATCGACCCGCGCACGCTGCCGTACCGCGACGACGTCGTGGAGTTCGTTCGCCGCGAGCGCCGGGCGGGCCGCCACGTCGTGCTCGCGACCGCGGCGGATGCGCGGGTGGCGCGGGTGATCGCGGAGCACCTCGGGATCTTCGCGGAGGTCGTCGCGAGCGACGGCAGGGCCAACCTCTCCGGTCGCGCGAAGCGCGACGCGCTCGAACGGCGTTTCGGCGCGGGACAGTTCGATTATCTCGGTGACCGGCGGGCCGACCTCACGGTCTGGCGCGACGCTCGCGCGGCCTTGACCGTCACGCGGGACCGGACGATCCGCCGCCGGCTCGAGCCCGACGTTCCCGTCGCCCACCAGTTCGTTCCCGGCCCGTCCGGTCTCCGCGCGCTGCCGGCTGCCCTGCGGGTCCACCAGTGGCTCAAGAACCTGCTCGTGTTCGCGCCGGTCGTGCTCGCGCACGACCTCGGGGACCCGCTGCGCGCCGGCCGCGCCGCGCTCGCGTTCCTCGCGTTCTCGCTGCTGGCGTCGGGCACGTACCTGCTCAACGACCTGCTCGACCTGGACGCGGACCGCGCGCACCCGCGCAAGCGGCGACGGCCGCTGGCTGCCGGGACGCTGCCGATCCCCGCGGCGCTCGTGCTCGTGCCGCTGCTGGTGCTCGCCGCTGGCGCGCTCGCGGTCCCGCTCGGCGCCCGGTTCTCGGTCGCGCTCGGCGGGTACCTGGCGCTCACGACCGCGTACTCGTTCGCGCTCAAGCGCGTGCCCGTGCTCGACGTCCTCGTCCTCGCGCTGCTCTACACCGTGCGGGTGCTCGCCGGCGGCGTCGCGGTGGGCGTGATCGTGTCACCGTGGCTGCTGGCGCTCTCGCTCTTCCTCTTCCAGAGCCTCGCCGTGCTCAAGCGCCATGCCGAGCTCGGACTCCTCGACGCGGGCGGCGACGGGCGCGTCGCCGGCCGCGGATACGTCCGGAACGACCGTCCGTGGCTCCTCACCGTCGGCACGGCGTGCGGCTACCTGGCCGTCCTCGTGCTCGCGCTCTACATCACGCGCCAGGACGTGATGGCGGCCTACCGCCGGCCGGACGTCCTGTGGGCCGCGTGCGTGTTGCTCCTGTTCTGGATCACGCGCCTCTGGTTCATGGCGCAGCGCGAGCTGATCGAGGACGACCCGATCGTCGTGACGCTGCGGGATCGCGGCAGCTGGCTCATCGGAGCCGGCATCGCGGCGACGCTCGAGAGTTCCCCCAGCAACGCAGGGCCGGTGGAGGAAGGCGAGGCCCGAGTCGCGCCCCGGGTTTCCCGGGGCGCGGGCGAGCGCGGGGGGCATGGGGGGCCTCGATAGTCCCCCCATCAGATAGTCAGCACTCCGCGCAGCCACGCGGCGACGTCGCTGATCTCCGCGGGCGACACGCTGTGAGGCATCGGGTACTCGCGCCAGTCGATCCGATAGCCGAACCCGAGGAGCACGTCGCGAGACCGGCGGCCGCGCGCGATCGGGATCACGTCGTCGTGCGTGCCGTGCGCGAGGAAGATCGGGACGTCGCGGTTCGCCGCGGTCGCCTCGTCGGTGACGCGGTCCGCGAGCGGCAGGAAGCAGGACAGGCCCATGATGCCCGCAAGCCGATCCCCGTGTCTGAACCCGGTGTGGAGCGCCATCGCGCCGCCCTGCGAGAAGCCCGCGAGGACGATGCGGCTCGCCGGCACGCCGCGTGACTTCTCGCGCGCGATCAGCGCCTCGATCGCGTCCTGGGATGCCCGCACTCCGGCCTCGTCCTCGCGGCGCTCTCCGGCGACGGGCAGCACGTCGTACCACGCGCGCATGACCCAGCCGTTGTTGATCGTGACCGGGCGCGTGGGCGCGTGGGGGAACACGAACCGGATCGCGAGCGATTCCGGGATGGCGAGCTCGGGCACGATCGGCTCGAAGTCGTGACCGTCGGCGCCGAGCCCGTGCATCCAGATCACCGCGGCGCGCGGCGCCGCGGCCGTCTCGATCTCGAGGGTCTCGAGGAGATCGCTCACGCGCGCGGCGTCACCCAGGTTTCCGACCACGCGAGGCAGGCGCTCGAGCTCTGCCGGTCCCCGCGCAGCTCGGCCCACGGCAGACCGCTCGCGACCGCCCCGTTCATCTCCACCTGCGCGGCGCGTGCGGGGAAGAACGTGCTGAACACGCCGATCGGCCGATCCGCGAACCCGGGCGGCATGTGGAGCACGAACGGCTCGAGCGTGTCCCACCAGGACATCCGGATGCGGTCACTGCCCGCCGTGATCTCCTCGCTCGTGCTGGACGGCGGCCCGCCGTGACGGCGGAACTTCGCGGCGATGACCGGCAGCCGCTCGTCGGCGAAGGCCGGATAGAGCAGCCTCTCGATCGTCCGCTGAAGCCATCGCGCGACGGCCGGGTTGTCGCTGTAGACGCGGACCTGTCCCCCGAGCAGCGTGGAGTGCATGAACAGCACGTGGCCCTGGCCGGCCGGGCACCACAGGACGCGCCAGTGGCTCAGGCGGTCGGACATCGTCGTGCCGCCGTCCGGGCTCAGCCGGATGAAGGAGTTCTCGCCGGTCATCAGCACGGTGTTGGGGTCGACTGGTGGCATCGTTCTCCTCGTGAGTGAGACCGCTCGTGCACGGCATCCCGGCCTGCGGGCGCGGACCGGGAAAGGCTAGCACGCTCTGGAATGGGGGGCTCCGATATGGAACCCGGGGCGCTCCTCGGTCATGCGGGAAGCGTCAGCGTCACCCGGCAGCCGCTCTCACGCCCGGCGGCGACGGTCGCCGGGCCGATCACGATGGTCCCGCCGTGAGCCTCGGCGACGCGGCGCGCGAAGGTGAGCCCGAGACCGACGCCCCGCGCCGTTCCCGGTGTCCGCGCGGCGTCGAGGCGGTGGAACGGTTCGAAGACCTTCTCACGGGCCTCGGCGGGGATCCCCGGTCCCGCGTCGCTGACGGTCACGACGACGCGCGCTCCATCCTCGTGGGCGGCGAGGGTGAGCGGAGGTGCGCCGTATTTCCCGGCGTTCTCGGCGAGGTTCCAGAGCGTCCGCCGCAGGAGGCGCTCGTCACCATCGTCGATCCTCCTTGTGGACCGGCGTGTCGCCGGTCTCTACGGACGACGATGGCGCGGATACGTGAAGCGGGTATGTGCGTCGCGTGAAGATTTGTTGCGCGAGGGGTGCCCGCCGGCGATCGAGCCGCGCCCCGGGTGTCCCGGGGCGCGTGCGAGCGCGGGGGGCTTGGGGGGCCCTTCGAGGCCCCCATCAGGCTCGACCTACTGGCCGGCGCGCTTCGCGACCCAGGCGAACCGGTTGTAATCCCAGGCGACGACGTAGCCGGTGGCGCCGACGGGGACCGAGTCGGCCAGACGCTCGTTGAAGACGCCCCGACGTTCGGTCGTCATCACGACGAAGCGGGGCTCGAGGGCCATCGGATCGCGCGTCGGGTCGGCGAGACGCTTGATCGTGGCGTCGTCGAAGAACAGGAATCCGGACTGGTCGCCGAAGAAGCCCGGGCTCACCCAGTACGTCTCGTCGCCGAACTTCACGCGCTGGTTCGCCTCGCGCGCTTGCCGTGCGCGCACCTCGGACAGGTCGGCCAGGCTCGTCTTGATCACCGCGGTCGGCTGCTCGACGCCACCGATCTTCTCCAGCGCCGTGAGCGTCACCTCGAGGTCGGTGACGTTGCGCTCCTGGTTGAAGAAATCGGTCATCGCGAGCTCCCACGTCTGGGAGCTGATCGTGACCTTCGCTCGGCCTGGCTCGAACACCCGCTGGATGCCGCGCGGCGAGTTGCCCGGCGTCACGTCCACGATCGCGAGCCGGCGCATCGGGATGCCGTGGCCGTCGATGCCGTACGCCACCATCAGCGCGATGCGCCGGTCGCCGGCCTCGGCGATGTTCGGATAGAGGCCCTGCACCGAGAGCACGTACTGCGGCGCCGGCGGCGAGGGCTGCGGCACGGCCGGCGCGGGCTGCTGCGCGGCCGACGGCGCCGGAGAGATGAGCGTTGCGGCAAGCGCCACGGCTGGAAGAGCCTTCCAGATCAACGGTCCATTCATGCGGTTCTCCTCATGGGGCACCCCTGCCGGCGTCGATCGCTGTCACGGGCCCGGGTACGACCGGAACGCGGGCCTCGACCGAGGATACGTCCCGAGGTGCCCGCAGACCAAGATTGGCGTGCAGTCCCCGCGAGTCGGTCAGAGCGGGAGGCGTCGCCGGAGCGCCAGGGGCGTGGCCAGGGCTGACGCCACACAGCCCTGCGCGGCGGCGACGACCGCCAGGCCGCCGTAGCCTCCGATCGGGATGATGAGGGCCCCGAGCGCGGAGCCGAGCACCAGGCCGCTCTGGTTGCTGAGCGCGAGGAGGCCGAACAGCGCGCCGCGGTGACCGGGCGCGAGCTCGGAGCTCAGGGCCAGGAAGCCCGGCCGGCTGGTGGCATTCGCCAAGCCGACGCTGGCGGCGATCGCGACCGCAGCCACGAGCGGCAACGCACCAGCGAACAGCACGAGGCCGAGCGCCCCGGCGGTGAGCTGGGCGGCGACGAACGTCACCGGGCGCGGGAGGCGGTCGCCGAGCCAGCCTCCGAAGACGTTGCCGACGATCGTGCCGATGGCGACGAGCGACAGCAGCGGGGCGACCTCCACGGCGTTCATCCCGTGACGGAGCATCAGGAACGACGGGAGATAGAGCGTCAGCATGCCGAACAGCGAGCGCTCGACGAAGTTCGCGCCGAGGACGTTCACGAGGCGCGGGACGCCCCAGACCGCGCGGTACGTCGCGACGACGCCGGTCTTGACTGAGACCGCGGGCGCCGCAGGGAACCAGAGCTGGACCGCGAGCGCGAGCACGAGCATCCCGGCCCCGTTCACCGCGAACGCCCAGCGCCACCCGAGCCAGCCGCCGACGGCCCCGACGGCCGGCACGCCGGCGATGGCCGCGAGACTGAAGCCCATGTTGAACCAGCCCATCGCGCTCGCGCGTCGGCTGGCAGGGAACAGGTCGCCGATCGCGGCGAGCAGGCTCGTCGGTCCGCACGACCCGAACACGCCGGTGAGAAAGCGCAGGACCACGAGCATCACGAACGTCTTCGCCCCGGCGGCGGCGAGCGCGATCACGCCGACGCTCGCGAAGGCGAGCACGATCATCGGGCGCCGGCCGAGACGGTCGGAGACGAGCCCGGCGAACGGTGAGGCGAGCGCCTGCGGGACGGCCGTGGCGGCGGCGAGCAGTCCCGCGCTCGCGACGGAGACGTCGAACTCGCCGGCGAGATCCACGAGCAGCGGGCCGATCATCGTGATGGAGGTGACCGTCCCGAAGATGCAGGCGGTGACGAGCGCGAGCGTGATCTTCTCATGGGGAGCCGCGACATTGCTCATGGGGCCGCGACATGGTACCGCGTGCCCCGAACGCTCGGCGCCCGGGGGGTGCGCGGACGACGATCTACCGGCCGGCGAGCCTGGCGACGACCGGAGCGAAGGCGTCCACGTACGCGTGCTGCCCAGCATGCAGCCCACGCACTGCACGTCGGACATGCGGTGGGCGCCGGAGCGTCTCGGGCCCGAGCGCCTGGAGGGCGCGTACGCCTGGCGCTCGCTGCTCGACACCGGCGCGATCATCGCGGGTGGCTCCGACTTCCCGGTCGAGGACCCGAACCCGTTCCACGGGATCTACGCCGCGATCACTCGCCGGCCGCTGGCGGGCGGCGACCCCGGATGGCAGCCGCACCAGCGGATGACGCGCGAGGAAGCGATGCGCGCCTTCACGGTCTGGAACGCGTACGCGTCGGGGCAGGAGGCGGAGCTCGGGTCGCTCGAGCCCGGCAAGCGCGCGGACCTGGTGGTGCTGGATGACGATCCGTTCACGTGCCCCGAGGACCGCGTGAAGGAGATCGCGCCGGTGGCGACGCTGGTGGGTGGGGAGGTCGCGTCGGGCACGTTGGCGGAGTCGCGCGCGCAGACGAACGCGTAGCCGACCGACGTGCGCCGCGCGTCAGGCGAGGTGCGGGACCCCGAGCGCGTCCGCGACCGCGTTGACCTGCGCGACGAGCGCGGGCGCGAGCGGGATGCCGTCGGCACGCCGGCGCGTCTCGGACTCGGCCTCGGGCTCGCCGGCGACCATCACGCGTTCCTGGCCTTCGGCGGGCGGTGTGGCCTTGAGCGACGCGATCATGTCGTCCATGTCTCGCTTGAACTCCTCGATCGGGCGGAACCGGCCGGGGTCGATCGCGGCGAAGCAGTGGCCGACGTTGGCGAGCTTGCTCTCCGGCATGTCGGAGCGGTGGTAGAGGTCGGTGTGGACCGCGCCCGCGAGCACGCCGGACAGGATGTCGACCATCGCCGCGAGCCCGTAGCCCTTGTGGCTGCCGAGGTCCCGCGTGCCGCCGAGCGGCGTCAGCAGCCGGTGCTTGAGCGCGACCAGCGCGTCGGTGACCGGCCGGCCGCGGTCGTCGAGCGCCCAGCCGGCGGGGATCGGCTTCTTCCAGCGTGACGCCACGGACAGCTTGCCGACCGCGACCGTCGTCGTCGCCATGTCGAGGACGAAGGGCGCCTCGCGTCCCGCGGGCGCCGCGAACGAGATCGGGTTCGTGCCGAGCTTCGGCACGCGCCCGAAGGTCGGGACCGCAGCGCAGTAGGGCGAGTTCGTCGTCGACAGCCCGATGACGTCGTGCTCGAGCGCCATCATCGAGTAGTTGGCGGCGGCGCCGTAGTGGTTCGAGTGCCTGACGGTGGCGATGCCGATGCCGTAGGCGCGCGCCTTGTCGATCGCCATGCGCATCGCCATCTTCGACACCGGGTGGCCGAGGCCGCGTCCGCCGTCGAGAACGGCGATCGCGCCGTCGTCACGGAGCACCGTCGGCTCGGCGTCCATGACGATGAAGCCGTCGCGCCACAGCTGGTGGTAGCGCGGCAGCATCCCGATCCCGTGCGAGTCGACGCCGCGCAGGTCCGTGAGGACCATGAGCGCCGCCGTCGTGTCCGCCGCCTCGCGCGGCATCTTCATCGCGACGAGCGCCTCGCCGATGAACGCGTGCAGCCGTTCGTGCCTGACGACCACCGGTGCCTCCGCCATGCGACCCTCCTTGGCGACGTGGGGGCCCCGAAACGGCCCCCACACCCCCCGCGCTCGGAGCGCCCCGGGGGGTGCGCGGACGCACCCGCCAAAGCCGTGGCGCTCCTCGATCCTCCGATTCTCCGACACGCACCGTCGCGCGCCCTTCCCGCGCGATGCCCGCGACGATATCATGGAGCGCCGTGACGACCGGGACACCGAGACCGCCGCTGGCCGGTGTGCGCGTGGTGGACTTCTCGCGCGTGCTGGCCGGTCCGTTCTGCACGATGCAGCTCGCCGACCTCGGCGCCGAGGTCATCAAGATCGAGGAGCCGGAGCACGGCGACGAGACGCGCGCCATCAAGCCACCGGACGCCGGCGGCGAGTCGCACTTCTACCTCGCGTACAACCGGACGAAGAAGGGCGTCGCGCTCGACGTGCGGACGCCGGAGGGCCGCGACATCGCGAAGGCGATCACGCTCCGGAGCGACGTGCTCGTCGAGAACTTCCGCACCGGCGTGATGAAGCGGTTCGGGCTCGACTACGAGACGCTGGCGCCCGAGCACCCCACACTCGTCTACTGCTCGATCTCGGCGTACGGTCGCACGGGTCCGTTCGCCGAGCGCGCCGGCTTCGACCCGATCCTCCAGGCCGAGTCCGGGATGATGTCGATGACCGGCGAGCCGGGGGGAGATCCGCTGCGCCATCCGCTCGCGATCATCGACACGTTCACCGCGCTCTACGCCACGTCCGCCGTCCTCGCGGCGCTGCTCGCGCGCCGCGACACGGGCCGCGGACAGCTGATCGAGCTGTCGCTCCTCGACTGCGGCGTGGCCGCGACCGGCAACGCGGCCGCGTACTACCTGACGTCCGGCAAGGACCCGGTGCAGATGGGCAACACGCACCCGACCGCCGTGCCGGTCAGCCTCTTCCAGAGCACGACGGGCCCGTTCTACATCGCGTGCGCGAGCGACCGTCTCTTCCGCCGCCTGTGCAGGGACGTGCTCGAGCGGCCCGAGGTCGCGGGCGACGCGCGCTTTTCCACGAACTCCGCTCGTGTCGCGAACCGCGACGAGCTGTTCCGCCTGCTGCGCGAGACGTTCCTCCGCGAGACGCGGGAGCACTGGCTCGCGCGCTTCCACGCGGCCGGCCTGCCCGCGGGCGCGGTCCGCACGATGTCCGAGTCGCTCGAATCCGAGGAGGTCCGGGCGCGCGACCTCGTCCACGAGATTCCCCACCCGACGGCCGGTTCGCTGAGAGCGCTGCGCTCGCCGCTGCGACTGTCCGAGACGCCCGTGACGCCGCCCGCCGCGCCGCCGCTCCTCGGCCAGCACACCGACGAGGTCCTGCGTGACCTGCTCGGTCTCGACGACCGCGCGATCGGTGATCTCCGCACGCGAAAGGTGATCCGATGAACCGCTTTCTCCAGCCCGACTCGGCGTCAGCACGCCTGTGGGACGCGGCCCGCACGGTCATCCCCGGCGGGAGCTCCAAGGCGAACTTCGTGGTCCGCCCGCGGCCGTTCTACCTGGTCTCCGGGCGTGGCTGCCGCGTGACCGACGCCGACGGCGTCGAGCGGCTCGACGCCAGCAACAACTTCACGGCGCTGATCCACGGCCACGCCTTCCGCCCGGTGATCGAGGCGGTCACCGCGCAGCTCGAGCGCGGAAGCGCCTTCGCGGCGTCGACCCCGGAGGAGGTGGCCCTCGCGCGGCTGATCGTGGACCGCGTGCCGGGCGTCGACCAGATCCGGTTCGGGAACTCGGGCACCGAGGCCGTGATGATGGCGATCAAGGCGGCACGCGCGTACACGGGCCGCGATCGCATCGCGAAGTTCGAGGGCGCGTACCACGGCTACTACGACGACGTGCAGGTCAGCTTCAGCTCGGGACCGGAGAGCTGGGGCCCGCCCGACGAGCCGGCCAGCGTGCCGTCGAGTGGGGGCATTCCCAAGCATCGCGTCGTCGAGGTGCTGGTGCTCCCGTGGAACGACCGGGACGCGACCGAGCGGTTGCTGGCCCGGCATCGTCACGAGATCGCGGCCGTGCTCGTCGATCCGCTCTCGAATCGCATGGGGTTCATCCCGCCCGCCGAGGGGTTCCTCGACTTCCTCCGGCAGGTCACCCGCGCGCACGGCATCCTGGTGATCTTCGACGAGGTGATCTCGTTCCGCGTCGGCATGTCGGGCGCCCAGGGGCGGTATGGCGGCGATCCGGATCTCACGACGTTCGGGAAGATCATCGGCGGAGGATTCCCGGTCGGCGCGACGGGTGGCAAGGCCGAGGTCATGGCCGTGTTCGATCCGGGCAGCAAGGGACCACGGATCGCGTCGGGCGGAACGTTCAGCGCGAATCCCGTGAGCATGAGCGCCGGGCTCGCGACGCTCGGCGCGCTCGACCAGGCCGCCTGGGATCGTCTCGAGGCGATGGGCGCGCGGCTGCGGCATGGGCTGAACGAGGTCCTGCGCGCGAGCGGCGTGCCGGGCGTCGTGATGGGCGACGCCTCGCTGTTCCGGTTGCTGATGGCGGAGGACCGGCCGCGCTCCTATCGCGACACCGTCGATCCGGCGGTCGACGAGCGGATGACGCGCCTGTTCATGCAGCTGCTGGATCAGCGCGTCCTGGTCGGCACCAACGGGCTCGGGTGCCTGTCCACGCCGATGGGCGACGCCGAGATCGACGAATTCATCTCGGCGACGGAGCGCGCCCTCGCGGCGATGAAGCACGAGAGAGGTGGACGATGAGCGACCGGACGGCCAGCTTGCTCGGTGCTGCCGCGAAGTACCTTCCGGGCGGGTCGACGTGGATGTGGAATCTCCCACCGGAGCTGGCATTCGTCGTCGACCGCGGCGAGGGCAGCCACGTCTGGGACACGCGCGGCAAGCGCTACATCGACTACGTGCTCGGCTCGGGACCGGTGCTGCTGGGGCACGCGCATCCCGCGATCGTCGCCGCGGTGCAGGCGCAGGCGGCGCGCGGCTCGACGTTCCAGTGGCTGAGCGAGCCCACGATCCGGCTCGCGGAAGCCGTTGGCCAGGCGGTTCCGTGCGCGGACATGGTGCGCTTCGTGTCGACGGGGACCGAGGCCACGATGTTCGCGATCCGCATGGCGCGCGTCTTCACGCAGCGCGAGAAGGTCCTCAAGTTCGAGGGCGGCTGGCACGGACTTCACGACTACGCGATGGTCGGCAACTGGCGCACGGGCGAGGCGCCATATCCGGCGGCGGTCCCGGACGTCGGCGGCATCCCGAAGGGCGCGCTCGACAGCGTGCTGATCGTGCCCTTCAACGACCTGACGGCGACGCGCGAGGTCTTCGAGACGCACGGTCAGGAGATCGCCGCGGTCATCGTCGAGCCGCTCCAGCGCGCGATCCGTCCGGAGCCCGGCTTCCTCGAGGCGCTCCGTGACCTCACCCGTCGGATCGGCGCCGTGCTCATCTTCGACGAGGTCGTGACCGGGTTCCGGCTCGCGTACGGCGGCGGGCAGGAGTACTACCGCGTCACGCCGGACCTCGCGACGTACGGCAAGGCGCTCACGTGCGGCTACTCGCTCGCCGCGATCGCGGGTCGCGCGGACGTCATGGAGACCGCCAACCCGGCCCGCAAGGGCGGGCTCGAGTACGCCGGTCTCTCCGGCACGCTGTCCGGCAATCCGATCGCCTGCACCGCGGGCATCGCCGCGCTCGGTGAGCTCCGGAAGCCCGGCGTGTACGGGCGCCTGCACGCGCTCGGCCGTGCGCTCCGGGACGGAATGTCCGCGATCGCGCGCCGGCGGAACGTGGCGCTTCAGGCGATCGGCGACGGGCCGATCGCGCAGCCGGTGTTCATCGATCCCGCGCGACGGATCACGGCCGACCGCGACTTCAAGCACGCCGACGGCAAGCGCGCGGCGCGCCTGGGCCACGAGCTGATCCGGCGCGGGGTCTTCGTGATCCCGGGCGCGAAGATGTACGTCTCGCTGGCGCACACGGACGCGGACATCGACGAGACGCTGGCGGCGTTCGACGCGGCGCTGGCCGTCGTTGATTGATCAGCGAGGACCGACGACATGGCGACGCTCGAGCGCAGAGGCCAGCCCACGCTCCACTACGAGATCGACGACTTCACCGATCCGTGGCGGGACGCGCCGTTCCTCATCCTCCAGCACGGCTACGGTCGGTCCGGGCGGTTCTGGTACGGCTGGGTGCCGTACCTCTCGCGGTTCTACCGGGTCGTGCGGCCCGACCTCCGCGGTCTCGGACAGTCCGACGTCCCGGCCGATCTCGATCGCGACGTGACGGTCGAGCGTTACATCGAGGATCTCGTGGCGATCATCGACGCGCTCGGCGGCGGGCCCGTGCACTACTGCGGCGAGTCGCTCGGCGGCATCCTCGGCATGGTGCTGGCCGCCACCCATCCGGACGAGCTGCGGACGCTGAGCCTCGTCGCCGCGCCGGTGCTGATCAACACCGATACGCAGAAGACCTTCGCGTTCGGCCACCCGAGTTGGCAGGACGCATTGCGCGCGATGGGATCGCGCGGCTGGGCCGAGGCGGCGAACTCCGCCACGCGGTTCCCGGCCGGCACCGATCCGGCGCTCCAGCGGTGGTACGCCGACGAGATGGGGCGCTCGCGCGTGGAAGTGCTGATCCGGATGTCGCGGATCGCGTCGAGCGTCGACGCGACGCCGTACCTCGCTCGCATCCGCACGCCGGTGCTCGGCCTCTATCCCGCGCAGGCGCCGGTCACGATCCAGACGCAGGAGCAGGCGCTGCGGCAGGCGATCAAGGACCTCACGATCGTCCACGTGCCCTCGCGGTTCCACACCATCCAGAACCTGATGCCCGCCGCGCTCGCGCGCCAGGTGCTCTATTTCGCCGCGCAGCACGACGGCGTCGCCTGCGACGAGCCGTAGGCCCGGCCGCGCGCT
Source organism: Candidatus Rokuibacteriota bacterium (assembly GCA_016184125.1). Lineage (GTDB taxonomy): Bacteria > Methylomirabilota > Methylomirabilia > Rokubacteriales > CSP1-6 > AR8. The sequence goes on along the minus strand of JACPDG010000037.1, from coordinate 218,520 downwards.
TGACACCCTCTCGCGCGCCCGATACCGTCTGACCCGCCGTTCAAACAACCGACCGGGAGCCAGTCCCTCGTGGTGTCGACGGTCACGCGGCATCTCGCCGACCTGCTGGTGCGCGGGCTCCGGGCGCCCGGTCCGCACCAGGGAGTCACGCGATGACGACCGGCGACGACCAGCTCTGGTTCGACGACTTCAAGCTTGGCGACCGGTGGGAGAGCCCGTCCCGCACCGTCAACGACGTGCACTTCTCGTTCTTTGCGGCCATGACCGGCGACAACCACCCGCTGCACTACGACGACGAGTACATCCGGACCAAGACGAAGTTCCAGGGACGGGTGGCGCACGGACTCTTGGTGATGGGGATGACGGCCGTCGGTGGATCGCCGCTCACGCACCGCACGCACGAGTCGATGATCGCGTTCCTCGAGCAGGGCTGCCGTTTCCTGAAGCCGGTCCTGGTCGGCGACACCGTCTATCCCGAGCACGAGGTGGTCGGCCTCGAGAGAAAGGGGGAGCGCGGGATCCTCCGGCTCGCGGCGAGAGTGAAGAACCAGCGCGGCGAGGTGGTGCTCGACGGCTTTCACGTTTACCTCGTGCGCTGCCGGCCGGCGGCGACGGGCCAGCGATGACCGCCGCCGGGGCGGTGCGGAGGGGCTGCGAATGAGCGACAAGCGGTTCGAGCTGGTGAGCGCGGGTCCGTGGCCGGACCGGTACACGTTCTCGCCCGCGGTCCGTGCCGGCAGCTTGCTCTTCCTCGCCGGCACGACGGCGACCGACGACGACATGCAGATCGTCGGGCCGGGCGACATCGTGGCCCAGACCCGGCAGATCTACCGGAAGTTCGATGCGCTGCTGCGCGCAGCCGGTGGCTCGCTCCGGGACATCGTGTCGACCACGGAGTACGTCACGACGACCGAGAACTACGGCAGGACCGCCGACGTGCGGCGCGAGGTCTTCGGCGGACCTCCGTATCCCGTCGCGACGGGCGTGATCGTGGCCGGCTTGCTGCGGCCGGCGGCGCTCATCGAGATCTCGGCCGTTGCCGTGCTGCACGACCCGCCCCACGACGTGTCGCCGCCCGAGGCCGGGTGGGCGCGACATGAAGCGGAGCCGGTACGGCGCGACGCAGCGCCTGCGGGCGGCCGCGTCGAGGCGCCCTGACGGGCGAGATCGACGGGCGAACCGTGAAGCGCAGGGGAGCGGGATGAGCGGGACGACACTGATCGGCGTGGACGTGTCCGTGATGGAGCAGGGGCGCGTCGTGCTGGAGGGCCGGTCGGCCGACGTCGCCGCGAGCGAGCACGTCCAGCACGCGTATCTGGGTGCGCTGTAGGGGCCAGGGAAACTCCCGCCCTTGCGCACCCCCACGATAAGATTGGACTCCGGTCCCCAGACCGTCGAGGCGCTGTGACGGAGAGGAGTCGATCACCAAGATGCCGATCCGGACGGACCCGCACTTCATCGGGCGCGCATGGATCACGCCCGCGGACGACGTCGTCGCCGGCCACAGCGGCACGTGGACGATCACCTACGAGGTGGGCGCCTACGGGTACGACGAGCGAGCCCGCCTGAAGATCGCCACGCGCCTGGCGTGCGACTGGGGCACCCCGCAATTCACGGACGCCAAGGCGCGGAACTACGCGACGGTGCGGGTCGAGAGCAAGAGCCCGACGGCGACGGCGAGCCTCGCGTGGGAGCCACGCGGCTACGCTCGTCCCTGGTTCAAGTGCTTCGTGGTGACGCTCGGCGGCGGCTCGCTCTATCCCGGCGACAAGTTCCACGTGACGATCGGCGACACGAGCGGCGGCAGCCCGGGCGCACGCGCCCAGACGTTCCGTGAGCGCGGGCTCGAGTTCCGCGTCCTGGTGGATCCGTTCGGAACCGAGATCTACACCGCGCTCGCCGCGTCGCCGTCGCTGAACGTGATCGGCGGCGGTCTGCATCGCCTCGTCGCCGTGGCGCCGACCACGGTGCGGGCGGGGGAGCCGTTCGACGCGGTCGTCAAGGTCGAGGACGTGTGGGGCAACCCTGCCGAACGGTTCGACGGCGAGCTGAGGCTCACGACCGCCGGCGCGCCGCTCGAAGGCCTGCCGCCCACGGTTCGCATTCGTCGCGGGGAGCGCGCGGTCGTGCGCCTTTCCGGATTGCGCCTGGCGCAGGCCGGGGAGGAGAGCCGGATCGTCGTGAGCTTCGGTTTCCACCGGGATGACTCGAACATCATCCGCGCGCTGGCCGAAGGCGAGCCGAAGACGTGGTGGGGCGACCTGCACGGCCAGACGGGCGAGACGGTCGGGACCGGGACGCTCGACGAGTACTTCACGTTCGGGCGCGACGTCGCGCTGCTCGACGCGATGTGCCACCAGGCGAACGACTTCCAGGTGAGCGGCGAGCAGTGGCAGCGACTCGGCGAGACCGTCGGGCGCTATCACGAGGACGGGCGCTCGGTCGTGCTGATGGGCTACGAGTGGTCCGGCATGACGCCCGGCGGCGGGGACCGGAACGTCGTCTTCAAGGGCGACGCCGCAGCCCTCCACCGGTCGTCGCACGCCGAGGTCGACGACGCGTCGGACATGGAGACGGACTGCTTCCCGGTCACCGAGCTCTACGCGCGCTTCCGCGGCCGCGACGACGTGATGCTGATCCCGCACGTCGGCGGCCGGTACGCCGACATCCTCGGCTTCCACGACCCCGAGCTCGAGCGACTGGTGGAGATCTACTCCGACTGGGGCCGGTTCGAGTGGCTGTTCGAGGACGCGCTCCGCCAGGGCTACAAGGTGGGCGTGGTCGCGAACTCCGACGGCCACAAGGGGCGGCCGGGCGCGAGTCATCCGGGCGCCGCGACGTTCGGCGCGTACGGAGGACTGACGTGCGTGCTCGCCGACACGCTGACCCGTGACGGCGTCTTCGACGCGCTCCGCGCGCGCCGGTGCTACGCGGTCAGCGCCGCGCAGCGGATCCACGTGACGCTGGCGGTCAACGGGCTCGTGATCGGCTCCGAGGGGCGCCTCGAGGCCGGTCAGCCCGTCCGGATCACCGGCCGGGTCGTGGGGACGGGCCCGATCGAGCGCATCGACGTCTTCCGGGGCATCGACGTCATCCAGACGATCTCGCCGTACACCGCCGCCTCGTTCGACAAATCCAATCGCTACCGCGTGGCGTGGGCGGGCTCGCGCGTCCGCGGCCGTGACCGGCTCACGCGGTGGGACGGGCACATCGAGCTCTCCGCGGGGAAGATCGTGCAGGCGACGCCGTGGGCGATGGAGAATCCGGAGAAGGGCATCGTCCAGCACGTGCCGACGCAGGTGACGTTCGTCTCGAACACGACCGGCGACGACGACGGCATCGATCTCAAGCTGGAGGCGCCCGCGGACGTGCTGCTGAAGCTCCGCACGCCCGTCATCGATCTCGACGTGATGCTGATCGACCTGTCGGACGGCGCGACCCGGACGTTTCCGGCCGGCGGCGTCGACCTGCGTGTGTTCATGCGACGGCTGCCCGCACGGGACCTCACGAGCGACCTCGCAGTCGACGTGACCGAGACGCCTCCCGGCGGTGCCTGCCACGCCTACTGGATCAGGGTGACCCAGGAGGACGGCGCGCAGGCGTGGACGAGCCCCGTCTACCTCGTCGCGTAAGGCAACGCGTGTGCCGCGCGCTCACGCCATGACGCCTCCGTCGACGGGAAGCGCCACGCCCGTGACCCAGCGTGCCTCGTCGCTCGCGAGATAGACCACCGCCCACGCCACGTCGTCCGGCGTACCGAGGCCGAGCGGGTGCATGGCGAGGAGATCCTCGTAGCCGCCCGTGCGCTTGAGCTCGGCGAGGAAGTCGCGGTTCAAGTCCGTCTCGACGTACGCGGGACAGACGGCGTTGACCCGCACGCGGAACGGGGCGAGGTCGAGCGACATCGATCGCGTCAGGCTCACGACGCCGGCTTTCGCCGTCGCGTACGCGAGCAGTCCGCGGCGACCCTTGAGTCCGGCGACCGACGCGATGTTCACGACGCTGCCGCGCGAGCCCTTCAGCGTGTCGAGCGCCGCCGTGGTGAGGCGGAAGACGGAGAGCAGGTTCCCGTCGAGCGTGCGGGTGAAATCCTCGTCCGTGCACGCACCGACGGGCGCGCGCGACGTGATGATCCCCGCGTTGTTCACGAGCACGTCCAGCCGGCCGGCCTGCGCGACCGTCTTCTGCACGAGCCGTGCGGCGTCATCCACCTGCGACACGTCCGCGGTGATCGCGTGCGCGCGACCGCCCGCGGCCCCGATCGCGTCGACGACCGCGGCGAGCGGTGCCGGGCGCCGACCTGCGACGATGACCGTGGCGCCCTGCTCGGCGAACCGCGTCGCGACCGCCCTGCCGATTCCGGTCCCTCCACCGGTGATCAGCGCGACCTTTCCGGCGAGTCTCATGGCGAGCACCGTAGGCGGCGTGCAGCAGCTCTGTCAACTGCGCGTAAGACGTGCATCGCCTCCGGAGCACGTCATGGCACCCCGGTTGCTGACATCGGACTACGTCCGGCGCACCGCCGGGCGAAACAAATCCTCAACAAGCGAGGTCAGGCTATGAAGACGTACGTGGCCGGAGCCGTCATCGCGTTGCTCCCCACGCTGGTGCTGGCTGCACCTGGGCTGGCGCAGCAACCGCGTCAGGATCGCGAGACGCCGTCGGCGCAGCGACCGGCGACCGACGCGACCCAGCCCGCGACGCGGGGCGACCGCGGTGAGCGGCGTGACGACCAGCGCCAGGCGTGGCAGAACCGCGAGGGCGCCATCGAGTCGAACCGCCTCATCGGCATGAAGATCGTCAACGCGGAGGGTAAGAACATCGGCGAGATCAACCAGCTCATGGTCGACCCGAAGAGCGGCAAGGTCTCCCACGCCATCATCGGCATGGGGGGGTTGCTGGGCGTCGCCGAGGACAAGGTCGTGGTGCCGTGGACGGACGTGACGGTGTCCGCCGGCCGGGACAAGGACCGGATGACCGCCCGGATCGAGCAGAGCGTGCTCGATCGGGCGCCGAAGTACGACCGCAGTGTCGCGCGGGGCGATCGTGACCGCGAGCGCGCACCGGCCGCGAGTCCCGCGACGCAGCCCAGGGAGGACTCGCCCAAGCGGGACAGCGGGTCGCCCAAGACGGAGGAGAAGTCGAAGTACTAGACTAACAGTGCGGGGGGCCCGAAATGGCCCCCGCTCCTCGGTTTCACCTCGGAGGGGGCTTCGCCCCCCTCCAGAAACCGTCCCCCCACGATCGGTCGCGTCGGCGAAGCCGGGGGGCCCCCGCTTGTTTTGTCAAACGTCCCACTGGGTGATGACCACCCACCGGTCGGTGCCATCCACCTCCCCGATGATCCACGGATCCACCTGACGCTCGCTGTAGTACGTGGGCGTCGCGACCATGAACCGGGAGAAGAGGCCGCTCTGGACGGCGTCGTCCCACTTGAGCAACGCCTCGTCGGGGATCGGGCCCGTGTACGTCTCGATGGATTCGAGCGCGGCGCCGCGGACGAATCCGACACGGCGCGGAAGGGCCTCGGCGACCCTCATCCGCACCTCGGCGAGGGAGTAGAGCGGACCGTAGAGGATCTGGGCGGTTTCGATTCGCTCGCGCTGGACCTGGCCTGGCAGCCGGCGCCTGATGGCGCGAAGACGGGCGGCGACGTCGGTCGCGGTGTGGTCGGCAGCGGTCGAAGCAGCATACGGCTCAGCCATGGGCGTCCCTCCTTGCGCCCGGGGCATGCAACGTGGCTGCCATGGACCGACGCGACCGACTTCATGGGGGGACGGGGATCAGCGGGCGTGGACGTGCGCGATGACGGCCGCCAGCGCCGCGGGCTCGACCGGCTTCGCGATGTGCGCGTCGTATCCGGCTGTCCGCGCTCGCTGGCGATCCTCGGCGCGGGCATACGCGGTCAGCGCGACGGCAGCGACCGCACCGCGCGGCGCCGGGAGCGCGCGGACCTGGCGGATGAGCCCGTAGCCATCGGTGCCCGGCATGCCGATGTCGGCGACGAGCACGTCGACCGCCGAGGTATGGAGCGTCTCCAGCGCTGCCGGAGCCGATGCCGCGGTCAGCACGTCGGCGCCCTGCGCGACCAGCATCGCGGCGACCGTCTCCCGGCTGTCGACCTCGTCGTCGACGACGAGCACGCGAAGTCCATCGAGGCGCGCGTCGAGCGCCTTGCCGCCTGACGTCCTCGTCGACGAGCTGGGTGTGCTCGCGTCCAGGTCATGGGCCGCGACGTCACGGCTCGCGAGCGGCAGCGCCACCGTGAACGTGCTGCCGAGCCCGTCACCCGGGCTTGCGGCGTGCACGGTGCCCCCGTGCATCTCGGCGAGGTGACGCACGATCGCGAGACCGAGGCCGAGCCCACCGTGCGCGCGCGTCGCCGTGGAGTCTTCTTGCCGGAAGCGCTCGAAGATGTACGGCAGGAACTCGGCGCTGATGCCCTTGCCCGTGTCGCGAACGACGACGAGGGCGCGGCTGCCGTGACGGCGGACCTCGAGCGCGACCCGACCGCCGTCCGGCGTGAACTTCACGGCGTTCGTCAGCAGGTTCCAGACGATCTGCTGCAGCCGGTTCGGATCGCCGAGCACGGCCGTCGCCGACGGATCGAGGGACGATTCGAGCGCGATCGCCTTGGCCGCGGCAGCCGGGCGGACCGCGTCGAGCGCCGCCTCGATCACGCCGCCGAGGTCGGTCGGCCGGAGATCGAGTCGGAGGCGCCCGGTGATGATGCGCGAGACGTCGAGGAGGTCGTCGACGAGCCGGGCTTGCGCGCGCGCGTTGCGCTCGATGGTCTCGAGCGGCGCCGCCGCCTCCGGCGGCAGCGCGTACCGTCCGCTGCGCAGCAGGCGCGCCCAGCCGAGGATCGCCGTGAGCGGCGTCCTGAGCTCGTGCGACACCGTGGCGACGAACTCGTCCTTCATCCGGTTCGCCGCCTCGGCATCGCGGCGTGCCCGCCGTTCCGCCTGGTAGACGGTGGCGCGGTCGATCGCGAGCGCGACGCGATCGGCGACGAGCTGGAGAAGCTGGACGTCGTCGTCGGTGAAGCGACGGTCGTCGAGCGCGCCCACGTGCAGCACGCCGAGGACCGCGTCGCCGATCATCAGCGGGGCGCCGAGGAGCACCCGCACCTTCTGCTCGTGGATGACCGGGTTCAACACGTCGGCGCTCGCCACGTCGTGGATGACGATCGGCCGGCGCTCCGCGGCGATGCGGCCGGCGAAGCCGCGCCCGAGCGGGATCGTGATGCCTCGCCCGAGGGCGTCCTCCAGGCCCCGTGCCGCGCGCAGGCGCAGCGTCGCCCGATCGTCGTCGAGCAGCAGGATCGCCGCCGTGTCGACCCCGACTGCGCGGGTGATGCGCCCGAGCAGCTCGGCGAAGAGCTCGTCGAGCGACAGGTGCGCGAGCGCCGCTTCGGTGACCGCCTGGAGGTTCCTCAGACGCTGGCCCGCGGCCTCGGCGCGCGTCCGAGCCCACTCGGCTTCGCGGTACAGTCGCGCGTTGTCGACGGCGAGCGCCGCCCGCTGCGTCAGGTCTTCGGCCAGCACCTGGTCGGCCTCGCCGTAGGTCCGTTCGGACTCCGCGGTCACGAACGTGATCGTGCCCAGCAGCCGGTCCCGGGTGGCGAGCGGCACGATCATGACGGACCGGAGGCCGAGGGCGCGCAAGGCGGCGAGCTCCTCGGCGGAGCCGGCCGAGCGCTCGAGCACGGTGTCCGGCACGTGGGTCCAGAGCTCGGGTTTTCCGGTGCGCAGCACGTTCGGGATGCCGTAGCGCGCGCTCATCGAGATCGGATGGCGCTCGAACCACTCCTGTGCGAAGCGCTCCCGCTCGGGATCGAGGTGCGCGATCGCGAGTCGCTGCAGCGTCCGGTCGTCGCGGAGCACGTCGACCGCGCACCAGTCGGCCAGGTACGGCACCACCAGGCGCGCGACACTCTTCAGCGTGGCGGGGTAGTCGAGCGACGCGGACAGCACGGTGCTCGCTTCGGCGAGGAACGCCATCCGCCGGTGCGCGGCCTCCGCCTCGGCACGCGCGGTCTGCTCACGGATCAGCGCGGCGCGCTCGACCTCGGCGCGGCGCCGCTCGCTGATGTCGCGCACGACCGCCGTGATGAGCAGGCCCTCCTCCGTCTCGAACGGGCTCAGGCTGATCTCTGCGGGGAAGCGGGTGCCGTCCTTCCGGCGTGCCGAGAGCAGGATGCCCCTGCCGAGCTCCCGCGTGCGGGGCTCCGCGCTGTAGGCGGCGCGGTGCTGGCGGTGGACCTCGCGGAGGTGTTCGGGCAGGAGCATCTCGACGGAGGCCCCGATCAGCTCCTCGCGCCGGTAGCCGAACAGCGTCTCCGCCTGCCCGTTCACGAGCACGACGTGACCCAGGCGATCGACGATCACGATCGCGTCGGGCGCGGACTCGAGGAGCGCGCGGAAGCGGGATTCGCTGGCGCGGAGCTGTGCCTGCTGTCTGTCGCGGAAATCCCGGGGGCCGAAGAGCACGCGACCGAGCCAGTTCATCGGGTGGGTCCGTCGCAGTATAAGGGGGGGCCGTCCGGTCTCGACAACGAAATACGGTAGCCGCCCTGGCGCCGGTTGAAGAAATTACGAAGGTCCGCACGCGGCCGCGAGCGCGATCTCGAACAGGTCGAAGTTACGGAGCGAGGAGCCCGGTCCGACGCGGGGCGTCCGGACGCTGAGCACGAACGGCACGCGCTGCTCGGACAGGCCGCCGTGGGAGCGCAGCGGCGCGTCGAGCCCGGAGAGATCGTGCCGCTCGGCGCCGGTGCCGATGACCGTCCGCTCCGCGCTCACGACCACCAGATCACCGATCCGATCGGCCGGAAGCTCGAATCGGAGTGCCGCATGCTCGCGCGGCACGACGACCTCGATGCCGTGGAGCGCCGCCACCCGCGCGGCCACGCCGGCGACAGGCACGCCCGCGGGCAGGTAGACCGTCGCGAAGGACCCGAGCGCACCGTGGTGCACGACGTACGGGTCGGTGATGGGGAGGATCACCCGTGTCCGGCCCGGCCCGAGCCATCCGTCGAGGACGTCCTGCAGGTAGACGACCTGCGGGGCACCGCGCGCGTCGGTCTTCGGCTTCATCCCGTGGTCTGCCGTCAGCGCGATCAGCGCGCCACCGGCGTCGAGCCGCGCCAGGTAGCCGTCCATCATCGCGTAGAACGCGTTGGCCTCCGGCGTGCCGGGTGCGTGCTTGTGCTGGACGTAGTCGGTGGTCGACAGGTACATGACGTCCGGCCGCATCGTTTCGAGCAGGCGCACGCCTGCGGCGAGGACGAACTCGCTGAGGTCCGCGCTGTAGACGCCCGGCAGCGGCCGGCCGGCGAGCCGGAGGGCGTCGTCGATGCCGTGCTCGGCCTCGGTCGTCTGATCCGCCTTCTCCGCCGAGAAGCAGACGCCGCGGGGAGCGCGGCCGCTCCCGTGGAGCCCGTGGCCGAGGAGCCGGCGGAGCTTGTCCTTCGCGGTGACCACGGCCACGCGCGCGCCGCGCTCGGCGAGCGCCGCGAGGATCGTCTCCGCGCGCAGGTACTTCGGGTCGTTCATCATCACCTCGGCGCCGGTCTCGGGGTCCCAGAAGTAGTTCCCCGAGATGCCGTGGACGGCCGGCGGCGCGCCCGTGACGATCGAGAGGTTGTTCGGGTTCGTGAAGCTCGGGATCACGCAGTCGGCCGTCCGGTACGTCCCTCGGCGGGCGATCTCCGCCATCCACGGCATGACGCCCGCGTCGATCGCGCGCGTCAGGTACTCGGGCTCGCACCCGTCGACGCAGACCGCGACGACGGGCCGGGGGGGCTGACGGTACTGCCGTCCGTTTACGGTCACCGACGCCATCGACGAAAGCCTCCTTGCCGGCCGTTGGCTCCAGCGGCCCATCGTCCATCGCAGGCGCCGTGGCTGCAACCCGAATCGCCGGCGTCGTTGGCGGCTCCGGCAGGTTACGATTCGCGCGTTCTTCGCCGGCCGTTCTGCAACTTGAATGCGTACGCTGCCAGCCCTATCATGGCCGCTCCGTGACGTCACCGGCGCGCGCGTTCGCACGCAGTCTCCACGCCCTCGACTACCACACCGAAGGCGAGCCGATGCGCATCATCGAGGCCGACGCGCCCGCGCTCGTGGGCGACACGATGCTCGACCGCAGCCGGGACTTCGCGCGCCGCCACGACGACGTCCGCCGGCTGGTGCTGGACGAGCCGCGCGGCCACGCCGCGATGTGCGCGGCGTTCCTCACGGCGCCCGCCGACGCCCGGGCGGACCGCGGCGTCGTCTTCGTCGAGCCGCTCGGTGTCGTGCACATGTGCGGACACGGGGCGATCGCGATCGCGACGCTGCTCGTGGAGACCGGCGCGGTCGCGATGCGAGCGCCTCAGACGCTCGTCACGCTCGACACCGCGGCCGGTCTCGTCGCCGCCCGGGTGCACGTCGCCGGCGACCGCGTCACGGGCGTCACCATCAGGAACGTGCCGTCGTACTCCGCGCTGCTCGACGCGAAGGTCGCGGTACCGGGGCTGGGCGCTGTCGACTACGACCTCGCGTACGGCGGGCACTTCTACGCCATCGTGGACGCGGCCCGCATCGGGCTCCGCCTGGTACCCGAGGCGTCCGCCGAGCTCGTCGCCGCCGGCGAGCGCATCCGGCGAGCGATCGAGGCGACCGTGCCGCTCGTTCACCCCGAGGGCGATCAGTCCCGCGGCCTGCTCTACGTCCAGTTCACGGGGCCGGCATCGGCGCCCGACGCCGACGCCCGGAATGCCGTGGTCGTGGCGCCCGGCGCGCTCGACCGCTCGCCGTGCGGCACGGGAACGTCGGCCCGCCTGGCCAACCTGTGGGCGCGGCGTGCCATCGCGGTCGGCGCACCGTTCGTCCACGAATCGATCATCGGCACGCGCTTCGTCGGGCGCGTGGCCGAGGTGACGAGGGTCGGACCCTACGAGGCGGTCGTGCCGGAGATCACCGGCCGGGCGTGGCTGTGCGCCATCAACCATCTCGTGTTGCAGCCCGACGATCCGTTCCCCGCCGGGTTCCGGGTGTGGTGAACGTGCCGGAGCCGGTCCTCATCGTCGGCCCGATTTCCGGCGCCGGCCTGTGCAGGTCGCCGACCGCGCGTAGCGTCGCGTCCCGACCGGCCGTGAGTCGGCCACACCGGTCGCCGGGGCCGTCTCGCGGCCGGTCAGGAGGTGGTGGGACGGCGAGTGCCGCTAGCGGCGTTGCACCTGCAGGTTGTTGACGACGCGCTTGACGCCGTTCGCTTCCTTCGCGAGCTGCTCGGCGCGCGCCTTCTGCTCGGCGGACTCGACCGAGCCGTTCAGATAGACGACGCCGTTGTTGGTGTCGACGTCGACCCGCGTCAGGTTGGAGGCCTTGTCCGCGACGAGCTTCGACTTCACCGCCGCGGTGATGGTCGAATCGTCGACCGTCTGGCCCGCCGTCTTGCCGGTCATCGTCTGGCATCCGACGGCCGCCATCAAGATCACGAGCAGGACCGCAATTCCACGGATCGCACGCATCGCTCTTCCTCCTGTTCGCTGGGTGTCGGGACTGGATCTGTCATCGCCCCTCGGAGCGGTCACGCCGTGAGAGCGGCAAACGGGATGCCCGCGACTCTCGGCTGGCGAGATCCCCGCGCCATTCCGGCCCGTCCGCCGGTCAGAGCGAAGAGGCTGTCGACGACAGCCGGATTGCTCTCGTCTCGCCGGCGAGTGCACGCGTTTCACGGCGGCGCCGGCAGCGAGCCGACAGCAGGGCGGGGCTGATGTCGTGCGACCTACGAGGCGTCGTGTCGCAGACAGACCGGACAGCGCGCGGTCAACGGGGCGTCGTTGACCTCGAGGCACCCGAGGTGCACGTCGTGCCTCCGCGGGCACTGGAGGCCGAGGGCCGGTGTCCAGCTCGTCTCGAGCGTCTCGGCGCACACGTGGCAGAGACCGCTGGGGAGGGCGCGCCACCCGCGGGGACGAAGGCCGAGGATCACCTGGCGGACGTAGGCCAGCCAGTCGCGGTTCGTTTCGCAGAGCGCGCGCACTTGCTCCGCCACCCATCGCTCGCGGGCGCCGTCCATGAGGCGCTCGATCTTTCGCGCTTCTCGCTGGCGAGGGTTCTCGAACCGCTGGCGGAGCTCGGCCCGCATGAGACGGGCCGCCTCCCGTGCCCTTCGTCGCACCGCTCACCTCGCCGGATGTGGAATCGCGAGCCCGAGCACGTGAGATGCGCCTGACGATCCATCCGCGGGCGGAAAGGAGCGAACTGACCCCGCGGCTTCCCGTGCTCGGGCTCGATTCCTACTCGTGCGAGTCCGATGCCAGCAGGCATCCCGTGTGCGTGGGACTGGAGACATGGTACGCGGTGTCGCGGTCCTCGTCGCGTTCCTGGTCCTGGTCGTTGCCGACGGTCTCGGCGCGCGGAGCGAGTGACGAGGCCTCGCTCCGTCCGGGATACGCGCCCTCACGCCGTCGCGCGCGCGCTCGACTATACTGCAGGCGCGATGCGTGACCGCGTGGCGCTGCCGCTGATCGGCGTGCTGAGCTCGCTGATCCTGCTCGTCGTCGGCGTGCTGCTGCTGGCCCCTCCGAGCCGGCCGGCGACCCACGTCGACGTGTCGATACTGCCGACCGTCAACGCCGCGCTCAACGCGACGAGCGCCGTGCTGCTGGTCAGCGGATTCCTCTTCATCCGCCGGCGCAACGTCCGCGGACACCTCACGTGCATGACGAGCGCGGTCGTCGTCTCCACGCTGTTCCTCGTGTCGTACGTCACGTATCACTACCACGCGGGCTCGCGGCCGTTCACGGGCCAGGGGTGGATCCGGCCGGTCTACTTCGTCCTCCTGCTGACGCACGTCGTGTTGGCGGCCGTCATCGTGCCGCTCGCGCTCACGACGCTCTACCGGGCGTTGCGGGCGGACTTCTCGCGACACGCGCGCATCGCGCGCTGGACGCTGCCCGTCTGGCTGTACGTCTCGCTAACGGGGGTCGCCGTCTACGTCCTGCTCTATCGGCTGGGCTGACTGATCTCATGGGGGGCCTCGACGGCCCCCCAAACCCCCCGGCGCTCGGACACGGCCCGGGGAACCCGGGCCGCGCCTCGGGCTCGCGCTCGGCCTGGGGCCTCGACGGCCCCCCAAACCCCCCGGCGCTCGGAAGCGGCCCGGGACACCCGGGACGGCCCTCGACTTCACTCGGCGAACAGGAGAGCGGACGTCACGCGGATCCCCCCGGCGCTCGGAGCGCCCCGGCAAGCCGTGGCGCTCCTCGACCGCTCGATTCGTTCACAGGTTCTCTCTGACCGTTGCGCCGGGGACGTACGATGAGGTCGAGGAGGGCCGACGATGAGGCTCGATGTCGATCCCGTTCGCGACGCGCTGCTGATCGTCGACGTGCAGAACGACTTCTGCCCGGGTGGGGCGCTCGCCGTCCCGGAGGGCGACCGGGTCGTGCCCGTGCTCAACGCCTACGCCGAGCGATTCGCACGCGCCGGTGCCCCGGTCTTCGCGTCCCGCGACTGGCACCCGGCGCGCACCAGGCATTTCCAGGCGTGGGGTGGTGCGTGGCCGCCCCACTGCGTGCAGGACACTCGGGGAGCGGCATTTCACCCGGACTTGCGTCTGCCGGCTGCAACTGACATCGTGTCGAAGGGCATGGATCCCGAGGCCGACGCCTACTCGGCGTTCGAGGCGACCACGGTCGATGGACGGAGCCTCGAGGCGGCGCTGGCGGCACGGGACGTCAGGCGTCTCTTCGTCGGTGGTCTCGCCACCGACTACTGCGTGAAGGCCAGCGTGCTCGACGCCCTCGCCCGAGGTTTCGAGGTGTTCGTGCTCGAGGACGGCGTACGCGCGGTCGACGTCCACCCTGGCGATGGCATCCGGGCGCTCGAGGAGATGACGGCGGCGGGTGCGCGAGGCGCGCGCCTCGAGCGCCTCGCGGCCTGACCTGCCGTGGACCCGCTGGCGGGCTCCGGCCTCGCGGTCTCGCCGGATGTCGACGGCGCCGCGCTCGATGCCGCGCTCTCGAACGGCGGGCTGTGCCGGAGCACGACCTCCCCCTGATCCGCGCCCGGTTCGGCCGGTTCCCGCTCGGCGGCGTGTTCGGCACCGGGGAGTTCGCGCCCGTCGGGGGCAAGAATTTCTTCCATGCGTACACCGGGGTCCTGGCGCTGTACCGCTAGCTGGCTAACGGACCGTACAATTCGAGACATGAGCACGAGAGCACCCGCGGACCTCCCGGACCTGTCGCAGTACGGCCATCTCGCGGAGTACCGGCGGAAGCGTCGCTTCGACGTCACGCCGGAGCCGCTGCCGCGGCTTCACCGCCAGATGCGCGGAGCGAAGGCGCTCGAGTTCGTCGTGCAAAAGCACCGCGCCGGCCATCTCCACTACGACGTGCGCCTCGAGCACGAGGGCGTGATGCTCTCGTGGGCCGTGCCGAAAGGCCCGTCCCTCGATCCGTCCGTCAAGCGGCTCGCGATGGAGACCGAGCCGCACCCCATGGACTACAACCAGTTCGAGGGCGTGATTCCGGAAGGCGAGTACGGCGGCGGCACGGTGATGATCTGGGATCGGGGCACGTGGTGGCCGGAGGTCGACGACGTCGCGCGCGCGTACGCGAAGGGACGGCTGAAGCTCCGTCTCGAGGGCAAGAAGCTGAAGGGCTCGTGGGCCCTCGTGCGCACGCGTGGGCCGCGGCAGTGGCTCATGATCAAGCACGCCGACGAGCACGCCTCCACCGAGGATGTGACGGTCACGAAGCCGCAGTCGGTCGTCTCGCGCCGGACGCTGGCGGGGATCGCCCGGGCAGCCGGCGCCAGCCCGCGTCAGCTGGAGCAGGCGGCGGCGGCGGATCCCCCGCGCGAGGCGCGCGCGGTCCGGACGCGCGCATCACGGCCGACGAGCTCGCCGACGCCCGCAATCACGCAGGCTGCACGATCGATCCGGCGAGCCTCGGCGCCAACGAGGCACCGCTCCGCATAGCGCCCGAGCCCGCGCCAGCCAGCAGTCATGCGGCGTAGCGACGGCGGATCGCGGCGAGGGTGGCGCGGCGGGAGTCGCTCGCAGTGCCCGGCCGCGCTTCGAGCGCAGCCACCTCGTCCGCGAGCTCGGCGTCCTTGATCATCTCCCGCAACCAGCGCGAGTAGTCCCCGCGCTGGAAGTGCCACAGCCACGTTTGCTCGTCCACGCCCTCGGCCAGTTTGCAGAACCGCTCGAGGTTCGCCGCGCGCAGGTTGAGCGCGCCGTTCGCGCCGCGGAAGTAGAAGCTCCGGTGCGGCGGCAGCTCACCCTCGACGTACTTGCGGACGTGGCGCCGGTGCTCGACCCGGCGCCGCGCGACCCGGAACCGCTGCGCGCCCGGCTCTCCGTCGAGCCAGGCGACGGCGGCCTCGCCGGCGTCGAGCGCAGCGCCGCCGAGCGCGGCTGGCAGGCGGGCGGATCCGTCGCCGCGTGCCTCGGCGATGGCGGTGAGCGTCGTGTTGAAGGCGTCGAGATCGGTGGACGCCACGACGTTGGGCGCCGCCCGGAGCTCGGCGGCGAGGGCCTCGACGTCGAGGGTGATCAGGCAGACGGAATCGCGCCCGCGCAGGATGAGCTCGGTCGCGGGCGAGCCGTCCTTGGGGAAGACGTGATGGGCCTCGTCGACGATGAGCCAGTGCGGCAACCCGTGACTCCCGCGCACGGCAGCGACGCTGGCGAGCGCCTGGGTCCCGTACTGCACCTTCTCGGCGCGTGACATGGCGGAGAGGTTCAGCACGAGACTGGACCGCGGCCGGCGCAGGAGCTGCGCGAGCTCCTCGCGGGTGGGCAGGGCGCGGTCCGCCTTGCCGCCGAGGACGACCACGCCTTCGAGATCCGTGAGCGACTGATAGTCGCCCTCGGGATCGAGCAGGCACACGGCCCGTCCCTGCTCCACGAGACGCTCCACGAGCACGCCGGTCAGCGTGGACTTGCCGCTCGCGGAGGGGCCGACGACGAAGAGCCGGGTCGCGTGCGGCGAGAGCAGGACGGTGTGGCCGTCGGACGTCTCGCCGATGGCGAGCCGGTGCCGCCGCGCGCGCCCGGCGAGGTCGACGGCGTCACGAAGCACGTGCTCGTCGATGAGCTCGATCACGCCCCGGGACGCCGGGCCCGGTGTGACGAAGTCGGCCCGTTCGGCAAGCGCGGGGACGGCGTCGGCGACGGCGACGGCGAACTCGCAGAGGTTCAGGAACGCGTGGTCGTTCTCCGCGTCGCCGACGGCGACGACGTTGTGCGCGGACAGCTCCATGCGGGCGAGCGCCGCGTCGAGGCCGGTGCCCTTCGTCACGCCGCCGGGCAGTAGCATGAGCGCTCCCTTGTTGAACACGAGCGTGCGCTCGACCCCGGTCTCCCGGATCGCATCCAGCGCTGCGTCCGCGAACGGCCCCGTCGTGGCGACGATCGCGCTGCCGAGATCGAACGGGACCTGCCGTCGCTGCAGCGCCTCGACGAGCCGCGGCTCGGGCGCGTCGCCGAGGATCTTGACCTCGCGGCGATCGGGAACGTAGAGGACCGCTCCATTCTCGGCGACGACGGCGTCGAAGAGCGCATCCACCTCCGGGCAGACGTGACGCAGGTCGGGCAGCATGCGGCCGGTGACGAGCATCACCTTCCGTCCGGACTCCCGGACCCGGCGGAGCGCGGCTGCGGTGTCCGGCGCGAGACGGCCGCGGTCGGCGATCGTGCCGTCGTAGTCACAGGCGAGGACGTGAACGATCATGCTTGGGTCGTGCTGATGATTCTCAGCCTAGCACCTGCAAGAAGCGGGCAACCGCGAGGCCGCGGGCGTCGAGCCGCGGCCCGGGTTCGCCGGGCGCGGTTGCGAGCGCTGGGGGGGGTGGGGGGCCATGTCGGGGTCCCGGCCGAGCGCGATCTCGAGCACGGGCCCGGGTTTCCCGGGCCGGTTGCGAGCGCTGGGGGGGCGTGGGGGGCCATGTCGGGGCCCCCCACTCCAAAGGTCGGGGCACCCCTCTCACAGATCGGCGCCGGAGTACGAGAGGTTGAAGGACTTGTTACAGAGCGGGAAGTCCGGAACGATGTTTCCGAGGACCGCATACTCGAGCGCCGGCCAGTTGCGGAAGGAAGGATCGCTCACCTTCACGCGCGTGAGCCGGCCCGCCGCATCCGTCAGGACCCAGTAGACGACCGGACCGCGCCACGCCTCCACGATGCCGAGGGCGTGGGCGTTTGGTGCGAGCGTGCCGAGCGCCGACGCCGCCGGCCCGTGCGGCGACTTCGTGGCGGCCAGAGCGATCAGGCGTGCCGACTCGCGCGCCTCGTCGATGCGGACCATCGTGCGTGCCCACACGTCGCCCTCATGGTGGACCGCCGCCCGCACGTCGAACTCGGCATACGGTGCGAGGCCAGCGTCGCGGCGCGTGTCCACGTCGATGCCCGACGCGCGGGCCGGCAGCCCGACCACCTGCATCTCGCGCGCCGTCTTCGTCGTGAGGCGGCCCGTACCCTGGAGGCGCTCGAGCACCATCGAGTTGTCGAGGCAGAGCCGTGCGACGTCGAGGAACTCGCCGACGAGCCGCTCGACCTGCCGGGCCGCGCGCGTGACGTCGGCCTTGACGATCGGGCCCGCGACGCCGCCTGGCACCACCGCGCCGCGGAGGAGGCGATGGCCCGTCACGCGCTCGTTCAGACGGAAGAGCTCCTCGCGCAGCCGGAAGCAGTGCGCGTGTCCGAAGGCGAAGCCGGTGTCGTTGACGATCATGCCGACGTCGCCGACATGGTTCCACAGCCGTTCGAGCTCGAGCAGCACGACGCGCAGTCGTGCCGCGCGCGGCGGCACGCGGCAGCCCGCGAGCGCCTCGAGCGCCTCGCAGTACGCGAGCGCGTGCCCGACCGTCGTGTCGCCGCTCACGCGCTCCGCCAGCGCCCACGTGCGCTCGAAGGGCAGTGTCTCGAACAGCTTCTCGGTGCCCTTGTGCACGAACCCGAGACGCGTCTCGAGACGCAGGATCGACTCGCCCTCGACGCTGAAGCGGAAGTGACCGGGCTCGATGATCCCGGCGTGCACCGGGCCGACGGTGATCTCGAACACGCCCTCGCCCTCGACGCGGCGGAACGGGAAGGGCTGACCGCGGTCGACGAAGTCCGAGCGCGCCGGAGTGTCGCGGCGAAGCGGGTGGTAGTCCTCGGGCCAGAACTGGTGCAGCGCCAGACGGCGCGGGTCGGGATGCTCGGACGGCAGCAGACCGAACAGGTCGCGGATCTCGCGCTCGAACCGGCTGGCCGCGAACGACCGCGTCGCGAGGGACGGGAACTCCGGCTGCTCGGCCGCGATGGGCACCAGCAGCGTGACCGCCGGTGCGAGCGTCGGGGGGGCGAACACGTAGGCGAGCGTGAAGTCGCCGGATGTCTCGCGCGTGTCCGCGGCGGCGACGAGCTGGACCTCGAGCCCGAGCGTGCCGAGTCGATCGGCGAGCGGGCGGATGCCGGCGTCGCGGATGCGCGCCTGCAGGCGTCCGTCCGGCCCGGTGCTGATGCTGCCGCCGGCCGCGCGAATCCTCTGCTCGACGTCGTCTCTCAGGCGCACGTCTGACTTCATGGGGGGACTATCGAAGCCCCCCAAGCCCCCCGCGCTCGGAGCGCCCCGGCAAAGCCGTGGCGCTCCTCGACGACCCGATTCGTTCATGGCTCTCATAGCTCATGGGGGGACTATCGAAGCCCCCCAAGCCCCCCGGCGCTCGGAGCGCCCCGGGGGGTGCGCGGACGCACCCGACGGAGCCGTGGCGCTCCTCGACGACCGGGTTCGTTCACGGCCCTCTTCACGGCTCTCAATGTCCCACGAGGGTCGCCATGGCGCCGAGGGCGGCAGCGAGCCCGGGCGGCCACGCGAGCCCGGTCACGACGAGCGCGACGAGTGCGGCGACGACCGGGGCAAGCCATGCGCCTCCGTCGGCGGCGTGCGCGGTGGCCGCCGAGCCGTAGAGCATCCCGTGGAGGGCCCGGAGCAGGCCGGCGAAGGCGATCACGAGGAGCCCGAGCCCGAGCGCGGGCAGCACGACGAAGCCCTGCTGGAAGCCGGCGCCGAAGATCATCACCTCGCTGACGAACAGCCCGAACGGCGGCACGCCCATCAGCGCGAGCATCGCGGCCAGGAACAGGCGGCCGGTCACCGGGCGTGTCGCGAGGAGCCCCTGGACGTCCGCGATCTCGGCGGAGCCGTACGCCGCGCGGATGCGGCCCGCCAGCAGGAAGAGCACCGACTTGGCGAGGGCGTGATTGGCGATGTGCAGCAGCGCGCCGCCGACGCCCCACGGCCCGCCGAAGCCGAGGCCGAGGCAGACGAGCCCGACGTGCTCGATGCTCGAGTACGCGAGCATGCGCTTGTAGTTCCGGGAGCGCCAGAGGAAGGCGGCCGCGGCCGCCATCGACAGGAGCCCGAGCCCGAGGAGCATGCGCTCGGACGCGGGCGGGCCGGCGCTGGCATCGACGAGGGCGCGGAGGCGCACGACCGCGTAGAGCCCGACGGAGAGGAGCACGCCGGACATGAGCGCACTGACCGGGGGCGGCGCCTCGCTGTGCGCGTCCGGCAGCCACGTGTGCATCGGCACGAGCCCCGCCTTCGTTCCGTACCCCACGAGCAGGAAGGCGAACGCGAGCTCGAGGACACGCGCGTCGAGCTCGCCCGCCAGCGGCAGGAGCTGGCTCCACCTGAGCGCCTCCGCCGCCTGGCCGCCCTTCGACGCATCGGCGAAGTAGACGAGGACCGTGCCGAGGAACGCGAGCGCGATGCCGACCGAGCAGAGCAACAGGTACTTGTAGGCCGCCTCGAGCGACGCGCGCGTGCGCTCGAAGTTGACCAGGAAGACCGACGCGAGCGTCGTCCCCTCGATCGCGACCCACATCACCCCGAGGTCGTCCGTCGCGACCGCGAGCAGCATCGTGAACACGAACAGGTGCAACAACGGATAGAAGCGGTGACGTGCGCCGAGCGGCGCGTAGCGCGGCGCCTCGATGGCGGCGAGCCCGCCGACGAGCGCCACCAGGGCGAGCATCCAGGCGGAGAGCCCGTCGACCCTGAGCAGCCCGCCGAGCGCGGATGGCGTCGTGCCGACGAGCACGTCGGAGCCGACGCCGAGCGCGAACGCGAGCGTGAGTCCGGACGCGCCCGCGTGCGCGAGCCCGGCGGTGCGCCCGCGTGCGATGGTCAGCAGCCCGGCGGCGACGACCGGCGTGAGCAGCAACGCCACCAGCATCATCCGCGAAGCTCCTGGAACCGGTCGACCTCGAGCGAGTCGTGCTCGCGGCGCATCTGCACGGCGATGCCCTCGACGATCAGCACGATCACCAGCACGTCGAGGAAGACCCCGGCCTCCACGAGCCCGGGGAGCCCGTACGTCGCGAGCAGCGCGAGCGCGAACACGCCGTTCTCGAAGAGCAGGAAGCCGAGGATCTGGCCGAGGACGTCGCGGCCGGTCACGCAGACGAGCAGTCCGATGAGCGCCATCCCGAACGCCAGCGGGATCCCGCCGGCGGTCGGCAGCGCGGAGGCGGCCGTCACGGGGCGCATGATCGTGAACGCGACCACGACGAGCACGCCCGCGGTGAGGAGCGACGCGGCCGCCGACCGTCGCGGCGACGCGGTGCGCGCCGGCGGTCCCGCCGCGATCCGCGTGAGCGCGCGTGGGATGATCCACACCTTCAGCGCGGCGAACCCGAGCGCCGCGACGAGCAGGCCGCGGCGGTTGGCGTAGAGCCCGATCGCGATCGCCAGGACCGCGAGCACCGCGGACTGCGCGACGAAGAGACGGAGGCGCCCGCGCCAGCTCTGCCGCCAGACGACGAGCAGCGCCAGGACCAGGCCGACGAACCCGAGGAGGTTGGCGACTTCCCTCATCGGACCAGGAACACCGCCGCCACGGACAGGAGCGCCAGGGCGAACGAGCCGGCGAGAAGCTCGGGCACGCGGAACAGCCGGAGCTTGGCGACGCTCGTCTCGACGAGGGCGAGCAGCAACGCCAGCGCCGCGAGCTTCACCACGAGGGCGACCAGGCCGCCGGCCATCGCGGCGACGGTGAGACCGCCCGGAAGGCCCCAGGGAAGGAACAGGTTGGCGAGCAGCGTCATGAAGAGCGTGAGCTTCATCGCCGACGCCCACTCGACCAGCGCGAGGTAGCGTCCCGAGTACTCGAGCACCATCGCCTCGTGGATCATCGTGAGCTCGAGATGCGTCGCCGGGTTGTCGACGGGGAGGCGCCCGGTCTCGGCGAGCATCACGATGAAGAACGCGCCGAAGGCGAGCAGGTGCGCCGGATTCGCCGCCAGCCGCGGCTCGGCGCCGAGCCGCTCCACGATACCGCCGAGGTCGATCGTGCCGCTGCGGAGCGCCAGTGCGAAGACGGACAGGATCACGGTGGGCTCCGCGAGCGCGGAGATGGCGACCTCGCGGCTCGAGCCCATGCCGCCGAACGCGCTCGCCGTGTCGAGACCGGCCAGGGCGAGGAAGAACGTGCCGAGCAGGAACAGGTACATCACGAGGATGAGGTTGCCGGCGAACGCGGGGGCGGGACGCGCCACGAGCACGGGGACGACGGCGGCGGCGACGAGCATGACGGCGAACAGCACGTACGGCGTCGCCCGGAACACCCACGAGGCGTTCTCCGAGACGACGACCTCCTTCGCGAAGAGCTTCCGGAGATCCGCGTACGGCTGCCACGGGCTCGGCCCGCGGCGGCCGACGAGACGGGCCTTGAGCCGCCGCGTGAACCCGACGACGAGGGGGGCCAGCGCCGCGATGGCGAGCGCCTGGGCGGCAGCGATGAGAAGATCGTGGATCATCCGAGCACCAGCATGAGGACGAGCGCGGCGAGGATGTAGACGAGGTAGACGTTGGTCGAGCCGGACTGGACGCCGCGGATGCGCTCGGTGACGTCGTGCAGGGCCTGCGAGAGCGGATGGTAGAGCCAGTCCTCGGCGACCGCGCGCGTCTCGTGCACGTAGCGGATGGCGTCCACGAAGAACCGCGACTCGGGGTGCGCCTCGACGTGGAGCGCGTGGGCCGGCTGGTAGAGGAAGTCGAAGATTCGCCGGAAGGGGCTCGCGAACGCGGTGGCCGTGTACTGCATGCGCGAGGTCTGGAGGAGCCGCCCGCAGCCCCACGTCTCGTACACGCGCCGGCGCGTGAGGCCGCGTGCGCGGAGGACGACCAGCGGCACGATCCCCGCGACCAGGAGGGCGATCGCGATGGCGAAGGTCGACAGGCTCGCGAAGTCGCCGGGGACGTCGAGCCGGAGCCAGTCGCCGAACCAGAGCGGCGTCACCTCGCCGGTGAGGTCGCCGGCGACCAGTCCGAGCACCGGGACGACGATCGTCGGGCCGAGGCCGAGCGCCACGCAGGCGAAGGCCAGGAGCGCCATGCCGAGGCGCATCCAGCCGGGCGCCTCCACGGCGCTCCGCGCCGCTTCGCTCCGCGGGAGCGCGAGGAACGTGACCCCGAAGGCCTTGACGAAGCACGCCATCGCGAGACCGCCGGTGAGGGCGAGGCCCGCCATGCCGCCCACGAACACGAGACCGATGCCCGTGTGCGGGACCTGCAGGCTCTGGAGCAGCGCCTGGAACGTCAGCCACTCGCTCACGAACCCGTTGAGCGGAGGCAGCGCGGAGATCGCCACGGCGCCGAGGAGGAACATGGCGGCCGTCCAGGGCATCCGCTTCACGAGCCCGCCCATGACTTCCATGTTCCGGGTGCCGGTGCTGCGAACGACAGCGCCCGCGCCGAGGAACAGCAGCCCCTTGAACGCGGCGTGGTTGGCGGTGTGGTAGAGCGCCGCCGCGATGCCGAGCACGGCCAGCGTTCCGAGGCCGCTCTCGAGGAACAGCACGCCGGCGCCGAGGCCGATCAGGATGATGCCGACGTTCTCGATGCTGTGGAAGGCGAGGAGCCGCTTGAGATCGTGCTCGACGAGCGCGTAGAGCACGCCGACGACCGCCGAGATGGTGCCGGCGACCAGGATCGCGACGCCCCACCAGGCGGGCGCGGGGCCGATCCACTCCAGCGAGACCCGGAAGAGCCCGTACACGCCGAGCTTGATCATCACGCCGGACATGAGCGCGGAGACATGGGAGGGCGCCGCGGGATGCGCGAGCGGAAGCCACACGTGCAGCGGGATGACGCCGGCCTTGGACGCGAAGCCGAGCGCGAGCAGGACGAACACGGCGTCACGGGCGAGGGGTGTCAGCTCGGTGTCCCGCCAGTCGGCGAACCGCGTGCTCCCCGACCACGCGGACAGCAGCAGCATGCCGGCGAGGAGGCAGACGAAGCCTGCGTGCGCCATCACCGCATAGGTCCAGGCGGCGCCCGTCGCCTCTGCCGCGTCGTGAGCGTGGCGTCCACCGGCGTGCGGGCTCGCGTCGTGGGATTCGCTGCCGTCCGCCGCCGGCGCGCCCGGGTGTGTCGCCGTCCCGTTGGTGGCCTTCTGCACGACGAGCAAGTAGGAGGCGAGCGCCATGAGCTCCCAGGCGACCGCGAAGGTCATGACGTTGGCGGCGAGCGGTACCGCGCACATCGCGATGACGAACCCGACGTACGGGAGGGCGCCGCGGCGGTCGTCGCCCGCGTAGCCGATCGCATAGAGCGACACCGGGATGGTGGCGAAACCGATCAGCGCGACGAAGAACCCCGCGAGCCGGTCCATCGACAGCTGGAGGCCGCCCAGCGGCACGGCCCACGGCACCGTGACGACCCACGTGTCGCCGAGGAGACCGCTGATGCCGATCATGGCCGCGAGCGCGCCGAGCGCGGCCGCGACGCTGTACGCGACGCGGCTCATTGTCGCAGCCGGCCCATCGCGTCGAGCAGGCCCGCGAGCAGGGCCTTCGGGGACGGCGGGCAACCGAGGATGACGGCGTCGACCGGAATGACGTCCGCGACGCCGCCCGCGATCGCGTAGGACCCGGCGAAGATGCCGCCGTCGCGACTGCAATCACCGACCGCGATCACCAGCTTCGGATCGGGCGTCGCCTCCCACGTGCGACGGAGCGCTTCCGCCATGTTCCGCGTCACGGGGCCGGTGACGAGCAGGCAATCGGCGTGGCGAGGGGACGCGACGAAGTGCAGGCCGAACCGCTCGAGATCGTAGTGGGGGCCGGTCAGTCCCGAGATCTCGATCTCGCAGCCGTTGCACGAGCCGGCGTCCACCTGACGGATGTGGAGCGATCGACCGAAGAGGCGGGCGATCTCGCCGCGCAGCGTGACGCCGAGGGCCTCGATCTCGGAGGCGGGCGCCGGCGGTTCCGTGACGACGCCGACGCCGAGCGCGGCGCGCAGCTGGCGCAGCATCAGCGCCGGCGCCCCCGGGCGCTGGCGCCGGCGCGCTCGGCGCCCGGCCAGTGGCGGCGCCGCCGCACGGGGGTCGAGGAGCGCCCTGTCACCGCCGCCTCGAAACCGGCCGCTCTCGGCGGAGCTCGCGGAGGAGGGTCTGGGTGCCGACGAGCTGGTTGTCGAAGATCGCGCGAGCGACGTCGAGGAGGTCGCTCACGCGCCGGTCGCGCACGGCGTACCGGACGCTCGTGCCCTCCTTCCGGGCGGACACGATGCTCTGGCGCCTGAGGACCGCCAGCTGCTGCGACACGGTCGACTGGTCGACGCCGAGCGCCTGCTGCAGCTCCTGGACGCTCTTTTCCCCGGCGCGCAGGAGCTCCAGGACCCGGATGCGGAGCGGGTGGGCGAGCGCCTTGAAGAAGTCGGCCTTGAAGACCTGGAGCGGGGTCACCGTGCCGGGGGACGACGTCACGAGGAAATACTGTATCGCTGTATTTGAATATTTGTCAAACTAAATGGGTGACCCTCGAGGGGTCGCCGCGGCGCTGGCCCGTCGCCGGCGGTAGCCTACGCGGCGCGCCCCAGGCGGTCTCTCAGGCGGACGGCCGCCAGCACGCCCGCCTCGGGCGTCACACCGTCCTCGTGCTTGAAGTACACGAACGCGTCGCGCCAGCCGTGCCCCGCGATCCTCTCGGCCCAGCCATCGAGCGCCGCGTCGGTGTAGTCCGCATCCCGCAGGCGCAGGTAGCCCCAGGTCGCCGTCGCGACCTCCGGCGTGGTGCCGTCCTCCGTGTCCGCGATGCACAGCGCGGCGTCGCGCGTCCCGAGCAACGCGTACACCTCGTCGGCGAACCACGAGGCGTGGCGGAACTCGAACGCGGCCCGCCGTCCGGGCGGCAGCATCGCGAGCAGATCCGCGAGGCGGCCCGGCTCCTTCTTGAAGGTGGGCGGGAGCTGGAAGAAGAGCGGCCCGAGCTTGGGCCCGAGGACGGCCGCGACGTCGACGAAGCGACGGAGATGCTCGTCGACGCCGACGAGCCGGCGGTGGTGCGTGATCCGCTGCGGCGCCTTGAGCGTGAAGACGAACGACGCCGGCGTCGCCGCCGCCCAGCCCTCGAGCGCCGCGTGGGTCGGCAGGCGATAGAACGTGGCGTTGATCTCGACGGTGGAGAAGCGCTCGGCGTAGTGGGACAGCATCTGCTTCGCGGGGAGCGTCTCCGGGTAGAACGAGCCGCGCCACTCGGGGTAGTTGTATCCCGACGTGCCGACGCGGATCACGCGCCGGCCCGACCGGATCGTGACGCGAGCAATTCCTCGTAGATCGCGGTCGTCCGGGCCATCACCGCGTCCATCGACCACCGCTCGCGGACGATCGCCTGTCCGGCACGCGCCATCCTGCGCGCGGCGTCGGGCTCGGCGAGCAGATCGAGGATCGCGCACGCGAGCGCGCGGGCATCCGCGGGCGGCACCAGGCGCCCGGTCACACCGTCGCGGACGATCTCGGGGCTGCCGCCCACCGTGGTCGCGACGACCGGTGTGCCGATCGCGAGCGCCTGGAGAATGACCTGCGAGGTCGCCTCGCTCTTGATCGAGGGCAATGCGAGGACGTCGAGGGCCGCGAGCACCTCCGGGATGTCCCGGCGGAAGCCGAGCATCAGCACCTCTCGCTCGAGGCCCATCTCGTGCACGGTCCGGCGCACGTCGTCGAAGCCGACGCCCGCGCCGACGATCAGGAACCGGACGTCCGGTCGCCGGCCGAGGACCTCACGAGCGGCCTCGAGGAAACAGCCGTGGCCCTTCGAGCCGCGCACGTTCGCGACGAGCCCGACGAGCGGCGCCTCGAGGCCGAGCTCGTCGCGCACGCGCCGGCCCGACACCCCGGAATGAAAGCGCTCGAGATCGACGCCGGGCGGGATGCCGACGACGCGCTCGGGGGGGATCCCGGACGCGCGCACGAGGTCGGCCGCACGCTCGCCGCTCGCGACCACCCGGTCCGCGAGGCGGTAGACGAGCGCCCGCCGGATCGCGATCGTCACGTGGCGGCTGCGAACGATCGGCAGGCCGAGCGTCCTGGCGGCGAGCCCGCCCAGCCAGCTGTCGATGGAGCTGTGCGTGTGGACGAGCGCGACCGCATGTCGGCGCATGAGCCGTCGGAGCGACAGGAACGCGCGGACGTCGACGGCCCGCCGCATCGGAAGCGCCCAGACGTCGAGCGCCTGGGCTTGGGCTTCGCGCTGAAGAGGGCTCCCGGGCTGGCAGGCGATCAGGGGTCGCCAGCCGTGGTTACGGAGCCACCGGCTCTCGGCGACGATCCTGATCTCCTGACCCCCGAAGCCGGTGGAAGCCTCCGTGTGGAGGACGACGCCCGAACGCGGGGACGGCGGCAGCTCAGAGCCCGTGAACGAATCCGATGCTCGAGCCGCGCCCCGGGTGCCACGGGTGCGTCCGCGCACCCCCCGGGGCGCGTGCGAGCGCGGGGGGTTTGGGGGGCCTCGATAATCCCCCCATGAAGTCCGAGCTCGTGAAGCACTCGGATGCTCGCGCCGCGCCCCGGGTCCCCCGGGGCGTGTGCGAGCGATAGGGGGGTTTGGGGGGCCTCGATAATCCCCCCATGAAGTCCGAGCTCGTGAAGCACTCGGATGCTCGCGCCACGCCCCGGGTCCCCCGGGGCGTGTGCGAGCGATAGGGGGGTTTGGGGGGCCTCGATAGTCCCCCCATGAAGTCAGAAGCGACGAGGACCGCGCGGGCCGCTGAAGCCGCCGCGCCCGCCGCCCGGACCCCCACGGCGTTCGCCAGGACCACCCGCAGGTGCCTTGGCGCGCTCGACCTGGATCGTGCGACCGTCGAGACTCGTGCCGTTCAGGCGACTGATCGCCTGCTCGGCGTCCTCGGACGTGGCCATCTCGACGAAGCCGAAGCCGCGCGAGCGACCCGTGTCGCGGTCGGTGACGACGCTCGCCGACTCGACGCTGCCGCAGGCGGCGAAGGCTTCGCGCAGCCGTTCACTGGAGGTGGAGTACGACAAGCCGCCGACGAAGAGTTTGACCGGCATAGGGGGGGTCTCCTTGTGGCTCGGGAGTATACACTAGGGTCGCCGTGACCCGCGAAGGGAAGCCCCAAGGCAGGCGGTGGTCCTCCGCGCTGCGCCTGCTCGAGCACGATGAGCGGGTGTTCGCCGTGCTCCTCGCGGTCGCGATGGTCGGCGGCCTCGCGACGCTCGGGCTGATCCCGCTCCGGCCCCGCTATCGCCTCGACCTCTTCTCGCTCGTCTTCTGGTTCGCCGCGTACAAGCTCGGCGTGTTCGCGCTCGTCACGGTGAATCGGCGCGCGACGCGCGCGATCTTCCTCGGCGCGCTCGCGATCGACCTCGCCCTCGTGTTCGTGCTCCTCTACCTGACCGGCGGCGGGGACAGCTTCTTCTACGTCCTGTTCTTCCCGCTCGTCGGCGTCAACGCGTACTATTTCGGCTCGCGCGTCGCGCTCGTGGCGTCCCTGGTCTCCGGCGCGCTCTACGCGCTCGCGGCCTGGCTCGTGCCGCCGTGGGTCGGCTGGCCGTCCGTGCTGTCGCTGTCGGTCCTGGTCGGCCTCCCCGCCGTCTCCCTCGGGCACGTCGCCGAGCGCGAGCGCCACGCGCGCGAGGAGGTCGAGCGGCTCAACGAGGAGCTCAAGGGCACGCTGGAGCGGCTCCAGGCCACGCAGGACGAGCTCCTCGTCTCCGAACGGATGGCGACGGTCGGGCGCCTGTCGCTCAAGGTCGCCCATGAGGTGCGCAACCCGATCAGCGCGATCGAGCTCAACGCGGAGATGCTCGGCGAGATCATCGGCGCCAGCTCCGCGCGCGACCTGGAGGAGGCGAAGGGGCTCGTCGAGGCCATCCGCGACCAGGTGACGACCCTCGACGCGCTCACGGAGGAGTACCTCGCGTTCGCGCGGTTCCCCCGGCCGCAGTTCGAGGAGGAATCGATCAATCACCTGCTCGAGGAGCTCGCGGAGTTCGTGCGGCCGGTCGCGATGCGCCAGGGCCTCCTCGTCCGTGTCGAGACGGACGCGAGCGTCCCGACGATGGAGATCGACCGCACGCTGCTGCGCCAGGCGATCATGAACCTGGTGAAGAACGCGTTCGAGGCGCTCTCGGCCGGCGGCGAGGTGACGATCGCGAGCCGTCTCGACGGCGAGAGCGTGGACCTCAGCGTGTCGGACACCGGACCGGGCATCAGTGCCGACGTGGCCGGCCGCCTGTTCGAGGCCTTCTTCACGACGAAGCCGCAGGGGACCGGGCTCGGCCTCGGCATCGCACGGCAGATCATCGAGGAGCACGGTGGTCGGCTCGAATGGAGCAATGGCGCCGGGGGTGGGGCCACGTTCACCGTCCGCCTGCCGATCAAGAGACCCGTGAATGTGTAGCGGTCGGGCACACCGCGATGGCTGAGCCCGGGACGCTCCTCGTCGCCGACGACGATCCCGGTCTGCGCGAGAGCCTGCAGCGCACGCTGACGCGCGCGGGCCACCGCGTCGTGCTCGCCCCCGACGGCCGCACGGCGCTCGGCGAGCTGCAATCCCGCCCGATCGACCTCGTGCTGACCGATCTCAAGATGCCCGGGCTCTCGGGTCTCGAGCTGCTGCGCGCCGTGAAGGCGATCGCGCCGGAGGTCGACGTCATCCTCATCACCGCGTTCGGGACGGTCGAGGAAGCGGTGAGCGCCATGAAGGACGGCGCGTACGACTTCCTCACGAAGCCGTTCCGTGGCGAGCAACTGCTGAAGATCGTCACCAAGGCGCTCGAGCGGCGCGACCTCATCCGCCAGAACCAGGCGCTCCGCAAGCAGCTCGACGACCTGCGTGCCCGCGGCAAGCTGATCGGGGCGAGCCCGGCGTTCCGGCGGACGATGGAGCTCGTCGATCAGGTTGCGGACAGCTCGGCGACGATCCTGCTGCACGGTGAGAGCGGGACCGGAAAGGAGCTGATCGCGCGACGGATCCACGAGCTCTCGTCGCGCCGAGCCCGGCCCTTCGTGGCGGTCAACTGCGCCGCGCTTCCGGAAGCGCTGCTCGAGTCGGAGCTGTTCGGCTACGAGAAGGGCGCCTTCACGGGGGCCACCGGCCGCAAGGAAGGCCGGTTCGAGCTCGCCGACGGCGGCACGCTCTTCCTCGACGAGGTCGCGGACCTGTCACTCGTGACGCAGCCGAAGGTTCTTCGCGTCTTGCAGTCGGGCGAGCTCGAGCACCTCGGGGGAACGAGAACCACCCGGGTCGACGTGCGGATCGTGGCGGCCACGAACGCCGACCTGGCCCAGATGGTGCGCGACAAGCGCTTTCGCAAGGATCTCTACTACCGGCTGAACGTGATCACCGTGACCGTCCCGCCGTTGCGCGACCGCCACGAGGACATCCCGCTCCTGGCGTTGCACTTCGTCCGGCACTATGCGGCGAAGAACAACCGCGCACTCGACGGCTTCACGCAGGAGGCGCTGGACCGGCTCGAGGGCTACGCGTGGCCGGGGAACATCCGAGAGCTCGAGAACGCCACCGAACGCGCCGCCGTCCTGACTCGTGACTCGCTCGTCGGCGTCGGTGACCTCCCCGAGGAGGTGCGCGGCGCCTCCATCAGGGATGTGGTCTCACGAGCGATCGCCAGCCTCGTGCGGATGGGCACGCCCTTCGCCGAGGTCGAGCGCCGGATGCTCGATGAGACGCTGCGGGTCACGGGGGGGAACAAGACACGGACCGCGCAGCTCCTCGGGATCGACGTGCGGACGGTGTCGCGCAAGCTCGAGCGTCAAGAGGACGAGGCCGAGCAGAGCGACCATTGAAGTGGGGGGCCCCGACATGGCCCCCCACCCCCCCGACGCTCGGACGCGGCCCGGGGAACCCGGGCCGCGCCTCGGGTTCCCGCTTGAAGTGGGGGGCCCCGACATGGCCCCCCACCCCCCCGACGCTCGGACGCGGCCCGGGGAACCCGGGCCGCGCCTCGGGGTCCCGCTCGGCTACGTGGGGGGCCCGAAATGCCCCTCAGCCCGCTTCCCTCGACCGCCTCCACGACGTCGCCGAGCCACCGGCGTACCGTCATGTGAACGCGCAGCGGCAGCAGCGCGGCGACCGCGCGGACGAGGAGCAGCGCGTTCCCGGTCTCGCGGAAGCCGGCCACGTAGTTCCCGAACGCCGCGATCGGTCGCCCCGCCTGGATGTACTGCCACGCCTGGTGCTTGCGGAGCCGCGTGATCCCGGCGAGGGCCGCGGCGTCCGCATCGGGGTCGGAGCCGAGGCGGGCCCGCTCGTCGAGGAGGAGGCGCACCATCCGCGACCGGCCATGCTCGGCGTGGATGCGGTGCAGGGAGTCCTTGGAGACGCGGAGGACGGCGAGCGGCTCGTCGAGGTAGCCGAACCGGGTTCCCCGCGCGATGCGGAGGAACCACTCCCAGTCCTCCGACGAGGACCACGACTCGTCGAAGCCGCCGACGGCGTCGGCGACGGCGCGGCGGATCGAGAACGCCGACGGCAGGATCGGGACCTCCTCGAGCAGGCAGAGGAGCATGTCGCGCTCGGTGAAGACGATCTCCCGCGCCCCCGGGTAGCGGGCGAGCAGGCGGGCGAAGGCCGGTGAATCGCGCATGAACGACGGCACGTAGACCTCGCCGTCGTACTTCACGAGATCGGCGAAGGCGCAGCCCGCCTCGGGATGACGCGCGAAGAACGCCATCTCGCGCTCGAGCTTGTCGGGCTTCCAGAGGTCGTCGGAGTCGATGAAGGCGACCACCTCGCCGCGCGCCAGGCGCAGCCCGTGGTTGCGGGCGGCGGAGACGCCGCGATTCGGCTGGCGCACGTACCGCACGCGCGGGTCCCCGAGGGACTGGACGCGCTCGCCCGTGTCGTCCGTCGAGCCGTCGTCGACCAGGATGAGCTCGAGGTCGGTGAACGTCTGCGCGCGCACGCTCCTCAGCGTCTCGACGATGACGTGCGCCCGGTTGTACGTCGGGACGACGACGGAGACGGCGGGTGCGCTCATGGCTTCTCCCAGGTCACGCGCCGCTTTTCGGGAGCACGCGCTCGACGGCCACGCGCTCGGCGTCCTTCTGCCGCCACTGCGCGCGGTTCTCGTCGACGAGCGCGGTGTCCCCGCTCGGTGCACCGGACCGCCGGAGGCGGGCGGCGAGACGCGCGACGATCGGCCCCGGGCTCGCGAGCAGGCGGACCAGATCCGTGACGATCGCGGTCGCGAGGCGGGTGCCGGACAGCGGGCATCCGAGCGAGGCGAGGGCGCGCACGTGGTAGTCCCACACGTCCCGTCCGCAGCCGGTGAGGAACCGGCGCGCCAGGAAGCGATAGTACTCGTCCATGCGCTGGTCGAGGCGGCGCCGGTACTCGGCCTGCGAGAGGAACGCCGGACCGTAGCGCTTGAGGATCCGGAGGTTGCCGGCGAGGTAGCTGTTGACGCGGTCGGCGAACGACGCGCTGACTGTCCGCGCGTGCTTGCGCGTCGCGGTGAGGACCTGGTGCACGAAGCCGAAGTCGGCGTCCTGCAGCACCTCGTAGCAGGCGGCCTCGTCCGCGTGGATCGACCCCGGATCGAAGAAGGGTTGCCGGCGGCGCACGACATCCGCGCGGAGCAGGATCGAGGACGGCGATCCGAAGACGTACGGCCCGCCGATCAGGCACAGTCGCGCCAGCTGGCGGCCGGGCACGCGGGTGCTCGGATACGGCAGGCCGTCCAGGTCCACCCAGCCGTTCACGAGCGCGTACGCGCTGACGAGGCCGACCGAGGGGTGGCGCTCCGCGGCGTCGACCATCCTGGCGAGGCATTCCGGAAAGAGCCAGTCGTCGGCGTGCAGCGGCTTGACGTACGTCGCCGCGGGGGAGATCTCGGCGAACGCGAGGTTGTGGTTCTCGATCACGCCCACGGTGGCCGCGTTCGTCACGACGCGGATGCGCGCGTCGCGCGCGGCGTAGCGCTGCGCCACCGCGCCCGTGCGGTCGGTGGAGGCGTTGTCGACGATCACGTACTCCCAGTGCGGATACGTCTGCGCGAGGACGCTCTCGATCGCCTCGGCGAGGTAGCGCTCCCCGTTGTAGACCGGAGTGACGACGCTCACCAGCGGTGTCGTGGCCATCTCTGCCCTCCGGACGACGCGCGCGGAGCCGCGTGTCCGTTGTCCGGGCGGCACCCGTCGCGGTATTTCACGACCCGCGCCGGGACACCGGTCGCGATCGCCTCGTGCGGAACGTCCGCGGTGACGACCGCACCTGCGCCGATGACGGCGCCGGCGCCGATCGTCACACCGTCCAGGACGGTGACACCCACGCCGAGCCACGCGTCGTCCTCGATCACGATGCCGCCCTTCGTCTTGAGGGGTTGCTGCTGGATCGTCTCGCCGGGCGCGAAGCCGTGGTCGTACGGGTAGAAGGCGCAGAACGGCGCGATCTGCACGCCGCGACCG
Source organism: Candidatus Rokuibacteriota bacterium (assembly GCA_016184125.1). GTDB lineage: Bacteria > Methylomirabilota > Methylomirabilia > Rokubacteriales > CSP1-6 > AR8. The sequence continues at coordinate 185,799 of JACPDG010000037.1, read as the reverse complement.
ATCCGGATCGGCGCTTGGTACGCGGAGAGCTGACAGCGCGGCTGGATGTAGGTGTCACTGCCGATCGTGACGCTGCCGCCCGCGCCGACCTCGATGATGGTCTGGGGGTAGAGGTGCGCGCGATCGTCGAGGACGACCGCCCCGGCGTCCGGGTGCGCGGCGTAGATGACGACGCCTTCGCCGACGTACACGTGCCGGCCCAGCCGGAGCCTCGGGTGATGGACGACGGCGCCGGAGGCGACGTAACCGCGCGGCGACAGGCGCGCGAGGTGCTGGCGGCCCTTGTACGGGGGGACCGCGAGCTCCGCCAGGCGCGTGGCGAGTCGGCCCGCGCGGCCGAGCCCGGCCCACGCCATCCAGAACGCGGCCCAGCGGTGACGCGGACGGAGGCGGGCGAGCGAGGCGGTCATGCCGGCTTCAGGAGGGGTCGCAGCGTCATGTCGGTGACCTCGACGGTGGGAGGCAGCGCGAGCGCGTGCCGCACGACGCTCGCGACGTCATCCGGCTGGATCAGCCGTTCCGGCCGGTAGGGCTTGCCCTCGAGGGCGTGCAGCGCGGCCTGCATCGGTGTGGCCGTGCGGCCCACGTAGACGCTCAGGACGCGGACGCCGTCAGCGTTGACTTCCTCCCGGATGGCGTCCGCGATGGCACGGAGCGCGTGCTTCGTCGCCGCGTACTGGCTCACGCCGCCCGTCGCGTGCAGGCCGACGGTGGAGTTGAGGAACACGATCTGCCCGCGCTCGGCGCGCAGCATGGGGAGCACCGCCTGCGTGAGCGCCCATGGGGCGCGGACGTTCACGCGGTACTGGGCGTCGAAGGCGTCGAGGCGTCCCCGCCGGAGCGGCGACGGCGCGATCAGCCCCGCGGCGTGGATCAGGGCGTGCAGCCGGCCGACGTCGCGCTCGATCGCCTTCGCGACGTCGCGGATCTCGTTCTCGTGCTCGAGGTCGAGCCGCCACACGTGCGCGGCGGGGCCGAGGTCGCGCGCGCGCTCGGCGACGGTGTCGAGCCCCGCGCGGTTGCGACCCACGAGGCAGACCGTCGCGCCCTCGGCGGCGAGCGCGAGGACGATCGCCGTGCCGATCCCGCTCGACGCTCCGGTCACCAGCGCGACCTGGTCCTTGAAGCGCGTCATCGGCTCCCGTCCTCGACGAGCAGGCCGGCGGCCACCAGCGCATCCGCCGCGCGGCGGACGTCGGCGAAGGGCAGGCGGGCCCGCTCGGCGACCTCGAGCAGCGTGTGCTGGCCGTCCGCGAGGTTCAGCATCCAGAGGAGCGGCAGCTCCTCCGGCATGCCCGGCTGCCCGCCGACGGCGCGATAGAGGCCACGCTTGCCGAGCTGCGGCTCGCACTTCGGATTCGTGGAGCGGTAGCGCTGGTTGCCCTCGAGCACGGCGAGGATCTCGAGATAGGTGGCCAGGGAGTCGGCGAGGGACTCGGGACGGACGAAGGCGAGGTCGTCGGCCGACGTGTGGTACTCGGGGTACTTCCCGTGCGGGGTGCGCGAGAGCGAGCCGACGGGAAGGTTGAAGCCCGGCGACGAGTATTGCCGCTCGTCGTATCCCCACGGGAAGAACTCCACGACCTCGTGGTCCTTGCGCGACTCCCGCAGGACGTGCGCGACGACGCGGTCCAGCTCGGCGTCGCCGCGCCGCGTCTTCTTGTACGTCAGCCGCCCGGCATCGCCGACGCAGACGACGACGAGGCCGTGCGCGATCCGGCGCGCCGTCCCCTGGTTGCGCGCGAGCCAGGTGATCGAGCCGATCGTCCCGGGGATGAACAGGAACCGGTACGAGTACCGCGTGCGGCACCGCGCGAGCCGCTTGCCGAGCGCCGTGGCGAGCGCGATCCCCGAGAGGTTGTCGTTCGCGAGCGCGGGGTGGCAGCAGTGCGTGGAGATCAGGATCTCCTCGCGGCGCTCGCCCTCGTGCAGCCACTCGCCGTAGGTGAGCGAGCCGTCCGCGAGCGTCGCGTCGATCACGACCTCGTACTCGCCGTCGGGCAGGCGGTCGAGCTGCTGCTGGCTCAGGCAGAAGCCCCAGGTCTCACGGTAGTAGCTCGTGCGGAACGGCACCCGGGTGGGATGCTCGGGCAGCGCGTGCAGGTGCGGGCGCAGCTCGGCGAGCGACAGGCGGGCGCGGACCGGGATGCTGTAGCCGACGACGTGGAGCGTGGACCGGCGGGCGTCGATCCACCGTCGCCCGCTCGGGTCGGCGACGTACGCGTCGCGGAGGTTCCACTCCCGCGGCACCGTCCAGTCGAACACCGGCGTGCCGGTCGGCACCTCGTGAAGCGTGAGGGGGACGGCGCCCGCGACGCGCTTGAGCGTCGCCCGCAGGCCGTCGCCGGTGATGCTCCGCGGAACGGGGAAGAGCTCCTCCATCAGGCCGTGCATCTCGGCGCCCGCCCTGGCGGCGTCGAAGCTCGCGAGGAGATCGGCGATGGTCATCGCGGCACCTCGAGAGGGGACTGCGCGTGGGCCGGACGGAAGTCCGGGTAGGTGCGGTCGCGTTCGGAGATCACGACGACCGGCGCGGGCCACGGGATCCCGAACGCGGGGTCGTTCCAGCGCACGCCGCGGCTCGAGGCGGGCGCGTAGTACTCCGACATCTGGTAGAGGACCTCCGCGCCGTCGGTCAGCGTCAGGAAGCCGTGGGCGCACCCTTCGGGCACGTAGACGGCGGCGCGGGTGTCGGCGCTGAGCTCGACCGCGGCGTGGGCGAGGTACGTCGGCGAGTCCGGCCGCAGGTCCAGCACCACGTCCCACACGCGCCCCGCGGTGCAGCGGACGAGCTTCGCCTCCTCGGCGGGGCTCGTCTGGTAGTGCAGGCCGCGGAGCGTCCCCTGTCGCGCGTTGAACGACACGCTCGCCTGCACGAGCCGCGGGGAGAGCCCCCGGGAGGCGAACTCGCGCGCGCACCAGGTCCGCGCGAAGAGCCCGCGCTGGTCGGCGTGCGGCTCCGCCTCGACGAGATGCGCGCCGCACACGCCGAGCTCCGTGAAGCGCATCAGGAGACCTTCACCTCGGGGATCGGCACGACGAACTGTCCGCCCCAGTCGCGGATGACGGCCATGGACTGCATGATCTCGGTCCTGAGGTTCCACGGCAGGATGAGGACGTAGTCCGGCCGCGTTTCCGCGATCCGCTCGGGGGCGAGGACCGGCACGTGTGTGCCCGGCAGGTACTTGCCCTGCTTCGCGGGGCTCCGGTCAACGGTGTAGTCGAGCATGTCGCCGCGGATACCGCAGTAGTTGAGGAGCGTGTTGCCCTTCGCCGCGGCGCCGTAGCCCACGATCGACTTGCCGTCGCGCTTCGCGTCGATGACGAACGCGAGCAGGCTGCGCTTGACCTCCTTGACGTGCTCGCCGAACGCGGCGTACGTCCGGAGGTCGAACAGGCCGGCATCCGCCTCGAGCGCGACGAGCGCGTCGACGCGCCGCGACACCGGCCGGGAGCCGTCGTCCGCGTGGCGGGCCCACACGCGCAGCGAGCCGCCGTGCGTCGGGAGCGCCTCGACGTCGAACACCTCGAGCCCGTGCGCCCGCAGCACCGCCCGCGCCGTCCGCAGCGAGTAGTAGGAGAGGTGCTCGTGGTAGATCGTGTCGAACTGAGTCTCGGCGAGCAGGCGCAGCAGGTGCGGGAACTCGAGCGTGAGGACGCCGCGCGGCTTGAGCACGATGCTGAGCCCGGCGGCGAAGCCATTGAGATCGGGGACGTGCGCGAAGACGTTGTTGCCGATGAGCAGATCGGCGGCGAGCCCGTCGGCGACGAGCCGCTTCGCCGTCTCCGCGGTGAAGAACTCGACGCACGTCGGGATGCCGCGCTCCATGGCCGCGCGTGCGACGTTCGCCGCGGGCTCGATCCCGACGGCCGGGATCCCACGCGCCACGACGTACTGGAGCAGGTAGCCGTCGTTGCTGGCAATCTCCATCACCTGGCTGCCGGCGCCGAGGCCGAGCCGCTCGACGGCGCCGTCGACGTAAGCGCGCGCGTGATCGAGCCACGAGCGGGAGTACGAGGAGAAGTACGCGTAGTCGCCGAAGATGCGCTCGGGGCTCTCGAACTCTTCGAGCTGGACGAGCCAGCAGCGGTCGCACACCAGCACCCGCAGGGGATAGAAGCGCTCCACCTCGTTGAGCTGGGCGGCCGTCAGGTAGCTGTTCGCCAGCGGCGACATCCCGAGGTCGACGACGAGGTGCGCGAGGGCGTGCCCGCAGAACCGGCAGGTCGCGGCTGGCATGCCGGCCCTCCTATGCCGCCACCGGGAGCGCCTCGCGCCAGCGCAGCCGCTCGTCGATCCGGCCGGTGGCGCGCAGGTGCTCGAGCTGCTTGAGGCGCGTGAACGCGCGGAACTCGAAGCCGGCGCGGTCGAGCGAGAGTGTCTCGAACCAGGCGTGCAGCTCCGCGGCGCCCGTCGCCGCGTCCCGCGCGCAGCGGAAGCCGGGCAGGCGGGCGTGGATCTTCTCGAAGGACACCTGGTAGCTCCGGCGGTCGCCGTTCAGCGACCCGAACGTCACCGCGCATCCCGGGAACGTGGCACCGACGATCTCGGCGATGTCGCGGACGCGGTAATTCTGGCGATCGTCGCCGACGTTGAAGGCCTCGTTGTGCACGCGGTTGCGCGGCGCCTCGAGCGCGCAGGCGAACGCGTGGCAGATGTCGAGGACGTGCACGAGCGGGCGCCACGGCGACCCGTCGCTCACCATGCGGATCTCGCGCGTCGTCCACGCGAGGCCGGCCAGGTTGTTCAGGACGATGTCGAACCGCATCCGCGGCGACGGGCCGAAGGCCGTGGCGTTGCGCAGGATCGTCGGGGAGAAGCGGTCGTCGGCGAGCGCCCCGAGGGCGCGCTCGACCAGGATCTTGCACTCGGCGTACGCGGTCTGCGGCGCCACGGCCGACGTCTCCGTGCGCGCGTCGTCGTCCGCGGCGCCGTAGACGCTGCAGGACGAGCTGTACACGAAGCGCGGGATGCCGAGGCGCTTGGCACGCCGGGCGAGCGTCGCGGAGCCGTGGTAGTTGACCTCGTACGTGAGCGCCGGGTCGAACTGCCCGAGGGGGTCGTTCGACAGCTCGCCGAGGTGCACGATGGCGTCCGCGTCCCGCAGGTCGCGGTCGTCGAGGTCGCGCACGTCCTTCCGGATGGTCGGCGGCGGGACGACGCCGTCGAGCGGCAGCCAGCCGTCGGCGTAGAAGCCGGCGTCGACCGGGACGACGTCGTGGCCGCGTGCGGTGAGGTAAGGCACGAGGCGCGCGCCGATGTAGCCGTCGCTACCCGTCACGATGACCCGCATCGGCTACTCCCAGATCTTCCAGGGCGCCTGCCCGGTCGCCCACAGGTCGTCCAGCATGTTCTTCTCCTTGAGCGTGTCCATGCAGGACCAGAAGCCGAGGTGGCGGTAGGCCATGAGCTGGCCGTCACGGACCAGGCGCTCGAGCGAGGCGCGCTCCCAGATCGTCGCGTCGCCGTCGATGTAGTCGAGCACCCCGCGGTTGAGGACGAAGTAGCCGCCGTTGATCGCACCCTCGCCCGCGTGCGGCTTCTCGTTGAAGTCCGTCACCTGGTCGCCGTCGCATGCGAGCCGGCCGAAGCGCGCCGGCGGGACCACGGCCGTCACCGTGGCCAGCTTCCGGTGGCCGTGGTGGTGCGCGAGCAGCGCGGTGATGTCGAGGTCCGCGACGCAGTCGCCGTACGTGAAGAAGAACGTGTCGTCGTCTCCGAGCCACGGCGAAAGCCGCTTCAGGCGACCACCGGTCTGCGTGTGGAGTCCCGTGTCGACGAGGTGGATCCGCCAGAGCGGCTGCTTGCCGTCGTGGATGAGGGTCTCGCCGCTGGCGAGGTCGACGGAGATGTCGTTGGTGAGGGCGTAGAAGTTGAGGAAGTAGGCCTTGATGACCTCGGCCTTGTACCCGAGCGCGATGATGAACTCTCTCACGCCGTGGGCACTGTAGATGTTCATGATGTGCCAGAGCATCGGCCTGCCGCCGATCTCGACCATGGGCTTCGGCTTGAGGAGCGTTTCTTCCGACAGCCGCGAGCCGAACCCGCCAGCGAGGATGATGGCTTTCATCGTCGACGAATGACCTCCAGGGAGACCGCGCATGAGGCGCTGGACCGGCGGTCTCGGTCAGCGAAGGGGCAAGACTCGTACCGCGCCTGCACAGGGCGTGAACGAACGACGCGTGGCGGTTTTACGCGCGCACCGTGCAACGAATGCCCGCGATTCGGTACGGCGGTGGCGCGGCGCGGTGGCGTCCGGTGCACCGTCGAGGCGCGTGGTGCGCGGGTGCCGGTCACGCCGCGGATCCGAGCGGACCGCCCCGGCCCGGCCACAGGTCGAAGTGGTAGCGCAGCGCGGCGGCGAGGATGGCCAGGTACGCCACGAGGCCGGCGGCCGCGAGGGGGACCAGCCACGGCGTCGCGGGCGGCAACGCGCGGGCGAGCGGCGCGCTCAGCACGAACGGCAGGCTCCCCGCCAGCGACACGGAGAAGGCGCGGAGCGCCGCGTGAGGACGAGCCTCGAGCAGGCGGGTGACGAACACCAGCTTGACGAGCACGGACAGGACGCAGGAGGCCGTCACCGCGACCGCCATGCCCCCGATCCCCCAGGCGATCAGCAGCGGGTAGGACGACACCGCCCAGGACCCGATCTGGACCAGCGCGAACTTCACGACGAGGTCCGGGCGGCCGCGCGCCTGGAAGAGCGAGTTCACGAGCGCGGAGAGCGTGGCGGCGCCGGCACCCCAGACGAGGATGCGCAGCGACGGCCCGACCGGCAGCCACCGCGAGCCGAGCACGACCGCGACGAGGCCGTCCGCGAAGACGGTGACGAACGCGGCGAGCGGGATCACGATGGCGCTCAGGACGCCGAGGATCAGGAAGAAGCTCTTTCGTTGCTCCGCGGTGTCCGTCATCCGTGAGAACGCGGGGAACATGACGCCGCGCACCTGCGCGCCGATGACCGTCAGCGGGAGCATCGCGAGCTCGAAGGCCATCTGGTAGAACCCGAGCGCTCCGGTGCCGAGGACCTTGCCGACCATCATCGTGTCGGCATACATGCCGATGAAGGCGAGGACGTTCGCCCAGAACATCCACTTGCCATACGCGAAGAGCTGGCGGGCGCGACCGGCCTCGAACCGAAGCCGCGGGCGGTACGACACCGCCCAGTAGGACAGCGCGGTCTCGGCCACCTGCGCCGCGACCGTGGAGGCGACGAGGGCCCACGCGCTCGCGTCGACGAGCGCCCATGAGATCCCGACCGCGAGGCCGACGACCACGCCGCCGAGGCGCCACACCACGACGCGCTGGAAGTCGAGGTCCTTGCGCAGCAGGACGACGGCGGGGTTGACCAGGCCACGCAGCAGCAGCACGAGCGCGATGGCCCGGATGACCGGCGTCGCCTCCGGGACGGCGAAGAACCAGCCGCCCAGCGGTGCGGCGGTCGCGAGGGCGATGGACAGCGCGAGCGCGCGGGCGAGCTGCACGGCCCACAGGGTGTCGAAGTACGCGCGGACATCGTCACGGCTGTGGATCAGCGCCGCGCTGAAGCCGGTCTCCGTCAGGAACTCGAGCCCCTTCAGCACCGCCATCGCGATGGCCATGACGCCGAAGTCCGATGGCGCCAGCAGGTGGGCGAGCACCGCGATCTTCAGGATGCCGGCGACCTTGGTGAAGGCATCGCCGAGGAACAGCCAGACGCCGCCCCGGAGGGCCTGCTCGAGCAGCGCTCCGCGGCGTGTGACGAGCCAGCCGACCGGCGACGCGAGGTTCCGGAGGCGACCGAGCGTGAGAAGGTTCATCGCTCCAGCGATGAGTGCGAACTTCTCGCCAAGGCTTCGCACCTTGCACAACGCTGCGGTGGTGCCGTCCGCGCGTCCGCAGCGGGACAGAGGCTTGCCTGATGCGGGCACTCCGTTGCGAGGGCTGTGCTCGTCGCCGCCCTGCCGCCGGCGCGCACGGACGCGCCAGCGGGACCTCGCGGCGGGCTGGTACGAAAGTTGAGAGGGACCGGAAGTGTCCATGGTGAGAAGCGCTTCCACTCCCGGTTCGGCACGTATCGGCGACGTCCCCCCGAGGCGCGCGGACGCGCCTGTGCTCACGGAATCCGAGAGGGCCATGCTCTCCGCGCTCGCGGAGCTCATCGTGCCGAGCGATGGCGACGGCCCCGGCGCCCGCGACACCCGCGTCGCCGAGAGTCTGGAGCGCCACGCCAGCCGTTCCGCGGAGGTGCGCGCGCGATACGCGCGCGGGCTCGCGGCGATCGACCTCGTCGCGCGGCGGCACGCCGGGTCACCGTTCCTCGGCCTGCCGCCCGCGAGGCAGCTCGACGTCCTCGGCCGGATCCATGCCGTCGCCGAACGCGTGCGATGGAGGCGCGATGCGTCGTGGGCGGCTCGCGTGCGCCGGCGCCTCGCGCGCGTCCATTACTCCGTGGCCGGCTGGGGTGCGCGCCACGGCATGGGCGAGGCCCACGTCTTCTTCCCGCGGCTCGTGGACGACGTGCTCGCGCAGTTCTGGACCAGCCGCCAGGCTTGGCAGTGGGTCTCGTACGACGGACCGCCGATGTCCGAGGGGTATCCCGACCTCGGGACACCGAGGGGAGCCTAGGCGGCATGCCGCCACGCGTCGCGTTCCGCGCGAGCCGCCAGCAGCCGGTGGGCGTCGTGATCGTCGGCTGCGGTGCGGGCGGCGGCGTCCTGGCGAAGGAGCTCAGCGAGGCCGGGCTCACCGTCCTCGTGCTGGAGGCCGGGCGGCGCTTCATCGCCGGCGTGGATTACCGCACGGCGGAGCGCGAGTTCGAGGTGACGGCGCCGACCGTCTTCGCTCCCGAGCCGTCCCGCGACCGCCACACGTGCCACGGCACCGCGTTCGAGGTCTCCCGCGTCAAGGGCGTCGGCGGCTCCACGCTCGCGTACCTCGCCGTCGTTCCTCGCTTCCACCCGTCCGATTTCCGGGTGCGCAGCGAGGACGGTATCGCGGACGACTGGCCGCTCACGTACGAGGAGCTGGAGTCCTACTACTCCGAGGTCGAGTACGAGCTCGGCGTGTCCGGCCCCGATGGCGAGGACGCGAGCCCGTTCGAGCCGGTGCGGACGGCGCCGTACCCGACGCCACCGCACGAGTTCAACAAGGCGAGCCTCGCGATCAAGCGCGGGGCGGATCGGCTCGGCTGGCATCTGCGCCGCGAGCCGCTCGCGATCCCGACGAAGCCGTGGCACGGCCGGCCCGCCTGCCTGCGTGCCGGCGCCTGCATGTTCGGGTGCGCCGCGGAGGCGAAGTCGAGCATCGACGTGACGTACGTGCCGAAGGCCGAGGCGACCGGGCGGGTCGAGATCCGTCCCCGGTGCGTCGCGCGCGAGGTGACCGTCGGCGACGACGGACGCGCGAGGAGCGTCGTGTACCTCGATGCCAAGGGCCAGGAGCACGAGGTGTTCGGACGCGTCGTCGTGCTCGCCGCGAGCGCCATCGAGACGCCGCGCCTGCTCGTCATGAGCCGGTCGCGACGGTTCCCCGCGGGCCTCGCCAACGGGAGCGGTCTGGTCGGCAGGTACTTCATGGAGCACCTCGCGGTGGTCGCGTTCGGCGTGTTCGACGAGCGGCTCGACGCGTGGCGCGGCACGCCCGCCGGCGGCAGCATCCAGGACTTCTACGAGACGGACCGGCCCAACGCCTTCGCCCGTGGTTTCACGATCGAGGTGAACTGCAGCCGGCAGTGGCCGCTCGCCGTCGCGCGCCGGCTTGGTGTGTGGGGGGCGTCGCACCGGGCGCGGATGAAGGACGTCTTCGGCCGGATGGTGGGGCTCGCGACGGTCGGCGAGCAGCTCCCCGACGTGCGGAACACCGTGGAGCTGGACCCGGTGGTGAAGGACTCGTTCGGGCTTCCGGTGCCGCGGATCACATGCGAGGCGCGCGACAACGATCGCGCGATGCTCCGCGTGATTCCCAGGCGCCTCACCGAGCTGCTCGAGGCGGCGGGCGCCCGCGAGATCTGGGAGCCGGCGTACATGCCGGGCTGGTCCGCGCACTACCTCGGCACGTGCCGCATGGGCCGCGACCCCCGCACGTCGGTCGTCGATGCGTGGTGTCGCGCGCACGAGGTCCCGAACCTCTACGTCGGCGACGGCAGCGTCTTCGTGACCGGTGCCGCGGCGAACCCCGCGCTGACGATCATGGCGCTCGCGATGCGCACGGCCGAGGGGATCGTGCGCGCGTTCCGCGACGGACACGCGTAGCGCGCAATTCGCCGCCCGGCGCGGATGGTATGCTGGCCCTCCATGAAAGCTCTCCTGCTCACGCGCGAGTACCCCCCGCACATCTACGGGGGCGCCGGCGTCGTCGTCGACCAGCTCTCCCAGGCGCTGTCGCGGCGCATGCAGGTCGAGGTCCGATGCTTCGGCGACCGCGAGCCGCGGAAGGACGGCCTCGTCGTTCGTGGCTACACGCCGTGGGAGCGGCTCAAGGCCGGTGCGGACGGCCCGCGATTCACCCCCGCGCTCGAGACGCTGTCGATCGCGCTCGCGATGGCGCGGGACCCGGTCGACGCCGACGTCGCGCACGCGCACACGTGGTACGCCGACATGGCGGGCCTCTGGATCCGGATGCTGCACCGCATCCCGTTCATCGTCACGCTGCACAGCATGGAGCCGCTCCGGCCGTGGAAGGCGGATCAGCTCGGCTCCGGCTACCTGGTCTCGACCTGGATCGAGAAGACGGGCGTCGAGTCCGCCGACCGCGTCATCGCCGTGTCGCAGAAGATGCGCGACGACATCCTGGAGCACTTCTGCGCCGATCCGGCCAGGGTCGTCGTCATCCACAACGGGATCGATCCCGACCGCTTCAAGCGGACGGACCGCCGCGACGCGCTCGCGAAGTACGGCGCGCGGCCGCCGTACGTGCTCTTCGTCGGACGCATCACCGATCAGAAGGGGATCTTCCACCTGCTCGACGCAGCACCGAAGCTTCCCGCCGGGGTGCAGGTGGTGTTCTGCGCGTCCGCGCCGGACACGCCGGAGATCGAGGAGCGGATGAAGCGCGCGGTGCCGCAGCATCCCAACGTGCTCTGGATTCCCGCCATGGTCCCCGTCGAGGAGGTCGTGCAGCTGTACAGCCACGCCGCCGTCTTCGTGTGTCCGTCCGTCTACGAGCCGTTCGGGCTCATCAACCTCGAGGCCATGGCGTGCGGGACGGCGGTGGTCGCGTCGGCCGTCGGCGGGATCCTCGAGGTCGTCGAGGACGGCACCACGGGGCTGCTGGTGCAACCCGGTCGCCCGGACGACCTGGCCGGTGCGATCCGGCAGCTGCTCGACGATCCTGCACGCGCGCGGGCCATGGGGCAGGCGGGTCGCCGGCGCGTCGAGGAGAAGTTCTCCTGGGCGAGCGTCGCCCAGCGCACCGAGCAGGTCTACCGGGAGGCGATCGAGGACTTCAAGCGGTCGGCCGCCGGTGAGTGAGGTCGAGGAGCGACACGGCTTTGACCGGTGCGTCCACGCACCACGGGTGCGTCCGCGCACCCCCCCCGGGGCGCTCCGAGCGGGGGGCTTGGGGGGCGTCGATAGTCCCCCCATGAAGTCGGTCCGCGCGTTCGTGTTCGATCTGGACGGATGCGTCTGGAACGGCGACACCCTGAACCCGGGCGCGGCCGCCGTGCTTCGAGCCCTGCACGAGCACGGGCGGCGACTGGGCTTCATCACCAACAACTCTCGCGCGACGGGAAGCGATATACGCGTACGCCTCGAGCGCCTCGGCGTCACCGTCGCGGACACCGTGCTGACGCCGCTCGAGATCATCGGCGAGACGATCGCCGACCGCTACGGTCGCTCGCGCGTCCTGGTGATCGGCGCGGCCGAGCTGGCCGACGTCGTCGCGCTCGCCGGTCACGAGATCGTCGCGGTGAAGGACTACCGCCGTGCGGCGGTCGTCGTGGTCGGCAACGACTTCGAGCTGAGCTACGAGCGCCTGACGGCCGCCGCGCGTGCGGCGGCCGCAGGGGCGCCGCTCGTCACGCCCAACGTGGACCCGCGACTGCCGATCGAGGGCGGCGACTTCTTTCCCGGCTGCGGTGCGATCATCGCCGCGGTGGCGACCGCCGCCGGGGTGGAGCCGATCGTGGTCGGCAAGCCGGAGCCGCCACTCTTCGAGATCGCCCTGCGGCGGCTCGGCGTCGGCGCGCCGGAGGCCGCGATGGTGGGTGACAGCATCCCGTCCGACGTCGTGGGCGCGCGGCGCGTGGGGATGCGGACGGTGCTGTACGCGCCCGACGGTGTCCCGCCCGGCGCGGACGCCGCCGAGCTGGTCATCGGCTCGTTCGCGGATCTCGCGCGCCTGGCCGGCGTGCCGGCGACCGCGGGCTAGCGGCCCGGCGACCTCAGTTCGAGCGACAATCGACCGTCGCGGCGGTCGATTGTCGCTCGAACTCATAGCGCGTCGGGTCCGGCGACACGCGCACCAGCAGCTTCCCGAAGTTCATGCCCGCGAGCAGCCCGATGAACGCCTGCGGCGCGTTCGCGAGCCCGTCGACGGTGTCCTCGCGGTACTTCAGGCGGCCGTCGCGCAGCCAGGCCGAGCAGTCGCGCGCGAAATCCGGCATCCGATCGAGGTGGTCACTGATGATGAACCCCTGGATCAGCGCACGGTTGAACAGGATGGGCCGCAGGCTCGGGCCGCGCGCAGGCTCGATCGCGTTGTACTCGGAGATCAGCCCGCAGAGCGGGATGCGGGCGTTCTGGTTGATCAGCGGGAGCACCGCCTCCAGCACGAGACCGCCGACGTTCTCGAAGTAGACGTCGATGCCCGTGGGGCAGGCCGCCTTCAGCGCGGCGGGCAGACCCGGCTCGCGATGACTGACACAGGCGTCGAAGCCGAGCGCGTCGACCACGTAGCGGCACTTCTCGGCTGACCCGGCCACGCCGACGGCGCGGCTGCCCTTGAGCTTCGCGATCTGTCCAACGACGGCGCCGACGGCGCCGGATGCCGCCGAGACGACGACGGTCTCACCGGGCTTCGGGCGACCGATGTCGAGCAGCCCGACGTATGCCGTCATCCCCGGCATGCCGAGCACACCGAGCGCGGTGGAGATCGGGGCCTGCCTGGGATCCAGTTTGCGCAGCCCCGCGCCGCCCGACACGCCGAAGCTCTGCCAGCCGTCGTAGCCCTGGACGAAGTCGCCGGGCGCGAATCCCGGATGGTTCGACTCCACGACCTGGCTGACCGTGCCACCGACGATGACCTCGCCGATCTCGACCGAGCGCGCGTACGAGCGCACACCGCTGATGCGGCCACGCATGTATGGATCGAGCGAGAGGTAGATCGTGCGACACAGGAGCTCGCCCGGCCCTGGCTTCGGCACGGCGGACTCCACGATCTCGAAGTCGCTCGGCTTCGGCTCACCCGCGGGGCGGCTCTTCAGCACCACTTGGACGTTCTTGCCGTCGGCCATGCGTTCCTCCTCGGCGAATGCGCCGGTCGTGACGATGACGCCGGTGCATTAGAACATGGCGCGCGGTCGTCGCTTCAGCGAGGCCGTCGTGACGGGATGACCGGCCACGGGTCGGAGCGCGACAGGCGCCTGCAGGGTCCAAGGGCGATGATTCCCGCGCCTGGCATCGGTCGTTCGGCTCCGGTATGTTCTGCGACGCGATGGAGACACTGGGATTCGTCGGACTGGGTGCGATGGGCGGGCGGATGGCGAAGCGGCTACTCGACGCGGGGCACCGTGTCGTCGGATACAACCGCACCGCCGCGAAGGCGAAGTGGCTGGTGGACGCCGGCATGCGGCTCGCCGGGTCTCCGCGCGAGGTGGCCGGGACGGCGAGCGCGGTCTTCACCATGGTGACGGACAGCGAGGCGCTCCGCGCCATCGCGCACGGGCCGGACGGGGTGCTCGCCGGGCTCGTGACGGGCGCGACGTGGGTGGAGATGAGCACGGTGAGCCCGGCCGTGATCCGCGAGCTGGCCGCGGAGGCGTCCGTCCGCGGCGCCACGCTGATCGACGCGCCCGTCTCGGGCAGCATCGCGACGCTCGCGCAGGGGCAGCTCTCGTTCATGGTTGGAGGCGACCCGGCCGCCCTCGAGCGGGTGCGCCGCTATCTCCTCGCGATCGGCCCGACGATCACGCACGTCGGCGAGCTCGGCCTGGCGGTGACCATGAAGATCGCGACCAACATGGGCCTGGCGGTGCAGATGCTGGCGTTCAGCGAGGCGGTCCTGCTGGCCGAGAAGGCGGGGATCGCGCGCGACCGTGCCGTCGAGGCGCTCATGAGGAGCGTGATCGCCTCGCCGATGGTGAAGTACCGCGGCCCGTTCGTCCTCGGCATGCCGGCCGAGGCCTGGTTCGACGTCCCGATGATGCAGAAGGACCTCGGGCTGGCGCTCGAGCTGGGCCGCGCCAGCGGCGTCCCGCTGCCCTCCGCCGCACTCGCGCACGAGATGCTCACCGCCGCCCGGGGGCGTGGCCTCGCCGAGCACGACTTCGCCGTCGTCTTCGACGTGCTGGCATCGCTCGCCGGACTGCCGCCGAGCCCGAAGGCGGACCGCGCGAAGGACGACGACGGCCCGGAGGCGTGACCCGGCGGCTCTCCCCGCTCGAGCCCGTGAACGAATCGGGTGGTCGAGACGGGGCCGAGTTCACCCCGGGCCCGGCGAGCGTTGGGGGGGCTTGGGGGCCATGTCGGGCCCCCCATGATTTCAATCCGGCGGCGCCGCGGTGGGCCCGAGCGCCGTGGCGACGAGCCGCGTCTTGCCGCACGTGGAACAGCGCCCGTACTGCCGGCGAAACGCGACGGACGCCTCGAGCTTGAGCGCGGCCTGGTGAGCGCTCTTGTGGCGGACGTCGAGCATCTTCGCGATGCAGGCGGCGCAGAACTCCTCACCGGTGCGTGTCCTGAGCAATGCCGTGATGCGGTCGCGGAGCGTCATCGTTCGGGACGTCACGGCCCGATCCCTCCAGCGCTGGGCCCGGCCGCGATGCCGGGAGGGCGCATCTCGCGCACGGCGCGAGGTTGGGCGACCGAAGAGGTCTTCATTAACCGCCGATCGCGCGGCGGCGTCAAGCGCTCGCCGGGAGCCCGCCTCGGAGCTCGTGAACGAATCGGCGCGGACCTGGCTCACCCCGGGCCGGTCGAACGTCGGGGGAGGGCGCGAAGTCGCACCGCCCGAGCGAGCGCGAGGTCGAGACGGGGAGGGCGCGAAGTCGCACCGCCCGAGCGAGCGCGAGGTAGAGACGGGCCCGGGTTCATCCCGGGCCCGGCGAACGTTGGGGGGTATGGGGGGCCATGTCGGGGCCCGGCCGAGCGCAGTGTCGAGCCCCGGCCCGGGTTCCCCGGGCCGGGTGCGAGCGTCGGGGGGTATGGGGGGCCATGTCGGCCATGTCGGGGCCCCCCATCAGATCAGTCGCTCACGAACGTGCCGCCGGACGCGTGCGAGCACGCCCGGCTTGAGCGCTCGAATCGCGGCCAGTCGCGCGGAGGCCGAGGGCGGCAGCGGCTGGCGGCTGGCGAGTGCGACCGGAGCGCCGCGGACGGCGTCGCGCACGCCGCGCGCCCACGCGCGGATCTCGCCGGCGCGCGCCGCAGCAAAGGCCATGAGCGCGAGGTCCTGCGCGATCGACCGCGCCGCCGCCAGGGGCCGGTGGTGGCGAAGCGCCACCCACACCGCGTTGCGCGCGAACGTGTAGTAGATGCGGCTCGACGGCCGCACGCTCGGGTCGGCCAGGTGGCGCACGCGCACCGTGGGCGTGTAGACGAGATCGTGACCGGCGCCGATGAGCCGCAGCGCCAGGTCCCAGCCCTCGTGGCCGATGAAGAAGGGCGGCCAGTAGCCGCCCGTCGCGAGGAACGCGTCCCGCCGGCACGCGGAGGCGCCCTCGAGGACGTAATCGGTGAGGAACTCGTGCTCGGCCCAGCGGTCGGGGTCGCGCGGGTGGCACCAGTCGCGCCGCGACAGGCGACCGTCGGCCCCGACGATCATGAAGTTCACCACCGCGGCCCCCGGGTGCCGCGCGAACGCCTCGACCGCCCGCTCGACGTCGTCCGGCGTGGTGAAGCGCACGTCGTTGTCGATGGTGACGACGATGTCGCCCTTGGCGGCCGCCACGCCGGCGTTGCGCGCCGCCGCGCCTACGTTCTCGGGCAGGCGGACGAGACGCACGTCCGGGAAGTCGTCGCGGACCATCTCGGCGCTGCCGTCGGCCGACGCGTTGTCGACGGCGATGAGCTCGAGGACCGGGCCGTGCTGACGCCGTGCGCCGTCGAGCGCCTCGCGCAGGGCCTCCCGCCGCTGGTAGTTGAGGACGGAGATCGAGACGGACGGCGCCATCGCGTTCAGAGCCGGTGACCGGATCGTGGCATCGAGGGCCGTCCCGGGTTTCCCGGGACGGCGCCGAGCGCTGGGGGGTATGGGGGGCCATGTCGGGGCCCCCCATGATTGCGGTCCGTCGAGCGAACTCGAGCAGCGGCCCGGGTCCCCCGGGCCGCTTGCGAGTGTCGGGGGGATTGGGGGGCCCTTCGAGGCCCCCCATGATTGCGGTCCGCCGAGCGAACTCGAGCAGCGGCCCGGGTCCCCCGGGCCGGTTGCGAGTGTCGGGGGGATTGGGGGGCCCTTCGAGGCCCCCCATGAAGTCAGTTGGGCACTTGCCCGCGGATCCACGGACCCACCACGTTGGCGACAGGGACGGGGACACGCTTCCACAGCGCGATGAGGCGCTCGAAGCGGCTGCGGTCCCGGTCGACGGGCGGCGGCGCGCCGGGCACGACGTCGACGAAGACCCACGGCAGCGTGTGCGGGTGGGCGCCCCACTGGCGCTTGAACTCGAAGGTGCCGGCGTTCCGGAACGATCGCCCGAGGTCGAGCACCCGGTAGCCGTTGCGGCAGCCGAAGCGGATGATGTCCCAGTACAGGACGAAGTTCGGGCAGAGCGCGAACGCCTCCCGCAGCGACGAGACCCAGGGCACCATGATCGTGTCGCGAAAGAAGAGGCAGACGGCGGCGCCGAGCACGCGCGCGCCCCGATCGCGCGCGAGCACCACGCGCGCGGTGCCCGGGAGCTCGGCGAGCATCGTCTCGAAGAAGCGCCGGCTGTGAACGGGTGAGCCGAGGTCGCGCATGTTGACCGCGAAGACCTCGTAGAATTCCTCGAGCGCCTCGGCGCCGCACCAGGTCGCCACGAGACCGTGCTTCTCGCCCTTGCGGACGCGATTCCTGCGCTCGGAGGGCAACACCTTCCACGCCCGCTCTTCCGTCGTGAGCGGCATGAGCATCGTCACGCGGTCGTCGGTGACGGGGTAGGGCACGTCGGCGCGCTCGAACTGTCTCAGGCCGATGGTCGCGGCGCCGAGGTCGCGCCCGGCCGCGAGCGCCGCGTCGACGAGCGCCTGCTCGACGCGGCGGCCGGGCTCGGCGACCACGCCACCGTAGTCGAGGAACGGCATGGACACCAGCCGGCGGCCGAAGAGGCGGCTGCGCATCAGGACGAGCGGCAGGACACCGAGGACCTCGCCGTCCTCCTCGGCCGTGAGATACACCGGCTCGTGGCCGTACGTCCGCTCGGCGATACGACCCCAGGCGGAGAGATGACCGACGGTCGGGTTCGGGTGGCGCTCGACGAAGCGGTCCCAGCGCTTGTCGACCTCGCGAGCGCGGACGACGCGACCGTGAAACGCGTGCACGGGATCGGGCGTCATCATGCGGGCCATGCTCGAGGCAGGGCGCAAGGGGAATGCCATGCCCGGTGTGCCGGGTCCTCGTGCGTCCTGGTGCGTCGCCGCGGCCGACACGCGTCCTGCGTCGTGGACCGGGGCCGGCGACGTCCGCACGTTCGTCGCCGAATCAGGACCCGCGTTGCACACGTCTCGCGGCGTGTCCTGTGTCAGATGGCCGTCGCACTGTCACGGATCGATCGCTCGGGCGCGAAGGTAGAAACTCCAAGGCCTGTACGCGCGCGAAGTTGCGCCGCCGCCGGTCTGGCGTTCTCCTTGCCCTTCCGCGGTCCGCCGAGTGACGCCGGAGCGTCGCCGTCGGCAAGGAGAGCGGGATGCAGGGAAGGACGATCGTGCGGCGACACACCGAGACGACGCAGGAGATGCTGCTCGCGCCGAGGCGGAGCACGAGCAAGAGTCCGGGGCTGCGCGTCTTCCTGACGGTCGGCATCGGGCCGCTGTCCGCGCCGCGCGCCCGCGTGGCGCTGGTGAAGCTCGCCGGTGGTGTCGCGCCGGTGCGCCTGTCCCTCTACGTCAACGGTGACCTCATCGAATCGTGGATGCCGGCGCACGAGACGTGCGAGCTGCTGCTGCCTGCTCTGCTCCCCGGCCGCCACGCGCTCACGGTGCGCGCGGTCGACGCGCGTGGGCGCTGGGGCGGCGCCTCCGCGATCGTTCAGGCGGCCGTGTGACGAGGCCGCAACCGGCTCGCGAGATGCGCCAACCTGTTGCACACCGACGGTACGCCGTCCGCCTGAATCCGTCGTAAGGCCGCACGGCGCGGCCGCCTCCGGCTCGGTACGGCTCTTGCGCTCTCCATGGACGCATGAAGGCCGTCATTCTCGCCGCCGGAGCGGGCCGCTCGCTGTACCCCCTCACGCAGGACCGACCGAAGACCCTCCTCGAGCTCGGGAACACGACGCTGCTCGAGCGGCTCCTCGGTCAGCTCACCGCGCACGGGGTCACCCCGGCGATCGTGGTCGGCTGGGCGAAACAGCGCGTGCTCGACGTGCTCCGGCGCTCCGATCTCGCGACGCGCGTCGAGATCGTCGACAACCCGCTCCACGACCGCACCAACACGCTCTACTCGCTCTGGCTCACGCGGGAGGTCTGCCGCGGGGACGACCTGCTCGTCGTCGACGGCGACCTCGTCCTCGACGACAAGATCCTCGCCGAGGTCCTGCGTGATCCGCGCGACGCGGTGCTGGCGATCGACCGCGTGCGGGTCATGGGCGAGGAAGAGGTGAAGGTCGTCACGGGCCCGCACGGGGACGTGAGCGCGATCGGCAAGCTGTTGCCCGCCGGCACGGCGCACGGCGAGTTCCTCGGCATCGCACGCTACGCGGCCGCCGTCGCCGACGAGCTCTTCGACGTGGTCGGACAGATGCTCGCCGCGGGCGAGCGCACCGCGTGGTACGAGGACGCGATCACGCGCCTGGCCGTGCGCCGGCCGCTCGGCACCGTCGACGTCGCCGGCCAGCCGTGGGTCGAGATCGACTTCCTGTCCGACTACGTCGAGGCGCTCAAGCAGTTCGGCGATCCCGAGCGCGCGGCCGCGCTGTCGGCGATGCCCGGCATGCGCCGGCAGCTGCTGTTCTGCCCGGGCCCCGTCATGGTCGCCAAGCGCGTGAAGGCCGCGGTCGCCGCGCCGGAGATCGGGCACCGCGAGCTGGAGTTCTCCGAGCTGCTGAACCGCGTCCGTCTCAAGCTCGGCAAGGTCTTCGGCGTGCGGAACTTCCACCGGTACACGACCGTCGTGCTGACCGGCTCGGGCACCGCCGCCAACGAGGCGCTCCTGGGCACGGCCGCGATCGGGCGCCGGCTGCTCGTGCTCGCCAACGGGGAGTTCGGCGAGCGCCTGATCTCCATGGCCCGGCACCTCGGCGTCGCGGTCACGCCGCTCACGGCGCGGTGGGGGCAGCCGTTCGACCTCTCCGCGGTAGAGCAGGCGATGGCGCGCGGCAACCTCGACGCGGTCGTGTGGGTCCACCACGAGACGTCGACCGGCATGCTGAACCCGCTCAGGGAGATCGCGCTCCTCGCGCGCCGCCACGGGCTCGAGACCTACGTCGACGCCATCTCGAGCCTCGGCGGCGTGCCCGTCGACGTGGAGGCCAACGGGCTCACGTTCTGTACGTCGAGCGCGAACAAGGCGATCGGCTCGATTCCCGGTCTCGCGTTCGTCTGCGGCCAGCGCGACGCCTTCGAGGCGCTCGCCGCGGTGCGCGCGCGCAGCGTCTACCTCGACCTCTACAAGCACTTCTCGTACAACGACAAGCAGAACCAGACGCCGAACACCCCGGCCGTCAACCTCTACTTCGCGCTCGAGGCCGCGCTGGACGACCTGCTCGCCGAAGGCGTCGAGCAGCGCTTCCTGCGGTTCCAGCGGCTCGCGCGCCGGCTCCGGCGCGGATGCCGGCGGCTCGGTCTGCGACCGGTCATCCCCGAGCCGCTGATGTCGCCGCTCTTGACGACGCTCGAGCTGCCCCGCGGGTTCGGCGCGGCCGAGTTCCACGACCGCGTGAAGCGTGCCGGGTACATCGTCTATGGCGGCAAGGGGATCCTCGCGGACCGCGTCTTCCAGGTGGCGAACATCGGTGCCCTGACGGTGCGCCACTGCGACGCGTTCCTCGCAGCCCTCGAGACGATCGTGAAGGACGTGCCGGATGCTCAAAGCCCTCATCCTGGCGGCCGGGTTCGGGTCGCGGCTTAGGCCGCTGACCGACGACCGGCCCAAGGCGCTCGTGCCGCTCGGGGGCCGGCCGGTGCTCGATCGCACGCTCGACGTGCTGGTCGAGGCCGGCGTGAAGTCCGTCGTCGTCGT
Source organism: Candidatus Rokuibacteriota bacterium (assembly GCA_016184125.1). Lineage (GTDB taxonomy): Bacteria > Methylomirabilota > Methylomirabilia > Rokubacteriales > CSP1-6 > AR8. Next base: position 165,284 of record JACPDG010000037.1, on the reverse strand, counting down.
CACCGGGTACCGGCGCGAGCGCCTCGCGGCATTCCTCGACACGCGCCGCGACGTCGAGGCGACGACGGTCGAGAACCCGGCGTACGCCGACACCAACACGCTCGCGTCGCTGCTCGTCGCCGCGCCGTGGGTCGACGACGACTTCCTGCTGATCGACGGCGATCTCGTGTTCGAGCCGGCCGTCCTCAGGCCGCTGCTCGAGCCGGGAACCCGGCTCGCGGTGGACCGCGGCCGCGCGCTCGACGACGACGCCGTCAAGATCGCGCTCGACGGTGGTCACGTCAGCGGCGTGGGCAAGCAGCTCGACGCCGGGCTCGTCGCCGTCGCCGAGTCGATCGGAATCGCACGCATCGACCGCACGAGCGCCGCGCCACTGTTCGCCCGTGGGCGCGAGATCTTGGCGAGCAGCGGGACGAGCGGCGGCCGGCAGGCCTACTACGAGGCGGCGTTCCAGCGGCTCATTGCCGGCGGCCACTGGTTCGAGGTCGCCGACGTCACCGGGCTCCGGTGGGTGGAGATCGATGACCACGACGACCTGCGGCGTGCCGAGACCCTCTTCGATCGCTGAGCTGCGGGCGATCGCCCAGCCCCGCGAGTACAGCCCGAGCATCACGGACCGGCTGTACCGCCTCGGATCGATCTACGTGTCGATCCCGCTCGCCCGCGTCGGCGCGACGCCGAACAGGATCACCGTCGCGTGGATCGTCCTCGGGCTGGCCGCGGTCGCGCTCGTCGCGTCCGAGAGCTGGCTCGCACGCATCGGCGGCGCGCTGCTGCTCCAGCTCTCGTACCTCCTCGACTACGTCGACGGCGAGGTGGCGCGGCTCACCGGCCGGAAGTCGGCGGCCGGCGAGTTCCTGGATCTGGTCGGTCACGGGCTCGTCAAGACCAGCCTGCCGCTTGGCGTCGGCTGGAGCGCCGCGGTCGAGACCGGCTCCGGCGCGCTCCTCGCCGCCGGCGCGCTCGGCGCCGTCGCGATCGCGGTCGGCGACACGCTGCGCTTCTACGCCGCCTGCGTGTCGGGCGCGCTCGGTGCCGGCGATCTCGGTCACGTCGTCCCGGTGCGTATGGCCGGGAAGCGCTGGAGCCCGCTCGGGATCGGCCGCGCGGCGTTCGCGCTGTCGTTCGAGAGCCCAGGACTCTACGCGTTGACCCTCGTCGCCGCCCTGGCCGACGCCATGGCGCTCCTCGCGGTCTGGTGGGCGGTGGCGGGGCACGTCTGGTGGATCAGCCGGGCGCATCGCTACGCCCGGCGTCTGGACACGCCGCCCGCCGTTGCCGCGATCGTGGGCGGCAGGGAGTGAAGGCGACGGTGACGCGCGCGGCCGTCTCCATCATCCTCCCGACGTACAACCGAGCCCTGGTCGTCGGCGACGCGATACGGAGCGCGCTCGCGCAGACGCACGCGGACTTCGAGCTCATCGTGGTGGACGACGGGTCCACCGACGAGACGGCCGAGGTCCTGCGGGCGGTCGCCGATCCCCGTATGGTGACCATCCGCGGCGTCAACCGCGGCGCCGCCGCCGCACGCAACGCCGCGCTCGCCGTCGTTCAGGGCGAGCTCGTGTCGTTCCTGGACTCCGATGACCTCTGGAAGCCGGACAAGCTGGCCGCGGAGGTCAGGTTTCTCGACACGCATCCCGAGGTGCACGCGGTGTTCTCGGACGTGGAGAAGATCGACGGGGACCACTTCGTGCCGTCGTTCGTGCGGGCGAGCGCCGTGTTCTCCCGGCTGATCGCGGGCCGCGCGAGCCCGGACGGCATCGCGCTGTCGCAGCGCGAGATGTTCCTCGTCCTGCTCGAGGAGGTGCCGGTGCTCCCGACGGCGTTCACGATCCGCACGAGCGCCTTCGACGTCGTCGGCAGCTTCATGGAGTCGTGGCGGTCGTTCTCGGACTGGGAATTCCTCGTGCGCTTCGCCCGCCGGTTTCGTTTCGGGTACATCGACCGGCCCGTGGCGATCGTCCGGATCTCGTCCGACTCGATCCACCGCGTGCACGCGGTGTTCGGCCGCACCGCGATGCTGCGGTTGCTGCACCGCGAGCGGCTGCGCCACGCGGAGGACCCGGAGGCCGCCGCCGCCGCGCGTCGCGGGATCATCCGGCTGCGCCGGCATCTCGGCTGGTCGTACGCCAGGCAGGGCCTGTGGGGGCGCGCGGCGTTCGTGTTCCTCACCGGCTTCATCGAGACCGGCGACGCCGGACTCTTCCTGCGCGCGCTCGGAGCGCTGGGGCCGCGCGGCCTGCGCGAGGGCGCCCGGGCCCTGCTGCGCCGGGCGCTGCCCGCCCGAGCTTGAGAGGCCCCCGACGGGGGCCTGGAGGATCGCATGCCGCTCCTGCTCTTGATGATCCTGATCATGCCGTTCGAGACGAACCCCCATCTGAAGCTGGCCGACAGCTTCCTCGTGTTCCCGGACTTCACGGTCATCAAGCTGCTGGGAATGATCGGCTTCGCGTGGGCGACCCTCCGGATCGCCGGCGGTGACGGTGGCGGCAGTCTGTGGTCGTCGCCACAGGCGCGGCTGTTCGTCGTGTTCTATGCGGGCGTGCTCTTCGCCGGCGCGCTCTCGGGCAGCGGCCTCCTGCCGATCTCGCGCTACCTGGCGTTCCTGCTCTTCCTGCCGTTCGTGGCCAGCAGCGTGAGGACGCACGAGGACCTCCGGCGGGTCGTGTACACGATCGCGCTGACGTTCGTGATCGTCTTCCCGTATGCGTTCCGCCAGTCGATCCGCTACGACAGCCGTCTCGGTACCGGCCTGTACGAGACCAACTACTTCGCCGCGAACCTCGTGCTGGTGATCCCGCTCGCGTTCGCGATCGCGAGACTGCAGTCGACGGTCTGGCGCCGCCGGCTGTGGTTCGGCGCCGGGCTGGTGCTCGTGCTCGAGCTCCTCCTCACGGCGTCCCGCGGCGGCTTCCTCGGCCTCGTCGTCGCCGCGTCGATGTACGCGTACCGGCGACGCGGCCTCCTGGCGACGGTCTCGGGACTCGTGGTGATCATCGTCGCGGCGCTGATCCTGCCGACGGGCCTCGCGGAGCGCGCGGTCGCGACGCTCGACCCGACGAGCCCGCAGCCACCCGGCCTCGAGCAGTCGAACCGCGCGCACATCGCGCTCTTCTGGGCGGGACTGCGCATGATCGCGGACGCGCCCTTCACCGGCGTCGGTCCGGAGAACTTCAAGTCGCTGTCCGTGGCGTACGCGCCGGACCTGGGGCGCGAGTACATCGCCCACAACAGCTACCTCGAGCTCGCGGCCGAGCTCGGCCTGCCCGTGCTCGCCGTCTTCCTGCTCATGGTGGGGCAGGTGCTGCGGACCTTCGGCCGCGCGACACGCGTCGGCGGCGACCGCGAGGGCCGCGAGCTCGCTGGCTGGGCCGAGGGGCTCCGGAGCGGGCTCGTCGGGTTCATGGTGTCCGGCGCATTCATCAGCGCGCAGTACGAGAAGATGTTCTGGATGGTCGTGTTCGTCTCGATCGTCCTGCATCGCATGCTGCCCGCGCGCGACGAGGCGAGCGCACCCGCGGCGGCCGCGCCCGAGGGGCGGGCTCTCGAGTGGCCCTTCGGGTCCGCGCCCTCGCGCTTCGCCGCCTGGCTGCTCGTCCCCGCGCTCGTGGCGTTGCCCGGCGCGGCGCTCGCCCAGCCGGGCGGGTTGACGGCGCTGCCGACGCTCGAGCCCGCGGCGAACGTGCTGAAGAACCCGGGCTTCGAGGGGTCGGCCGGCAAGACCGTGGACGGCTGGCGCGTGACGCTCGACGACACCCTGTGGGCGCTTGCGACCGGCGCGCGGTCCGGGCAGGCGGCGCTGCGTCTCGCGAACGCCGGGACCGCGCGATACGTTCCGGCGGCCGATCAGGTGGTGACGCTCGAGGCGGGTTACTACGTGCTCGAGGGCTGGGTGAAGAGCGAAGGCCTCGGCGGGGCGTCCGACCGGACCGGCGTGAGGCTCTGCCTGGACGGTCGGCCGCGGATCAACTGGTGGCACTGCACGCCCATCGCGCGCGGGACGTCGGGCTGGACGCGGCTGGCGCGCCTGGCGATCCCCGTGGAGGACGCCGGGACGTACCGGGTCACCGCCGGCGCGTACGGCAGGCCGGACGGCACCGCGTGGTTCGACGACGTCGTGCTCGCCCCGATGAAGCGCCCGCCGGTCGAGTCCTTCCTCCTCTACCCGAACTACCGCGGCATGCTGTTCGACGACCGCCCACAGACCGTGCGCATCGCGGTCGCGGTGCACGCGGGCGCGGCCGCGCGCCCCTCGGGCGCGGCCGCGCGCCCCTCGGGCGACGGGCTCGGCGGTGCTCGCGTCCGCGTCTCGCTCGTCGACGAGAGCCGAGGCACCGTGCGCGCGCGACGCGAGCATCCGGCAACCGCTGCCGTGCCGACGAAGGACGCTGGCCTCGGGCGCGGCCGCGCGCCCCTCGGGCGCGGCCGCGCGCCCCTCGTCGTCGAGCTCGACGCCGCGTCGATCCCCAACGGCGAGTACCTCGTCCGTACGGAGCTCGTGGGCGCCGACGGCCGCGAGGTATTTCGCCATCCGGAGTACCGCATCGTGAAGGCGCCCGCGCGCATGCGGGAGACGCTCCACGTCTGGTACGACGAGGAGAACGTCGCGTACCTCCACGGCAAGCCCGCGTTCATCCTCGGTCTCTACAACACGAGCGGCTACTCGACGGCGCGGGCGGAGTACGCGAGCGGGCGGGGCGGATGGGGCAACGAGCGCATCGCGCAGGCGCCGATCAACATGCTCATCAACTACTGGCTCGGAGCGGCGCCGATCCCCGCGCTCCAGACCTACATGGACGATCTGAAGACGCGCGGCATCCACTACCTGCAGACGGTGAACTTCTACTACGAGGACGACCGGCAGTACCGCAAGCTCCGGTACCCGGCCGCGCGCGACGGCGAGGACGCCCTCAACCGCTGGGTCGGCAGGACGCTCGCCAGCCACCCGGGCCTCGCCGGGTTCTACACGATGGACGAGCGCACCGCGGAGATGGTGCCGAAGGTCTTTCGCCAGCTCCGGGAGCTCAGGCGGGCGGCGCCCGGCACGGTGACGTACGGCGTCCTGGGCGACGGCTGGCAGCGGCAGGCGCCGCTCTGGCGCGACGCGCTCGACGTCATGGGGCTCGACCCGTACCCGATCACGAAGCCGGGCGGCGACAACAACCTCGCGATGGTCGGCGACTGGACACGTCTCGGCCAGGACGCCGTCATGCGAAGTCGCCCGGTGTGGATGGTTCTCCAGTACTTTCCGCTGACCAAGGCGGCCGGGTGGCCGAGCCGGGAAGAGCTCCGGACGATGAGCTGGATGGCCATCGTCGAGGGCGCGAAGGGACTCTTCTACTGGTCGTTCGGCGCGCGCGGGCTCGGGTGGGTCAAGGATCCCGCCGAGCGCGAGCAGCGCTGGCAGGACCTCGTGACCGTGACGAAGGAGATCAAGGCGCTCGAGCCGGTGCTGCTCGCACCGGACGCGCCGGTCGTCGCGCGCGAGTCGAGCGGCGGTGCGATCCGCATGCTCGGCAAGCGCATGCCCGACGGCACGCGGTACCTCTTCGCGTACAACACAAGGTCGAGCCCGCTCCAGGTGACGCTGACCCTCACCGACCCGGCGAGAGAGGTCTCGGGGCTCGGGCCTGCCGCCTCAGCCACCGGCGACGCCACGCGCCTCACGGGCGAAGGCACGATCCTGTCCGACCGCTTCGGGCCCTACGAGGTCAAGCGCTACCGGCTCCGCTGACCGACCCCGATTCCGCTCGACTCGAAAACGGTCCCGGGGCCGCCCGAGGCCCCGAGGCTGCCGAGGCCGCCGGGCTACGTGATGGACGGACGCCCTGTGCATGGGCTAGGCTGGCCACGACGTGAGCCAGCCGGCGCCGGTCCTCCGCATGACCTATGCCGAGTACCTCGAGCTCGAGCGCTCGAGCGAGGTCAAGCACGAGTACCTGCGGGGGGAGGCCTTCGCCCTGGCTGGCGGCAGCCCCGAGCACTCGCGGCTGGCGGCGAACCTCATCGGGGAACTCCGCGCGGCCCTGCGCGGCCGACCCTGCGCCGTGTTCACGTCGGATGCCCGGGTACGCATCGAGGCGACCGATCGTACAACGTATCCCGACGTGAGCGTCGTCTGCCATCGCCTCCAGCACGCGGCCGACGATCCCGAGGCGATCGTCAATCCCGTCGTCATCGTGGAGGTGCTCTCGGGCGCGACGGAGGCCGACGATCGAGGCGAGAAGTTCGCGCACTATCGCCGCCTGCCGTCGCTCCGCGAGTACGTCCTCGTTTCCCAGCGCGCCACTCGCATCGAGGTCTATCGACGTCAGGACGATCGCTGGGTCCTGGCCGAGGCCGGCGCTGGCGAGGCCCTGAGGCTCGAGTCGATCGACGTCGCGCTGTCCGTCGACGAGGTCTATCGCGACCCGCTGGCTGCACCCGGCGCCGGGTCATGAGCACCGGCGTCGGACCTCGGCGGAGAGGCCGACGGGCGGAGCCAACCCTCGCTTCGCGCTATCGCGACGTGACGCTCACGCTCGAGCGGCGCAGGAGCAGCACGACCGCCGCGAAGGGCACGAGCATGACCGCGTACACGATCTTCCCGTACGCCACGTGCATGAACCCGGACGCGGCTTCCGGACCCCAGGCGTACGCGATTACGCCCGTGCCGCTCACACGGACGAGGTTCGCGGCGATCGCGATCGCGAGGGCCAGGAGCACGGTCAGCCCGCGCCGGATCGTCCCGCGCACCGCGAGCCCGGCGAACGCGACGCCGACGACGAGCATGGCGAACAGGAAGCGCAGCCCGTTGCAGGCTTCGGTGACGTGAAGGCTGATGCCGTTCGGCATGTGGACGAGGAGCCCCTGCTGGATCGACGGGATGCCGCTCGTGTTCAGCGCGAACGCCGCCACGTTGGCGGCGAGCTGCTGGAGCGGGAGCGACAGCTGCGGGATCGCGCCGGAAGGCAGCGGGACCATCAGCACCAGGAACCCGATCGGGAAGGCGCTCGCGCGTGTGCCGGCGCGGCCGGCCGTCAGGAGTGCGATGCCGAACGCGCCAGGGACGATCGACAGCGCGCGAAGCGTGAGGCTCGCCGCGACGGTGCCGGTCACGAGCACGGCCGCCGCGATCCCGAGGAGGAGGACGCCCGGCAGGATCGCAGGTGGGCCGCCGTTCCTCGATCGGCGATCCTGCCAGAGCAGCCAGGCGCTGAAGAGCGGGACGAGCAACGCGTGCGAGTAGTAGGACACGCTCCACGCGACGACCGTCACATCGATCAGCACGGGAACGTAGGCCACCGCCAGCAGCCCGCCGAGGACGAGGACGGCCGTGCCGCCGATCGACTGCGAAGAGACACGCGCCAGCGCCGTCATGCTGCGATGAAACCGGCGCCGCCGGTGACGAGGATGCGCATCGGTCAATCTCCCTGCGGAGGGGCGGCCGGGGCCGGCACCTTCGTGAACGGTTCGCTCCCCGGCGCGCCGGATGTCCTGGGCGCCGGCGCGGGTCGAGGTCCGAGATCATGCGGGGCCCCGACATGGCCCCGCACCCCTCCCAAGCGTTCGCCGGGCCCGGGGCGAACCCGGGCCCGGCTCGGCACGCCGATTCGTTCACGGGCCCCGAGCCTGCGACGCAGCGTCCGGCTCACGACGTGCCACTCGGCGCGCCCGACCACGCGGAGGCCGGCGCACGCGCCGGCGTACACCGTGAATCCGGTGGCGCCTGCGACGAGCAGGCGCAGGACGTGCGTCTCGCCGTCGAGCACGGCCATCGTGGTCACGAGCGCGAGCGTGCCCGCGAGGGCGATCCTCGCGACGGCCGCGATCGGGAAGCCGCAGTCGTGTGTCCGCGCCATCACCGCAAAGGCGATCAGCGTCGCCACGCCCTGGGCGGCGCTGTTCGCGGCGAGCGCGCCCCAGACGCCGCCGCTCGGGATCAGGAGCGCGGCGGCGGCGAGGTTGACGGCCGCCGCCAGGCTCGTGGCCGTGACGGCCCAGCGGCGGTCTCCGGCGCCACGGAGCGCGGACCAGGCGACGCGGCGCATCGAGGACACCGCCGCCACGGAGACGAGCGCCGCGAACAGCGCCGCGACCGGGAGGTACTGCTCGCCATAGAGCAAGCCGACGATGCCGGGAGCGAGGGCGCCGCCGATCGATGCGATGGCGACGGCGGCGAGCGCGACGTGGCGCAGGGCCGAACGGTAGACGGCACGGAACTCTCCCGAGGCGCCGCGGCCGTGGAGCGCGGAGAACGTCGGCAGCAGCGCCCCGACCGCGACCTCGGGGAGCACCATCGCCTTGGTCGCGAGCCCGAACGCGAGACTGTAGAACGCCACATCCTGCGGGGATGCCCAGAGTCTCAGGAAGAAGACCTCGGACCGGTCCCACACGATGGCATCGAGCACGACGACCACGGACAGCGGCACCAGGTAGGCGCGCAGCTCGGCGCGGGCGTCGTCCGGCACGGGCGCCGCCGCGCGCGGGTAGATGCGGCGGACGCTGCCACGCTGCACGGCGCAGGCGATCGTCGTCCCGATCGTGTTCGCGATGACGAGGCCGAGGATGTCGAAGCCGAGGGACAGCACCGTGACGGCGGCCAGGAGATGAAGCGACATCTTGACCGCGCTCGCCTTCGCGGTGAGCTCGTACCGCTGCCCGCCGTACACCGCGTGCGAGTAGATGTGCTCGAGCGCCACGGGAAAGAGCGCGAGGCAGACGACGACCAGCGGCCAGCGGAGTGACCCGGGGGCGGCGAGCAGCATCACGGGGATCGCGATCGCCGCGACGATCGCCGTCGTCGCGAGCTGGCGCCGCCTGAGGAGCTGGACGAAGCCCCACGCGAGCGCCGCGTCGCCCTTCGCGAGGGCGGTCGCGGTGTAGCGGGTCGTCGCGAGCGCGAAGCCCAGGGTGGCGATCGCGGTCAGCGTGCGCCCCACCCAGAGCACGTACGAGTACTCGCCCATTCGGGCGGGCCCGAGCCCGCGCGCGAGCACGACGGACATCACGACGCCGGTGAGCAGGCCGCCGACGGTGACGAGGCCGTACCAGAACGTGTTCCTGAGCAGCGCGCCGCGGGCGCTCACGCCGCCGCCCCGACGAGGCGCGCCGGCCATGCTCGAGGCGCACGGGCGACGAGCCGCCACAGGGGCGGCAGAAGCTGCGCCTCGCAGGCGCGGAACAGGCGATAGAGGAGCGGCCGGAGCACCATGTCGCGCAGGTGGACGAACGTCTCCAGGGAGCATCCGAGCCCGGCCTTGAAGTGGTAGAGACCCCAGCCCGGGTCCCCCTCCTGCGGCGGGATGCCGACGCCGGTGCCACCGAGGTCGGCCAGCTCGCATCCTTCGGCGCGCGCCCGCCGGCTGTACTCCCAGCAGAGCGCCGGCGCGACGTGGTGGCGGGCGGACTCCGCGAGGGTCCCGCGCACCGACGTGTAGAGCATGTAGCTCTTGCGTCCGAAGCGAACCGCCAGCAGTCCGCCGACCATCGTGTCCTGCTCGCGGGCGACGAGCAGCGTGACGGCACGTTCCGGCCGGTAGTGACGCACGAGCGCGCGGTACCAGGCGAGATCGCGGACCGGGAAGCCCTTCATGCGCCCGGCGTCCAGCATGAGCGCGTGGAACTCGACGAGGTCGTCGTCACGGTCCGACGGCTCGATGACGAGCCGCCGGCGCGGTGCCGCGGCGATGTACTCGCGGAACCGCCGGCGGACGCCGCGGAGCAGCTCCGCCTCGTGACGCCGGAGATGGAGCACCTGCACGTAGCGCGGCGAGTTCCACGTCGTCCAGGGCTCCGGCACGGTCGCGAGCGCGCTGCGGTCGAGGCACGCGATGCTGTCGGTGTCGTCCATCGGCACGGGCGGGCTGATCCGGACGGCGATCGCGCGCGTGCGCCGACCGAGCGCCCTCAGCTCTTCGAGGACGCGATCGAGACCGGCGGGAACGTCGGACCGGAACAGCGGCCCCCGCGGGACATAGAGGATGCCGCCCGCGCCGGGGATCGCGCGGCAGAGCACCGCGCACGCGGCGACCGGTTCCGCGTCACGCAAGACCGCGAACCGGACGGGACGCCAGCGCTGCTCGGCCCTCAGCTCGCCCCACTCGAACCCTTGCCTGAGGTCGTACCGCGGGAAGCCCTGGACGATGCAGTTCCACCGATCGGCGTTGTAGATGCGCCGCACGGTGAGCGCCGTGCCCCCGGGCGCGGCCGGTCGCGGCGACCGCTCCCCCCCGTGTCGATCAACCTTCATGCACGCTTCGACACGGCGGCGTGCCCCCGGGGTGCCCAGACGCTCTCGGCGCCGCGCCGCGCGAACCGGGCGAGACCGACGATGCCGGCGGCTGCGACCGTGCAGAAGTAGTACGGAATTGCGAGGGGCCCGAGGTGGACGCCGAGCCGCTCGGCGAGGTACCCGGTGAGCGCCGTCGCGTAGAACAGACCCTGTCCGGCCAGCGTGATGGCGTAGAACGTGTCACCGCCGGCGAGTCGCGCGTTCGCGAGCAGCATCACGCCGAGCGACGGCGCGGTCACCCAGCGGAGCATGCGGTGCGACACGAGCATCCACACGGCGCGCCAGCGGCGCGCGGCGACGAGTCGGGGGAGCCACTCGCGCACGATGTGGACTCCCTGCGCGATGATCCGCACGTGCCGGCTGAACTCCTGGCTGCCCCCGCGCGACGGCGGCTCGAGGGTGAACGCCTTCGGATCGAAGCGGCACAGGGTCCCGGCCAGCGCCGCCTGGACGGGGTGCAGGAGGTCGTTCACCTGCGCGCCGTGCAGCTCGCGATACAGCTCGCGCCGCAACGCGTAGATCGCCCCGTCCGCCCCGGCGACGAAGCCGAGCGCGGCCTCGCCACGCTTGAGGAACGCCTCGAAGCGGACGTAGCCGTTCGACACCGCGCGGGCATCGGCCGCGCCGGACGCGTAGAGGCCTTGTCCCGAGACGAGGCCGACCCGCCGGTCGTCGAACGGCGCCGCGAGGCGCGCGATCGCGCCGGGCGCGAACACGGCGTTCGCGTCCGTGAAGACGAGGACGTCGCCGCGCGCGGCGGCGACGCCCCGGTTCAGGGCCACCGACTTCCCGCTGCGGGGCTCCTGCCGGATCAGCTTCACGCGCGGGTCCGGATACCGCTTCACGACATCGTCCGTTCCATCGGTCGAGCCGTCGGAAACGACGATGAGCTCGAGGCAGTCCCAGGGGTACCGCTGCTGGAACGTGCTGCGGATCTTGCCGGCGATGCACCCGCCCTCGTTGTACGCGGCGACGATCACGCTGACTCGCGGGCACGTCCGGCGGCGTGAGAGCGAATCGGGTGATCGAGGAGCGCCACGGCTTTGTCGGGTGCGTCCGCGCACCACGGGTGCGTCCGCGCACCGCACGGGTGCGTCCGCGCACCGCACGGGTGCGTCCGCGCACCGCACGGGTGCGTCCGCGCGCCCCCCCCGGGGCGCTCCGAGCGCGGGGCCGGGGGACGAGGGGGGCGTGAGCCCCCTTCGTAAGGGTGTCGGGGGCATCGACAATCCCCCCATGAGCTCACGTCGACGCGGGCGCGCGCGACGCGTGACGAGACCCAGCACGAGCGGGTAGCCGGCCCACGTGTACGCGAGCAGCAGCGCGGCGAGCCAGAACAGCGGTTCACTCATGCCAGAGCGCTCCGGTAGACCCGCGCGGTCGCTTCCACCTGCCGGTCCAGGTCGAAGCGCTCGCACGCCCAGGCGCGTCCGGACGCCCCCATGCGCGCGGCTCGGGGGGGATCACCGAGGATCGCGGTCAGCGCCCGTGCGAGTGCGGGTGGATCGCCGGGCGGAACGAGCGAGCCGGTCACCCCGTCGCGCACGACCTCCACCGTGCCGTCCACCGCGGTGGCGACGACGGGACGCGCCATCGCGGCCGCCTCGATCGCCGTCAGCGGCATGCCTTCGTAGAGGGACGGCAGCGCCAGGACGTCGATCGCGTCGAGGACGCGGGGCACGTCCGGCCGGAAGCCGAGGAAGATCACGCGGTCGGCGATGCCGAGCGCACCTGCCTTCTGCACGAGCGCGTCGCGCAGGCTGCCATCGCCGGCGAGCACGAGCCGAGCGTCGGGCAGCTCGGCGAGCACCGCGGGCCACGCCTCGAGGAGGTAGGCGTGGCCCTTCTGCATCTCGAGGCGGCCGACGACGCCGGCGATGGGGACCGAGCCGTCGAGCCCGAGCTCCTTCCTGATCTGCTCGCGGTGCACGCCGGGCGTGAACGTCGTGAGATCGCGGCCGTTCGGGACGACGACCACCTTGCGGGCCGCGTACCCCTTGCCGTGGACGAGAAAGTCACGAGCCGCCTCCGATACGGCGATGACGCGATCGATGAGGTGGCTCATCGCGCGGTCGAGTGCGAACGACGCGCCGAGAGTTCGAGCCACGATCGAGCGCCCGGGCGCTCGATCGTGGCTCGAACTGAGCCGGTCCTGTCGCCAGCCTTCCCGGCCGTGGTACGTCTCGACGATCGCGGGGACGCCGTGCCAGCGGGCGAGCGGGACGGACACGAGCGTCGACCGGAACAAGTGGGGGTTCACGATCTCCGGACGCCAGGCGCGAAGGAAGCGCGCGAAGCGGTCCACCTCGGCGCGTCTGAGCCAGCTCTCGGCGTCGACGGGGAGCGTGTCGACGGGATGCCGCGCGAGGTCCGCGGCGAACGCGTCGAGCAGCGTCGCGGGCGCGGCGATCGCGACCCGGAATTCCGAGCGATCGAGGCGGGTCGCGAGCGCCAGGACGACCTCTTCCACGCCGCCACGCACCGCGGACGTGAGGACGAAGAGCAGGCGGATCGGGCTCACGTGTGCTTCACCGGTGTCGCGACCTCCAACGCCGGCGGCTGGTGGCTCGATCGCGTGGTCGAGGAGCGCCCCGGGGAACCCGGGGCGCTTCCGAGCGCGGGGGGTGTGGGGGCCATGTCGGGGCCCCCACTTCCAGGAACGCCGAGGTCGCCCAGCAAGACGCGCTGGATGGCGGTGATGTGGTCGACCGGCTTGGGGACCTCGATGGTCGACAGCAGCACGGCGTCGGCCGTCGGCTCGCTCGGGTGGTAGCCGTGCATGCCGGCGAAGCGGACGTGCCCCATGTCGCTCGGAGAGATGAGCAGGCCCGGCCGGGCGAGGAAAAGCAGGTGGTAGTACCGGCCGTCCTCGAACCAGACGCCGAGCCGGTCGAGCTCGGCCGGCGAGAGGAGCTGCCCGCACGGATGGTCGGCGAGCAGCGCCTCGAGCGTCGCGCGCGCACGGTCGTTCCACACCCAGAAGCGGGCCATCGTCGAATCGTAGGCCGACAGATAGTCGCCGGGGAGCCGGAGGCCGAGCGCGCGGACGTCGCGGGCGAGATCGTACGTCCATCGGATCGGCGTCATGCCGTGGTCGGAGAAGAGCACCATGCGGACGTCGTCCCGCGCCTGCTGCGCCGCGCGCCAGATCTCACGGAGGCCGTGCGCGTACCAGTCGAGCTGCGCGTGGACGCCCTCGCGATCGTGCACGTTCCAGTGCAGGTAGTGATCGAGGCCGGACAGGTACAGGAAGAGCACGCGCGCGTCCGTCTGCCGGGCGCGGCGCGGCGCCAGGTCGAGGATCTGGGCGTCCGTGTGGCGGTGGTAGCTGTAGGTCTCCCACCGGATCCCGTGCCGGACGAAGACATCGAAGATCGAGGGCGCATCGAGGCCGCCCGGCTGGTAGATGTCCCGCTTCTCGGTCATGTCGAAGTACGGCAGGTGCGGCACCGGGTACGCATGGAGCGAGAAGTAGCCGGTGTACCCCGACACCCGTCGCGCGACGCCCTTGAGCAGCCGGCGCGCCACGCGGTTCTCGCGCAGTGGCGCGGGGAGGCGTGAGAGCGGCCGGGTCCAGCGGAACGGCGACGTGGCGGGCGAGTAGTAGAAGAGGTTCCAGTGGCCGTGCTCGCTCGGCGGTCTCCCGCAGAGAATGGACGGGATCGCGCCAGAGCTGTAGCCGAGGATGGTCGTGAGCGAGCGCTTCTCGGTGAGGATGTCGTCGAGGAACGGCCGGTCCTTGATGAGCTCCCAGCCGAGCGCGTCCACGAGCACGTAGATCGACAGCGGCTCCAAGGGCATTCGGGAGTCCTCAGGTGTTGCGCACGCACCACCGCCAGAGCAACGTGATCGTCTGCCGCTGCGCGGCCGGGTCTCGGCGTGCCGCGCGCCGCACGAACAGCAGCCGTGCGATCGCCGACGGGCGGGCGGTGGGGCGATGCAGGTTCAGGTACGCGAGCGCGCCGGCCGTGTAGAGGAGCGCGCGCGGCGTCGACGTGACGGCGCGCCGGGCGGCGCGGATGCGCGCGAGCGGCACGGGCGCCGGCACCGGGTGCAGCGCGACCTTCGTCCAGTCCCAGGCCCGGCGCGTCCAGTGGTGCCGGCGCATCCAGCGAGCGAGCAGGGGCGGCAGGTCGCCGTGCATTCCGAGCAAGGCTTCGAGCTCCCAGCGGAGCACGGAGGCGACGGCTGGCACGCCGGCGACGATGCGCTCGCGGACCCATGCGCGCTGCGCTGCGGGTGGGAGGTGCGGGGGCAGAACGTCCCGACCGTCGCCCGGCACGAGCTTCAGGCGTGCCGCCCGGTCGAGCTCGCCGAGGAAGCCCGGCGGGAGCGCGAGCGCGAGCGCGGGCTCCTCCTCGAGCAGCCGGGCGAACGCGCGGGGGCGGCTGGCATAGGACGGCTCGTGACGACCCCGGAACGCGAGCGCGGAGCCGGCGAGATCCAGGACGAGCTTGGTCCGCTGGTACGCGACGTCCCAGAGTGCGATGTCGTCGAGCTCCGCGGCCCGGTCGTACGCCTCGAGCTGCTCGATGAGCCGGTTGAAGACGAGGTGGACCGCGTCGTGCGGCGGGATGTCGGCCGGCGTGAACGCCGGCACCTCGCCCAGGATGTCCGCACGGCCCGCGATCACCTTGCCGTGGCGGATCAGGTCGTAGACGAAGATCGAGGGCCGTGCGCGCCGCGCGAGATAGCCGATCTCGACGGGGCCGAACTCGATGTCGACACGCACCTCGTCGCTCGCGAGCCGGCTCGCCTCTTCGCTCCACGCGGGGAAGGAGCCGCGGAGCCGGTGGAAGTCGACCTCGCCCGGCAACACGGCGAGGAACTCGATGTCGCCGAGCACGCGCGGCACGCGCTCGCCGCTCATGACGCTCCCCTCGCCGCGCGCGAAGCTGCCGGTCAGCACGAGCGCTACGAGCTTGTCCGAGCCGAGCCGCTCCTGCACGACGTCGAGGCAGCGCACGAGCACGCGCCGGATCGCGGCCTCGTGGCGCGGGTCCCGGCAGAGCGGGAAGTCGATGACCTCGTCGCCCCCGCGGGCCGGGGCTCTACGCAAGCTGTCTGCGGGCACCGAGCGAGTCCTCCATGCGCCGGGCGAGGTGCGTGCGAATGACGGTCGCCGCGACCTCGGCGAGCGGGGCGAGCGCGCCGGCGTTCAGCAGGACCAGGTGCGCGTACGCCTTGGTCGGCCCCACGTACGCGACGTGCGCCGGGTACACGGTCGCCGAGAACTGCCGCACGACCGACTCGCGCGTGCGGCCGCGCTCGACGGTGTCCCGCGCGATGCGCCGCTGCCGGCGCAGCGCGGCGGGCGCGTCGACGAAGATCCGCAGATCGAGCGCCTCGCGCCCCGCCGGGTCGTGGAAGAGCAGGAGGCCCTCGACGATCAGGATCTCGCGCGGCTCGATCGGGTCCTCGGTCCCGATGCGGCGGTGCGTCGCGAAGCAGTACCGCGGGGGACGGACGGGCTGACCCGTTTTCAGGCGCGCGAGGTCGGCGAGGAATTGCTCGTGGTCGAGCGCGTCCGGCACGTCGTGGTCGACGAGCGCGCGCGCCTCGGGGTCGAGGGTGCTCCGGTCCCGGTAGTACGCGTCGTGCGCGAGCAGCGCGACGCGATCCGGGCCGAGCGCGCTCGCAACCGCGCCCGCCAGCGTCGTCTTGCCGCTGCCGCTGCCCCCTGCGATGCCGATGACGAACATGGGGGGGACTATCGAAGCCCCCCCAAGCCCCCCCGGTCGCTCGCACGCGTCCCGGGGGACCCGGGACGCGGCTCGGGCACCGGATTCGTTCACGGGCTCCTCTCTCACCCGGCGTTCGCTTCGAGGAGGGCCGGCCGTGTGACGTCCGCGAACGCCCGCTCGATGGAGGTGAACCGGAACGCCGCGAGGAGCGCGGCGAGCTTCGACTCGGCAGCGCGGATGCCGACGTAGTGACGGAAGCGGTGGAGCAGCGTCATCGGCGGGCGCGGCTGGTCGCGGTCCAGCTCCCACGGGTGGAGGTAGAACACGACGGGCCGGCCCTCGCGGCGGTTCACGCTCGCCATCGCGTGCCGCACGAGGGCCTGGGGGAACAGGCGGAAGAATCCGCCACCGAACGGCAGGTTTGTCCGGCCGAGGCGCGCGGTGCCGACCGGAACCTCCCAGAGCGTGGCGCCGCGGCCGGCCGGCACCGAGTACGGGAAGCGCGGCGCGTCCGGGAGCCCGTACCGGTCGTGCGTGATCGGGTGGACGCTCGAGTCGTACGCGTAGCCCTCCTCGGCGAGCGCCTCGAAGAACCACGGCGTCGAGCGAGTCAGGCAGAAGTTGGGCGTCCGGTAGCCTCGCACGGCGCGTCCCGTCGCCTGCTCGAGCGCGTGCTTGGCGCGCCGGACGTCGAGCCGGAATCGCTCGCGGTCCTGGCGCGTGACCACGGTGTGGTCCCAGCCGTGCGACGCGAGCTCGTGGCCGCGCGCGACGATCTCGCGCGCGAGGCGCGGGTAACGGTCGGCGACGACGCCCAGCGTGAAGAAGGTCCCGCGCGCGCCGCCGGCGTCGAGGACGTCGAGCAGCCGGCTCGTCTCGGGCACCACGCGGCTCGGCAGGCGGGCGAGCTCCTCGATGCCCAGCGCCTGCCCGAACTCCACGCCGTGGTAGTACTC
Organism: Candidatus Rokuibacteriota bacterium; assembly: GCA_016184125.1. Classification (GTDB taxonomy): domain Bacteria; phylum Methylomirabilota; class Methylomirabilia; order Rokubacteriales; family CSP1-6; genus AR8. The sequence goes on along the minus strand of JACPDG010000037.1, from coordinate 148,368 downwards.
CTCGACGTCGACGGTGAGGACGTTAGTCAACGAGACTGCCTCCGAGCCTCAGCGAGAAGTACCGACGCCACCCGCGGTCGGGCTCGGCGTCGGACGTCGCCGCGACGTGTCGCCCGTCGTCGTTGAAGACCAGACCCACGACCCGGTGACGACCGACCGTGTCGAGACCGTCGAGGACGCCCTCACGCGGCGTGTGGTTGGCGCGGACGACGATCACGAACCCGTCGACGGCGTCGCGGAGGATGCCGACGTCGGGGAAGAGCAGCACCGGCGGCGTGTCGACGACGACGTAGTCGAAGCGCGCGCGGAGCGCCTGGAACAGCGCCACGAGGCGCGGCGACTTGAGCAGCTCGTACGGCATCGAGGACGGCGGCCCGGCGACGACGGCCGAGAAGGCCGCGGCGCCGGTCTTCTGCACGACGTCGTCCACGCCGAGGGACGAGTCGAGCAGGTACGCCGAGAGTCCGCGCGTGGCGGGCCTGCCCAGGTACGCCGCGAGCCGCGGGTGGCGCAGGTCCGCGTCGACGAGCGCGACGCGGGCGTCCGGCGCCTGCGCGAGGGCGCCTGCGACGTTGATGGCCGTCACCGTCTTGCCCTCACGGCGACCGGGGCTCGACACGGCGACGACGTGCAGGCCGCGCTCGCGCTGGTGCGTCTCGATCGCGAGCCGCACCGTGCGGTACTGCTCGGCGGCGAAGCTCGTCGGCGCCAGGAGGCTCACCAGGTGGTCGTCGAGCTCGCCCGCTTCCTCGACGTCCACGGGCGCGAACGTGTCGGCGAGGGCGTCCGCATGCGCCCCGCGCCCGCTCCGGCGGCGGGACAGCGGCGCGCCATACGTGGTGGTCGGGGTGGTCGCCCGGCGCGTCGGGGCGGTGGCCCTGGGCGCGCTCGCCGCGGCCGCCGGGCGATCGACGGCACCGGGGGGAGTGGGCTCCACCGACGGGACGCTGCCGCCATTCGGCGGCCCGACATCCGTCTCGGCCCCGGCCAGCGCCGCGTCCACGGCGACGGTCGCGGCCGGTGCGTCGACGACGGCCGTGAGCGCCGCGGTCGGCTCGGACGAGTCCGCGGTCCGGCCGTGCCTGGCCGTGCGCTCCCGGTCGGCGTTCTCGAGGGCCTGGAAGAACTTGCTCATGGGGCTCCTCTATCGAATGACGCCGCCGAGCCAGCCGAGGGCGTTGGCGGCGAAGACGAGCATGAGGGCGACGAGGACCACGAGGACGGCGACGCCGCTGCGCGCCGCCCACACGGCCGTGCGGCTGGGCACGAGCCGCACGTGGCGGCTGCGCTTCCACTCGCGCCGCTCGCCGTCCTCGAGGTACTCGATGGCCTCGCCGGCGATGTCGGCGTCGATGCGCCTGGTCGAATCCGCGTAGCCGGTGAGCAGGCAGTGGTCGCACACGATGTTGATCACGCGCGGCGTGCCCTGCGAGTACTCCGCGATCGTCTGGATCGCGCCGTCCGTGAAGAGACCCGCGTCGGCGGCGCCGGCCACGCGCAGGCGGTGCCGGATGTAGAGGCGCGCCTCCTCGGGCGACAGCGGGGCGATGTGGCAGCGCAGCCCGACGCGCTGCTTGAGCTGCCGGAGCTCCGGCGCGTTCAGCTTGTCGCGGAGCTCCGGCTGCCCGACGAGCAGGATCTGCATCAGCTTCTCGTGCGTGGTCTCGAAGTTCGAGAGCAGGCGCACGGCCTCGAGGGTGGGAATGGCGAGGTTCTGCGCCTCGTCGATCACGAGCACGGGCGACCGCCCCTGGCGGTGCTGCTCGATGAGGAACTCGTTGAGCTCCACGAGCCGCTGGGCCTGGCTCCGGGCGGTGGACTTCACGCCGAAGTCGTGGAGGATGTACTCGAGCAGTCCCTCGATCTCGAGGGCCGAGTTGTGGACGTATGCGACGGGGGTCTGCCCGTCCAGCCGCTCGAGGAGCGTGCGGAGCAGCGTCGTCTTGCCCGTGCCGATCTCGCCGGTGAGCACGATGAAGCCCTTGCGCTCGCGCACGCCGTAGACGAGCTGCGCGAGCGCCTCGCGGTGACGGGTCGACTGGAAGAGGAACTTCGGATCCGGCGTGGGGGCGAACGGCGCCTCGCGCAGGCCGTAGAACTTGAGGTACATGCCTACCTCTTCGTCGTCGGAGCGGTGTCCGGCGCCAGCAGCCCGACGAGCTCCTGGTTGTCGCGCGCGATCGCCCACGACGAGCCGATCACGACGAGGAGCCCGAGGCCGGCGGCCGCCACGGCGACGCGCCGTTGGCGCGCGAGCCGTCGCCGGTCGCTCTCGGTGGTGATCCGCGGGATCGCGGAGAGCACGGGGACCGGGAACCGGGCGCGCAGCTCGTCGACCCGGCGGAACGAGGTGTCGACGTTCTCGGCGAGGACGACCGCGGCGCCGGCGGCGCCGACCGCGAGGACGAGGCCGACCAGGAGCAGGCGCAGCCGGTTGGGGCCGAGCGGCCGGTCCGGCGGCGTCGCCGCCTCCAGGATGCGGAACGTCTCGCCCTTCTTGCGCTGCTCGAGGTCCGCGGCGATGTTGGCTTCCTCACGCTTCCCGAGGAGCGAGCGGAACAGCTCCCGCGTCGTCTCGTAGTCGCGCGTGATCAGGGCGAGCTCGTGCTCGCGCCGCGGCGTCGCGTCGACGCGCTTCTGGTAGAGCGCGATCTGGCGCTGGAGGTCGGCGATCTGCTGCACGCCGGCCTTCGCCTCGAGGTTCGCCTGGTCGAGCTGGCTCATCAGGCTCTGCACGTAGCTGTTCTGCGGGACGAGCCGGCGGCGCGCGGTGTCGGCGTCAGGGCGCGGCGAGGCGGCGGCCTCGGCCTTCGCCTGCGCGGCCTCCTCGGCGACGCGCGCTTCGAGCACGCGGATCTGCTCCTTCGTGTAGATGACGTCGGGGTACTTCTCGCTGAACTTGGTCAGCAGCTGCGCGAGCTCCTGCCCGAGCAGCGTGAGCCGCGCCTGGGCCGTGCTCGCCCGGCTGGGCGCCGGCTCGGACGTGGTACCGCTCCCGGCCACGTCGAGCTCGGCGAGGCTGTGCGTGATCATCTGCCGGCGCTCGAGCGCGCGCCGGTGGGTCTCCTGGACGAGGGCCAGCTGCTGCTGCAGGCGCTCGAGCGTGCGGAGATTGGCGTCCCGCTGCTCGGGCAGCTCGCCCATGTGCTTTTCCTTGTACGCGGCGATCTTCGTCTCCTGGTCGGCGAGCCGCTTCCGGACCTCCGCGAGCTGCGCCTCGAGGAAGTCGGACGTGCCGGCCGCCTGGCGCTCCCGCAGCTTGACGTTCTCCTCGACGTAGAGCGCGGCGAGGGTGTTCGACACCGCGGTCGACACCGCCGGGCTCGGGGCGGTGTAGCCGACGCTGAAGACGAGCGTGCGCGCGTCGCGGCCGCGCGAGCGGCGGTCACCCTGATCCATGAACTCGATGCGGATGTCCCGCCGCATCTTGTCCACGAGCTCGTCGGGACTCGCCGTGTCGCGCAGCGCCGGATAGAGGGCGTGTCGCTCGATGATCTCGAGGAGGCGGGCGCGCGCCAGGATCTCCTGCGAGAGCGTCAGGAGCCGGCTCTCGAGGCCGCTCACGACCGTCGACTTGACGAACGCCTCGGGGATCTGCTGGCGGTCGACCATGATCACCGCGCGCGAGCGCCACACGCTCGGCAGGAAGAACGCGACCGACGCGGTCGCCGCGAGCACGAACAGGAACGGCACCAGGGCCAGGAGCTTGCGCCGTCGCAGGGTCTCGGCGAGGGCCGCCAGGCCCTGCTGGCGCGCTGGAGTCTCGTGCACGGTCGTCATGGGACACCCTCTCCCGGATCAGGTCAGGGCACGACGATGACGTCGCCGGTCTTGAGCGCGAGGTTGTCCTCGTCGCCGCGGAGGGCCTTGTTGTAGTTGAAGCGCAGCTTGTGCGTGTTCCCGTAGGAGTCCTTGCGGAAGACCATGATCTTGGACGGCGATGCGAAGTCGCGGAAGCCGCCGGCCATCGCGAGGGCCTCGAGGATCGAGGTCTCGGCCTTGAGCTGCAGCACGCCCGGCCGGTTGACCTCGCCGAGCACCGACACGCGGTAGCTGCGGACGTCGGTGATCATCACGGACACCTCGGGGTTCGGCATGAACTCCCCGAGCGCCACGGCGATCTTGTCCTGCAGCTGCATCGCGGTCAGCCCCGCCGCCTGGATGTCGTGCAGCAGCGGCAGCGAGATCTTGCCGTCGGGCCGCACGGGGACCTGCTTCGACAGCGTGTCGTTCTTCCACACGGTGACGAACAGCACGTCGTCGGGCCCGATCACGTAGTCGGTCGGGACGGCCGGGGCGAGACCGCGCGGGGCCGTGGCCGGCCCCGTGGGGGCCGCGGCCGGCGCGATCGTCGCTGTCGTGCCGGTCGCGGCCGAGGCCGCCGGCACGCTCCTCGCGGGCGCTCCGGAAACGGCGGCCGGCGGGTTCACCGGTTTCGTCTGGGCGACGGCGACCGTCGACGTGACGGCGACGAGTGCCAGCGACATCACGATGGATCTCGGTGTGGTCATGAACGTGATCCTCCGGGTATGCGGCCGCCCTGTCAGGCGGCCGGATCCTGCTGCTTCAGGCCCATGTCCTTGATCTTGTAGAGGAGGGCCCGGTAGCTGATCTTCAGCATCTTGGCGGTCTTGACGCGGTTCCACCGGCACTGTTCGAGCGCGCGGCAGATGACCTCACGCTCGGCCTCCAGCACGGCGCGCCGCGAGATCTCCTTCAGGGAGAGCCCCTTGGCCGCGGAGAACGACTCCGGTTGAGAGGGAGTCGGCACTCCGGCGGGCGGCGGCGCGACGAGCATCTTCGGCAGGGTGAGGTCCTGGAGGACGATCATCCGCTTGATGAAGTTCTCGAGCTCCCGGATGTTGCCGGGCCACGGATAGCTGAGGAACGCCTCGACCGCGTCGCCGGACAGCTCGCGTCCGGGCAGGTTGAACTGCCGCGCGTACCGGTCGACGAAGTACCCCACGAGCCCCGGGATCTCCTCGCGGCGCTCGCGGAGCGGCGGGACGACGACGTTGATGACGTTCACGCGGTAGAAGAGGTCCTCGCGGAAGCGGCCGGCCGCGACCTCCTTCGCGAGGTCGCGGTTCGTGGCGCAGACGACGCGCACGTTGACCGTCACGTTGTGGCGGCCGCCCACCCGCGAGAACTCGCCGTCCTGCAGCACGTGGAGCAGCTTCGCCTGGAGCGCGGGGTGCACCTCGCCGATCTCGTCGAGGAAGATCGTCCCGCCGTCCGCGAGCTCGAAGCGTCCCGGCTTGCGCTGGTGCGCGCCGGTGAACGCCCCCTTCTCGTGGCCGAAGAGCTCGGACTCGAGGAGCTCGCGGGGCATCGCGGCGCAGTTGACCTTCACGAAGGGCGCCCGCTTGCGCGGGGAATTGGCGTGGATGGCGCGCGCGATGATCTCCTTGCCGGCGCCCGTCTCGCCGCAGATCAGCACCGTGACGTCGGCGCGCGCCGCCTGCTCGACGATGCCGAGGATCTCGCGCATCGGCACGCTGACGAGGAGCGCGAGCTCGCGCCGGAGCCGGTCGTCCTCCGCGCCGGTCGCTCCCGCATGCGCCCGCGCGCGCGCGACGACGGTGCGGATCGCGTGCTCGAGGTCGTCCCCGGTGTAGGGGCGGCGGATGAAGTCGTCGGCGCCGGCCTGGATCGCCTCCACGAGCTGCGAGCTCATGCCGGCGTCCGCGATCATGATCACGGGGCCGGACTGCTTGAGCCCGCCGGCACCGCGCAGGAGCTCGATGCCCGACATGCCGGGCAGGCGGATCGCCACGAGGGCAAAGGCGAAGCGCGTCTCGGCGATCAGGCCGAGCGCCTCTTCGGCGCTGGCCGCCGCGATCGGCGCCCAGCCCCAGTGTCCGAGCTGGGAGATGACGCGCCGGCGCTGGTCGGGCTCGCTCTCGACGACGAGCACCTTCCGGTCCGTCGTGGGGAGCGCGAACGTCGTGGAGGCGGAGTCGAGGGCGGGAGTTTTCATCGAGGCTGCACTCGCTTGCATGTCGTGAACGGGTTGTCGCAAGACACGTGCCGGACCGCCGACATCGTGCGGCGACGCGCGCATTTCGCGGGCGCGACCGTGCATTGAGGGAGGCGCGTGCCACATGTAGGGAAACGTTTGACGTGGCTCATCCCGGTCGCTTGCCGCTCAGGACGAACTTGACCGTATCGACCAGGAGGCGCAGATCGAACGCGAGGGACGCGTGCTTGACGTAGTAGAGGTCGTAGCAGAGCTTGCGCGTCACCTCTTCCGTCGTCATCGAGTAGCCCGCCTTCACCTGGGCCCAGCCGGTGAGGCCCGGCCGCACCTCGTGGCGCAGGCCGTAGAACGGGATCGACGCGGTGAACGTCGCGACGTTCGACGCCATCTCGGGACGCGGACCCACGAGGTTCATGTCCCCGCGCAGGATGTTGAGGAACTGCGGCAGCTCGTCGATCCGGTACTTGCGCAGCACGCGGCCGAGCGGCGTCACGCGGCTCGCGTTGTCGCGCCGCCAGACGCCATCGCATGTCTCGTCCCCCACGCGCATGGTGCGGAACTTGACGAGGCGGAACGAGCGGCCGCCGAGGCCGACCCGCTCCTGGACGAAGAAGACGGGACCGCGCGACTCGAGCGTGATCGCGATCGCGATCAGCGCGCCGAGGGGGGCGGCGAGCACGAGCCCGGTCACGGCGACCGCGAGGCTCAGCGCGCGCTGGAGCGCCTGGCGCGGCCGCGACACGCGGAAGCCGTCGCCGAAGATGAGCGCGCTCGGCGTGAGCGACTCGACCGGCAGGCGCCGCGTGACGCGCTCCCACGTGAGCGCGCCGTCCTCGACGGCGACGCCGCGGAAGCGGCAGGCGAGGAGTTGCGCGACGGGCAGGTTGCCGCGCCGGTCGGGCATCGCCACGACGATGCGGTCGGGACGGTGACGCCGCACGACCTCGTCGACGTCCGCGTACGCGCCCAGGCGCGGGCCGGGCGTCGGCGTCATCGCCGGATCACCGAGGAAGCCGACGACGACCAGCGGGACGTCCTGGCGTGTGCCGATCTGTGCCGCGAGGTCGGCGGCGAGCGCGCCGCCGCCCATGATCACGATCCGCTCCGCGAACGGCGGGTGCTTCGCCAGCGCGTACACGGCGACACGCGTCGCGAGCACCGCCGCGAGCATCAACAGGAGCGCATGGGAGACCGCGGTGCTCGTGACGACGAGCCCCGGGAAGATCGCGTACGTCGCCGCGAGGAGGATCGCGGTCACGCCGACCGCGCGGCACAATCGGAGAAAGACGTCTCCGGTCTCGTGAGGCACGTCGAAGTCGTAGAGGTCGTTGTAGTAGAAGGCGAGCAACGCGACGCCGACGACGACGGCGGCGCGCGCGGTGACCTCGGCCGGAGTCGCGGGTGGGCCCGGCACCGGCCACAGCAGCATCGCCGCCGCGATGGCCGTCGTGGTGGAGAGCGCGTCGATCCACGGGAGGCGGTCTGCGAGGGACATCGCCGGTGGCCTTCTCGAGCGGACCAGAGCGCAACGGGAGTGCCACACCGTGCACGACGGCGGAGTTGTCCGTGTTCACGGCGAGTTACGGAACCGGTGCGCGGCGCCTCACGCGCACACGTCCGCGCGGGAAATCCGCCTGATTCAGCAACCCGCTGCAGAGCACGCGAGCAACGCGTTGCATCCCGCACGCGACGCCGATGAGCGTCGCATGGCTTCGTTGCCCTCCTCGGCCCGCCCTGCGGCGTACTCGGAGTACGCCTCGGGCGTGCCGTCGTCGGGCGCCTCGCCCTGCTCGCTCCTCGGCGTCGCGTCGGTGCCGGAGCCGTGGTGCGGAGGCGGGCGTGGGGGCCGTTGCCGGCCCCCGCATCGGTCAATCGAAGCGAATCGGGTAGCCGACCTGGAGGCCGAAGAAGACGCGGTTCTGATCGACGTCGTTGCCGAGCGTGGCCGGCGTCGTCGTGCTGACCACGTTCGTGTCCGCGCGCTGGCGGAAGAACGCATAGCCGGCGGTGAGGCCGAACCACGGCGTGATCTGGTACGTCGCCTGGAGCGGGAGCGAGACGGACACGACGTCGATGTGGCCGATCGCGGCGTCGTCGCTCTTGAACGTGCGGTAGCGCGGCGCGAACTCGATCGTGAGTCCGCGCAGGAGCGTCGTGACCGCGACGCCCGCGCCGGCGCTCTGGTTGTCGGTGGTGCCGCCGAGGCCGCCCGCCGTGCCGACGGCGCGGTCGTAGGACAGCGTCACGGCGCCCCAGATGAAGCGCTGCGCGAGACTCGCGGCGATCGCCGGGGTGACCCGGTCGTCACCGTCCTCGCGCTGCTCGAACGTCGGGCCACCGGAGAGCGTGCCGGAGATCGTCGGCGTGAACTCGTACGTGAGGCCGACGCGCGGTGTGTGCGTCGTGACGTCCGGCACGGTCTCGATGTCGAAGAGGCCGAACTCGTAGCCCAGCGTTCCGCGCAGGCGCGGAGTCAGCGCGCGATCCACGGTGGCGTCGGCGCCCCACGTGTCCGAGTCCCTGAGGCCCGCGCGCTCGAAGCGCGTCACGGTCCACGCGCCGCCGCCGCGCAGCGTGGTGAGCCGGTCGAGGCGAAAGCTCGCCGCCGGCCGGATGCTGTTGCTCCAGGCGCGGTCGCGGCCGGTGGCGATGCCCTCGGGCGAGAACACGTTGATGCCGGTGTCCAACGAGAAGCTGTCGGCGAGGGACAGCCCGAGCATCGGGTCGACCTGGTACGAGCTCTCGAGGTCGAAGTTCTGGCGGTCGAAGGCGCGGTTGCGGTCCGGATCGCGCGCGTAGAGCCGCGTCGAGAAATCGTACGCCGCGTTGATGCGCCACGTCGGCTGCTCGGCCGCGAGGGTGAGCGCGGGCGTGATCGACGTGATCAGGTCCCAGCGGCGGACGTCATTGTTCAGGAGGACGTTGTCGTTGTACTCCTCGGTCACCGTGACCGACGGCGTGAGCGTGACCGGCGCGCGCACCGGTTGCTGGAGCCGCCGCGCACCGGCGGCGGGGCGACGCCCAGCGGGGAACTGCGCCGAGACCGGCGCGACGGCAAGGCAGACCGCGAGCAGGGCGAGGCACGGGGGGAACCAGCGGGAAGGAATCACGGGTGTGCTGTATCACACGCCCTTGGGGCTCGGGAAGCGGGTTTTCCTGCCGAGGCGTTCGATGGCCTGGTGATAGTGCGTGAGGGCCGCCGGCTTCGGGATCACGTCCACCGCGCCGAGCCGCTTCACCTCGTCGAGCTCGGCGTCCGTCGCGTGGCCGGTGATCACGACCACGGCGAGCGACGGGCGGGTGCGCTTGATCTCTTGCAGCACGTCGAGCCCGTTCATGCCCGGCATCGACACGTCGAGGAACATCGCGTCCGGCGTGGCGTCCCGCACGATCCGCAGGGCCTCCTCGCCGGAGTGCGCGACCGTCGTCGCGTGGCCCTGACGACTGAGCGAATGCGCGAGCACCTCGGCGACTGCCGGTTCATCGTCCACGATCAAGATGTTCATGTCTCCCTCCGACGTTTGTTGTACGAATTACATCGTCCTCCGAGAATCTTTTACAACAACGAGGGTTCCGGCGTTCCTTTCCCGCCCCAAGTGCATGTAATCATTGCGTCCGTCGTGTGGCAAAACCTTGGCATATCGCCTGCAATCGACTGCACCCGAGCATGATTGAGACCACGTATGGCGTGGACAACAACCCGGAGATGAAGGAGCCCCTGATGGAAGGCCTCGGCCTCTGCACGAGCAGCAAGATGCAGCCGATTCGCGATCTGGTCGCGAAGGTCGCGGCGACGAACACCACGGTGCTCCTGCGGGGCGAGAGCGGCGTCGGCAAGGAAGTGGTCGGGCGAGCGATCCACAAGCTCTCGCCGCGCGCCGCCAAGCTGTTCCTCAAGGTCAACTGCGCAGCGCTCCCCGGCGAACTGCTCGAATCCGAGCTGTTCGGGCATGAAAAGGGCGCGTTCACCGGCGCGTACCGCCAGAAGCCCGGCAAGTTCGAGGCGGCGGACGGCGGCACGCTGCTGCTCGACGAGATCGCCGAGATGCCGATCCGGCTGCAGGCGAAGCTCCTCCACGTCCTCCAGGACGGCGAGTTCTCCCGCGTGGGCGGCGAGAAGCTGATCGGCAGCGACGTGCGGTTGATCGCCGCGACGAACCGCGACCTCGAGGCCGCGATGCGCGCGCACCAGTTCCGCGAGGATCTCTACTACCGCCTGAACGTGATCGAGATCCGCGTCCCGCCGCTGCGCGAGCGGCGCGAGGAGATCCCGATCCTGATCGAGCACTTCAGGCGCCGATTCAATGCACAGTACGGCCGCACCGTCGACATCCCTGCGGACACCGTGCGCGTCTTCATGGAGTACCACTGGCCCGGTAACATCCGCGAGCTCGAGAACGCCGTCAAGCGGATCGTCGTGCTCGGCAGCGCCCGTCCCGTGCACCAGGAGATCGTGGCGAGTCTCGCGCGCGGACCGCGGACGATGAGCCCTCTCACGGCCGCCGTGGCGGCCACCGTCAACCCCGACCAGGTCGTCAGCCTCAAGGAGATCGCACGGCAAGCGGCGCGGGAGGCCGAGCGCGTCGCGATCAAGGAGGTCCTGGATCGCGTGCACTGGAACCGCGCGAAGGCCGCGCGGTTGCTCCAGATCAGCTACAAGGCGCTGCTCTACAAGATCGTGCAGTGTGGCCTCGTGAACCAGGACGACAAGGAACCGGAGGCGGTCAAGGAGACGGAGATCATGGCGTCGTAGCGCGGTCGCCGCTCACCGTCGCCGCGCGCGATCCGCGACGATCTCGCGGGCAGCGACGAACGTCAGCAGGACAAAGTAGTAGAGCATCCTCAGGATCGTCACGGGCACCTCCGCACGCCGGGGCAGCAACGGGCATGCCCGTCCCGCAGGGGGCCGCCAAGTACCGGACAGCACAGTCCCCGCCCGTCGCGACGCGCGACGGGCGGGGCCACGCGTGTGGCAATTCCGTTCCTCCTTCCGGAATCCCGTTCCCCTCGGAGCCTGTGGGGCCCCCATGAACTCGGAGCCCGTGAACGAATCGGGCGGTCGAGGAGCGCCACGGCTGTGCCGGGGCGCTCCGAGCGCTGGGGGGTATGGGGGGCCATGTCGGGGCCCCCCATGAGACCGATGCTACTCTAGGCGCATGTTCGACATCGGCCTCCAGGAGATGGTGCTCATCGGCGTGCTCGCACTGCTCGTGTTCGGACCATCGAAGCTGCCCGAGCTCGGGCGGATGGTCGGACGCGCGCTCCGGGAGTTTCGCCGCGCGAGCGACGAGTTCCGCTCGACCGTCGAGACCAATCTGAACCTCAACGAGCCGGATCCCGTCTACACACCGGGTGCGTCCGCGCACCCCCCGGCCGGCATGACCTCAACCGAGTCAGCGCCAGGAAGCGCCGTCTCGACCGAGACGCTTCCCTCGGAGACCGAGCCCGCGACCGCGGGCGCGGCCGCGCGCCCCGCGGGCGATACGACGACCGCGCTGGCGACGGAAACGGAGCCGAGCGAGCTGAGAGAGCCGGCCGAGCCGTTCTGCGCGCAGCGTGGCTCGCGGCTGTTCCATCGACGCGAATGCTCGTGGGTCGCGCGGATCGGTGCCGCGGACCGCGTTCCCCTCAAGTCCGTCGCCGAGGCGCGCGAGCAGGGGTTTACGACCTGTCCGGTCTGCGAGCCCTGGGAGCCCGGGTAACGCCGGGGTGAGCCCTGCTGGTGTCGACTTTTGTTGACACCTCATCAACAGTTGAGTATTCTCGCGCATACGGTCCTACCTGGACCACAGGGAGACACGGATGCGCGAGATGACCGGACGACAGCGCGAGGTCCTGCAGTTCATCCGCACGTTCACCGCGTCGCATGGCGTTCCGCCGACCGTGCGCGAGATCGGGGAGAAGCTCCGTGTGACGCCCCGGGCGGCCTTCGATCACCTGAAGGCGCTCGAGCGCAAGGGCATGCTTCAGCGCCGGCAGGCCGCGGGACGCACGTCGCGCTCGCTCGTGCCCACCGACAGCGCGCCGGGCGGCTACCGGCGGGTGCCGATCCTCGGTCGGATCGCCGCCGGCGCGCCGATCGACGCCATCGAGAACCGAGACGGCGAAGTGCCGATCGCGCCGGCCGCGCTGCCGAACGGAGGCGACGACGTCTTCGCGCTCCGTGTCCGGGGCGACAGCATGATCGGCGCGCACATCTGTGACGGCGACCTCGTGCTCGTGCGCCGGCAGGACGCGGCGCAGCCGAACGACATCGTGGTCGCGATGGTGGACGCGGAAGCCACCGTGAAGCGCTTCCAGCGGGACGGCGACCGCATCGTCCTCAAGCCCGAGCATCCGACGATGGCGCCGGTCGTCATCGATCCGCGCGAGCGTCACGTGCGGATCGTCGGCAAGGTCGTCGGTCTGCTGCGCGGGCTGTGAGACGCCGGTGAGGGCAGCGATGGCCATGGACGCGCATGCCACCACGTCTCGCTCGATCTCGCGCACCCGCACGCATCGCCCACGGCCTCGCGCCTGTGTCCCGCGCCGCTTGTCGCCGGGATCGTGCACGTGCGCGCGCTGTTTCTGGACGCGCACTACTCGACAGGTGCAGGCCCATCGATGGGGGCTGGAGACGGCGCGCGGGCTCGCGGCGCTCGCGAACGTCGTGGCCTGGGCGGGCGTGCTCTACGTCGTCTTCCTGTTCTGACTATCAACATGGGGGGACCAGCGAAGCCCCCCAAACCCCCCACGCTCGCACGCGCCCCGGGGGACCCGGGGCGCGGCTCGGGCGTCGGATTCGGTCACGGGCTCCACTTCATGGGGGGACCAGCGAAGCCCCCCAAACCCCCCACGCTCGCACGCGCCCCGGGGGACCCGGGGCGCGGCTCGGGCAGCGGATTCGGTCACGGGCTCCACTTCATGGGGGGACTAGCGAAGCCCCCGACACTCGTATGAAGGGGGCTCGCTCGCGCTCCCCTCGGACTCCCCCGGCCCCGCGCTCGGAGCGCCGCGGGCGGTGCGCGGACGCACCCGGCAAAGCCGTGGCGCTCCTCGATCACGCGATTCGTTCGCAGGCTCCGACCATCCGACGCGTTCACACGCTCCGACGCTGCCAGATGCCGGCGCCGATGAAGAGGTCCAGCAGGTCGCCGTCGATGAGACCGAGGCGCTGCTCGTCGCGCAGGATGTCGAGCGCCTTCTCCGGAGAGACGGACGGCTTGTAGGGGCGGTCGAACGCGGTGAGCGCGTCGTAGATGTCCGCGATCGTCATGATACGTGACTGGACGGGGATCTCGTCGGCCCGAAGCCGCCCCGGGTAGCCCGAGCCATCGAGCTTCTCGTGATGGGAGCGCGCGATCTCCGGGATGCGCCGGAACTCGCGCGTCCACAGGATGCGGACCAGGAATTCCCAGGAGTGGACGACGTGAGAGCGGATCTCGTCGAACTCCTCGGGTGTGAGGCTTCCGCGCGGGATGGCGAGGATCTCGGCCTCCGCGGCGGTGAGGATGGGCACGGGACCATCGTGGGGATCGTCGATGCGCGCGGCCGCGAGTCGCCTGATCTCCTGGCGGGTGTCGTGCGGCAGCACGGTCGGCTCGTTCGCGGCGAGGACTCGCGAGAGGCTCAGGTCGAGGTCGGCGAGTGCGGCCTCGAGCTCCGCGTCGAGTGACGGCGCCTGCGCGTGATAATCCTGCACGCCCTTGTCGAGGACGAGGGCGAGCTTCCGCCGCGTGGACGCGATCTCCAGACCGCGCCTGAGCGCCTCGACGCGGCCGAGGATCCGCTCGAGCGCCTCGGGCGACAGCTTCTTGGCCTTCTGGAGCACGTGCTCGCGCACGCCGACCTTGCCGAAGTCGTGGAGCAGCGAGGCGTAGCGCAGCTCCATCAGGTCGGAGGCGGTGAACGTCAGCGCGGCGTACGCTCCCTGGACGGTGCGGTCGGCAGCTTCCGCGAGACCCACGGCGAGCTCCGCCACGCGGAACGAGTGACCGGCGGTCGTGGGGTCGCGCGACTCGATCGCGACCACCGACGCCTGCACGAAGCCGTCGAACAGCCGCTGGATCGATTCGTAGAGCCGGCTGTTCTGGAGCGCCACCGCGGCCTGCGACGCGAGGGACGAGGCGAGGGCGACGAAGCGCGCGCTGAACGGCTGGACGACCCGCTCGGTTGCCGCGCGGCTGGCCAGGGTCATCGAGAACCGGGGCTTGCAGTTGATGAGCTGCAGGACCCCGATCGTCTCGCCCTGCGGCGTCCGCATGGGGACGACGAGCATGGACTTGGTGCGGTAGCCGGTCCGCTCGTCGAACGAGCGATTGATGCGGAAGGGCGCGTCTGCGGGCGGCGCGTACGCGTCGTCGAGGTGCAGCGAAGCGCCCTCGAGCGCCACCCATCCGGCGAGGCTCTCGCAGGACAGCGGCAATGTGGTGGTCTCGAACGGGACGGCCAGGCTGTCGTTCTGGGCGAGGGCGAAGCGCAGCCTCCGTCCATCGCGGTCGTCGTCCTCGATGAGGTACAGCGAGCCGGCGTCGCTGTGCGTGATCTCGCGCGCCTTGTGGAGGATCAGCTCGAGGAGCACGTGGGGGTCCCGCTCCGACGAGAGCCGGATGCCGATCGCGTTCAGCTCGGAGAGTTCCCGCTCGAGGCGACCGCGGTCCGCCGCGGCCTCGAGATCCGCGAACGCGTTGCGGACGGCCTTGCCGAGCGCGGGACCTCCGGGGTGCTCGGGCAGGAGCGCGTGCCATGCGTCCGGCCACGGGCGCGGCTCCCGGAGATCGACGAGCCCGATCACGCGCTCGTTCGGCGCGGCGGCGGAGGTCCAGTCGGCTCCAACCAGGATGACGACCGAGGCATCGGCCGGGTGTCCATCCGGAAGCGGCCGCACGTCGAAGTCGCCGGCGAGCAGCGTCGCCGCGGCGGCCGCAGACCAGGCGCCCGGGTCGTAGAGCACCCGACGCAGCATGAGGCGAAGGTAGGGCGGCGCCCGCCCGCCGGTCAAGTAATCGCGGGGGCCGATACAATGGCCGGGTGACACCGTTCGCGGACTTCGTCGCACTGTGCCGGCGACTTTCGACGACGCCGGGGCGCCTCGACAAGCGCCGGCTCACCGCCACGTTCCTCGGCTCCCTCGATCCCGCGGAAGTCGGTACCGCCGTGGCGTTCCTCACCGGCCGGCCGTTCCCGCCGTCCGATCCTCGGGTGCTCGGTGTGCGTGGGCTGCCGGGAGCGGAGGGTCACGAGGGGGGCCAGCCGCTCATGATCGACGACGTGCTCGCGGCATTCGCCGCCGTGGCCGACGCGACGGGCTCGGGCTCGCGGCGGGGCAGGGAGCAGCGACTGCGCGCGCTCGCGCGGCGCGCCTCCGATGACCAGCGCGAAATCCTCGCACGCATCATCGGCGGCGAGATGCGGACGGGCGTGAGCGAGGGCGTGGTGCTCGAGGCGCTGGCCGAGATGGCCGGCGCGGACCTCTCGGCCATCCGGCGCGCCGCCCTCTTCCTCGGCGACCTGTCCGCGGTCGCGGCGCTCCTCGCGCGCGGCGGTGCGGAGGCGCTCGCGAGCGTCCGGCCGCGGCCGTTCGTCCCGCTGCTGCCGATGCTGGCCGAGATCGCGACGGACTTCGCCGAGGTGCTCGCGGTGCACGGCGGCCGGACCGCGCTCGAGTTCAAGTACGACGGCGCGCGCATCCAGCTCCATCGTGACGGCGAGCGGGTCGGCATCTGGACGCGACGGCTGTCGGACGTGACGCGCAGCCTCCCCGACGTCGTCGCGCTCGCGCGCCGGGACCTGGGCTCCGGACCGTTCATCGTTGACGGCGAGGTGGTGGCTCTCGACGCGGCAGGACGCCCGCTGCCGTTCCAGGAGCTGATGCGCCGCTTTCGACGGATCCACGACGTGGAGGCGGCGGTCGCGGAGATGCCGCTCGCGCTCCACCTGTTCGACTGCCTCGTCGCCCACGGCGAGCCGCTGATCGATCGCCCGTACGCCGAGCGCTGGGACGCGCTGGCGCGGCTGACCCGCGGGCGGTTCCTGGCCGAGCGGCGAATCGTGACGACCGGGGACGAGGCGCTCGAATTCCGCGCCCGGGCGCTCGCCGAGGGTCACGAGGGCGTCATGGCGAAGGACCTCGCGAGCGCCTACGAGCCCGGCGGGCGAGGGAAGCGCTGGTTCAAGCTGAAGGCGGCGGAGACGATCGACTGCGTCATCATCGCGGCCGACCGCGGCTCCGGGCGGCGGATCGGCTGGCTCTCGAACTACCACCTCGCGGTCCGCGACGGCGACGGCTTCGCGGACGTCGGCAAGACCTTCAAGGGCCTGACGGACGCGGAATTCGCCGCGATGACCGACCGGCTCTGGACGCTCGCCGTCGCGGACGACGGGTACACTGTGCGCGTCACGCCCGAGGTCGTCGTCGAGGTCGAGTACAACGAGATCCAGAAGAGCCCGACGTACCCGTCGGGGCTCGCGCTTCGCTTCGCGCGCATCGCGCGGATCCGTGAGGACAAGGCGCCGGGGCAGGCGACGACGCTCGAGGAGCTCACGGCACTCTACGAGCGGCAGTTCGCCACCAAGGGCCGAGGCGCGCCCCGGGGTTCGCGGGTGCGTCTGCGCACTCCCCCGGGCGCGGCCGAGCGCGGGGGAGCCGCGGGAGGCATGTAGGGCCCCCGTGCGAACGGGAGATCGAGGTGCGCCCCGGGTTTCCCCCCCAGGTTTCCCGGGGCGCATCCGAGCGTTGGGGGCATGGGGGGCCATGTCGGGGGCCTCGTGCGGACGGGAGCTCGAGGTGCGCCCCGGGTTTCCCGGGGCGCATCCGAGCGTTGGGGGGCATGGGGGGCCATGTCGGGGCCCCCCATGTGATCAGTGGTGTAGAATCGCGCCTCATGGCCATGAGCCCACGCGTCTCGACTGGACTCGCGAAGCTCGACGATATGCTCGGCGGAGGCCTCGTGCCGGGAACGCTCGCCGTCGTGTACGGCGCCACCGGCATCGGCAAGACGCATCTCGGCCTCACGTGCGCCAGCCAGGGCCTCATCGACGAGGGCGCCCGCGGCATCGTGCTCGACATGAACGCGCGCGGTGACTCGCAGCAGCACGACGACTACGCGCTTCGCTTGTTCCGGTGGACGCTCACGCCGTGGACGCACACGGTGACGCCGATGGCGTCGCCATACCCGCCGCCGGACGCGATGGACGCGCATTACTCGAACGCGCTGCGGTGGACCGGCCGGGTGCGTGACTACCAGGTCCCGACGGCGGACGGCGGGCTCGAGTTCGACTGGAACTGGAAGGCGGCGTACAACCACGCCCTCTACACGGTCCGGCCGTTCATGTACTTCCATTTCGCGGCCGGTACGCGCCGCGTCGTCGTGGACGGCGTCGAGCCTATGGACTCGCCGGCCGACTCGATCCAGTTCCACATGTTCAACGACGTCTACCGCACGATCGTGCACCGCGACGCCGAGACGCTGGGCATGGAGATCTGCCTGCCCGTGTGGCAGCACCGCGAGTTCATCGATTCGCACCGGTACGACCACGCGAGCCTCACGACACTGCTGCTGGTGACGACGGAGGAGACGCGCCTGGAGGACCTGCTGGCGCGGAAGGTCGCGACCGGCGACATCGGCGCCACGGCCAACACGGTGATCGTGATGGGCAGCGAGCGCGTCGGCAACCGCCTCGCCCGCATGCTCTGCGTCGTCAAGCACCGCGGCAGCGCGATGAGCGACGAGATCGCCGAGTTCCGGATCGGAGCCAAGGGTATCGAGATGTAGGCGGCGCGCGCCGGCGCGCGGGGCGGCGCGCCTCCGGGGACATCACGCGGCGGCACGCCGCGGCGACGTTGCCCGGCAACCGCGCGGCGCCGATCGGCCTCGCCCTCGGTCAACCTGCCGCGCCCCGTCCGGACACGGGCGCGCCGTGCGCCCCGACGCCCGCCGCGAAGCGTCTCGCGGCCCGACCGGGATACCGGGCTGTGTCAGCGGTGCGCGTCCGCCCGCGACGTGCCATGCCCGCCGCATCCCGGCGCGCCGTCCGGCGCGCCGTCCGGCGCGCTCCGCGCCGCGATCCCTGACGCGATCCGTGCGGCGACCCCCGACGTGTGGCGTGAACTGCGGCCGCGGACCGCTGGCGTCATCTGGAGGCTGCGGCGCACCGTCCACGTGGCGCGGGACGTATGCTGGGCGCATGCGGTGGTTCCGGCTCGACAGGCTCGCGGCCGCGCACGTTGCGCTGCTCGGCGGCGTCGTGGCGGAAGCGGCGACAGACACGGAGCCGGTGCTGGTCGGCGGCGCCGTCCGCGACGCGGTCCGCCGGCGCGAGGCGACGACGGGACCTGCCGATCTCGACGTGGCCGTGCGGCATGGCGCGCTCGCGCTCGGCCGGCGCCTCGCGGAGCGGCTCGGCGGCACGTTGGTGGAGCTGGACGCCGAGCATGCCTCGGCGCGCGTGGTCACCGAGCGCGCGCGCCTCGATCTCACCGACTTCCGGGCCACGACGCTGGAGGGGGACCTGCGCGCGCGGGACTTCACGGTCAACGCGCTCGCCGTGCCGCTCGTCCCGTTGCTCGCGCACGGGCGCGCGCCGATCGTGGATCCCACCGGCGGCCTCCGGGATCTCGCGCTCCGGCGTCTGCGGCTGCCGTCGCCGCGCGTGCTCGACGACGACCCCCTCCGTGCGCTCCGCGGAGGGCGGCTCGAGGCCGAGCTCGGGCTCGCGCTCGCTCCGCGCACCATCCGGGCGATCCGCGGCGTCGCGGCGCGGATCGCGGACGTCGCTGCCGAGCGCGTGCGCGACGAGCTGCTGGCCATCCTCCGGCTCCCGTCGTCCGGGCGGGCGCTGCGCCGCCTCGATGCCCTGACGCTGCTCGCCGCGATCCTGCCCGAGATCGAACCGATGCGCGCGACCGCGCAGCCGGCGCCGCACCGGTTCAGCGTGCTCGAGCATTCGCTCCGAGCCGTCGACGGCGCCGACCGCCTGCTGCGCCGGCTCGATGCGCTGAGCCCGTTCGGCGAGGAACTGGTCGAGCACGTGCGGGAGCCGGTGGGGGGCGGCTTCCAGCGCTCGCACGTCCTCAAGCTGGCCGCGTTGCTCCACGACGTCTCGAAGCCGGAGACGCGGCGCCGGGTGAAGGGACGCGTACGCTTCTTCGAGCACGATCTCCTCGGTGCCGCGCGCGTGCGTGCGATCGGCGAGCGCCTGCGGCTGCCCGAGCGCGTGGTCGCGCTCCTGGAGCGCCTGGTGCGGCATCACCTGCGTCCGATGCACCTCGGCCAGGCCGGGCCGATCACGCCCCGCGCGCGCTATCGGTTCTTCCGCGACCTGGGCGGGGACGCGCGCGACCTGCTCCTGCTGACGCTGGTCGACGCCGCGGCCGTGACGGGCGCCTCGCCGCTCCTCGTATGGCGGCGCGCTCGTGTCGTGCGTGAGCTCCTCGCCGGCTGGCAGGAGGCCGAGACGACGACGGCCGCGCCGCCGCTCGTGCGCGGTGGCGACGTCATGGCGCACTTCGGGTTGTCGCCGGGCCCCGAGGTCGGGCGCCTCCTCGGGCGGGCGCGCGAGGCGCAGGACCTCGGACTCGTGCAGAGCCGCGACGAGACGCTGGCATGGCTCGAAGCGACGGAGCGCACGCCGGCGGGACGGCACGCCTGACAGGTGGCACAGCTTGACCGATGAGGTCCGATTCCATACAGTAACGACCACTTAGCCTGACATCGTCCCTCGTCGTGAGGAGGCCCCATGACTCGTTGGTGCCGGTGGTTTGTCGCTCTCTCGGTCCTGCTCGTGCCGGTCACGGCGGGGGCTGCGCCGGCCGGGAAGGTGATCATCGCGCAGGGCGTCGATCCGACGACCCTCGACATGCACCATCAGTCGGAGACGCCGGCGAGCGTGATCGGCAAGCACATCTTCGACATGCTCGTCGAGCGTGACCCGAGCCTCAGGCTCGTTCCCGCCCTTGCGGCCGAGATGCCGAAGCTCGTCGCGCCGACAACGTGGGAGGTCAAGCTTCGCAAGGGCGTGAAGTTCCACAACGGCGAGGACTTCAACGCCGAGTCGGTCAAGTTCAGCCTCGAGCGCCTCGCCGGCGGTCAGGGGAAGCTCCGCGGCGCCACATCCTTCGCGCCCATCGACCGGGTGGAGATCGTCGATCCGTACACCGTGAAAGTGCACACGAAGAAGCCGTGGCCGACCTTCTCGGCGGTGATGAACTTCGTCTCCGGCGCGATGTATCCGCCGAAGGCCTACAACGACAAGGACATCGCGTACATCTCGAAGAATCCGATCGGCACCGGCCCCTACAAGTTCGTGCGCTGGGCGAAGGACGAGGAGATCGTCCTCGAGGCGAACGCGGGGTACTGGCGAGGCGCGCCGAAGATCAAGACGGTGGTCTTCCGGCCGATCCCCGATGACGCCGTGCGAGTCGCCGCGCTGCAGAACGGCGAGGTCGACCTGGCCGTGAACATCCCGCCGCATCTCGCCCCTATCATCGACAAGCACCCGAAGCTCTTTCTGTCGACGGCGCCGTCGATCCGGACCATCCAGCTCATGATCTACGCGCACCAGATGGACGCTCAGCACAAGCCGATCGGTCCGTACCGGGGCCCGACGGCGGACAAGCGCGTGCGGCGGGCGATCGCGCACGCGCTCGACGTGGACGAGATCATCAAGGGCGTGCTGGACGGCAAGGCGATGCGGACGCCGCTCATGCTGACGCCGCTCCACTTCGGGTTCGACGCGACGCTGAAGCCGATCAAGCAGGACCTCGCGAAGGTCAAGAAGCTGCTCGCGGAGGCGGGGCACCCGAACGGCATCGACATCGTCCTCAATGCTCCGCAGGGCCGGTACGTCCGCGACAAGGAAGTCGCCGAGGCCGTGACCGGGCAGCTCCACAA
The DNA here is from genome assembly GCA_016184125.1 of Candidatus Rokuibacteriota bacterium. Taxonomy (GTDB): domain Bacteria; phylum Methylomirabilota; class Methylomirabilia; order Rokubacteriales; family CSP1-6; genus AR8. The sequence continues at coordinate 127,518 of JACPDG010000037.1, read as the reverse complement.
GGCCGGTATCCGCACGACGCTGAGGACGTTCGAGTTCGTGAACTACCTCAACAACATGGTGTACGTGCACAAGGCCGGGCCCGTGTGGTTGATCGGCTGGGGAACGCCGACGATGGACGCCGAGACGGTGTACGTGCCGCTCTTCAAGTCGCCGGCGATCTTCGCGAACTGGCACAACGAGGAGTTCAACCGGCTCGTGGACGAGGCGCAGACGACCATGGACGAGAGGAAGCGCCGCGAGCAGTACCTCCGGATCAACAAGCTCTGGATCGAGGAGATGCCGGCGGTGCCGCTCTACCAGCAGCTCGACCTCTACGGCGCCTCCAAGCGGATCAACTGGAAGGCGCGGAGCGACGAGCTGATCAAGGCCTACGACATGTCGCTCAAGGACGGCAAGTAACATGGTCCGGTTCGTGTAGAATGGAGGGCGCCGAGCGGGCGTAGTTCAGAGGCAGAACGCAAGCTTCCCAAGCTTGATGTCGCCGGTTCGACTCCGGTCGCCCGCTCCAATCTCTCGGGGGGTTGCGGCACAGCCGTAGCCCCCCGAGCTGTGTTGGTCGGTCGTTCCTAGGCCGTTCTAGGCCGCGCGCGGCGCCGCCACGTCGCGGCGCAGCACCACCGTGAACGCCGCACCCTGGCCGGCGCCCTCGCTGTGAGCGTGGACATGCCCGCCGTGCGCCTCCACGAGGTGGCGCACGATGGCGAGGCCGAGGCCGAGCCCGCCGTGGCGCAGCTCGCCGCTCTCCGCCTGCTGGAAGCGCTCGAAGACGTGCGGCAGGAACTCGGGCGCGATGCCGATACCCGTGTCGGCCACGACGATCGCGACCTCCTGCCCGTGGTTCTCGAGGCGCACGTCGACGCGGCCCTCCGGCGCCGTGAACTTCACGGCGTTCGACAGCAGGTTCCAGACGACCTGCTGGAGCCGGTGCGCGTCGCCAGCGACCGCGGTGGCCTCGGAATCGATCGACGTCCCGATCACGACGCCCTTCGCGTCCGCGGCATCGCGGACGCCGTCGATCGCGGCGGCGATGACGGCGCCGAGGTCGAGCGGCCGGACGTCGAGGGGCAGCTTGCCGTTGACGATCCGCGAGACGTCCAGCAGATCGTCCGTCAGCCGCGTGAGCGCCTGGATGCTGCGGGCGAGGGCGTCGAGCGCCCGGGACTCCCTCCACGGCTCGAGCCGTCCGGAGGCGAGCAGCCGGGTCCAGCCGACGAGCGTATTGAGCGGCCCGCGCAGCTCGTGGGACAGCATCGCGATGAACTCGTCCTTGCTGCGGTTGGTCGCCTCCGCATCTGCGCGCGCGGCTTCGGCGTCGGCGCGCGCCCGCTCCGCGTCCGCGCGTGCAGCTTCGGCCTCGGCGCGCGCCTTCTCCGCCTCGACGAGCGCCTGCCTCGTCCGGAGCAGGGTGCCGACGGTCGCGAGGAGCACCCGGGGCTCCAGCGGTTCCGTCAGGTACGCGTCGGCGCCCGCCTCGAGTCCCGTGGCGCGGTCGCTGCCGTGTGTGAACGTCGCCGACACCTGGATGACCGGCGTCATCGCGGTGCGCGGATCGGCCTTGAGACGGCGGCAGACGTCGTACCCGCTCATGTCGGGGAGGTTGACGTCGAGGACCACGAGCGCGGGCTCGCAGCGCGATGCCAGCGACAGCGTCTCGCCGCCGGACGCGGCCTCGGCGACGTCGAAGCCCGCGCCCCGCAGGACCTGCGTCCGGGCGTAGCGGCCGGGCGCGTAATCGTCCACGTTGAGGACGAGCGACCGCGCGCCGTCCGTCACGACGCGCCTCCTGACGCGAGGGCGGCGAGCCCGAGCGCATCGAGCACCTCGCTGCCCGCCTGGCGTGACGCGGCCTCCTTGGACAGCACCGCCACGGCCCGTTCCTCGAGCCAGGCGCGCTCGTCACCGGCGAGCGGCTTCGACGTGAAGACGATCACCGGAATGTCCCGCGTCCGCGGCTCGGCCTTCAAGCGCTCGAGGACCTCGAACCCGGTGACGTCCGGCATGATGAGGTCGAGGAAGATCACGTCCGGCCGCTTGTCGATGGCGCGCTCGAGGCCGTCCTGGCCGTTCGCCGCCTCGTGGACGGTGCACCGCGCCTCGGCGAGGACGCTTCGCAGCAGGTACCGCGAGATCTCGTCGTCGTCGACGACGAGGACGCGGCAGGGGCGGACGGTGCCGCTCACCATCGCGAGGGCGTCGAGGAGCCATTCGCGGGTGATCGGTTTCACCCCGTAGGCGTTCGCGCCGAGGGCCAGTCCCTTCTGCTGATCCTCGACCGTCGTCGCGACGATGATCGGAATCGCGCGGGTCCGCTCGTCCCGCTCGAGCGTCGCCAGGAACCCCCGGGCGTTCTCGCCACGCAGCAGGATGTCCAGGATGATCACGCGCGGGCGCACGGTGGCGAGGACGTGTCGCGCCTCGCGCAGCGAGCGCGCGTGGATCGGCTGGAACCGGGAGGCGCGCAGGAACCCCTCGTAGACCAGCGCGTCCTCCGCGCGATCCTCGACCACGAGGACCGGCAGGCGCCCGGGCTCGACCGCGCGATCGTGCGGGCCGAGCAGCGGCGCCGGCTCGACGTCGTGCCGCGGGATGACGACGGAGAAGGTCGACCCGGCGCCGGGCGTGCTCGTCACCCACACGGTGCCGCCCAGCAGGGCGGCGAGCTTCTTCGTGAGCGGCAGACCCAGGCCCGTGCCCTTGACGCGCTTCTGGATGGGGTGGTCGAGCTGCGAGAACTCCTCGAAGATGCGCTCCTGGTCCTCGGGGGCGATGCCGATACCGCTGTCCGCGACGGAGAAGACGACGGCATCGCCGCCGGGGTCGAGCGTCGCCGACACCCGCACCTCGCCACGCTCCGTGAACTTGAGCGCGTTCGAGATGAAGTTCCTGAGGATTTGCGAGACCTTCGCCTCGTCGGTGAAGAGCGGCGGCATCGCCTCCGGCTCCTCGAAGACCAGCGCGACGGCCTCCGTCACGAGCAGGGGCCGCAGCATTCCGCGGAGCGCGCCGAAGAGATTCGTGACCTCGAACTCGACCGGCCGGACGATGACCTTGCCCGCCTCGACCTTCGCGAGGTCGAGGAGGTCGTTCACGAGGTCCGAGAGGTCGGAGGCCGCCTTCCTGATGTAGCCGACCTGCGTCTTCTGCGCGTCGGTCAGCGGCCCGTCGGTGAACTCGAGCAGGAGCCGCGAGAGCGCCAGGATCGAGTTCAGCGGCGTCCGGAACTCGTGGCTCATGTTCGAGAGGAACCGGGACTTCATCTCGTCGGCGCGCCGCAGATGATCGGCCTTTTCGTCGAGCTCGGCGTAGAGCGCGACGACGCCGCGGTTGGTGTCGGCCAGCTCCTGGTTGAGCCGGGTCAGCTCTTCCTGCCGGCGCTGGAGCTCCTCCAGCGTCCGCAACAGCTCCTGGCTCTGGCGCTGGACCTCCTCGAGCGGCGTCTCGGGCCGCTGCCGGCCGAGGGCCGTGGACACCTCGGCGAGCTCGCCCGCCGCGACCACGCTCTGGCGCGCCGGGAAGATCTTCCGCAGCCAGACGGTGGTCCCGCGCGCCGGCTCCGTCTCGATGTCGAACCGGTCCATCAGTCGCCGCGCGCCCACGATGCCGAGCCCCATGCCGGTCGCCGATCGGTAGCTGCCGTCGAGCACGCGTTCCAGGTCGCGGATGCCGGGCCCGTGGTCGCTGATCCTGACGAGCAGGAGCTGGGGTGCGGTGCGTCCCTCGACGACGAATTCGACCTTGCCGCCGCCCGCGTAGCGGAAGGCGTTGCGCGCGATCTCGGACACCGCGGTCGCGACGCGCGTCTGGTCCTGGACGTCGAAGCCGAGCAACGCCGTGATCTGCCGGGCGCGCTGCCGGGCGGCGACGACGTCGTGCTCGTACGTCACGTCGAGGGTCAGGAGCGACCAGCTCACCGGGCCCCTCCCGCGCGTCGTCCGCGCACGACGAGGACCGCGACGTCGTCACGGCGGCGCCGGAAGTCACGGTAGAGCACGCCGGCCACGAGGCTCGGGCGTCGCGCGGTGAGGCCCGGGTACCGGTCGAGGTCCCAGTGCGTGTTGAGACCGTCCGAGTGCAGCACGAGCACCGCGTCGTCGCTCCACGGGTAGGTGAACTCGCCGATGCGGCGGGCCTCGTGGCCCGCGATGCCGTTGTGCGACACCATGCGCCGCACCGCGGACGGCGTGATCACGCTACCGGCGATGTTGCCGATGCCGGCATGTCGGACGAGCTGCTGGCTCACGTCGATCTCGGTGACCGTGACCGCGGCACCCCGCGTGGGCCGCATGGCTTCGTGAATCACGGACAGGGCCGCGGCCGGCGCGGACGAGCCGAGCGACCGGAACCTGGCAATCGCCACGGCAGACGCGGACGCGGCGTCGGGGCCGTGGCCGAGTCCATCGGACATCAGGATCGCGGCGCCCCCCGCGTGCGGCTCGACGGCCCACGCGTCGCCCGAGCGCTCCTCACCGGGCTTGGGCACGCACACGACACCGAACTCGATCGGCGAGCCGGCCGCCGGCCGTGGTCCCGGCGTGCGTACGATGCGGGCGAGCACCGCGGTGCCACGGCCGGGCAGCGAGTAGAGGTCGAAGACGGAAGCCAGTCGCATCAACGCGCCGAGTCCGGTCCCTGGACTGCCGGCGGTCGAGTAGCCGTCGCGCAGGCACGCCGCGACGTCGCGGATCCCCGCGCCGGCGTCGAGCGCCAGGATCTCGATCCCGCCGCCTTCCTGGACGGACAGCGCCCGCATGAGGATCTCGCCGCCGCGGGCGTGCTTGACCAGGTTGGTGGCCGCCTCGGTGACGGCGAGCGAGACGCGCCCGGCGTCCGTGTCGTCGAACTCCACGCGGCGCGCCAGGGTCGTCGCGAGGCGCCGGGCCTCGCCGACCTGCGAGGTATCCGCGATGGGCAGCGCGAGGGACGCCGTCATCGCCACCGGGTGATCGTGACGCGGGTGCCCCGGCCCGGCGCGGACACGATCTCGAACTCGTTCACGAGGCGCCGCGCGCCGCCGAGCCCGAGGCCGAGACCGCCGCCCGTGGTGTAGCCGTCGCGCAGCGCGGTGTCCACGTCCTCGATGCCCGGGCCGTGGTCCTCGAAGCGCAGGCGCAGGCCGCGGCGCTCGGCGTCGTTGAGCGCCTCGATCACCACGGTGCCGCCGCCGCCGTAGTCGACGATGTTGCGCGCGAGCTCGCTGGCGGCCGTGACGAGCTTCGTCTGGTCGACGAGACGGAACCCGAGCTCGATGGCCCAGGCGCGGACCGCCTGGCGGACGAGCACGATGTCCTCCGCGCTCCGTATCTCACGCGTCTCGTGCTTGACGACGGCCACGGCTGTTCACCTTCGCCACTCGCTCGACCGACCCGCGCAGCAGCTCCATGCCCTTGTCGACGTTGAGCGCCGTCCGCACGCCGGGCAGGGAGAGCCCGAGCTCCACGAGGGTGATCGCGACGGCCGGTCGCATCCCGACGACGACGGTCTCCGCATCGAGCACCCTGGCCATCGCGGCGATGTTGCCCAGCATCCGCCCGATGAACGAGTCGACGACCTCGAGCGAGGAGATGTCGATGAGGACGCCGCGGGCACGCGTCTCGACGATCCGTGCCGTGAGGTCGTCCTGCAGCGACGTCGCGAGGCGGTCGTGCATGTCGACCTGGATGGTGACCAGCAGGTAGCTCCCCATCTTCAGGATGGGGATCCGCTCGACGCTCGACCCCGATTCAAACATGGCCGCTGCGGGGCGCGATCGTCGCCCCGGTGCGCTCGAGCGCGACGGTGAAGGCGTCCGCGAGGGTCGCCTTGGTGATCACGTTCGTGAGCTCGACGCCGAGGTGGACGATCGTCTGCGCGATCTGCGGCCGGATGCCGCTGATGATGCAGTCGGCGCCCATCAGCCGCGCGGCCGCGACGGTCTTGAGCAAGTGCTGCGCGACCAGCGTGTCGACGGTCGGGACACCGGTGATGTCGATGATGGCGATCGACGCTCCGGTCTCCACGATGCGCTCGAGGAGGTTCTCCATGACGATCTGCGTCCGCGCGCTGTCGAGGGTGCCGATCAGCGGCAGGGCCAGGATGCCCTCCCACAGCTTCACGACCGGGGTCGAGAGCTCCATCATCTCCTGCTGCTGCCGCGCGATGACCTCCTCGCGGCCCTTCTGATAGCTCTCGGCGGTGTAGAGGCCGAGCTTGTCCAGCAGCACGGTCGTTCGCCACACCGCATCGCCGAGGGCGTCCACGTCCGTGCCCACCTCGCCCCGCAGCCGGGCGAAGAGCGGCTGCTTCAGCGAGAACACGAACGTCGCCGTCTCGCTGGCGGTGAACCCCTGCTTGGCGCGCGCCCGCGAGACGCAGGCGAGCATCTCGCGCACCGGGGTCCACTCCGGCCCCGTCGTGTCCGCGAGGTTGCCCTTCTGGACCGCCTCGCGGAGGAGCCCGAGAAAGGCACGGGACTGCTCCACCAGCTCCGCCTCCGACATCAGGTCGCGACGGAGCGTGTCGGCGGCGAGCTGGTGCTGGATCCAGTCGGCCAGGATCTCGCTCTCGAACTTCGACACGATGTGCGCGAGCCACGGGTCCGTGGGCATCAGGGCCTCCTCAACGTGCGGTGGGGCAAGGCGTATACCGTCGTCAGCCTCGCGCTCCGGCGCCCTGCTGCCAATCCGGGCGATCCCCCAGTCGGAGCGTGGAGGTCCCCGAGGTGGGCATCAGGGATTCCCCGATTCGAGCCGGGGGCCATGTCGGGCCCCCCCATGAGGTCAATCCTCGGGCTTGATCAGCCCGCACCGGATCGCGAAGCGGACGAGACCCGGGACGTCGTGGATCTCCAGACGTTCCATGAGCTGCGCGCGGTGGCTCTCGACGGTCTTGACGCTCAGGCCGAGCTTCTGCGCGATGCCCTTCGTCGTGTGCCCCTCGGCGATGAGCTGGAGCACTTCGCGCTGTCGCGGCGTCAGGCGCTCCACCGGGTCCGCCTCGCGCGACACCCGCCGGACGTAGTCCTCCACGACGTGTCTCGAGACGGCCGGGTGCAGGTACGTGTGCCCGCGGCTGACCGTCCGGATCGCCTCCTCGAGCTCCGCGGGCGTCGCGTCCTTGAGGACGTATCCGTCGGCGCCCGCGCGGATCGCGCGGAGGACATATTCCTCGGCGGAGTGCATGGAGAGGACGATGACGCGCGTGCTCGGATGCTCGCGCACGACGCGCGCCGTCACCTCGATGCCGTTCAGCCCGGGCATCGCGATGTCGAGGATCAGCAGATGCGGGCGGTACCGCTCGACCAGCTCCAGCGCCTCGTGGCCGTCGGCGGCCTCGCCTGCGATCTCGACGCCCTCGAAGGTCTCGAGCAGCTTCCGCAACCCGGCGCGGAACAGGGCGTGGTCGTCCGCGAGGAGCGCGCGGACGGTCATCGGGGCGTCGCCGGCCGTGGGGGCCGCGCGGGAAACGAGGCGCGCAGCTCCGTGCCGTGACCCGCGACGGATTCGATCTCGAGCGTGCCGCCGGCGAGGCCGGCGCGCTCCTCCATGGCGAGCAGGCCGAGGCTCTCGCCGCGGCGCGCGCGGGCCCGCGCTGCCGCGACATCGAATCCGGCGCCGTCGTCCCGGACGGTGAGCTTCAGGTCGTCGCCGGCGAGACGGAGCTCGACCGTGATCCGGTTCGCGGCGGCGTGGCGGAGCGCGTTCGTGATGGCGGCCTGCGCGACGCGGTAACACGCGGTCTCGACCCCGGTCGGCAAGCGCAGTTCCCCGACGTCGGACGCGATGCGGATATCCGCCCGCGAACGCTGTGACTGGCGGTCGACGTACCAGCGGAGCGCCGGCTCGAGACCGTAGTCGTCCAGGAGCGACGGGCGCAGGTCCAGCGACACCTGACGGACGCGCTGGAGCAGCCCGTCGACGGCGGTGACGGTCCGATCGAGATCGCGCGCCGCCGGGGCGAGCTCCGGGCGGCGCCCGAGCGCCTGGAGCTCCATCTTCACCGCGCTGATCGCCGCGCCCATCTCGTCGTGCAGCTCGCGGGCGAGCCGGCGTTGCTCCGCCTCCTGGACCTCGAGCAGCCGGCGGGACAGCGCCTCGAGTCGCTCACCGGACTTGGCGAGCTGGTTCCATAGCCTGGCGTTGCGGAGAGCGAGCGCGGCCTGCGCCGCGAAGGCCTCGAGGAGCTGGATCTCGTCCTTGCGGAAGACGCGGCCGGTCGTGTCGCCCAGCGAGACGGCGCCGAGGACGTCGTCGTTCACGACGAGCGGCACGCTGATCCACGCGCGGCAGCCCGTCCGGAACATCGTGTGGATCCATCGGGGCAGCTTCAGGTCCGGCTCCGCGAGGATGTCGGCCGTCCAGCGCGGTCGTCGCTCAGCCACCGCACGTCCCGATAGCGCCTCGTCCACGAGGAGCGTCTTGCCGACGAGCGCGGTCACCTCGTCCTCGCCCGCGGCCGCCGCGCATCGCAGCTCCGTCCGGGACGCGTCGAGCGTGAGCAGTGCGCCGCGCCGCGCCTGGTACACGTCGACGAGCGCCGAGACGATGATCCGGCTGCGCTCGATCCGGTCCCACGTCGTCATGAGACGGCGTCCCACGTCGACGAGCGCGCTCGCCGCCCGCTCCATGCGCTGGCTCGCCAGGAGCTCGGAGCGCTCCGCCTCCGCCTGCGCCATGCGGGCCAGCGCCCGGACCGTCGCGGTGAGCACCGGTGGAGGCACCGGCTCGGCGAGATAGGCGTCGGCGTGCTCGAGCCCCTTGATCTTGTCGGCGTCCTCGACGAGCACCGCAGAGAACATCAGCACCGGGATGGACGACGTCGCCGCGTTCGCCTTCATCCGCCGGCACACCTCGAAGCCGTCGAGGTCCGGCAGCTTCACGTCGAGCACGACGACCGTGGGCCGCACGAGGGCGAGTCGATCGAGGGCCTCGCGGCCGGTCGCGGCGTCGACGACGTGAAACCCCGCGGCTTGCAAGACGCGCCGGATCACGTACTGCCGTGCGGGATCGTCATTGATGTTGAGGACGGTGATGGTGCTCAGGCCGCCATCCTATCCGGCGGCCTGCGGCGTCGCAACCGAGGGGGCGGAGATCAGAGAGCCCGCAATCGACGGGGGAGGTTCGGAAGGGAGGCGGAGCCCCCTCCGAGCGATCAGGCGGGGCCGAACGCGATGCCCGTCTGGTCGCCGCGGACCAGCGGGTGGAACTTGACCGCGAGACCGATGGCGAGTCGGTCGAGCGGGACGTCGACGATCCTGCCGAGGATCGACACGCCCTCGGCCAGGCGCACCTGGGCCAGCGCGTACGGCGCCTCCGGCGCGAACTTTCTCGGCGCGACGCGGATGACGGTGTAGCTCGCGATCGTGCCGCTCCCCGACAGCGGCGCGGCCTGCCAGCCGCGCTTGCCGCAGGCCGGGCAGAACTCCTTCGGCGGGATCGCGAGCCCGCCGCAGGCGGTGCACCGCACGGCCGTCAGGCGACCATCCCGCGCGCCCTCGAAGAACGACTTGAGCGTCACGGCCCCTCCCTCACTCACGGCCGAGCACGCTCACGACTACGGTTGCCGTGTTTCCGCCGAGCGTGTGGACGAGACCCGTCTTCGCCCCACCGACCTGTCGCGGACCCGCCTCTCCGCGAAGCTGCGTGACGATCTCCGCGACCTGCGCGGCTCCGGTCGCGCCGATCGGGTGTCCCTTCGCCTTCAGACCTCCGGACGGGTTCACCGGGACCTTGCCGCCGAGGCTCGTCCAGCCCTTCTCGGCGGCGACGCCACCCATGCCGGGCTCGAAGAGTCCGAGGCCCTCGGTCGCGACGATCTCGGCGATCGTGAAGCAGTCGTGGAGCTCGACGACGTCGACGTCCTGCGGTCCGAGACCCGCCTGCCGGTACGCCGCCGCCGCCGCGCGCTCGGTCGCCAGGACCCGGGACAGATCAGGCTTGTCGCCGATCAGCATCCAGTCGGACGCCGCCGACGACCCGAGCACCCACACGGCGCGCTTGCGGGACCGCGCCACGTCCTCGGACGCGAGGATGACCGCGGCGCCGCCGTCGGAGAACGGGCAGCAGTCGTAGAGCTTGAGCGGGTCCGCGACCTTCGCGGAGGTCATGACCTGCTCGAGCGTGATCTCCTTGCGGAACTGCGCCTTGGGATTCAGCGTGCCGTGCCGGTGATTCTTCACCGCGACGGCCGCCATCTGCTCCTCGGTCGTCCCGTGCTTGTGCATGTGCGCGCGGGCGACGAGCGCGAAGACGCCCGGGAACGTCAGCCCGAGCGGCTGCTCCCAGATCGCGTCGGAGGCGTAGGCGAAGTACTCGGTGGAGTCCTCGGTCGGCACGTTCAGGACGCGCTCGCCGCCGCCGACCATCACGATGTCGCTGATCCCCGCGCCGACCTCCATCACGGCGTGGCGGAACGCGGCGTGCGAGCTGGCGCACGCCGTCTCGAAGCGCGTCGTGGGCACGCCCGTGATGCCGAGGATGGAGGCGGCCTGCGGCCCGCAGTGGAGCTGCTTCTCGGTCTCTCCGCCGACGACGTTCCCGTAGTAGAGCGCCTGGATCGCGCTCGGCTCGAGCTCCGCGTCGGCCAGCGCTTCGACGGCGGCCTCGGCGAACAGCTCGCCCGATGACCGGTCGTGGCGACCGAACTTCGTGACGCCCACCCCGATGACCGCGACCCGCCGCATAGGTCCTCCTGGACCGATCGAGTGTGGGACCCGCGACGGGTCCCCCACACCCCCCGGCGCTCCTCGGGTTCGCGCTCGGCCAAGCGGGGGAGCCGAGGGTGTGGAAAACATTTCCCATGATAGCAGAGCGACACGACCGCGGTGCTAGCATCAGGCAGAATGGCTTCGGACGCGGTGGTCCTGCTCGGCTGCGGGTGGATCGCCCGTCGTCACGCCGCCGCGGCGCGACGGCTCGGGATCCCGGTCATCTTCGCGAGCCGGGATCCGTTGCGCGCCCGCGCGTACGCGCGCGAGTTCGGCGGCATCGACGCCGTCGGCGACTACGCCGGCGCGCTCACCGACGGGCGTGCGACGGCCGCCGTCGTGTGCACGCCTCACGACCGGCACGTCGACGACACGCTCGCGGTGCTCGCCGCCGGCAAGCACGTCCTCGTCGAGAAGCCGATCGCGCGCACGATCGAGGAGGCCGACTGCATCATCGCGGCGGCGCGCGCTGCCGATCGCATCCTGATGGTGGGCGAGAACGTCCACTGGATGCCCGCGTTCCGCCGCGTGCGGGCCTGGGTGGACGAGGGGGCGCTCGGCTCGCTCCGCGAGGTCCACCTCGTCGCCCGCGGCTTTCGGCGGCACGCCGGCTGGCGGACCGCCGCGGCGCAGATGGGTGGAGGGACCCTGATCGACGGGGGGATCCACTACATCCACATGCTGCGATGGTGGGGGGGCGAAGTGCGGTCGGTCTACGCGCTTCGTCCTCCCCGGACGTTTCCGGAGCTCGAGGGGGAAGACGCGATCGACGTGCTCGCGACGCTGCCCGGCGGCGCCGTGGGGTTCGTGTCGAACTCGCTGGCGGCGCCCGGTGTTCCGCGCCTCCAGTGGTCCACGCTGACCGGCATCCGCGCGACCTGCTTCGCCGACAACCGGGGCCGGTTCCTCGTCCTGCGCGGCGCCGGACGGCCGCGGATCAAGCTCTTCCGTCGGGACGTACGAGGTCACGAGGCCATGCTCCGTGCCTTCCGCGACGCCATCGCGACGGGCAAGCCGCCCGAGACCGACGGCCCGGACGGTCGCCGCGACCTGGCGATCGTGCTCGCCGCCTATCGATCGGCCGCCGAGGGCCGTGCCGTCGAGGTCGCGTGTTGATCGACGTCGTCCTCGTGCTGGCCGGCACGCTGATCGCGTCCGGGCTCATCCTGTTCTCGGTCCTCGAGCTGCTCTGGCCGACGCGCGAGGTCGACAGCCGGCGTCCGCGCCCCCGTCCCGCGGCGCGGCCGGCGCCCCCGCGATCCATCACGCAGCTCGCAGCTCCCGAACCCGCTGGCCGGGCGCCGGACGTCGCCGACGAGTCGCGCGGCGGCGAGGCGGCGTCGGAGATGCCGCGGCGCGCCGGCCCCGTGCCGAGTCGCCGCCCGCGCGGTGGAGCGCGCCCGTCGACCGTCGTTTCCCCGGACGCGGTGTCGCGCCGTCCCTCGGACGCGGTTCCGACGCCGCAGCTCGAGCTGCCGTCCGGTGCCGACGCCGGCGACGCCGGCCCCACGCCGCCGCCCGCGCGGTTGCCGCCCTTCGAGCAGTGCCAGGCGCTCTTCGAGGGCGGGCGCTTCGTCGATGTCGTGACGCAGGCGACGGCGGCGCTCGCCGCCGGCGACGAGGCTGCGCCGAGTCCCCGCGAGCAGGCCGCCCTCTGGAACCTCGTCGGTCGCGCCCGGGAGCGGCTCGGCGATCACGAGGCCGCGCGCACCGCGCTCGAGCGCGCCATCGACGTGGCGCCCCAAGCCGAGCGCGAGACGTTCCGCGTGCAGCTCGCGTCGCTCGCGCTCTCCGTCGCGAGCGACATCCTCACGCGGTGTCGCGGGCTCCCCGACGAGCGCCGCCTCGCCCTGCTGCGCGAGGCACGGACCTGGCTCGAGCGCGCGCAGAACGAGCGCCCGGGCGACGAGGGCATTGCCGCTGCGCGCGAGGCGGTGAACACCGGCTACTGGTCGGCGAGCGAGAGCGTGATCCGCGGCCTCGTGCGCCGCCAGGAGTTCGCGGCCGCCCGCGGCCTCCTCGTCGAGGCGCGTGCCGACCCCGGGCTTCCGGCGGCCACGCGCGAGGCCTTCGACGAGCTCCACGCCGAGGTGCTCGGCTCGGAGATCGGTCAGCTGACCGCCGCGGCGATTCGCGACACCCAGCAGGGCCGTGAGTGGGAGGTCGCGTCCACACTCGATCAGGCGGAGAGCCTGCTGACCGAGAGCGGCGACGCGTTGCATCCCGACCGGTACCAGGAGATCGCCCGGCGCCTCTGGCTCGCGTACACGAAGACCGGGATGCGCCGGCTGGAAGCCGGAGAGCACGAGGACGCGGTGAAGGCACTGCTGCGTGCGCTGACCTACGCCGGCGACGACGAGTCACGGCGCCAGGAGCCGGGAGCCTTGCTCGCGGACGCGCTGCAGCGGTTGGTCGAGGACCGGGCGGCAGTCATCCGCGAAGTCGCCGAGATGGGCAACCGGGAGTCCGCGCGCGTGCAGGTCGAGAAGCTTGGCGTCCTCGTCGAGAGCGCGCTCCAGGCCGGCGTCCCGACGGATACGGTCGAGGACGTGCGGGCGACCATCCGCGCGCTCACCGCCGAGCTCGGCTGACCCGGCGGCCTGTCGAGGACCGGCCCGGGTGTCCCGGGCCGGTTCCGAGCGTGGGGGGTAAAGAGAGTCACCGGCCAGGAACTTGCCGCTCCGCGAGGATTCCGCGCGTCACGCTCTAGCGCACGTGACGCAGCGCCCGTCAGGGCTCGATGCTCTTGCGGCGGATCTCGGCGAGGAGCGGCTCCGGGACGCGGAAGAAGGCCTCGGCGACGAGCGGATCGAAGTGCGAGCCCGAGCAGCGCCGGATCTCCCCCTTCGCCGCGTCGATCGGGATGGCCTTGGAGTACGGGCGGTCGAACGTCATCGCGTCGAACGCATCCACCACCGAGAAGATGCGCGCGCCGAGCGGGATCTCCTCACCCTTGAGCCCGAGCGGATAGCCGCTGCCGTCCCAGCGCTCGTGATGATGGTAGACGACCGGGACCGCGCCGCGCAGGAACGGGATGCGCTCGATCAGGCGCTTGCCGATCTCGGGGTGGCGGCGCATGACCGTCCATTCCTCCGGCGTCAGCGGACCGGGCTTGAGGAGGATGGCGTCCGGGATGCCGATCTTGCCGATGTCGTGGAGGAGCACCCCGTGCGCGACGTCGGAGAGCTGTTCCTCCGGTACGCCGTACTCGCGCGCGGTCGCGAGCGAGTACCCGTGGACGCGTCGCGAGTGCGACTCGGTGCCGATGTCGCGCGTGTCGAGCGCCGAGCCGAGCGCCTCGAGGGTCGCCCGGTACGTGTCCTGGAGCTGCTGGTACGCGGCCTGGAGGTCCCGCGTGGCCTCCTCGACGCGCAGCTCCAGGTACGCCTGGTACTGGCGCCGCTCGATGAGCAGGTTCCGCCGCTCGAGCGCCCGCTCCGCCGCGATCACCAGCTCGTCCACGTTCACCGGCTTCATGATGAAGTCGTAGGCCCCGAGCTTCAGGCTGTCGATCGCCGTCTTGACGTCGGCGGCGCCGGTGAGGATGACGACGGCGGTGTCACCCTCCTCCGCCAGGATCGCGTGCAGGAGCTGGATGCCGTCCATGTTCGGCATCTTGAGGTCCGTCACGACGAGCGGCGGCCGGGCCGCGCGAAACACCTCGAGCGCTTCGCGGCCGTCCTGCGCCAGGTGACAGTTGTAGCCGGACGAGAGGAAGATCTCGTGCAGGACCTCGCGGACCTGCCAGTCGTCGTCGACGATCAGGAGGTCGCGGCGTTCCACGTCTTCTTCTCCGTCGATTCCGAGGCCGCGACCTGGTTCTTGCCCCGGCGCTTGGCGGTGTAGAGCGCCTCGTCGGCGAGCTTGAACAGGTCCTCGGCGGTCGCCACGTCGTCCTCGGGCAGGCTCGCGACGCCGAGGCTCGCCGTCACCCGCTTGCTGTGGGTGAAGGCGTGCCTGGCGATCACCTCGCGGATGCGGTCGGCATACAGTCTCGCCCCCGCTTTCGACGTCTCCACGAGCAGGATCGCGAACTCGTCCCCGCCGTAGCGGGAGACGACGTTGATGCCCCGCGAGTGCTTCATGAGGATCTGCGCCACGTCGCGGAGGGTCTCGTCGCCGATGGCGTGGCCGAGCTCGTCGTTGACCTGCTTGAAGCCGTCGAGGTCGAGCAGGACGACGGACACCGGGTGGTTGAAGCGCCGGTGGCGCGAGATCTCCTCCTCGAGGCGGATCGTGAAGAACCGGCGGTTGTAGAGGCCCGTCACCTCGTCCTTGAACGAGGTCTCCTTCAGGCGCGCGTTCGTCGTCTCCAGCTCCTTGTACGCGGCGTCCAGGCGCATCGCGAAGCTGTTGATCTCGTTCGCCTGCCGCTCGATCGTCTCGAACATCTTCGAGAAGCTCGTCATGAGCGCGCCGACCTCGTCCGTCCGCGTCGAAAGATGCGTCATGCTCGGGTCGCGGGCCATGAGGTCGGCCATGCGCGCCACGGTGCGGCCGACGCTCCAGATGATCCAGCCGCCCGCGATCATCGCCACGAGCGTGAAGAAGACGAGGGCCTGGAGGCCCACGAACTGGACGCGGTCCGACGGGTCGAGCGCGGGCACGACGTACCCGTGGACGACGTAGGCGAGCACGAGAAGCGGCAGCACCGACGAGAGCGCGAGCGCCCAGAGCACCTTCTGTCTGACCCGCTTCCCGGCGCGCGCGGCGACCACGGGAGACTCGCGCATAGCGGCCATTATTCTCTGTTGCCCCCGTGGCGTGTCAATGTGAGAATTTCCGTTCGACGTATGGCTGTCATACCCGACAAGTGTCTCGACTGTCTCGGGCTCTACTGCCCGATGCCGATCCTCAAGACCCGCGAGGCGCTCCGCGCCCTCGATCCCGGGCAGGTGCTCGCGATGACCTCCGACGATCCGGCGTCCGAGGCGGACATGCGGAGTTGGAGCGCCAGGTCCGGGAACGAGCTCCTCGAGATCGAGAGGCGTGGGGTCGTCTTCCGCTTCCTCGTCCGGAAGACACGGTAGGAGCGTGTCAGGGGCCACGTCAGGGCTCCGCGCGTGACTCGCGCCTACCTCGACCTCTCCGGCCTCGCGCCGGTCGACCGACGCGTCGTCGCGGCGATGATGGCCGCGCTCGAGGACGGTCTCGGGAACCCGTCGGCGCTCCACGAGCCGGGGCGGCGCGCGCGCGCGGCGCTGGACGAGGCCCGGGCGCGGGTCGCGCGGCTGGTGGGTGGCAGGCCCGACGGCGTGATCTTCACGTCGGGAGCGACCGAGGCGATCAACCTCGCCGTGCTCGGCGTCGCCGCGCGGGCGGCGGGTCGTCACGTCGTCACGTCGGCCGTCGAGCACATCGCGGTCCTCAATGCCTGCCGCGCGCTGATCAAGCGCGGCTGGGACGTGACGCTCGTCCCCGTCGGCCGTGACGGACGGATCGTCCCCGAGGCGGTCGCGTCCGCGCTCAGGACCGACACCGCGCTCGTGTCCGTCGGCGCCGCGAACGGCGAGATCGGCACGCTCCAGCCCGTCCGCGAGATCGGCGCGCTCGTTCGCCGCCGCGGCGTGCCGCTGCACGTGGACGGCGTGCATGCGGTGGGGCGCGTTCCTCTGAGCGTGACCGACGACGCGATCGACCTCCTCAGCGTGTCGTCCAACGACCTGCACGGTCCTCCCGGAACCGGCGTGCTGTGGGTCGGACGGGACGTGAAGCTGGCGCCGGTGCTGCTCGGCGGCGGCCAGGAGAACGGGTACCGGTCGGGGACGCAGAATCTGCCCGGGATCGTCGGCATGGGGGTCGCCGCCGACATCGCCTGCGTCGAGCGTGACCGGGAGGTGCGTCGGATCGAGCGCCTGCGCGATCGGCTCCTCGCGGGGCTGCGGGCGCAGGTGCCCGGCGTGCGCCTCACGGGTCCGGAGCCGCCCGCGCGACTGCCGCACCACGCGAGCGTCGTGATCGGCGGCGTGAAGGCCGAGGCGGTGCTGCTGGAGCTCGACCTGCACGGGATCGCGGCGTCCTCGGGGTCCGCGTGCGCGACGCTCACGGGAGAGCCGTCGCACGTGCTGCGCGCGATCGGGCTGCCCAGCGAGGACGCCGAGGCCTCGCTCGTGTTCACGCTCGGGCGATGGACGACCGGGGCGGAGATCGACCACGCGCTCGCCGCCGTCGCGACCGCCGTCGAGCGGCTGCGGCGGCTGGCGGGGCGGTGAGCGTCACGCGCGTGGCGACCCGGATGCGGCTCTTCCTCTTCGACGTCGATGGCACGCTGGTGAGCGCGCGAGGCGCGGGCCGCGCCGCGATGGCGCGCGCCCTCGAGGCCGTCTACGGGACGCGCGCGGGCATCGACGGCTACGACTTCCGGGGCAAGACCGATCCGCGGGCGGTGTTCGACATCCTGCGCGACGCGGGATTCGACGACGCCGCGATCGCGGGCCGCCTCGACGAGTGCTTCGAGCGATACGTGCTCGAGCTGGAGGCGCTCGTCGGGGACGGCGCGCGCGTCGAGATCATGCCCGGGGTGGCCGACGTGGTGCGCGCGCTCGCGGCGCGCACCGACGCGATCGTGGGCCTCCTCACCGGGAACATCGAGAGCGGCGCGCGCGTGAAGCTGCGTCACACGGGACTCTGGCCGCTGTTCCGGGTCGGCGCGTTCGGGTCCGACGACGCCGACCGCCGCAGGCTCCCGGCGATCGCATGCGCGCGTGCCCGCGGCGTTGCCGGCGTCGAGGTCCCGTTCGACCGCGTGGTGATCATCGGGGACACGCCGCTCGATGTCGACTGCGCGCGGGCGTGCGGCGCGGTGGCGGTGGCGGTCGCGACGGGCCACCACGCGGCCACCGACCTCGCGACCTGCGGCTCCGACCTGCTGTTCGCGGATCTCGCCGACGTCGCCGCCGTGCTGAGGGCGCTGGTGACGTCGACGGCCGATTGTCAAGCGTGGCCGTTCGGTTGTCAGCCGGCTAATGCCTGACTATCTCATCGCCGACCGCCACGAGCACTATCGGTGGCGCCGGCCAGCACGGGTGCGTGAGCGCCGCCGCGCGGGGCTCTGATACCCTACATGCATGGACCCTGCTCTTGTCGAGCGCGACACGACCGCCGCGCCAGCCGATGACGTCGACCGGTGGGTGCTGCTGACCGGCGTCACCTGGCAGCAGTACGAAGCCCTGCTCGAGCTGTTCGGCGACGACCAACCAGGCGCCCGCATGGCGTACCTCGAGGGGACGCTCGAGATCATGAGCCCATCGCGCAAGCACGAGCACGTCAAGTCGATCGTCGGGCGGTTGGTCGAGGCCTATGCGCTCGATCGCGACATTTCCTTGAACGGCCTCGGTTCTACGACCTTCCGCAAGGAGGCGAAGGAGCGCGGCGTCGAACCCGATGAGTGCTACGTCCTCGGCGACGATTGGGAAGCGAAGGAATTCCCGGACATTGCGTTCGAGGTGATCATCACCCGCCGTGGTCTCGATCGCCTCGCCATCTACGAGGGCCTGGGAGTTCCCGAGGTCTGGTTCTGGCGCAGGGGCGGTTTCGAGATCTACAGGCTGACCGACGCCGGGTACGAGCGGCGGGACGCGAGCGAGTTCCTTCCCGAGCTCGACTTCGCCCGTCTCGCGTCCTTCGTAGAGATGCGCAGCCACACGAAGGCGGTCCGCGCCTTCCTCGCCGAGCTCCGCACCTGATAGGAAGAAAACGGGAACTGGCCGCCACGTCGGCCCTCCCGGCCGCATGCGAGATCGAGGCACGCCCCGGGTTCCCCGGGGCGTGGCCGAGCGTTCGGGGGGTTTGGGGGGCCCTTCGAGGCCCCCCATGAGATCGGTTCACACCCCCGTGATCTTGATCCCCGCGTTCTTCAGCTTGTAGCGGCGGTTCACCGTCGCGAGCACGGCGGTGATGCCTTCGAGCGGCCCGGCGTTCGTGAGCGGTCCGATGTCGAGCGGGCGCAGGCCCATCGACGCACCCAGCGTGGCGGCGACCTGCTTCGCGTCCGCGTCACCTCCGCAGTAGAGCAGGTCGCAGTCGATCTCGTGCTCCGTCTCGCTGAGCTCGTGCGCGGCGACGTGGTGGAACGCCGCGACGACGCGCGCCTCGGGCAGGAGCGCCTGCACCTCCTCCGCGGACGAGCCGGCGGCGGGAGGCGTGAAGAGGCGCGACGTGCCGAAGGTGAGGGGCACGACGGTCGAGATCACGACCTTGCCGCGGCACCCGTCGCGGACGTCGGGAAGCGTGCTGGCGAGGCCGTTCGCGGGCAGCGCGACCACGACGACGTCACCCTCGGCGGCCGCGTCACGGTTCGACGCCCCGGTGATGGACTGGCACCCGGTCGCGGCACGGAGCTCCGCCGCCTTCGCGCGCGCGCGCTCGGCGTCGCGCGAGCCGATGACGATGGCGTGGTCGAGCTCGACCCACCGCGCGGCCAACCCGAATCCCTCCTTGCCGGTGCCTCCGAGGATCGCGATCTTCACGCGGGTGCCTCCTTCCTGGGGTTCAGTTCGAGCAACAATCGACCGGCGCGCCGGTCGATTGTTGCTCGAACTCTCAGCGGAACAGGTCGCGCGCGGGGTCACGCAGCAGCGGCTTCGACCCTTCCTCGCTCGGCGTGAGGGGGAGCCCGCGGACGATCGCGACGGGAATGCGGTCGAGCTTGCCCATCACGAGCTCGGCCGCGGACGCCAGCTCGTCGGCCACGGCGAGAATCGTCGCGGAGAGCGGCCGGCCTGCGGAGTCGAGCTCGCCGATGTAGCTCTTGAGCGGCGCGAAGCCCGCGAGCCCGATCGCCACGTTCGTGAGCCCCTCGCGCCACGGCCGCCCGAACGTGTCCGCGATGATGATCGCGACCTCGCGGGCGGTGAGCGAGCGGATCGTCTCGCGGAGCCCACGCGCCGACGCGTCGGGATCGGCGGGCAGGAGCGCGACGGTGTCGACGTCCACGTTGGACTGGTCGACGCCCGCGTTCGCGCACACCCAGCCGTGGTGCGTCTCCGTGATGAGCACGCCCTTGTCCATCCGCACCACGCGGCGGGACTCGCGGAGGATGATCTCGACGAGCCGCGGGTCGCGGCCGGTCCCGGACGCGATCGACGTCGCGATCGCCGACGGCGCGACGTCCGCGAGGCGCACGAGCCGCCCCTCCGCCTTCGACACGATCTTCTGCCCGATCACGAGGACGTCGCCCGCGACGATCGGCGTGCCCTGGGCGCGTGTCGCGTCCACGATCAGCCGGGCGACGTCGTCCCCGGGGCGCACCTCGGGGATGCCGTCGACGCCGATCACCTCGTACCGCGGTGGCATCAGCGGGATGCCCGAAGGCCGGTCCCGTCGAGGCGCGCGCCGACGGCCCACGCGCGGAGCAGTCGAGCGCTCTCGGTGCTCGCCGTGTGGGCCAGGAGCGCACGGAGGTCGTCGGCGCCGTCGATGTCGAGGCCGAGCCCCGGAAGCGCGAGCACTGTCGGCTCGACGCCGGCGTTCCGCGCGGCGGCGAGGTGGTCGGCAAACGACGGCTCGCCGAACCGCAGCGGGAGCAGGTCGGCCGGCGCGAGCGCGGCGCCGTTCGTGCCCACGCCGGAGCGTGACGCCGAGAATGCCGCAGCCGGCGCGGACCCGACCGCGGCGACCAGCGTGTCGAGCTCGGACGCGGTGAGGCACGGCACGTCGCCCGGAACGGTGACGAATACGTCCGCCCCCGCACGCTTGGCCTCCGCCTGAGCGTGACGGGCCGCCGCGGTGTGGCCGAGGTTCCTGTCCTCCTCGAGCACCCGGCAACGGTGCTCGCGCGCGAGTACCTGGACCGCGGGATCGCGCGTGACGACCCAGACCTCGTCGACGCGCGCACCTTCGAGCGTGCGGAGCACGTCGCACAGCATGGCGTGCGCGAGCCCGGCACGCTCCGCCGGGCTCAGGACGGGCACGAGCCGCTGCTTGGCGTTCTCGAGATCCTTCACGGGCACCGCGACCACGATCACCGGGCGGCCTCGAGCAGCGCCCGCGCAAGGGCCGCCTCGCCCGCGCGGTCGGTCATGAGGATGTTCGTCACGACGGCGCGGACCCCGAGCGCCTCGACCTCGGGGACGCGGTCGCGGTCCGTGTCGTGGACGAGCAGCGTGTCGAGCCAGGGGCTGTACGCCATCGCAACGCCGGCGGGCGACAGCGGCAGGCCCCGCGCGCGCATCAGGGCGCCGGCCGGACCGCTCACCGCCGCGCCACCGATGATCGGGCTCACGGCGACGATGCGCGCCCGCGTGACGTCGAGCGCCTCGTAGATCCCCGGGACGGCGAGAATGGGCCCGATCGACGTGACGGGGTTCGAGGGGCACACGACGACGACGTCGGCGTCGCGCAAGGCGCCGAGCACGCCGGGAGCCGGCCGCGCCCGGTCGGCCGCGCTGTACTCGACGTCGACGACCTTGGGGCGGGCCCGCTCGCGGACGAAGTACTCCTGGAACGCGAGCCAGCTCTCGGGCGTCTGGACGCGCGTCCTGACGGGATCGTCGCTCATGGGGAGCACGAGCGCCTGCGCGCCCAGCCGACGCGTCAGCTCGGCCGTCACATCGCTGAGCGTGCAGCCGGCGCGGAGCGCGGCGGTACGCCAGAGGTGCGTCGCGAGGTCCTGGTCGCCGAGGTTGAACCAGACGTCCACGCCGAGCGCCGACATCGCGTCCCGGCACCGGAACGTCTCGCCGGCGCGGCCCCAGCCCCGCTCGATGTCGAGCAGGCCGGCGAGCGCGTAGGTGACGGTGTCGAGATCGGGGGAGACGTGGAGGCCCCAGACGTCGGTGTCGTCGCCGGTGTTGCCAATGACGGTCAGGTCACGCGGCGGGATCGAGGCGACGAGGCCACGCAGCAGCTTGGCCGCTCCGGTGCCTCCGGCGAGCGCCGTGAGTCTCATCGGCGTCGCGGCGATGCCTCAGTCCCTGTGGACGCAGCGGGTCGTCGAGGCGTGCCACGGCTGTGTCCGGTGCGTCCGCGCACCACGGGTGCGTCCGCGCACCCCCCCCGGGGCACGGGCGAGCGCGGGGGGCTTGGGGGGCATCGATAGTCCCCCCATGACGTCAGAGGCTGTGAAGGAAGCCGGTGTCGAGCCGCGGCCCGGGTCTCCCGGGGCGCGGGCGAGCGCGGGGGGCTTGGGGGGCATCGATAGTCCCCCCATGACGTCAGTCGCGTGGAATGTCCCGGAACGTCCAGAGCGCGCTTCCTCCACGCCAGGCGTAGAGACCGCTTCCCGGCCGGCCGGCGAGGCTGGGTGGCAGCGCACTCTCCGGAGTCGGGATGAAGCCGAACCTGACCCACAGGCGGTCCAGCGCGAGCGGGCGCGCGAACAGCGTCTCGACGCCGAGGGCGCGCGCATGGTCGAGCGCCGCGGTGACGAGCTGCGCGGCGACCTCGATCGGATCGCGATCGGTGACGACCACGGGACCGTGCAGGAACATCGAGGTGCCGAGGGCCACGCCGCTGTCCGCAGCACGCACGGTGCTGCTCCGAGCACGCTCGCCGACGATGGCGCCGACGAGCCGGTCGTCGTGCGAGGCGCCCCATGCGAGCGCCAGGGCCTCGCACGCTGGCCACGGCACCGCGGCGAAGTCGAAGAGGCGACGGGCGGGACCGGGCTCCGCCAGAGGCCGGTAACCCACGCCCTGCCAGACGCGCGGCAGCGTCGCCGACGCGAGCGAGGGAATGGGCGCATCGCCGACCGCTGACGGAGCGGATTCGGGAACGGACGGCCGCGCGGCGGCGGAGCGCCGGCCGCCGGTCCTACTTCTTGCCAAGCACGGTGTCCTTGAGGCTCTTGGCCAGGCGGAACTTGCAGACGCGCTTCGCGGGGATCTTGATCGGCTCGCCCGTCTGCGGATTGCGGCCCATGCGTGCCTTGCGGTTGGCGACGACCAGCTTGCCGAAGCCGGGAAGCACGAACCCGTTCTTCGACTCCTTGGTGGCCAGGGCGAGCGTCTCCTCGAAGACCTGCGCCACCTGCTTCTTGCTGAGGCCGGTCTTTTGAGACAGATGTCCCATGACCGCGGATTTCGTCATCATCTTCGCCATCGAGTGCCCTCCTCGCGAAAAGGTGTGTGAACGCGACGTGCATTATTACCACAGGCCCCTGGACACAGCCAGCGTCGGCGACGCGAATCACGCATGCGGGCGCGGCTCGGAGTCTGGCTCAGCGACGCGCGAAGCGGAACTCGCCCGACGCCACGAGGCGGCGGTACGAGCCGAAGCGGGTGTCCGCATCCTCGATCGCGTCGAGCGGGGAGTCCACGGTCTCGCCCTCGGCGTACGTCTTGACGATGCGGTACTCGGTGTCGCGCTGCGCGGGCTGTCGTCCGGCGTCGCGGATCAGGCGCACGATCTCGCGCGGCGGGACGAGCTGCCCGTAGCCGGCGCCCGCCGAGGTGGAGATCGACTCGTTGATGAGCGTGCCCCCGAGGTCGTTCGCGCCGGCGTCGAGCAGCAGCTGCGCCAGCTTCGGCCCTTCCTTCACCCACGAGGCCTGCACGCTCCGGATCGTCGCGCCAAGGTAGAGCCGCGCGAGCGCGTGCATGCGGACGACCTCCGTGCCGGTCGCGCCGGGCCGCACGCCGGGGACGAGGTTCTTCGAGTACATCGGCGCCTCGGAGTGAATGAGCGACAGCGGGACGAACTCGGTGAAGCCGCCCGTCTCTTTCTGGATGCTGCGCAGCAGGTCGAGGTGCTTCACCCAGTGGCGCGGCGTCTCGATGTGGCCGTACATGATCGTCGAGGTCGTGCGGATCCCGAGGGAGTGCGCCGTCGTGATGACGTCCACCCACTGCGCCACGGTGATCCGTCCGCGCGCGATGCGATCGCGGATCTCCTGGTCGAGGATCTCGGCCGACGTCCCGGGCAGCGTGCCGAGCCCCGCCGCGCGCAGCTCCGTGAGGTACTCGCGGATCGAGAGGCCGGACCGCACCGAGCCGTAGAGCACCTCCTCGGGGGAGAACGCGTGGAGGTGCACTGACGGCAGCGCCTGCTTGAGCGCGCGCGCGAGGTCGATGTAGTAGCGGCCGTCGAGCTTCGGCGGCAGGCCGGCCTGGATGCACACCTCCGTCGCCCCGAGCTCCGCGGCCTCCGCGGCGCGCCGTACGACCTCCTCCACCGGCAGGAAGTAGCCGTCTTCCTCGCGGTGGTCGCGGCTGAACGCGCAGAAGGTGCAGTGCTTGATGCAGACGTTCGTGAAGTTGACGTTGCGGTTGATCACGAACGTGACGGCGTCGCCCACCTGGCGGCGGCGCATCTCGTCGGCCGTGACGACCACCGCGTGGAGATCGCGTCCGCGGGCCTCGGCGATCACACAGCCGTCGTCCACCGTGAGCTCGTGGCCATCGAGCGCACGGGAGAGGATGCGGCGAACGTCCCGGGACACGCCGTCCATCGCGAGCACCGTGCTACCAGCTGCGCCAGTGTTCATGGCACTCCTTGACGAGGCCCCGGCCGTCGGTGAGCTCGGCGACGCGCGCACGCAGGCGGTCGGTCACGAACTCGGCGCGCGAGACGTACTCGGGATACAGCGCGAGCCGCTCGCGGAGCGCGTACCCGGCCCCTTCCGTCGCACGCCGGAGCTCCCGGATCGCCGGCCACGGAGCCTCGGGGTTGATGTGGTCCGATGTCAGCGGCGAAATGCCGCCCCAGTCGTTCAAGCCCGCGCCCAGCAGCCGCGGGTACTCCGCCGCCGACAGGTTCGGTGGCGCCTGCAGGTTGACGTCGGGCCCGAGCAGCAGGCGCGCCACCGCGACCGTGCGCGCGAGGTCCTCGAAGCCGGGCTCGGGGGCGTCCCGCATCGGGATCCGCGGCTTCGCACGGAAATTCTGGATGATCACTTCCTGCACGTGGCCCCAGCGCTGGTGCAGATCGCGGATCGCGACGAGCGCATCGACGCGCTCGTCCAGGGTCTCGCCGATCCCGATGAGGATCCCGGTCGTGAACGGGATGCCGAGCTTCCCCGCGAGCTCGATCGTCCGGAGCCGGCGTGCCGGCACCTTGTCGGGCGCCCGCTCGTGCGCCATGCCGGGCTCGAGCAGGCGCCGCGAGAGAGTCTCGAGCATGAGCCCCATCGACACGGTGACCTCGCGGAGCGCCGCCAGGTCTCGCTCCGCCATCACGCCGGGATTGACGTGGGGCAGGAGCGTCGACTCCTGGAGCGTGAGCGCGCACATCCCGCGGAGGTACCCGAGCGTCGTGCGGTGGCCCATGCGGCGGAGAAACGCGCGGTGCTCGGGGAACAGGGCCTCCGGCTTGTCGCCGAGCGAGAACAGGGCCTCCTTCGCGCCGAGCCGCGCGCCGGCCTGGACGAGCGCGACGACCTCGTCGGGCGTCATCGTGTGCGCTCCGGGCTCGCCGGGATCTCGCCGGAAGGTGCAATACCGGCAGTAGTCGCGGCAGAGCGTCGTGAGCGGAACGAAGACCTTCTTCGAGAACGTCACGATGCGCCCGCGTCCCCGATCACGGACCTCGCCGGCGCGCGCGAGCAGGTCATCGAGCGCGTCGCGGGGGGCGGCGATGAGGCGGCGTGCCTCGTCGTGACCGATCGTGTGAGCCGTCATGCGGGACGACGTGTCATCGTTGGACCGGCCGCGGTCATCACCGGACCGGCCGCGGTCCGCGCGCCCGTCTTCGCCGGCTGCGGTCCGCACCGGACCGGCCGCGGTCCGGACCCGAGGCCCGCACACGCGGCCGGACGTCTTCGGCGAAGCGCGCGATGTTCGTCAGCACGCCGGGCAGGTCTTCCTCGATCGCGTCGAAGACGAAGTGCGTCACGCCCAGGGCGGCATACCGCTCGACGTCGCCCCGCACCTCGGCGGCCGTGCCCTGGAAGTGGGGCCGGTCGCCGGCGAGCGCCTTCGCGCGGGGCGAACGCACCTGCATCGGGATGCGGAGCGAGAGCGTGACGCGGTCGGGCCTGCGGCCCGCCTCGCGCGCGGCCCGGCGGAGGAGGTCGACCTTCCCGGCATACTCGTCCGGGTCCAGCACCGCGGGTGGCCGGCCGCCGATCGGATGCCAGCCGTCGCCGAGCCGGCCGGCGCGCTTGACCGCAGCGTCCGAATGCCCGCCGATCCAGACCGGGATGCCGTGAGGCTGGGCCGGCTTCGGCAGCACGTGGACGTCCTTCACGCGGTAGTGGCGGCCCTCGAAGCTCACCGGGTCTTCCGTCCACGCCGCCCGCATGAGCGCCACGTACTCGTCGGTGACGGCGCCGCGCTCCGCGAAGGCCGGCGCGGCGAGCGCCTCGAACTCCTCGGCGAGCCACCCCACCCCGACGCCGAGGATCAGACGCCCCCGCGCCAGCGTGTCGAGCGTGGCGAGCATCTTCGCGGTCAGCAGCGGGTTCCGGTAGGGCACGACGAGCACGCTCGTGCCGAGCCGGATGCGTCGCGTGGCGTGCGCGAGCCAGCCGAGCAGGACGAGGGGCTCGAGGTATTCCTGCTGAGCGCCGCCCGGGAACTGCCCGGTCGGCGAGTACGGGTACGTGGAGCGCGCGCTCGACGCCGGGAGCACGACGTGGTCGGTGACGAAGACCGAGTCGTAGCGGAGCGCCTCCGCCTTCGCCGCCATCCGGAGCAGCACGTCGGGCTTGGCGAGGGGGCCGCGGCCGCGCAGCGCGATGCCGAACTCCACGAGTGATCCTCCGCGGAACGAACGGCTTGGAATCCGCGCGCTATGGTAGGGCGTCCAGGAGGGCTTTGCAACGTGAGCGGCCGCACGCCGAGCGGCCGGCGCGGGGCACCCGCAGCCCGCCGTTGTAACTTCTGCAGCGGGCGCCGCCGGTCGCCTGGCTTGCCGCATCCCCCGCGCCTCTGCTACTACTAACGCGTTATGCCGTCGTTCGACGTCGTCGTGGTGGGCGCCGGCCATGCGGGCGCGGAGGCCGCCCTCGCCGCGGCCCGCATGGGAGCGAAGACGCTCCTCCTCACGATGAACCTCGACGGGATCGGACAGATGTCCTGCAATCCGGCCGTCGGCGGCACGGCGAAGGGCCACCTCGTGCGCGAGATCGACGCCCTCGGCGGCGAGATGGGCCGCAACACCGACCGTGCCGCGATCCAGTTCAAGACGCTGAACGCCTCGCGGGGCGCCGCGGTGCGCTCGACCCGCGCGCAGTGCGACCGCGCGCGCTACCGCGCAGCGATGAAGCAGACGATCGAGCGGGAGCCCGGGCTCGAGGTGCGTCAGGGGCAGGCGATGCGCTTCGTCGTCCGCGGTGGGCGGGTCGCCGGCATCGAGGACGAGCTCGGTGTCCGCCACCACGCGCGCGCCGTCGTCGTCACGGCGGGCACGTTCCTGCGCGGTCTCATTCACGTCGGGCTCACGCGGCACAGCGCCGGCCGCGCCGGCGAGCCCGCGTCCAACGCGCTCTCGGATGCCCTCCGCGAGCTCGGGCTTCGACTCGGCCGGCTCAAGACGGGGACGTCGCCGCGGCTGCGCCGCTCGACGATCGACTGGGACCGGCTTGACGAACAGTGGGGCGACGCCGAGCCGTGGCCGTTCCACTGGGCAACCGAGCGGCCTCCGCTGCCGCAGGTTGCGTGTCACACCACGTACACGACCCCGGCGACGCACGCGCTGATCCGCGACAACCTCGACCGGTCGCCGCTCTACTCGGGCGCCATCGGCGCGACCGGCGTGCGGTACTGCCCGTCGATCGAGGACAAGGTCGTGCGGTTCGCGGAGCGGGAGCGCCACCAGGTGATCCTCGAGCCCGACGGCCTCGACACCGAGGAGGTGTACGCGAACGGGATCTCGACGAGCCTGCCGGTCGACGTGCAGGACGCGCTCGTGCAGTCCATTCCCGGACTCGAGCGCGCCGAGATCATGCGGCCCGGCTACGCCATCGAGTACGACTTCGTGGAGCCGACGCAGCTGCGACCGACGCTCGAGTGCCGCGACGTCCCCGGCCTCTGGCTCGCCGGGCAGGTGAACGGCACGACGGGCTACGAGGAAGCGGCGGCGCTCGGGCTGTGGGCAGGCGTGAACGCGGCGGCGAGCGCCGGCGAGCGCGATGGGCTCCTGCCGGACCGCTCGGAATGCTACATGGCGGTGCTCGTCGACGACCTCGTCACGAAGGGCACGGTCGAGCCGTATCGCATGTTCACGTCGCGGGCCGAGTACCGCCTCCTGCTGCGCGAGGACAACGCGGATCTGAGACTCGTCGGCCACGGCCACCGGCTCGGGCTGGTGTCGCGCGAGCGCGCGGAGGCCATCGAGCGGCGGCGGGCGCAGGTCGAGTCGGAGATCGCGAGGCTGCGCGCGCGTCGTGCCGGCTCGGTCCCGCTGTTCAGCGTGCTGTGCCGGCCCGAGGTCCGGTACGAGGACGTCGCGGAGCGCTCGGGCGCGCGTGGCGTCGATCGGCACGTCGCGCGACAGGTCGAGGTGGCCGCGAAGTACGACGGCTATGTCCGCCGGATGCTGGCCGACGTGGAGCGGTTCCGCCGCATGGAGGCCCAGCGGTTGCCGGAGAGCCTCGACTACGGGGCGGTCCCGGGACTGTCCGCCGAGATCCGCGAGCGCCTCGCCGAGGTGCGGCCCGCGTCGCTCGGTCAGGCGTCGCGCGTGCCCGGCGTCACGCCGGCGGCGATGTCCATCCTCTCCATCTGGTGTCACCGCCTCGAGGCCGACTTCATGGGGGACCTCGACGGGTCCCCCAAGCCCCCCCAGGGTGGCTCGGAAGCGCCCCGGCGAAGCCGGGGCGCTCCTCGACCACCCGATTCGTCGACGGGCTCCGAGCGAGGCGGCGAGGCGCTGTGCGAGACCACGCGGGACGCCGCACGGTGAGTGCGGCGGCGCCCGCTGCCACGGGATGGCTCATGTGGAGCATCCCGGCCTGGCTCTTCATGCTGGCGTTCTTCCACCGGCCCGCGCCGGGCGTGATCACGAAGGAGCTCATGCAGTCGTTCGACATCTCGGGAACGGTCGTGGGCCTCCTCTCGGCGACGTACTTCTACTCCTACGCCGCCCTCATGGTGCCCGCCGGCCTGTTCATCGACACGTTCGGCGTGAGACGCATCGTCGCGCTCGGCGGGCTGGTGATGGGGCTCGGTGCGGTCGCGATGGCGGCGGCGTGGAGCGAGGCGCCCCTGTTCGCGGGGCGCTTCATCGTGGGACTCGGCGCGACGGTGACGTTCGTCGGCGCGCTGAAGGTCGCCGCCGTCTGGTTCCCGCCGTCGCGCTTCGGCACGCTGTCCGCGATCAGCGCCGCCGTCGGGGTCCTGGGGGCGCTGCTGGCGACGGCGCCGTGGGCGTGGCTCGTTGCGCGTGCGGGCTGGCGCGCGGCGTTCGCGGTCGTCGCCGGGCTCACGTTCGTCGGCGCCGTCCTCTGCTACGCGATCGTCCGGGACGCGCCCGCGGGGACGGCGCGCGCCGAGGCGTCGCCGCCGTTCTCCGCCGTCCTGCGCGGTACCGTGCGGGTGCTGGCCAACCCGCACACGTGGCCCCCGTTCGTCGCGTTCTTCTTCATGTACGCCGCGGTCGGGAACATGATGCTCTGGTTCATCCCGTACCTGCGCGATGTGTACGGGATGGTCACGACGGAGGCCGCGCTGTACGCGACGGCGACCTCCCTCGCGCTGCTGGCCGCCGGTCCGCTCACCGGCTGGCTCTCGGACCGCGTGCTCGCACGGCGGAAGCTGCCGTACCTCGGTCTCGCGGTCGCGTACCTCGGCACGTGGCTGGTCTTCCTGGCGACGCTCGGGTGGCTCCCGCCCGGCCCGCTGTACGCGCTCCTCTTCGTGATGGGCGCCGTGGGCGGCGGCTTCGTGCTGACGTGGCCGATCGCGCGCGAGGTGAATCCGCCGGAGCTCGCGGGCGTCGCCGTCGCCGTCGCGAACCTCGGGGGTTTCCTCGGCGCGGCGCTCACCCAGGGGCCGCTCGGCGCCGTGCTGGACGCGCGCTGGACCGGCGTGATCGCGCAGGGCGCGCGCGCGTATCCGGTGGAGGCGTACCGCGCCGCGTTCACCATCTGCGCGGCGTTCGTGCTGCTGTCCGCCGTGGCGGCCCTCTTCGTCCGGGAGACCCGCGGCCGCAACGTCTATGCCGAGATCCTCGCGTCGCGCGGCCTGGCGCTTGCGGGCCACGGGACGGCGAGCGGGGAGCGGCGAGCGGGGAGCGGTGAGAGGATGCCGAGAGCATCCTTTTGGCTGAACCTCTCGCGATGCAGGCTGATCCGTCAATCACCAACGCGTGGCTATCCAAGTTCGGTACCCCGTGATGCATAGGGCGAGGTAGGCTGCAGCCCCCGCTGTCATGCGACTGGCATCCAAGCTGTTCCTCGCGTCCTCGCTGGTGATCCTGGTGCTCGTGGGCGTGTCGATCCTGTCGCTCGAGGCCATCGACCGGCTGATCGCGGTGAACCGCGAGATCACGACGCGGACGATGCCGGCGCTCCGCCTCGGCGCCTCGGTCCGGGACGGCGTGCTCGCGCTGGCCCGGCTCGAGGCGCGCGCGCTCGTGCTGCGCGACCCGCAGTACGCTGCGCTCTGGGACGAGCGTGCGGTGCGCACGCGCGACGACCTCGAGGCGCTCCGCGCCTACGTCACCGCGCGCGAGGCGACGCTCCTGGACGAGGCCCTCGCGGCGCTCGACGAGTACGAAGACGTCGTCGCCGAGGAACGGCAGCTTGCCGGGGCCGGCGCTCGTGCGGCCGCTGTCCGGCTCGCGGAGCGTCGCGGTCGCGCCCTGGTGGAGCGCATCGGCGCCACCCTGGAGCGCCTGGCGGAAGCGCGACACGCCGCCGTGCTCGGGGCGCAGGCGGACGCAGCGCGACTCGAGGCGCGGACGTGGGCGGGCGTGCTCGCCGCGCTCGGCGCCGCGCTCGGTCTGGCGCTGGTGGGGACGGCGGTGGTCTCGCACCGCATCACGCGGTCGTTGCGGGCCCTGGCCGACGCCACGTCCGCGGTGGAAGCCGGCTCGTTCCGCGAGCCGATCCCGATCGGCGGGCGGGACGAGATCGGCGACCTCGCGCGGTCCTTCAATCGCATGGCCGCGCGGCTCCGACGCATGGACGAGACGAAGCAGGAGTTCTTCGCGAGGATCTCGCACGAGCTCCGATCCCCGCTGACGTCGGTTCGCGAGGCGGCGCACCTGCTGCGCGACGGTGTGCCCGGGGCCCTCAATCCCAAGCAGGCGCGGCTCGTCTCGATCGTCGAGCAGAGCTCCGACCGGCTGCTCAACCTCGTCAACCAGGTCCTCGACCTCTCGCGCATGCGCGCCGGCCTGCTGGAAGTCGAGCGTCGCCCGGTCGACCTCGATCGCGTCGTGGCGCGCGCGCTGGAGGAGCTCCGGCCGCAGGCCGACGAAGCGGGCGTGACGCTGGCGCGCGAGCGCGTGGGGACGGATCTGTCGTGCATCGGCGACGAGGAGCGTCTCGTCCAGGTCGTGGTGAACCTGGTCGTCAACGGGATCCGGTTCACGCCGCGCGGCGGCGCGGTCGCCGTCCGGCTCAGCGATGCCGGGGACCACGTGGCGCTCCACGTCGAAGATACCGGTGTCGGCATCCCCGCGGTCGCGGTGCCGAGCATCTTCGAGTGCTACCAGCAGGCGCACCGCGGGCGCGGCGGCACCGGGCTCGGGCTCGCGATCGTCCGCGGGCTGGTCGAGGCCCACGGCGGACGGGTGCACGTGGAATCCGAGGAAGGCAAGGGCAGCCGGTTCACGGTGATGCTGCCGCGAGGAGAGGGCACCCGGTGAGGTGGCTGGCGGCGGCGCTGGCGGTCTTGTGTGCCGGGTGCGCGGCCTGGCCGCCGTTCCGGGACGAGGCGAGGGTCCATCTGGGGCGTGCGGAGGCGCTCGTCGAGCGGGGCGACTACACCGCGGCGCTGGAGGCCTACGACGAGCTCCTTCGCCGCCACCCGGACGGCCCGGCGGCGGCGCGCGCGCGCGCCACGCGGTCCGTGATCACCGGCCTCCTGGCCGCGCGCGACGAGGTCACGCGCCTGGAGCACGCGGTGGTCTCCGATCGGAACGAGATCGAACGTCTCGAGCAGGAGCTGGCGCGGAACGAGTCGGAGGTGGCGCGCCTCGCCGGAGAGCTGGCGGACCGCGAGCGCGAGATCAGCCGCGCGCGGCACGCGCTCGCCGGCGCGCGGCAGGAGGTCGTCGCGCGTCAGGCGGAGATGGCGAGACTCGCCGCCGAGGCCGACCGCCTGCGCGGCGCGATCGCGGACCTCAAGCGGCTCGAGCTCGACCTGGAGCGTCGCCGGTGAGGCGCCGCGTGCTCGTGGTCGACGACGACGCGGCGATCCTCGAGGTGCTCGAGATGCGCCTCAGCGCCATGGGGTTCGACGTGACCGCGACCGCGAGGGCCCGCGACGCGCTCGCCGCGGTGGAGGGCGGCTGGTTCGACGTGGGGCTCATCGACCTGCGCATGGACCCCGTGGACGGCATCGCGCTCATGGAGGCGATCCACGAGCGACAGCCTCGGCTGCCCGTGCTCATCATGACCGCGCACGGGACCATCGAGACCGCGGTCGAAGCCGTCCAGCGCGGCGCCTTCGACTACCTGACGAAGCCGTTCGTGAGGGACGAGCTGCGGGCCAAGATCCAGCGCGCGCTCGCGACGCGGCGGTGGGCCCGCGACCGCGAGCGCCTGCTGGCGGTGGGCGAGACGCTCGCGTCCTCCGGCGTCATGGCCCGGATCCTCGACGCCGTCGCCCAGGCCGCGGTCGAGACCACCGAGGCCGAGCGCTGCGTCGTCTTCCAGCTCGAGGACGACCATCTCGTGCCCATGGCGAGCGCCGGGTCACCGCCGCCGTCCTGGCCGGAGCTCGAGGCTGCGGCGGCGACGGCGATGTCGAAGGGCGTGCCCACGTCGGAACCGGGGCAGGGCGGCCGGGTGATCGTCGCCGCGCCGCTCGTGGTGCGGCGGGGGCCGGCCGGTGCGCTCGTGGTCGAGACCCCGCCGAACGTGGCGCCCGGCGAGGACGACCTCGAGCTGCTCGCGCTGTTCTCGTCGCAGGCGGCGGTCGCCATCCGCAACACGCACGAGCTGGAGCGGCTCAGGAGCGGCGCGCTGGCGGCGCTCGGGCGCATGGCGGCGCAGGTCGCGCACGAGGTGAAGAACCCGCTCGCGGGTCTCAAGCTCTATGCCCGACACCTCGAGGATCGGCTGCGCGAGCGGAAGGACGAGGCGGGGGCCGACGTCGCGGCCAAGATCACGGCAACCATCGATCACCTCGCAGCGGTCGTGACCGACGTCACGGCGTTCGGGCGGCCGACCGAGGTCAAGCGCGCCCTCACGGCCATCCATCCGCTCCTCGACGAGTGCATCTCGCTGGCGCGAGGGCGCGCGCAGCACGAGGGCATCGAGATCGTCCGCACGTGGGACCCGGCCTGTCCCGAGATGATGGTGGACGGCCGGGAGCTGCGGAAGGCCTTCCTCAACGTGATGCTGAACGGGATCGAGGCGCTGGCCCCCGGCGGCCGCCTCGTCGTCGAGACGGTCTATGCGCCGGAGAACGAGACCGTGACGGTCACCGTCGAGGACAACGGCAGCGGGATGAACGAGGAGACGCTGTCGAGGGCCTTCGATCTTTTCTACACGACCAAGCCGCAGGGCACGGGCCTCGGCATGGCGATCGTCCGCTCGATCGTGACCTCGCACGGCGGCCAGCTGACACTCGACAGCGCGTCGGGACGCGGCACGGCGGTGCGGATGCGGCTTCCCGTCGGAACGTCTGGCGAGCCGGGCGAGGGAGCAGGAGGAAGCGGGTGAAGCACGCAGGCACGATCCTCGTCGTCGACGACGAAGCGTCGATCGCCGATGCGCTCAGGCTGACGCTCGAGGGCGAGGGGTACTCGGTCCGCATCGCGGGCGGCGTCGGCACGGCGCTGGCCGTGCTCTCGCAGACGGAGATCCAGGCCGCCGTCGTGGACCTGCGCTTGCCCGACGGCGACGGGCTCGAGCTCACCCGAGAGCTGCGGGCGCGACATCCGTTGGCGCAGGTGCTGGTCATCACCGCCTACGGCTCGGTGCGGAAGGCGATGGAGGCGACCAAGAGCGCCGGCGCCTTCTACGTGCTCGAGAAACCGTTCGACCCCGACGAGGTGGTCGGTCTCCTCCGGAAGGCGCTCGAGCACCGCAAGCTCGTGGCGGAGAACTCGGATCTCAAGCGCCGGCTCGCCGAGCAGGCGGCCGACACCGAGATCCTCGGCAGCGCGCCGTCGATGCAGCGCCTGCTCGACACGATCGCGTCCGTGTCCGACGCGGACGCGAGCGTGCTCATCGTCGGCGAGAGCGGGACCGGCAAGGAGCTGGTCGCCAACGCGCTGCACGAGCGGAGCCGCCGGAAGGACGGTCCCTGGATCAAGATCAACTGCGCGGCGCTTCCCAAGGACCTGATCGAGTCCGAGCTGTTCGGCCACGTCAAGGGCGCCTTCACCGGCGCGATGATCGACAAGGTGGGCCTGCTCGAGGAGGCGCACGGCGGCTCGCTCCTCCTCGACGAGATCACCGAGATGCCGATCGACCTCCAGGCGAAGCTCCTGCGCGTGATCGAGGACCGCGTGGTGCGGCGGCTCGGTGGCCCCAAGTCGACGCCTGTGGACTTCCGGCTCATGTCGTCCACGAACCGGAGCGCCGAGGCCGCGGTGAAGGAGGGCCACCTCCGGCGCGATCTCTACTTCCGCATCAACACGGTCACGATCCAGGTCCCGGCGCTGCGCGACCGACGGGATGACATCCCGCTCCTGGTGCGCGCGTTCCTCGATCGCTACCGCGCCAAGCACACCCGCCGGATCGAGGACATCGACGCCGAGGCCTACCGGCGGCTGCTCGGCTACTCGTGGCCGGGCAACGTGCGGGAGCTGCAGCACGCGATCGAGCGCGCCGTGCTCGTCGCGCGCACGCCGACGATCACCGTCGCGGACCTGCCGGACGCGCTCCAGCACCTCGACGACGCCACGGAGAGCCCGGCGATCGCGCCGTCGGAGGTGCCGTCGGGATCGCTCGAAGAGATCGAGCGCGCCTCCATCCTGAAGGCCCTCGACTCCACCCGGTGGAACAAGCAGGCCGCGGCGGCGTTGCTCGGGCTCAGGCGGCCCACGCTCTACTCGAAGATGCGGAAGCACAACATCCCGCAGCGGCGACCCTGAATCGAAGGGGGCCTCACGGCCCCCTCCGAGCCACCCCCGTCGATTGCGGCGGCAAAGCCGCCGCTTTCATCGAAGGGGGCTGTCGCCCCCTCCGAGCCTCCCCCCCTCGATTGCGGCGGCAAAGCCGCCGCTCGGAGCGGTGGGTCTCACGGTCGGCGAGGGTGAGCTTCGGCTCGCTTCATCGATCGCGCTCGATCGCGCTCGCCGCCCTGGCGAGGTGTCGGGGTCCCGAACGGGTGCTGAGCACGCGGGCAGCCGGGGCCGTTCGTGCCCGTTTCGTGAGCAGCTGGCAGCGGCGCCGACTCGACGGAAGGCCTTGATTTCATGCGCTCGATTCGGCTTCGCCGTGTGGCATTCCCGTTGCCTCGGGACGGGCGGGGAGGATCGCATGAAGAAGATCGAGGCCATCATCAAGCCGTTCAAGCTCGACGACGTCAAGGACGCGCTGACCGGCATCGGGATCATCGGCATGACGGTGTCCGAGGTGCGCGGCTTTGGACGCCAGAAGGGGCACACCGAGCTCTACCGCGGCGGTGAGTACACCGTCGATTTCCTGCCGAAGATCAAGGTCGAGGTCGTCGTCCCGGATCACATCGTCGACAAGGTCGCGGATGTGGTGGCCCAGGCGGCGAAGACGGGCAACATCGGCGACGGCAAGATCTTCATCTGTCCCGTGGAGGCAGCGGTTCGCATCCGGACCGGCGAGCGCGACGAGAGCGCGATCTGACGGGGATGCACACTCAGCGAGGAGGGTCTCCTGTGAAGCGACTGGGTCTCGTGCTCGCAGTCATCCTGCTCGGCGCGACGGCGTTCGCGGCGAGCGCTCAGCAGTCGGCGGCCCCGGCCCCGGCCGCGGCGCCCGCAGCGGCTCCCGCGTCCGCGCCCGCTCCCGGCCCGGAGACGGCGCCGGCCGCGGCGCCGGCGCCGAAGATCGACAAGGGCGACACGGCGTGGATCCTGACCTCGTCGCTGCTCGTCCTCATGATGACGGTGCCCGGGCTGGCGCTCTTCTACGGCGGCATGGTGCGCCAGAAGAACGCGCTGGGCACCCTGATGCATTGCTTCATCATCGCCGCGCTCATCTCCGTCCAGTGGGTCCTGTGGGGCTATAGCCTCGCCTTCGGCCCCGACAAGGGCGGCGTCGTCGGCGGCCTCGAGTGGATCGGCCTGCGAGGCGTCGGGCCCGAGGCGTCGGCGACGTACGCGACCACGGTTCCCCACCAGGCGTTCATGCTCTTCCAGATGATGTTCGCCATCATCACGCCGGCGCTGATCGTCGGCGCGTTCGCCGAGCGCTTGAAGTTCTCCGCGCTGATCGCGTTCACCATCGCCTGGGCCACGGTCGTGTACGACCCGCTGGCGCACTGGGTCTGGGGCAGCGGCGGGTGGCTCGGCGCCCTCGGCGCGATGGACTTCGCGGGCGGAACGGTCGTGCACATTTCATCGGGTGTGTCGGCGCTCGTGTGCGCGTTCGTGATCGGCCGGCGCCGCGGCTACGGTCACCAGCCGATGCAGCCCCACAATCTCCCCTTCACGGTGGTGGGCGCGGCCCTCCTGTGGGTGGGGTGGTTCGGATTCAACGCGGGCAGCGCGCTCGAGGCCAACGGGCTCGCCGCCACGGCCTTCCTGACCACCAACACCGCCGCCGCGGCGGCGGCGCTCGGCTGGATGTTCACGGAGTGGATCAGCCGCGGCAAGCCGACCGTGCTGGGCGCGGCCTCGGGCGCGGTGGCGGGCCTCGTCGCCATCACTCCGGCGGCCGGGTTCGTCGGCCCGGTGGCATCGATCGTCATCGGCGCGCTGGCCGGCTTCCTCTGCTACAACGCCTGCAACCTCAAGTCGCGCCTCGGGTACGACGACTCGCTCGACGTCGTGGGCGTCCACGGTGTGGGCGGGACCTGGGGGGCGATCGCCACCGGGCTCTTCGCCTCGAAGGCGGTCAACCCGGCCGCCAGCGACGGCCTCTTCTATGGCAATGCGGGGCAGCTCTGGAACCAGGTCGTCGCCGTGCTCGCCACCTATGCGCTCGCCAGCGTGATGACGTTCGTCATCCTGAAGGTCGTGGACGCCATCGTCGGGCTCCGGGTGAACGAGGAGGATGAGGTCGCGGGCCTCGACCTCTCGCAGCACTCGGAGACGGCCTATGCCCTGGGCGGGGGCTCGTACGGCGAGTTCAGCTCGCCGGGCAGCGCGTTCGCCGACGCCACGCGGACGGCGGAGGCCACGCCGCGCCCCGCGCACCGAGGGTTCGAGGCGTAGAGTAGTCGGGCTGGCGGACCACGCCAGCCCGACTCGATTCCCAATAACCTCAACGGAGAGGAGCGAAAGTGTCCATGACGCCCAAAGACGTCCTGAAGCTCGCCAAGGAGAAAGGCGCCAAGATCGTCGACCTCCGGTTCGTCGACCTGCCCGGTCTCTGGCAGCACTTCTCCATCCCGGTCTCGGAGCTGAAGGAAGACATCTTCGAGGAGGGGCTCGGCTTCGACGGCTCGTCCATCCGCGGCTTCCAGACCATCGACGAGTCCGACATGCTGCTGGTGCCGGACCCGACGACCGCGCAGATGGACCCTTTCACGGCCGTCCCGACGCTCGTCCTGATCTGCAACGTGAAGGACCCGCTCACCGGCAAGTCGTACACGCGTGACCCGCGCTACGTCGCGCAGAAGGCCGAGGCGTACCTCAAGAAGAGCGGGATTGCCGATACCGTCTACGTCGGGCCGGAGCTCGAGTTCTTCATCTTCGACTCGATCCGCTTCGACCAGACCTACAACGAGGGCTACTACCACATCGACTCCGAGGCGGCCTTCTGGAACGCGGGCAAGCCGGGCACGCCGGAGCGCCCGAACCTCGGCTACAAGCCGCGGTACAAGCAGGGCTACTTCCCGGTGCCGCCGATGGACCACTTCCAGGACATCCGGTCGGACATCGTGCTCGCGCTCGAGTCGGTCGGCGTGCGCGTCGAGGTGCACCACCACGAGGTCGCGACCGCCGGCCAGGCCGAGATCGACATGCGCTTCGACACGCTCACGAAGATGGCCGACAAGGTCCTCTGGTACAAGTACTGCGTCAAGAACACGGCGCGGAAGTGGGGCAAGACCGCGACGTTCATGCCGAAGCCGATCTTCCAGGACAACGGCTCCGGCATGCACACCCACCAGTCGCTCTGGAAGAACGGCAAGAACCTCTTCTACGAGCGCGGCGGGTACGCCGACATCTCGAAGAACTGCCTCTACTACATCGGCGGCATCCTGAAGCACGCGCCGGCGCTGCTGGCGCTCATCGCGCCGTCGACGAACTCGTACCGCCGCCTCGTCCCGGGCTACGAGGCGCCGATCAACCTCGTGTACTCGCAGCGCAACCGCTCGGCGTGCATCCGCATCCCGATGTACTCGCGCTCCGAGGGCGCCAAGCGCATCGAGTTCCGCACGCCGGACCCGACCTGCAACCCGTACCTGTCGTTCGCGGCGTGCATGATGGCGGGCCTCGACGGCATCGCGAACAAGATCGATCCGGGCAAGCCGGTGGACAAGGACCTCTACGAGCTGCCGCCGGCCGAGGCGAAGAAGATCAAGCAGCTGCCGGGCTCGCTCGACATCGTGCTCGACAACCTCGAGAAGAGCCACGACTGGCTGCTCAAGGGCGACGTGTTCACGCCCGATCTGATCGAGACGTGGATCGAGTACAAGCGGAAGAACGAGGTCGACGCGATGCGGCTGCGCCCGCATCCGTGGGAGTTCGCGCTGTACTTCGATATTTAGGGAATGGGGGGCCTCGACATGGCCCCCCAAACCCCCCCGCGCTCGGAAGCGGCCCGGGGGACCCGGGCCGCTCCTCGACTTCTCGCGTGGCCACGCGGGGCCCGACGTCGCGCCCAAAACCACCGGGAAGCGGCCCGGGGGATCCGGACCGCTCTCGTTCTGCCGCACGAATCTCCGCGTTCTGCCGTCGGTGAGCGCGCGTCGGCTTGACCGGGTCCCGGTCGCATCGTAGCGTGCGCCTGTTCGAGTCCGGCTCCGAGGACAGCCGTCGTGAAGAGAGCATCACTCTTCTTCCTGGTCGCTACGCTCGCGCTCGGCGCGCTCACGGTGACCGCGCACGCGCAGAGCGAGGCGCCGCGGGCCGACACGCTGCGCGTCGAGTGGAAGAAACGCACGGACCCGTGGCTGAGGCCCGCCGTCGAGGGATACGTGCACAATCCGTCGAGTTACCGCATCGGGACCGTGCTTCTCACGGTGCAGCTCGTCGACGGCGCCCGGCGAGTCGTCAGCGAGCGTACGGCGTGGGTCTACGGCAACATCCCTGCCGGCGACCGCGGGTACTTCGTGGTGCCGATCCTTCCCGGCGACGCGGGCAATGACTACCGGATCACGGTCGAGTCCTTCGTCCTGATCTCGCGCGAGAGCCCGGGCTCGGTCGAGAGTCCGTAGCCCGGTCGACGGTCGTGCGCGCGCCGCGCCCGACCAACCAGCCAGGTGCCCGCGGGGTGAGCAGCGGCGGGACCGATGCCGCCCGCGCAGGCACGCGACGCGGCGACACCGACGCACAAGGTGCTGACTTCACGAGAAGCGAGGTCTGGCATCGGGCTTGCCGGACACGGGGACGATGAGCTCGTCGTTGCGGTGGCGAGTGGCGATCGTCGACGATCACGAGCGCTCACGCGCGGCGCTGCGTGCTGCGATCTGGTCTGCCGGCGGTGAGGTCATCGGTGAAGCGACGCGGTGCGCCGACGCGGTCGTGAAGATCAAGGGCTGGTCGCCGGACATCGCGGTCGTCGCGGTCGGGCTGCCCGACGGTGACGGCACCGAGCCGGCGGCCGAGCTCGCGGCGGCGGCTCACTGCGCGATCGTCCTCTTCACGAGCCACACCGAAGCGCGCGTGGTCCGGCGGGCCGCCGACGCGGGCGTCATGGCGTACCTGCTCAAGCCGCTCCGCCCCGAGGAGGTCGCGCCGACGCTCGACATCGCGCTCGCACGCTTCCGCGAGGTGCAGGCGCTCAGACGGGCGCTGGAGGAGCGGAAGCTCATCGAGCGTGCGAAGGGGACACTGATGGACCGGTACCGGCTGACGGAGGACGAGGCATTCCGGCGAATGCGACGGGCGGCGATGGACAGCCGCCGTCCCATGGTCGACGTCGCGCGCGCCGTCCTCGTGTCCGAGTCGGTGGCCGGGACCGGACCCGACGGATAAACGGCCGGCGCCGTCCGCTTCAGGCGGCGAGCTTCTCCCAGTCGCCCGTGGAGGCGTCCCGGGCGAGCTGGAGTCCGCCATCCGATCCGGCGAACACCGGATCGGGGACGAGGGACGTTCGACCACCGCCGAGCTCGGCGAGCGCCCGGTCGAGCGCCGCGCTCAGCCCGGAGATGGGCGAGCTGCCGCCCGCCAGGATCACGTTGTTGCGCACTCGGTCCTGATACTCCGGCGGCACCCGGGTGATGAGGTCGGCCATCGTCTCGCAAATCGGGGGCAGGATGCTCTCACAGGCCGTGCGCATCTCGTCGGTGATGTCGAGCTCGGTCCACTTCCCGCCGATCGGCATCGTGACGCGCACCCGCTCCGTCGGCTCGCCGACGAAGCTCCACTGCTCTTTCCATTCCCGGACCATGTGGACCGAGAACCGCGCGTCGGGGTGTCGCTCGCGGACCAGCTTCGCCAGCTGTTCCTCGATCCAGTCTCCGGCGTACGGCAGCGTGTGCTGATCGTCCTCGGTGGGATACCGCCCTTGCATGACGCACAGGTCAGCGGTGCCGGCGCCGATGTCGATGATGAGCGCGTGCAGGAGCGCGTCGAGTCCATACGCCACCGCGAACGGCTCGGACACCAGCATGAGGCTGTCGGCGATGCCGTCCATGATGCCGCGAAGACGCTGTCGGCTGACGCGAAGCGCTCCCGCCGGCACGCCGACCACGGCCCGGACTTTCGGGCGGGTCTTGCCCTTCTGCTTGATCCCGGTGAGCGACATCAGGTGCCGGAGGATTTCCTGAACCGCCTGCTCGTCCTTCTCCGATCCTTCCTTGATGAGCCCCTGCTCGAGCGGACGCCGCAGATCGAGCATCGAGCGGTTGTCCAGCGCCTCGCGGCCGACGAGCACCGGCTTCTTGACGAGCTTGCGGGCCACCGCGTCCACCGGCCACCCGGCGTAGCTGTCGATGACGTGACGCTCTCCGTTGGACGCCGAGATGGAGCTGCGCGACGTGCCGAGGTCGATGCCCACGCACAAGATGTCGTTCACTTCATCCATGACTCACAACCCTCTCTTGTCCGATCCGTCCAGTGTGTTGGCGTACGAGCGAATGCCCTTCAGCAAGCCCCGGGCGATCCGCTCCCGATACTCGGGGCTCGTCAGCAGCGCGGCCTCTTCGTCGTTCGACACACACGAGACCTCCACGAGGATCGCGGGCATCTGCGTGCCGATGAGCACGACGAACGGGGCCGTCTTGACGCCCCGGTTCTCCAGGTGGGGATTGATGGCGCTCAGCGAGCGGAAGAGCTGCGTATTGACCGTCCGCGCGAGCCGGCGCGATTCATCGCGCCGGGCATCGATGTAGACCTGTTCCAGCAGCTCACGGTAGTCCGCCAGCGAGTAGCCGGAGTCCCGGTTTTCCATCCCCGCGAGCCGGATCGTGTGCGGGTCTTCGGTGGGACCGACGTAGAACGTCTCCAGCGGGCGAACGTCGCGCGCGGGCAGCGAGTTCACGTGAAGGGAGACGAAGATGTCCGCGCGGCTCGTGTTCGCGAGCGACACGCGCTCGGCGAGGGGAATCGCCTCGTCCGTCTGCCGCGTCATCACGACCTCGAACGAGGCCTGCTCCAGGAGCCGGCGCAATCGAAGCCCGATGTCGAGCGTGAACTCCTTCTCCGACAGACCGGAGCGCGAGACCGCTCCGTACTGGTCGCCTCCATGGCCGGGATCGATGACCACCCGCTTGACGGACAGCGGGAACGCCGCGCGGTCGAGAGGCCGCGGCGGGGAGACAGGGATTTCCGGCGGCTCGGTCCGGACCGCAGCGGGCGGCTGCGCACTCGCCCCGGGCAGGGCGGCGGGCCGGGGGGGCGACGCCTGGTTCGTCGACACGAACAGGGACGGCACGGAGACGTAGGCGAGGGCGGCAACGAGGAGCGCGGCCCAGAACCGGACGCGAGGGGCGCGGCGGCGCGGCGCCGGCGCTCGGGTCCTGACGCCCTTCGCGATGTCGACGTTGTGTTGAATCGCCTCGCGGAGGAGGCGACGCTTCGCCGGTGGGACGTTCGCCATCGCCCGGGTGCGCTACGTCACCGCCGCGCGCCGGACGAAGGGCACAGAGGGCCGCGATCCCGTCGAAGGGGATCGCCGCATGATTCACCAGCGCCAACAATTACCAATTTCCTGACTACCGGATTCCCCGCAGCGTAGCCGATGACGATTTTTGATGTCAACGAAACAGCCACGACAGGCTCTTCGCTGGACGCCGACCTGGATCGGCGGCGCCGCGGGGCTCTGGCACCAGGCAGCCGCCTGCGACTGCGACCAGCGTGAGGATGGCGCATCCGACGAACGCGGCGGCGGTGACGGCGTTGAGCCAGCGGCGGAGCTCGCGGCGATGGGACAGCCACAGGCCCCATCGTCGACGTGCCGCGTGACGCTTCACCCCGGCACGGGAGCCAGTGCGGATTCCCGATGGCTTGAATTGGGATGCCAACGAGTGCTATGTAGGATTCCGTGAAGACGACGATCGATATTCCTGAAAAGGAACTCCGGGATGCCATGCGGTTCACCCGGGCGAAGACGAAGCGCGAAGCCGTCGTCACTGCGCTGAAGGATTTCAACCGGCGCAAGCGCATCGCCGCGCTGACGAAACACTTCGGGACGTCGGACACGTTCATCACGCACGAGGAGCTCATGACGCTTCGCCGGACGGAATAGTCCGCGGTGAAGCTCGTCGATTCCTCGGCCTGGGTCCACTGCTTCCGGCGGAGCGGGCAGACGACGGTCGTCGACCGGGTGCGGCGACTCGTCGAGACCGGGGATGCGGCATGGTGAGAACAGCGCCGGCCATCGACGTCCTCATCGCCGCATGCGCCCGGCATCACGGTGTGGAGGTCGAGCACGCCGACAGCCACTTCGACTTCCTGATGACGCTCTGACCGCGGCCGTCTTCGTGCGCCCGTGGTTCAGGGACGCGCGGGCGACCCGAGCGAGCGCACGATGAGCGGTGCCGCGGCGGCCCCACCGGCGAGGGCCCAGCCGCCGAGCGTCAACGGCGTGAGGCCGAGCAGGCGCCGCAGCGGCGGGAGGATCATCCCGAGCGCCTGCAGCGCCAGGCTGCCACCGACGGCTCCGCCCAGCAGTCGCGTCGGGGCCGTCGTCGAGCGGTACAAGAAGGCGTGGAGGAAGACGCCGCCATCCGTCTGGCATACGTCCGCGATCTCGGAGACACACTCGTATCCCTCGTCCCGGCCCTCGCAGACTAGCCGCAGACGCCACGGGTCAGGAGAAGCAGGCCCGGTCCGGACGGGCTACCGGCCCTCGAGAGCGATGAGTCTCGCCGCTCCCGCCCGAATGCCCCTGGATTCGAAGAACCCGGCCCTGGCCTCGATCGCGAACCGGAACGGACCCAGGGGGCCGTAGAGTCTGGTCGGGCTAGGGTCCATGCGGAGCATGGCGAAGATACGGCCGTCGGCTTTCGCAAACGCGATGTCGAGCGGAGCGGGGACGTTCTGCATGTGGAACTGCGTCAGGATCTCTCGACCGAAGTCGAAGAGGATGACGGTCGAGCGGATGTCCTCCGCCGTCGCGCACTGGTATCCCGCGGCGCGGCGCTCGTCGTTGTCGGCCAACTTCACCGTCACGGTCAGGGTCCGGTCACCCGAATCGATCCGCACCGTCCGGGACGGCATACCCTGAAAGGCGTCTCGCCACCGCGGGCAGTCAGCATCCGCCGCGGCGGTCACGACGGGGAAACTGGTGAGGATGGCGAGGACCGCCGCGAGCGACCGAGTCGCGACGCGCGGGGAGCGGCCGTGAAGGGAGGCCACACCAAACAACACGAGGCTGCTGAGGACGATGGCGCCGCCCGCGGCCACCCCGAGGTAATAGGCCGCGACGAGGCCCACGACCACGGCCGCGAGCGCCGTCCCCATGGCCGCCAGGAGCGCTCCGCGGAAGCTCCGTGCCAGGGCGAATCCCGTGAGGGCCGGAATGACGATCATGGCGCTCACGAGGAGCACGCCAACGATGCGCATGGCGACGACCGTCGTGAGCGCAGTGAGCACCGTGAGCCCGAGATTCAGGGCGGACACGCGGATGCCGCTGGTGCGGGCCAGGTCCTCGTTCAGGGTGACGGCGAGGAGTCGGGGATAGAGGCCGCCGATCACCAAAGCGACGACGAGCCCCAGCGCGAGAATCAGCCAGACGTCCAAGGGGCTGACGGTCAGGATGCTGCCGAAGAGCAGCGCGAAGAGATCGGCGTTGAAGCCCCGGGCCAGGCTGATGAGCACCACGGCCACGGCGAACCCACCCGAGAGGAACACCGCGAGGGCGGCGTCGCCCTGGAGCCGGCCCCGGGCGCGGAGCCGGTCGATCCCCACGGCGCCGGCAACCGTCACGCCCAGGGCGCCAAGGATCGGAGAGATGCCCACCACGAGGGCCAGGGCGATGCCGGCCAGAGCGACATGGGCGAGCGAGTCGGCGATGAGCGACAGCCGCCGCGGGACCAGGAAGACCCCGATCGCGGGGCAGATCAGCGCGGTGACGGCCCCGACGAGGAGCGCGCGCTGCATGAAGCCGTACTGGAGAAACTCCGGCATTTCAGTGGAGGTGCGACACGAGGCGGGCCGAGGACCCGTAGAGTGCCGCGAGGCCCGCATCGGTCAGGGCTTCGGCAGGGCCGCCGTGGAAGACCATGCGCCGGTTGAGGCAGGCGACTTTGGTGACCGCCCTCGCCACCACGGCCAGCTCGTGGGAGACGAGGACCAGCGTCACGCCCTGTTCGCGGTTCAGGGTGTGGAGCAGCGCGTAGAAGCTGGCCTGGGCTTCAGGGTCCACGCCGCCGGTGGGCTCGTCGAGGATGAGGATCTCCGGGCCGGTGACGAGCGCCCGCGCGATGAGGAC
The DNA here is from genome assembly GCA_016184125.1 of Candidatus Rokuibacteriota bacterium. Lineage (GTDB taxonomy): Bacteria > Methylomirabilota > Methylomirabilia > Rokubacteriales > CSP1-6 > AR8. The sequence continues at coordinate 82,656 of JACPDG010000037.1, read as the reverse complement.
GCGCTGTTGCTGGCCCACCGAGAGGTGGCCGATGCGGCCAGCGCGGTGTCGGTCCATCCCCGCCAGGATCAGGGCGTCCATCGCGCGTTGCCGTTCGGCCCGGCTCAGCCGGCGGAAGAGGCCGGCGCGCGCGGCAAGCGCAGTCGTCACCACCTCTTCCACGGTCGCGGGAACGGTGGGATCGAAGACGACTTTCTGAGGCACGTAGCCGAGCCGGTGCCAGGCATCGAAGCGCTCGATCGGCTCGCCGAAGAGCCTCACCTCACCAGAGCTGGGGACGAGGAGTCCCAGCATGATCTTGAGGAGGGTGGTCTTGCCTCCACCGTTGGGACCGATGATGCCGAGGAAGTCGCCGCGCTCGACCGTCAGCGTGATGTCCTCGAGGACGGGGACGGCCTCGTAGTTGACGCGCACGCCTCGGAGCTCGACGAGCGGCGTCATCGGCACTCGAGCCCGGCGCGGAGGCTCTGGAGATTGTCGCGCATGAGGCTGAGGTAGTTCTTGCCAGCGGCGGCGTCTTCTTTCGTGAGCCCCTCGATGGGATTGAGGACGAGCGTCCGCGCACCGATCTCCCGCGAGAGGGTCTCGGCGAGCTTGGGGCTCACGAGGGTCTCGGAAAAGACCGCGCGGACCTGACGGCGGCGGGCGAATCGGACGATGCGGGCCAGCTCGGCTGGACTCGGCTCGGCCTCCGGCGCCAGGCCCATGATCGGGACCACCGTGAGCCGGTAGCGGGCCGCGAGGTAGCCGAACGCCGCGTGAGAGGTGACGACCTCCCGGCGGGCGCAGTCCGCGAGCCCCCGCTCGAGCTCGCGATGGAGACCCGAGAGCTCCCCGGCGACTGCCCGGGCGCTGGCCTCGAAAGTGGCCGCGGATGCCGGAGCAGCCTCGGCCAGCCCGGCCCGGATCGCCTCGACCTGGATCTGGGCGAGAAGCGGGTCGAGCCAGACGTGCGGATCGGGCGCCTGCCAGCCCCTTTGGCCCTGGGATTCCAACCGGTGCTTGTCGTCGTCATGCCCCGGGAGGTCTGCGGTGCGGAGTGGGACCCGTTCAGTCGTGTTCACGATCACCCGGGACGATGCCCGTGCCGCCTCCAGCAGCTTGCCGACCCAAGGCTCAAGGCCCGCCCCGTTGTAGATGAAGACCCTGGCTCGCTCGAGACGCGCCACGTCCTGGGGGGAAGGCTCCCAGTCGTGGGGCTCCACGCCAGCCGGGACCAGCGTGGTCACCTCCACCCGATCGCCGCCGACCTGGCGGGCGAACTCGTGGAGAGGATAGAAGGTCGCGACGACCACGAGACGCTCGGTCCCTGGAGGCCGACCCGGCCAGAGCCAGAGGGCGGGCAGCGCGCCCGCCAGGACGAAGGCGGCAATTCCCAGGGCGCCCGCGGCGCGACTCATGGCCGCCTCTCTGCGCCGTCAGGCCGGCCCCGGTCGCAGTCGGCGCAGGCGCCGATGAGGCGGAGCTCGTGCTGGACGACCCGGAACCGCCGAGACCGGCGCACCCGGCGGTTCACGGCACGCAGGACCCGCTCTTCCAACGGGCATCCCTCGAAGTCGTCGATCCGGCCGCAGTCCTGGCAGATCAGATGATGGTGGTGCGCGCTGAACGGATCGGCCAGTTCGAACCGCTGCTCCGCGCCAATGGCGTCGGTCACGCGCACCGCCTCGAGCCGCCGAAGCACGTAGATGGTCCGGTACACCGACGCCAGGTTGATCCGGCGGTTTTCGAGCCGCCGGTGAATCTCGGCGGCGGAGAGAGGGGTGCGACTCGCCACGAGCACGTCGAGGACCTGGCGTCGCGGCGCCGTCAGGCGATAACCGCGGTCGGCAAGGAGCGCAGTGACGGCCGTGCGGGAATCGCGGGGATTCATATTGCAAACGAGTTGCAGTCTACCGGCGGCGGGCCGACCCGTCAACGAGCCGGCCGCAATGTCCTTCGCCTGGTCGACCGTGCATTGCGCCGCGCCGAGCGCGGTCCGCCGTCACGCCAGCGAGTGTCGCACGAGCTTGGACTCGACCAGGTAGATCACCATCTCGGCGACATTGGTCGCGTGGTCACCGATGCGCTCGAGCGAGCGGGCGATCAGGATGAGCAGGATCGCTCGCGGGATGGTCCCGGCGTCGGACGTCATGTAGGTCAGCAGCTCCCGGAAGATCTGCTCGTTCAGCGCGTCCACCTCGTCGTCGCTGGCGCACACCTGGCGCGCGAGCCGCGCGTCGCGGGTGACGAACGCGTCGAGGCTCGCCTTCACCATGCCCTGGACGCGCTCCGCCATGCGCGGCAGGTCGATGTACGGCTTGAGCTGAGGCTCGCGGTTGAGCTGGATCGCCCGGCGCGCGATGCCTTCGGCCTGATCGCCCATCCGTTCGAGGTCCGTCACGATCTTCATCGCGGTCGTGATGAAGCGGAGATCGCCCGCCGCCGGCTGGTACAGGGCCAGCAGCTCGATGCACCTGGCGTCGATCTCGACGTCGTAGTCGTTGACGCGGCGCTCGAGCTCCAGGACCCGGCGCGCCAGCGCGTCGTCGCGCTCGATGAGCGCACGCATCGACAGCCGGATCTGGTCCTCGACGAGCGCGCTCATGGCGAGGACCGTCTGCTTGAGTCGCTCGAGCTCGTCGTGGAAGTGTCGCTGCATCGGGCTCATCGCTCGCTCCTGGTCCCGGGCCTCATCCGAAGCGCCCCGTGATGTAGTCCTCCGTGCGCTTGTCCCGGGGGCTCGTGAAGATCTCGCGCGTCCTCGCGAACTCGACGAGCTCGCCGAGCAGGAAGAACCCGGTCGCGTCCGCCACGCGCGCGGCCTGCTGCATGTTGTGCGTGACGATGACGACCATGAGGTCCTTCTTGAGCTCGAGGATGAGCTCCTCGATCTTGGCCGTCGCGATCGGGTCGAGCGCCGAGGACGGCTCGTCCATCAGGAGCACCTCCGGCCCGACAGCGAGCGCGCGTGCGATGCAGAGGCGCTGCTGCTGGCCGCCCGACAGGCTCGCGCCCGACTTGCCGAGGCTGTCCTTGACCTCGTCCCAGAGCGCCGCCTGACCGAGCGCGCGCTCGACGGCCTCGTGGAGCGCGGCCCGGTTGCGGACGCCGGCCAGCCGGAGGCCGGCGGCGACGTTGTCGAAGACGGACATGGTCGGGAAGGGGTTCGGCTTCTGGAACACCATGCCGATGCGCCGGCGGATCGTGACCGGGTCCGTGCCCGGCGCGTAGACGTCCTCGCCGTTCAGCAGCACCCGGCCGTCGGCGCGCGCGCCCGGCACGACCTCGTGCATCCGGTTCAGGCAGCGGATGAACGTCGACTTGCCGCAGCCGGACGGGCCGATGATCGCCGTGACCTCGTTCGGCGCGATATTCACGAAGACGTTCCTGAGCACGCGCTGGGATCCGAACCACGCGCTCAGCGACAGGACGCGGATGCCGTCAGCCATCGTCACCTCCGGCGCGCGTGCGCGCCGCTCCGGCGCTCTCAGCGCCTCTCACGCGCTCTCAGCGTCGCTCGAGCGCACTCGGGCGCCTCTCACGCGCCCCCGGGACGCCGCGTCGCGAACCGCGCGACCAGGCTCACGAGGAACACCAACGCAATCAACACCAGCGCGCCCGCCCACGCCTGCCGGTGCCAGTCATCATACGGCGCGATCGCGTACGCGAAAATCTGGAGCGGCAGCGCTGCGATGGGCTCGTCGAGGCCCTGGTGCCAGAAGCGGTTGCCGAACGCGGTGAAGAGCAGCGGCGCGGTCTCGCCGGCGATCCGGGCGATCGCGACCATGGCGCCCGTGACCATGCCGGCGCGCGCCGTCGGCACGACGACGCGCAGGATCACCTTCCACTCCGGGATGCCGAGGGCCAGCGCGGCCTCGCGGAGCGAGGCGGGCACGAGGCGCACCATCTCCTCGGTGGTGCGGAGCACGACCGGAATCATGATGATGGCGAGCGCGATGCCGCCGGCGAGCGCCGAGAAGCCCCGCATCGGGAGCACGACGACGGTGTAGGCGAAGATCCCGATGACGATCGAGGGGACGCCGTTGAGCACGTCGGCGAGGAACCGGACGAGCCACGTGAGGCGACGATCGCGTGACTCCGCGAGGTAGAGGCCAGCCAGGATCCCGGCGGGGAGCCCCAGCAGTCCTGCGAGCCCGAGCAGGACGAGGCTGCCCACGATCGCGTTCACCATGCCGCCGCCGGGTTCGCCGACCGGCTTGGGGAGCTGGGTAAAGAAGTCCAGGTTGACGGCCGTCCCGCCCTGGTAGAGCAGGAAGCCGAAGATCACGACGAGGGGAAGCACGACCAGGCCCGCAGCCAAGGCCGCGAGGCGCCGCATGAGTCGATCGATCAGCCGACGCCGGCCGAGGTTCGTCACTCGCGGACCGTCTTCACGGGACCGCCGACGCTCCACACGAGGAGGCGGGCGAGCGCGTTCACGACCACGGTGATGACGAGCAGCAGCAGCGCCACCTCGATCAGCGCCGCGAGGTAGAGGTCCGACGTCGCCTCGGTGAACTCGTTGGCGATGACGCTCGCCATCGTGTATCCGGGCGCGAACAGCGACGCGGCGATCTCCGGGCGGTTGCCGATCACCATCGTGACGGCCATGGTCTCCCCGAGTGCCCGGCCGAGCCCGAGCAGGATCGCGCCGATGAGGCCGGAGCGGCCGTAACGGAGGACCGCGACGCGCGTCGTCTCCCACCCCGTGGCGCCGAGCGCGAGCGCAGCTTCGCGCTGCTGGCTCGGCACCGCGAGCAGCACGTCACGGCTGACCGTCGCGATGAAGGGCACGACCATGATCGCGAGGATGATGCCGGCGGCGAGCATGCCGACGCCGTACGGCGGACCCTGGAAGAGCGGCAGCCATCCGAGCGTGGCGCCGAGGAACGGCTGGACCCAGCTGCGGAGCAGGGGGGCGAGCACGAAGATGCCCCAGAGACCGTACACGACGCTGGGGACCGCCGCGAGCAGCTCGATCAGGAACCCGACCGGTGGGCGGATCCACGCCGGCGCGAGCTCGGCCAGGTAGATCGCGGCGCCGAGCCCGAGGGGCACGGCGATGAGGAGCGCGAGGATGGAGGAGAGCAGCGTGCCGTAGATGAAGGGCAGAGCGCCGAAGCTCTCCTGGACGGGGTCCCAGTTGCTCTCGACGACGAAGCCCCATCCGAACTGCCGGATCGCCGGCCACGCGGCGATGGCGAGGGCCGCGATCATCGCGAGCATCACGAGAACGAAGCCGAGACCGACGGCGCGGAGGAGCGCGCGGAACAGACGGTCGCCGCTGACCGCGCTCCGCGCCGACGCCGACGCCGCGCCGGGCAGGAGCCGCGAGGGTGCGGCGCCTGCCCCGGCGGGTGCCAGTCTCTCCATCGTTCGCGGTGGCCTGCTCAGGGCCGCGACGCCAGGAGCGGCTTGCCCTGCGAGGTGATCTGACGGACCTTCGCCTCCACGAGCTTCACAACCTCGGGCGGGAGCGGCGCGTACAGCAGGTCGGACGCATACTTCTGTCCTTCGTGGCTCGCCCACCAGAGGAACTTCGCGAGCGCTTGCCCCTTCGTCGGCTCCGGCTGATCGCGGTAGACGAGGAGCCAGGTGAAGCTCGCGATCGGGTACGCGTTGTCACCCGGGGGATTCGTCAACGACACCCGAAAGTCGGCCGGCATCGTCTTCGCCGCGCCGGTCGCCGCCGCCGTGGTCGACTCGATCGCCGGCTCGATGAACTTCCCGGCCTGGTTCCGGATCGACGCGACCGGGAGCTTGTTGGTGTTCGCGTATGCGAGCTCGACGTAGCCGAGCGCGCCCGGCGTGTTCTTCACCTGGCCGGCGACGCCCTCGTTCCCCTTGCCGCCCAGGCCGACCGGCCACTTCACGGACGTGCCGCGGCCGACCTTCTGCGCCCACTCCTTCGAGACCTTCGAGAGGTAATCGACCCAGATATAGGTCGTGCCGCTGCCATCGGAACGGTGGACGATGACGATCGGCTGGGCCGGGACGCTCACGCCGGGGTTCACCTCGCGGAGCCTCGGATCGTCCCACTTCGTGATCGTGCCGAGGAACATGTCCGCGAGCAGCTCCGGCGTGAAGCGGAGCCTCGGGTTGCCGGGCAGGTTGTAGGTCGCGACGACGGCGCCGAGGACGGTCGGGATGTGGAACAGCTCGCCGCCCGCCTTCCGGAGCTGGTCGTCGGTCATCGGGCCGTCGGTAGCGCCGAAGTCGACGGTCCTGGCAGTGATCTGCCGGATCCCGCCGCCGCTGCCGATCGACTGGTAGTTGAAGCGGACGCCCCGCTCGATCTTCGCGTACTCGTCGAACCACTTCGAGTAGAGCGGGTAGGGGAAGGTGGCGCCGGCGCCGTTCAGCAGCATCTGCGCGCCGGCCACGCCGAGCGGCCCGATCGCGAGCAGCATCGCCAGAAGCCCGGCCACGATCACACGTCGCTTCATCCTGGGTCTCCCTTTCTGTCCTTTGCGATGATCGTCCCTGTTCGGTGTTTCGACGGGATGACGGCGCTGTTACCGGTGTGTTACGGCCCGGCCTCGCGGTAGCGGTACCCGACACCGCGCACGGCCTCCACGGGAGGGGCAGGGAGCTTCGCGGCCGTGAACTTCGCGCGCAGCCGGGCGAAGTGGACGTCCACCGTGCGAGGCTCCACGTATTGCTCGCGGCCCCACACGAGATCCAGCAGCTCCTCGCGTCCGAAGACGCGCCCGGGGGAGGCCGCGAGCACGGCGAGGAGCTCGAACTCCTTGCGGGTCAGATCGACCGCACGACCCTTCATCCGGACCTCGAACCGGTCGCGATCGATCTCGAGGTGGCCGACGCTGATGTGCCGCCGCGCGTCGGCGTCTTGACGGACCCGGCGGGCGACGGCGCGAACGCGCGCGACCAGCTCGCGAGGCGAGAACGGTTTCGTGAGGTAATCGTCGGCGCCGAGCTCGAAGCCGAGGATCTTGTCGCCTTCCTCGGCGCGGCCGGTCACCATGATGATCGGGATGCCGGCGGTCTCCGGATCCTGCCGCAGGCGCCGGCACACTTCCCAGCCGTTGAGCCGGGGGATCATGAGGTCGAGGATGACGAGATCGTGCGGCCGCTCGTGCGCGAGCCGGACCGCATCGGCGCCGTTGTCGACGATCGCGACGTCGTAACCCTCCCGGCCCAGGTGATGCTCGATGAGCGCGGCCACGTCCGGCTCGTCCTCGACGACGAGGGCGCGCCGGCGGCCCCGGGCGACCGGTGGTTCGCGTTCCGGCTCCGGTGGTCGCACCCTGGAGGTCATCATGTGCGTGATTCCTGCCGGCCTCAGCTGGAAGTGTAGCGAGGTGGTGTTACGAGACGATTACGGCTCGGTCACCGTCCCATCACCGTTCCCCGCGGTGTGACCTGGGCACGACGCCGGTTCGGGGCCCCGTAAACCGATCGCGTCATCGAGGGCCGTCCCGGGTTTCGCAGGTGCGTCCGCGCACCTCCCGGGACGGCTCCGAGCGCGGGGGGGTATGGGGGGCCATTTCGGGGCCCCCCATGATCCCGGTCGGGAGCGTGAAGCGGACGGTCGTGCCGCGCCCGAGCTCGCTGTCGATGCTGAGCTGCCCGCCATGCGCGTGGACGAGATGCTTCACGATCGCGAGGCCGAGTCCGGTGCCGCCGAGCTGGCGGGACCGCGCCTTGTCCACTCGGTAGAAGCGCTCGGTGACTCGTGGCAGGTCCGACGGCGGGATCCCGACGCCGGTATCGGCGACCGCGACTTCGGCCGTCGATGGGTTCGCCATCCTTCCGCGGACGACGACCGCGCCGCCTTCGCGGCTGTACTTGACCGCATTGTCGACGAGATTGATGAGGATCTGCTGCAACCGGTCGTGGTCGGCGTGTACGAGCGGCAGGTCCGCGGGCACCTCGGTCGCGAGCGACACCTGACGCGCGCCGGCGGCCGGGCGGACCACCGTGAGGGCCGAGTCGACGACCTCGGCGAGGCGGAGCGGCTCCAGGTTGAGGGCGACCTTCCCCAGCTCGATGTTCGAGAGGTCGGTGAGGTCGTTGAGGAGCCGGCCGAGGCGCTCGGCATGGCGGTGGACGACCTCGAGGAACTTCGTGCGCTGTTCGGGATCGTCGCTTGCAGTGCCGAGCAGCGTCTCCACGTAGCCCTGGATCGCGGTGAGCGGGGTGCGCAGCTCGTGCGAGACGTTGGCGACGAACTCGGTGCGCATCTGCTCGAGTCGACGGAGCTCGGTGACGTCGTGCAGCACCATGACGGCGCCGGTGCGCCCGCCGGCCAGCTCCAATCGCACGGCGTTGACCTGGACGATGCGGTTGCCCGGCGTGGCGAGCCGGACCTCGCGCCGGACCGGGTCGGCGCCGCGCGTCACCCTGGCGTCGCGCGCGATGGCGTGGAGTTCGGCGTTGCGGACCACCTCGAGCAGCGGCTTCGGCCCGACGAGCGCGGCCGCGAGCCCGAACATGGCGCGGGCCCGCTCGTTCATGAAGAGCACGTCGTCGTGGCCGTCCACGGCCATCACGCCGTCGACGATGGCGTCGAGGATGGCGCGCACCTTGGTCTGCTCCTGCTCGAGGTCCTCGAGCTTGTCGCGGAGCCGGCCGGCCATCACGTTGAGCGCCTGGCCGAGCGCGCCGATCTCGTCGCCGGATCCCAGCGGCGCCCGGGCGGCGAAGTCGCCGTCGCTCATCCGGCGCGCGATCTGCTGCAGCTCGACGACCGGCTGCGTGATGCGCCGCGAGAGCAGCAGGCCGATCGCGAACGCGACCGCCAGCGCCATCACGCCGCCGATGAGCATCACCCGGTGCAGCGCCGAACGCGAGCCGGTCACGACCGACATGGGCAGCGCGAGGCGGATGATCCCGATCACGCGGGCGTCGTCCAGCACCGGGTGCGCGACGTAGAAGAGTGGCTCGTGCACCGTCTCGCTCGTCCGGACGTCCCGGCCCGTGGCCCCGGCAGCGGCGCGACGGACCTCCGGCCGATCGGCATGGTTCTCCACGCGCGGGAGGTCCTCGGGCCGGACGGCCGAGTCGGCGAGCACCCGGCCGTCGACCGCGATCACCGTGATGCGCGAGTCGGTCGACCGGCTGGCGCGCGTGGCGAAGAGGTGAAGCTCGATGGGCGCCGCCGCCGTCCGCAGGAGCGTCCTCGACTCGTCCTCGAGCAGCCGGGCGGCGGTGACGAGACGCGCCTCGAGGGCCCCGGCGGCGAAGGCCTGGAGCGCCCGGTCGAGATAGAGTCCCGCGGCCAGGAGGCTCACCGCGACGAACCCCAGGAGCGTGAGCGTCAGCTTGACCGCCACGCGGCGCGCGATCGCATCGACCGCGCGCGCGATCACGGACGACCCGGCGTCGCGGGGTGTTGGGCCGCGGTGAGCTCTCCGCTGATCATCGCGCCGATTGTAAGTCGGCGCGGACGCCCATGCCGCCGCCCGCGTGCGGCGGGAGGGAGAACGTGAGCGAGTGGGTGGACGGGCGCGGTGGCGCGGCCCTGGCGTTTCGATTACACTGAGCGCGAGCCACAGCCGGACCGATCGGCCGATCACCCCACACACACCGGGGCACGTCATGTTCAACTTGATCCCGAGGGAAGTCCGCTTCTACGACTACTTCGAGCAGCAGTCGGCGCTCGGCGTGAAGGCGGCCGAGATGCTCCACCAGCTCATCCACAACTTCTCGGATGCGCGGGCGATGATGCACGCGATCAAGGAGATCGAGCACCAGGCGGACCAGGTCACCCACGAGGTGGTCCGCAAGCTCAACACCACGTTCATCACGCCGCTCGACCGCGAGGACATCCACGCGCTCGCGTCGCGTCTCGACGACGTCCTCGACTACATCGAGGCGTCCTCGGAGCGGCTCGTGGTCTACCGCATCAAGGAGCCGACGTCCGCGTGCCGGGCGATGGCCGAGGTCATCGTGTCGATCACGCGAGCGATGGATCGCGCCGTGCGGTGCCTGAGGACAACCGATCCGGCCTTCCACGAGCACGCCGTCGAGGTGAACCGCCTCGAGAACACGGCCGACAACCTCCTGCGCGACAGCCTCGCCGCGCTCTTCGAGGAGCAGGGCGATCCCATCGAAGTGATCAAGTGGAAGGAGATCTACGAGACGATGGAGATCGTGACCGACCGCTGCGAGGACGTCGCCAACGTCATCGAGGGCATCATCCTGAAGATGGCCTAATGGACCCGTTCGTCGTGTTCGCCCTCGGCCTCGTCCTGGCCGCCGAGTTCGTCAACGGCTGGACGGACGCGCCGAACTCGATCGCCACCGTCGTCTCCACCCGCGTGCTCTCGCCGACCCAGGCGCTCTTCATGGCGAGCGTCCTGAACATCCTCGGCGCGATGTCCGGCACCGCCGTCGCGGCCACGGTCGGCAAGGGCATCGTCCGGGCCGAGGCCGTGAACGTGACGACGGTGGCGGCGGCGATGCTCGCCATCGTCATCTGGAGCACGCTCGCCTGGGTGTACGGGCTGCCGACGAGCGAGAGCCACGCGCTCGTCGCCGGGCTCAGCGGAGCGGGGTTGGCGGCGGCCGGCACCGGCGTGCTCATCTGGGACGGCTGGCAGAAGGTGCTCATCGGTCTCGTCTTCTCGACGTTCCTTGGATTCGGCGGCGGGTTTCTCCTGATGGTGGCGATCTACTGGGTGTTCCGGGCGTGGAAGCCGGGTGCCGTGCGGAAGGTCTTTGGACGCGTGCAGATCCTCTCGGCGGCGTTCATGGCGTTCAGTCATGGCTCGAACGACGGCCAGAAGTTCATCGGGGCATTCACGCTCACGCTCGTGCTGGGCGGTCTGCTGCCGAAGTTCGACGTGCCGATGTGGGTGATCCTGATGTGTGCGGTGACCATGGGGATCGGGACCGCGGTCGGCGGCTGGCGCATCGTGAAGACGATGGGGCTCAAGATGACGAAGCTCGATCCGGTGCACGGCTTCGCGGCCGAGACGGCGGCGGCGAGCGCGATCGAGGTCGCGTCTCGTCTCGGCATTCCCGTCAGCACGACGCACACGATCAGCACCTCGATCATGGGGGTCGGGAGCACGCGCCGCCTCAGCGCGGTCCGGTGGGGCGTCGGCACGGACATCATCACCGCCTGGGTCCTGACGTTCCCGGTGTGCGGTCTGCTCGCGTTCGGGATGGCGAAGCTGCTCTCGTTGGTTCACTGAGAGTTCGAGCAACAATCGCCCGCCGGAGCGGCCGATTGTTGCTCGAACTGAGCCGCCGGCCCGACGCGCGGGCGCCGCAGCGGCAGCGTCCGCGTGTGCACGCCCACGCAGCAGCCCACGAGACCATGCACGGTGAGATCATGGATGTATGGGCGAGACATGCATCCGCGTCACCGTGTCGCTGTGTGGTGTCGTCGCCGCTGCATGGCTGGCGGCGCCGGCGGCAGCCGGTCCCCTGACGGCCGGCCCGGCGCTGCCGTCCGGCACGGCGCACTCCCTGCGCGGGCCGGGAGCATCGACGACGGCCGCGGTCGTGGAGCGCCTCAACGCTGCCTCGATGCGGCCCGTGACGGTGCCGCCGGCTGCGGTGGTGCCGCGGCCCGACATGCTCTGGGTTCCGGACCGCCACGTGAGTGTGCCGGGTGCCCCGGGCGGCGTGCTGGTCCCCGGCCACTGGGAACGGCGGACACCCGAAGGCGACGTCTACGTGCCTCCGCTCGTGATCGTGCACCCGGGCGGCGGACCCGAGCTCATCCCCGGCGGCGTGCGTCCGCCTGTCGAGTCGCGTACCGGCCCCTGAGCGGCGTCGGTCTGCTCCCCAGGGCGAGTGCGATGCCCGACGACGCGATCGATCGATGCCGGCCGTTGACAGATCAAGAATCGTTGATGTATCGTCGCGGTCATGAAGGCGGCGAAGGCGGCGGACATCGAGCGAGCGGCCGAGCTGTTCCACGCGCTCGCCGATGCGACACGGCTCAGGATCGTCGAGCGCCTGCGCGACGGCGAGCAGTGCGTGTGCGACCTGACCGGCGCGCTCGACACCGGGCAATCGCGCCTGTCGTTCCACCTCAGGACGCTGAAGGACGCCGGCATCCTGAGAGACCGGCGGCAGGGCCGGTGGGTCTACTACGCGCTCAATCCGGACGTCATGGAGGAGATGGCGGAGGTCCTCGGCTCGATCCGGGGCGCCTGACCCCTTTTTTTGCCGCCACGTATCAATTTTTCTTGATCAGCGAGACCGTGCGACGAGCGGTCGACTCGTACGGAACAACCACCAGGGAGGGAGCGACATGGCCGAGGAAGAGCTGAAGGAGATCGTGCGGCAGAAGTACGCGCAGGCGGCGCTGAAGGTCGTGTCAGCCGAGGGCAGCTCGTGCTGCTCGCCCGCATCCTCGCGCGGCTCGTGCGACCCGATCACGTCCAACCTCTATGACGGCGACGAGACGGCCGACTTGCCGGAGGCCGCGGTGGCTGCGTCGCTCGGCTGCGGCAACCCGACGGCGCTCGCCGAGCTGAAGCCGGGTGAGGTGGTGCTGGACCTGGGGTCCGGGGGCGGCATCGACGTGCTGCTGTCTGCGCGCCGCGTCGGGCCCGCAGGCAAGGCGTACGGCCTCGACATGACGGACGAGATGCTGGCGCTCGCGCGGGAGAACCAGAGGAAGGCGGGCGTGACGAACGTCGAGTTCCTCAGGGGCGAGATGGAGAACATCCCGCTGCCCGACGGCACGGTGGACGTCATCATCTCGAACTGCGTCATCAACCTCTCTGCCGACAAGGACCGCGTCCTCGCGGAGGCCTTCCGCGTGCTGAAGCCGGGCGGGAGGCTCGCCGTCTCCGACGTCGTGGTGCGCGGTGAGGTGCCGGGCGAGATCCGGCGGAGCATCGAGCTCTGGATCGGGTGCGTCGCGGGGGCGCTCGAGGAGCAGGAGTACCGCGCGAAGCTCGCGAAGGCCGGCTTCGAGGGGATCGACGTCGAGCCGACGCGCGTCTACCGCGTCGCGGAGGCCGCGGGCTTCCTGGAGAAGTCCGGGCTCGACGCCGAGCGGATCGGGCCGATGGTCGACGGCAAGTTCATGAGCGCCTTCGTCCGGGCGGTCAAGCCCGCGCGCTGAGTCGGCCGTCTGAACGAATCGCGTGGTCGGTCGAGGAGCGCCACGGGCGAGCGCCGGGGGGCATGGGGGACCCGTCGAGGGCCCCCATGAAGTCGGACGTCGTTCTGTTGCTCGCCAACGTCGTGTACGGGACCTCGTCCCTGGCGTCGCGGATCGCGCTCGACGCCGTCCCGCCCGCGACGCTGGGGCTCGTCCGGCTGCTGCTCGGGGCGCTCGTGCTCGCCGTCGCGGCGCTCGCGGGCCGCGAGCGGGTGCGGCTCCACGGCCGCGACGCGTGGCGGGTGTTCTGGATGGGGGTGCTCGGCTTCGCCGGCGCCTACGCGCTGGCGAACTGGGGGCTCGTCGGCTCGACCGTCACCAACGCCGCGCTCCTGATCATCGTCGAGCCGGTCGTGCTCATCGCCCTGGCGCCGCTGCTCCTCGGCGAGCGGCTGACGCACCGCGAGGCGTGGGGAGCCCCGCTCACGCTCGTCGGCGCAATGATCGTGGTGACGAACGGCATCCCCGGCGTCACGGAGCGCCTGTTCCCCTCGTGGAGAGGCGACCTGTTGCTGGTCGCCTCCGGCGTCGCGTACGCGCTGTACTCGCTCATCGGCCGGCGGGTGCTGCTCGAGCACCGCCCCGTTCCGGTCACCCTCCTGTCGATCGCGTGGGGCATCGCGGGCATCATGCCGCTGGCCGCCGCCGAATGGCTGCGCGGCGAGACGCCACGGTGGAGCGCAGGATCGGCCGTCGCGGCGCTGTACCTCGGCGTGGTCGTGACGGGCCTCGGGTACCTCGTGTGGAATTCCGCGCTCGCGCGCGTCACGGCTGCCCGCGCCGGCATCTTCCTCACCGTCCAGCCGGTCGTGGGGGTCCTGAGCGGGGTGCTCGTACGCGGGGAGCACGCAACCGCGTTCACCGCGGTCGGCGGGTCGCTCATCGTGCTCGGCCTCGCCGCGACGATGGTGCCCCGCCCACGGTCCTGGACGGCTCGACCGGTTCGAGAGCATGAGGGGACGCCGAGGGCCTGACGGTATACTCGAAGTCGTGTCCGAGCGTCGCTACCAGCTCCAGAACGACGCCGCGAATCGCCTGATCGCCGAGCTCCTCGACGTCGCGGCGGTCCCCGCCGATCGCCGTGGCTTCTACCACCAGATGCTCACGACGGTGATGAAGCTCCACGAGGACGGCGCGCTCACCGGCGACCTCAAGATCACGAACACCGCGCTCAAGGAGCTGCGGTACGCCTACAAGGTGTTCACGCCGTACCGCGGCGTGCGCAAGGTCACCGTCTTCGGCTCCGCGCGCATCGCGCCCGGCGAGCCGGCCGCGGAGTCGGCGCGCGAGTTCGGCAAGCGGATGGTCGAGGCGGGCTGGATGGTCCAGACCGGCGCCGGCGCCGGCATCATGGGCGCCGCCCAGGAAGGCGCCGGGGGCGAGCGCAGCTTCGGGCTCAACATCCGGCTGCCGTTCGAGCAGGAAGCGAACCCGTGGATCGCGTCCGATCCGAAGCTCATCACGTTCAAGTATTTCTTCACGCGCAAGCTCTTCCTCGTGAAGGAGGCGAGCGCGGTGGCGCTCTTCCCGGGCGGCTTCGGCACCATGGACGAGGCGTACGAGGCCATGACGCTCATGCAGACCGGAAAGGCGAGCATCCTCCCGGTCGTCCTCGTCGAGGCCGGGCCGAAGCCGTACTGGCGGATCTGGCATCGATGGAACGCGGGCACGCTCGTCGAGCGACGGCTCGTCGGCGCCGAGGACACCACGTTCTACCGGATCGTCGACACGGTCGACGACGCCGTCCGCGACATCACGAATTTCTACCGCGTGTACCACTCCTCGCGGATCGTCGGCGACACGCTCGTCCTGCGGCTCATGACGCCGCTCGACGCCGCGCACGTCCGGGAGCTCGAGCAGCGCTTCGACGACATCCTGAAGGGGCCCGTCGACCAGGCCCCCGGGCCGGTGGGGCAGGAGCTGAACGAGTTCCCGGAGCTGCCGCGCCTGATCCTCCCGTTCAACCGGGCGTCCTACGGCCGGCTGCGCGAGCTGATCGACTTCATCAACCAATAATGGGGGACCCCCGAGGGGTCCCCCATTTCCCCCCCGCGCTCGGAAGCGGCCCGGGGGACCCGGGCCGCTCCTCGAGTTCGCGCTCGGCCGGGTGGCTTCGACGTCGCGCGCCGTCCCCGCCCCGCGCTCGGCGCCGGCGCAACCGAAGGGGGATGCTCGAAGGGGCGAAGCCCCCTCCGAGGTTCTACTCCGACTCGGGCCGCTCCTGGCTCTGCTGGCACTCGGTGCAGATCCAGCGCCGGAGCACGGCCTTCGTCTGCGTGTCGCGGCGGAGGGTCCACGGGATGAATGCGCGGCGGCCGCAGTGCGGACACCGATCCGGCTTCGCTCCGGGGGGGATATGTGTAGGGAGCCACGGCACCTTCGTCGTCATCGCCGGCCATCATAACTCAGAGCCCGTGAACGAATCGGGTGATCGAGGAGCGCCGGGGGGCTTGGGGGCCCTTCGAGGCCCCCCATGAACTCAACGGGTGCACGCGCGCCGTCACGGGCTGTCGCTGTTGGTTCAGGCGCGGACGTCGCGCGTTACCGCCCGCGCGGCGAGCGGCGTGCCGACTGCCGTGAACGTCGCTGATTTCGACCAGCGGCCGATGCTCGCGACTTCGAGCGCCGGCTTTGCCGGTGCAATCGATCCTGCGGGGGAGGTTTCGGAAGGGGGGCGAAGCCCCCCGCCGAGGCGCTCAGCGGACGCGCGGGTCGAGCGCGTCGCGCAGGCGGTCGCCGACGAGGTTGATCGCGAGCACGGTGAGCAGGATCGCGAGCCCCGGGAACGTCGGCAGCCACCACGCGACGCTCACGAAGTCGCGGCCGAGGGCGATCATCTGCCCCCACGTCGGGTAGGCGCGGCCGCTGCCCACGCCGAGGAAGCTGAGCGCCGCTTCCTGAAGGATCGCCTGGGCGACCTGGAGCGTGGAGAGCACGATGATCGAGGAAAACGTGTTCGGCAGCACGTGGCGGAAGACCACACGCGAGGCGCTGACACCCATCGCGCGCGCGGCCTCGATGAAGTCCTTCTCGCGGAGCGCCAGGACCTCGGCGCGGACCACGCGCGCGTAGCGCTCCCAGCCGGTCAGCCCGAGCACCACGATGATCGTCACCAGGCTCGGGCCCAGCGCCGCCACGAAGGCGAGCGCGAGCAGCAGTTGCGGGAAGGAGAGCGTGACGTCCACGATGGTCATGAGCACGACGTCGACGCGACCGCCGAGGTACCCGGACACGAGACCCATCGCGACGCCGACGATCACGCTGACGATGACCGCCGAGATGCCGACAATCAGCGAGATCCTCGCCCCGTGGACGATCCGGCTCAGGATGTCCCGCCCAACCTGGTCGGTGCCGAGCGGGTACGCGCTGTTGCCTCCTGGCATCCACATCGGAGGCGTGAAGCGGCGGATCAAGCTCTGCTTCGCGGCGTCGTGCGGTGCGACCCACGGGGCACCGACCGCGGCGCCCACGACGACCAGCAGGATGAATCCACCGGCCAGAGCCATGGGGTTGCGCAGGAGCTTGCGCCACACACGCGAGCGCCGAGCCACCGCCTCCCCGCCCGCGGAGTAGACGAGGTCCGGACTGGGGATCGCCCCGATGGCCATCAGCGCTCCGCTCTCGCGCGCCCTGGGGGCATGCCGCGGCTCGCCGGCGCGTCTCGCATCACCGCACCCGCACCTGCGGGTTGAGGTAGATGTACAGCAGGTCGACGGCGAAGTTGACGGTGACGATGATCATCGCCAGGACGAAGACCGAGGCCTGGACGACCGGGAAGTCGAGCTGTCGGATCGCGCCGACGATGAGCCGGCCCACGCCGGGCACGGCGAAGACGGTCTCCGTGATGACCGCTCCGCCGAGGAGCAGGCCGAACTGCAGACCGGCCACGGTCACGAGCGGGAGCGCCGCGTTGGTGAGGGCGTGGCGGCAGATGACGAACCACTCCGAGAGCCCCTTCGCGCGCGCCGTGCGGACGTAGTCGAGGTGGATCACGTCGAGCATGCTGGAGCGCACGATCCGCAGGAGCAGCGGGGCGGAGAAGCTTCCGAGCGTGAGCGCGGGCAGCACGGCCGACCACCAGTCGTTCCACCCGGAAACCGGCAGGAACCGCCACTGCACCGCGAAGAGCAGGATCAGCATGATCCCCGTCCAGAACACCGGCATCGACTGCCCCAGGAAGACCACCACGGTCGTCGCGTGGTCGAGGAGCGAGCCGCGGCGCACGGCGCTCAGGATGCCGACGGGTATCGAGACGAGGAGCGCCAGCCCGAGCGAGAGCACCGTCAGCGTGAGGGTCGGCGGCATGCGCTCGAGCACGAGCGGCAGCGCCGGCGTCCGGTGGAAGAAGGAGTGGCCGAAGTTCCCGACGGCGGCGTTCCCCACGAAGCGCACGAACTGAAGCGGCAGTGGATCGTTCAGCCCGAGCGCGGCGCGCAGGGCGGCGCGATCGGCCTCGGGCGCCTCCGGCATGATGAGCGAGACCGGGTCCCCGCTGGCCTGCAGGATCGAGAACGTCACGACGGACACGCCGATCGCGACGATCAGGAGGCGGAGGATCCGGCGCACGAGGAGCGCGGTCATGGCCGGTGGCGCCCGGGCCGGTTGCCGCTCAGCGCTTGGGCTTGGCGGCGAACAGCCAGAGCCACTCGTCGCCGCGGGCGGCGTACTCGACCTTCTTCGACACGCCGAGCGTGTCGAACTGGTGGAACAGGAAGATGCTCGGCGACTCCTCCTTCAGGAGCCTCAGGATCTGCGAGTAGGTCTGCTTGCGCCGCGACTGGTCGACGGTCGAGCGCGCCTGGTCGATGAGCTGGTCCAGACCCTCGACGCGGATGTAGTGCTTGCCGACCCAGCCGCCGGGCTCCGTGTGATAGAGCGGGTGCAGGATCGCGTCCGCATCGAACACCGAGTAGTAGCCCCAGCTCCCGTAGTACCCGTTGGTCGCCTTGCCCTCGGTCTGGAAGAACTTGTTCCACGCCGGGCCCGGATCCCACATCTTCGGCGTCGTCCGGATGCCGACCTCGGTGAGCATCTGCGCGATCGCCTCGAAGACCGGGCGAAACTCGATGAAGGCGCTGTGCAGCGTGATGTCCACGCCGTTCGGGTATCCGGCCTTGGCGAGCAGCTCCTTGGCCTTCTTCGGGTCGTAGGGATACGGCGTCACCGACGCGTCGTAGCCGAAGGCGGATGGATGCACGACCGTCGGCACCACGCGCCCGAGCCCCGCCATCATCCTCTGCACGATCGCCTCGCGGTCGATCGCGTGGTTCGCGGCCTGGCGCGCGAGCTTCTTGTCGAACGGGGCGTGCCGCATGTCGAGGTGCACGTAGTGGGTGCGGAGGATCGGGGCGGTGGTGACGTACGTCTGCGGGTGGGCCTTGAGGTCGGGCACGAGGTCCGCCGAGACGTTGCGGATGATGTCGACGCCGCCGGTCTTGAGCTCGGCCACCTGCGTCGCGACCTCCGGGATGCCGCGGAACACCAGGTGCGTGAACGCCGGGCGGCCGCGCCAGTGCTGGTCGAACGCCTCGAGCTTGATGTGCTGATCGCGCTTGTACTCGACGAGCTTCCACGGTCCCGTGCCCGCCGTGGCCGACTCCCCGAAGGCCTGCTCGCCGACCTTCTCGATGTGCTTCCTCGGCACGATCGGGAAGAAGACGAGCCGCTCGAGGAGGAGCGGATAGGGCTTCTCCGTCACGATGTGGACCGTGTCCGGGTTGACGATCCGGACCTCCTTGATCGCCCGGATGTTGCCGTACTGCGGCGACTTCTTCTTTCCCGTCTGGCCCGGCTCGAGGACGCGGTCGAACGAGTACTTGACGTCCTCGGCCGTCATCGTGTCGCCGTTGTGGAACTTGACACCCTTGCGGAGCTTGAACTCCCACGAGGTATCGGAGAGCGCCTTCCAGGAGACGGCGAGCGACGGCTCGTACTCGAGCTTGAAACTCTTGTGCAGCAGGGAGTCGAACATGTTGATGTTCACGAGGATGCCGACGCGCTCGAAGTGCATGTGCGGGTCGAGCGTCGAGACGATGGACGCGAGCCCGACGGTGAGCGTGTCTTTGGCCTGGGCCGCCGCGGGCGGCGAGGCGACAGCGAGGGTCAGGAGCGCGGTGGGGACGAGGGCGAGCACGGACCGTCGGAGCATGGTCTCCTCCTCCTCGGTTCGATTGGGCCTCGAATGTGCGATGGACATACCACGGCGACCCGGCGTTGTATACGGGAAGCGAGCCGTCGCCAGGTTGTCTAGATCGCCCCGGCCGGACGGTACAATACCGGTGTGAGGCGTCTCCGGGTCGGGCTCGCGCAGATCAATCCCGCCGTCGGCGACTTCGAGGCGAACGTCGCGAAGATCGTCGAGGGCATGGAGCGCGCCCGGCGGCAGGGCGTCGCCCTCGTGGCGTTCCCCGAGCTCGCGATCCCCGGGTACCCGCCCGAGGACCTGCTGTTCAAGGCGGCCTTCATCGAGGCGAACCTCCGGGCGCTCGAGGACGTCACGCGCGCGTCGCGAGGGCTCACCGCCGTCGTCGGGTTCGTCGACCGGCAGGACGACATCTTCAACGCGGCCGCGGTGCTGTCGGACGGGACGCTCGCGGGCGTCTACCACAAGCAGTACCTGCCGAACTACGGCGTGTTCGACGAGAACCGCTACTTCCAGGCAGGGCGCGAGACCCCGGTGTTCGAGTGCGGCGACGCGGCGTTTGCGGTGAACATCTGCGAGGACATCTGGTACCCGGCGGGGCCGACGACGCTCCAGGCGATGGCGGGGGCCGAGGTGATCGTGACGATCAACGGCTCGCCGTTCCATGCCGGCAAGGCCCACTTCCGCGAGCGGATGGTCGCGACGCGTGCCGCCGACGACCTCGTGTGCCTGGCGTTCGTGAACATGGTCGGCGGCCAGGACGAGCTCGTGTTCGACGGCGGCAGCATGGTCGTCGATCAGCACGGCGAGCTCCTGGCGCGCGGGCGGGCCTTCGAGGAGGACTTCGTCGTCGCCGACCTCGACCTCGACGCGGTCTTCCACGCCCGTCTCAGGGACTCCCGGCGCCGCAAGGAGAAGCTCGCCGTTGCCGACGCTGCGCGGCGGATCACCATCACGCCGCCGCGGGCCGCGGTCCCGCTCGAGCCGCTGCCGGGGCAGATCGCGGCGCGGCTCGGTCGCGTGGAGGAGGTCTTCCGCGCCCTCGTCGTCGGGACCCGTGATTACGTGCGGAAGACCGGCTTCAAGCGCGTCGTGATCGGGCTGTCCGGCGGAATCGACTCGTCGCTCGTCGCCGCCGTCGCGGTGGAGGCGCTCGGGCGCGAGAACGTGACCGGCGTCACGATGCCCTCGCCGTTCTCCTCCGGGGGGACGCGCAACGATGCCCGGCGGCTCGCGAAGAACCTCGGCATCGACTTCCTCCGCATCCCGATCACGCCGATGATGCGCGCATTCACACGCGTGCTGGCGCCGACCTTCAAAGGGCTGAAGGAGGACGTGACCGAGGAGAACTTGCAGGCCCGCATCCGGGGCAACCTCCTGATGGCGCTCTCGAACAAGTTCGGCTGGCTCGTCCTGACGACGGGCAACAAGAGCGAGATCGCCGTCGGCTACTCGACGCTCTACGGCGACATGGCGGGTGGCTTCGCCGTGATCAAGGACGTGCCGAAGACGCTGGCGTACGAGGTGGCGCGCTTCGTCAACGACCGCGCCGGGCGGGCGATCATCCCGGAGAGCGTGTTCGGACGCGCGCCGTCGGCCGAGCTGCGCGAGCACCAGACCGATCAGGACACCCTGCCGCCGTACGCGGAGCTCGACGCGATCCTCGAGGCGTACGTCGAGGAGGACCGGAGCGTGAAGGACCTGCACGCGCAGGGGTTCGCCGCGGACACCGTCCGGAAGGTCGTGCGCATGGTCGACCGGAACGAGTTCAAGCGCCGGCAGGGGCCGATCGGCGTGAAGATCACGCCGCGCGCGTTCGGCCGCGACTGGCGCCTGCCGATCTCGAACCGCTTTAAGGATTCGTAGCTCGGTCGGCGCGCGGCGCGCCGGGCAGCATCGTCTCGAGGAGGGCCCGCTTCTCCGCGCTGTCCCAGTCGCGGAGCCCGATCGCCATTCCTCAGCCCACGGTCGTGTAGCCGCCGCTCACGCTGATCGTCTGGCCGGTGACCCAGGACGCGAGCTCGGACGCGAGGAACGTGACGAGCGGCGCGATGTCATCCGGACGGCCGAGCCGTCGGATCGGATAGGACTGGAGGATCTTCTCGCGGTTGGCGTCCCACCACGCCTTCTCCACGTGCCCCGTCTCCACCCAGCCGAACGTCACGGCGTTCACCGTGATGTTGGCCCGTCCGAGCTCGCGAGCGAGCGTGCGCGTGAGTGTCAGCACGCCGCCGCGCGACGACGCCGAGATCGAGAGCCGCGCCTGCCCCACGCGGGCCGAATCGCCGGCGACGTTGATGATCCGGCCTCGCTTGCGCTCCACCATTCCCGGCGCGACGGCGTGACAGGTATGGATGGGGCCGTAGAGGCCGACGCCGATCTGCCGCCGCCAGTCCTCGGGCGTCGTGTCGAGGAAGAACTGCTGCTTGACCGAGCCAGCGTTGTTGACCAGGATATCGATCGGCCCGAGGTCGCCCGTCACGTCGGCCACCGCCCGCTGCACCGACTCGTAGTCCGAGACGTCGGCCCGGTAGGCCGCCGCCCGGCCGCCGCCGCTTCTGATCTCCTCGACCACCGCCTCGGCCTCCGCCTTGGACCGCAGGTAGTTCACGGCGACCATGGCGCCATCGGCGGCGAGACGCAGCGAGATCTGCCGCCCGATGTCACGGCCGCCACCGGTGACGAGCGCGACCTTGCCTTGAAGCCCGAGGTCCATGAGCGTTGTGCCTCCTCCCCGGCGCGCGTGCGACCGTGTGAGCGAATCCGGTTGTCGAGCCGCGCCCCGGGTCCCACGGGTGCGTGCGAGCGCCCGGGGGGTTTGGGGGGGCATCGATAGTCCCCCCATGATCCCGGAGCCCGTGAACGAAACGGGTGGTCGAGGAGCGCCACGGCTATGCCGGGGCGCTCCGAGGGCGGGGGGGCATGGGGGGCATCGATAGTCCCCCCATGATCATGGTCCCCCCGTGATGTCAACGGCGCCGGCCTGCTTCACGAGACGGTAGATGCGCTCCGGCGTGATCGGCAGCTCGTCGATCTCCACGGAGAGCGGTACCAGCGCGTCGGTGACCGCGTTGGCGATGGCGGCTGGCGCCCCGATCGTGCCGCCCTCGCCCATGCCGCGGAAGCCGCCGAGCGCGGTCGGCGACGGTGTCTCGAGGTGGTGCACCTCCATGTGCGGGATCTCGCTCGCCGTGGGTACCAGGTAGTCCATGAGCGTGCCCGTGAGCAGTTGCCCGCCCTCGTCGTAGACGATCTCCTCGAGCAACGCGGCGCCGATGCCCTGCGCGACGCCCCCGTGGACCTGGCCGTCGACGATCAGCGGGTTGATCATCCGGCCGCAGTCCTCGACCACCACGTAGCGGAGCAGCCGCACGTCGAACGTCCCGCGATCCACCTCCAGCATCACGGCGTGCGTCGCGCTCGAGGCGGTGCCGTAGTAGGGATCGTAGAAGCGCGTCGCTTCGAGTCCGGGCTCCATGCCCTTGGGCAGACGGCGCACGCCCGAGTACGCGGCCTTGGCGACGTCCCGCAGGCTCACACCCCGCTCCGGCAGACCGCGAACGGCGACCCGCCCCTCGCTCATCACAAGGTCCTGGGGCGCCGCCTCGAGCAGGTGGGCCGCGATCGCGAGCGTCTTGTCCCGCACCGCCCGGGCCGCGAGGATCGCCGCGCCGCCGGCGAGCACGGCGCTCCGGCTCGCATAGGTGCCCGTGCCGTACGGCGACAGTGCGGTGTCGCCGTGAACGACCTGCACGGAGTCGAGCGGAACGCCGAGGTTCTCGCCGACCACCTGGGCGAGCGACGTCTCGAGGCCCTGGCCGTGCGACGCGATGCCGAAGACGGCCGTGACGGTGCCCGAGGGATCGACGCGGATCGTGGCGGCCTCGGTCCCGGTCGCGACCGGCATGCCCGGCGACACGGGGATCGCCGACCCGATCCCGGTCAGCTCGACGTACGACGCGAACCCGATCCCGACCCAGCGTCCCTCGGCTCGTGCGCGCGCCTGCTCCTGCCGCGCGCGCTCGTAGCCGAGCGCCTCACGCGCGCGGCCCAGCGTCTCCGTGAAGCTCGACCGGTCCCACACGATCCCCGACGGCGACTTGTAGGGGAAGTCGTCGCCGCGGATGAAATTGCACTCGCGCAGCGCCGTCGGGTCCAGGTCGAGCTCACGCGCGGCCTGGTCCATGAGCCGCTCGATCGCGAACACCGCCGGCGGCCGGCCAACGCCACGGTACGGTCCCATCGGCGCCTTGCACGTCGCCACGCCGCGCGCGCGTCCCCGATACTCGGGGACGCGATAGGGCCCGGGCAGGAAGCTGATCGTCTGGACCGGCTCGATCCCGGCCGTCCACGGATAGATGGAGTACGCGCCGACGTCGGCGAGCACGTCGGCGCGCAGGCCGACGATCGTGCCGTCACGGCGGAGGCCGAGCTCCGCGTCGATGATCTCGTCCCACGCCTGGGACGTCGCGAGCAGGTCCTCGCGCCGGTCGCCGATCCACCGGACGGCCCGGCCGAGGTCGCGCGCGACGGCCGCGACGCTGATCTCCTCGGGATAGAGCGACGCCTTCGCGCCGTACCCGCCGCCCACGTCGGACGCGATCACGCGGATCTTGTGCTCCGGCAGATCGAGCAGGTCGGCGAGGACGTCGCGGACGAGCCCGGGACACTGCGTCGAGGACCGGAGGCTGAGGAACCCGGTGACGCGGCTGTACTCCGCGAGGCAGCCACGGGTTTCCATGCAGACCGCCGTGTGCCGACGGAAGCGGAAGCGCCGGCGGACGACCACGTCCGCGGCCTCGAGGGCCGCGTCCACGTCACCCCGCGCGAACTCGCGGGCGACGAGGACGTTGCCGTCCGCTTCCTCGTGCAGCCGCGGGCTCCCGGGAGACGCCGCGCTCTCCGCGGTCGGCACCGCCGGCAGCGCCTCGTACTCGACCCGGACGAGCTCGGCGGCGTCCTCGGCGGCGTAACGGGTGTCGGCCACCACGACGGCGACGGCCTCGCCCACGTAGCGCACCTTGCCGAGCGCGAGCGGCGGGAACGAGGTCACGCGGTATCCGGCCATCTTCGACGCCGCGCGCACCGGCTTCGCCATCGCCGCCATGTCCTCGCCCGTCACGACGGCCACCACGCCGGGAAGCGCCCGTGCCGCCGAGACGTCGATCGCGACGATCCGGGCGTGCGCGTGCGGGCTCCTGACGAACGCCGCGTCCAGGCAGCCGGGCGGCCGGACGTCGGCGACGTACCGGCCTTCGCCGGTGAGGAGCCGCGCGTCCTCGACGCGCCGCACGCGGGCGCCGATGAGCTTCGGCGTCGCCGTGGCGTCAGTCATAGGCGTCGGCGCCCTTCCTGAGCGTGACCCACTGCTCGGGGTCGTGGCCGAAGACGATCAGCGCGTCCGTCGCCGAACACGTCGTGCTCGCGCTCGATCTCGCGCCACGGACGGCCGTGATCCCAGTCCGCGCGGAAGTAGCCCTGGCTCTCCACCCGACAGCACGTGCAGCCGCATGGCGCGACATGATGCCACGATCCGGTGGGAATGGTCTATCCGTCCCGCCTGCGCTCGCCGCCGCCGATTCTAGCCGGACGCCGGAGCGACGACCACCGCGGTGTATCCTTCCAGGGACTTCCCAAGGTGTCTCCGCGTCAGCTATATGCTGGTCGATGAGACGACGCAGGAACGGGCGCGGAGGAGAGCCATGGCGGTCGAGGTGGCGGCGGCGCGAAGACTGTTCACTCGCGAGGAGTACCACCGGATGGGCGAGGCGGGCATCCTCAAGCCGACCGACCGGGTCGAGCTGATCCGAGGCGAGATCGTCGAGATGTCGCCCATCGGCCGGCGGCACGTCGCATTCGTCGACAACCTGACCCAGCTCCTGGTGGTGCGCCTGGCTGGCCGCGCGATCGTGTCGATCCAGAATCCCGTCGCGCTCAGCGACGACACGGAGCCCCAGCCCGACCTCAAGGTCGTCCGGCGACGTCCGGTGCCGTACAAGGAGCGCGAGGCCTACGCGGACGACGTGCTGCTGCTCATCGAGGTGGCCGAGACTTCCTTGGCCTACGACCGATCGACCAAGCTGAGGCTCTACGCGGAGGCCGGTATTCCGGAGTACCGGGTGGTCGACTGCGTCGCGGAGAGCATCGAGGTCCACCGCACGCCCCAGGGCGACCGCTATCGCGACGTCGGCCGCCTCTCCGGCGCGGCCACGGTGACTCTCCAGGCATTTCCGGACGTCGCGGTGACGCTGGCGGAAATCTTCGCGTAGCCCCAGGCGTCGCTCCGCTGACGCGGCCACCCGGCCTGTGAGGCCTACCCTGTCCGCGCGCGACCGGCGTCTTGACTCCGCGGCCTGCTGGTGGAGTCTCCCGTGAAGCCGAGCCGACAGGACGCCCCGCGCCAACCGGTCCAGGAATCCGCGAATCGGTCGCGGCGCCGCCGGCCGGCGGTCTCGCAGACTTCTCGAAAAACGCTTGCATCAGCTACCCTCCGCGGGGCACTGTCTCGCCGAGATGGGCTACGGCAACCCGCTTCGAATCCCCGAGCTGCTCAGGCGTGACGTCGAGCAGATCTTCAACCTCACCGACCCGTTCTGTGTCGAGCACCTCGACGCTGAGTACGCCCAGCTCGTCCGCAAGCTGATCGCCAAGCTTGCACGCAAGCGGCCCTCGCCGCTGGCCCGCGGTGACCTTCGCATCTGGGCTGCGGCGGCGATCTACGTCGTGGGCGGCGTGAACTTTCTGTTCGACCGAACGCAGCGGCCACACCTGACAGGGGACGACCTGAGCGCGCTGACTCGAGTGCCGAAGAGCACCCTCACCAACAAGGCGAAGCTGATCCGCGACGTTCTGCGCATCGGTCAGATGGAGCCGGAGTTCTGCAGGCAGGAGCTGCTCGCGTCGAACCCGTTGGCCTGGATGATCTCGGTCGGCGGGTTCATCGTGGACGCGCGCGCGATGCCGCCCGAGGTCCAGGCGGAGGCACGGCGACGCGGTCTGATCCCTGATCTCCCAGACCCCATGCGCAAGCACGGTGGGGAGACGGCTGCCGGCGGCGGGGAGCGCGATGACAACGAGTGACCGCGCAGACCTGGATTCCGAGTGGCTGCGCAAGGGCGCGACGCTCAGCGACAAGACCGCCGGGAAGGAGTACGGGCTGACGCAGGGCGAGATCGTCGGGGCGATCCGGGC
Organism: Candidatus Rokuibacteriota bacterium; assembly: GCA_016184125.1. Lineage (GTDB taxonomy): Bacteria > Methylomirabilota > Methylomirabilia > Rokubacteriales > CSP1-6 > AR8. Next base: position 56,248 of record JACPDG010000037.1, on the reverse strand, counting down.
CGGCAAGCTCCAGTACCGCCGCAACTCCGTCCACGAGAACCCCTTCCTGCGGCTTCTTCGACGTGAGGTCGAGGCGCTGGTCACGAAGAAGCACGGAGATGACTACCTGAAGGTTCAGCAGGCCAAGACCGAGCTGGCAGGTATCAACCGCAAGCTGAAGCAGATGAAGACGCAGGTCGCCGTCCTGGAAGAGCGGAGGGCCAAGCTGATGGCGGATCTCAGGAAGTGATCTGCCTGCAGTTCGCCATGGAGCAACCCCGCCGCCCCTGACCCGAGCAGGTGCTGCCGTACGGCTTGGCCGAGATGCTGCTGGTCACGCGTCGCGCTGGACGCTCACGGAGACCTCGCGGGAGGTACGCCTTCCAGCGTAGTCGGCCTCGGCCCCGTCGTGACCGGCGCCGATGCACGCTGGCGGAGCAGGAACCGCTGGATCTTGCCCGACGCCGTCTTGGGGAGCTCCGTGCGGAGTTCGATGAGGCGCGGCACCTTGTACGCCGCGAGGTTCTGGCGGCAGTAGGCCTCCAGCTCGGCGGCGGTGCCCGCCGCCTCCGGCTTCAGCACGACGCACGCCTTCGGGATCTCGCCGCCGGGCGGAACGGTCTATCCGTCCGGCCTGCGCGGCTCACGACGGTTGGCGCGCGGTGTCGCTTGACAAGGCCGGGGCGTCTCCGTAAGTTGCGCCGGGTGAGGGTCCCATGCGCGGCGCGCTGACGCGGCTCGATCACCCGACGTCGCCATGAAACCGCCTCGGTTCGAGTACCACGCACCCGCGACGGTCGACGAGGCGGTCGCGCTCCTCGTGCGGTACGGCGGCGAGGCGAAGCTCCTCGCCGGCGGCCAGAGCCTGATGCCGCTCCTGAACTTCCGCCTGAGCCGTCCCGCTGCGCTCGTGGACCTCAACCGGGTCGCCGACCTCGCCGGCATCCGCGAGGACGGCGGGATCGTGCGTATCGGCGCGATGACGCGCCAGCGCGCGCTCGAGTTCTCGGACGTCGTCAGGCGGCGGCTGCCGCTGCTCGCGGAGGCGACGCGGCTCGTCGGACACCTGCCGATCCGCTCGCGTGGAACCATCGGCGGCTCGCTCGCTCACGCCGATCCCGCCGCCGAGGACCCGGCGGTGCTCACCGCGCTCGAGGGCGTCGTCGTGACCCGCAGTCCGAGGGGGGAGCGCGTGCTCGCCGCACGCGAGCTGTTCGAGACCTATCTGACCACGAGCCTCGCGCCCGACGAGATCCTCGTGGAGGTCCGCCTGCCGGCGATGGACCCGCGGGCGCGGTCCGCGTTCGAGGAGTTCAGCCGGCGGCACGGCGACTTCGCGATCGTCGGGATCGCTGCGGTCATCGTCGGCGAAGGCCGCCGCTGCACCATGGCGCGGCTCGCAACCGCCGGCGCGGGCCCCGTGCCGATCCGACTGCGGGCGGCCGAGGAGATCCTCGAGACCGCGGGCCTCGAGGACCGGGCGATCGAGGCGGCCGCCCGTCGCGCCGCGGAGCTGGTGGAGCCGGATTCCGACATCCACGCATCCGCCGACTATCGCCGGCATCTCACGCGCGTGCTGACCGAGCGCGCGGTGCGGCGCGCGCTCGCGCGTCCGGGAGGGCCGTGAGTGTCGGAGCCCGTGACGGTGCGCTTCAAGGTGAACGGGACGGCTCGCGAGGGCCGCTGCGAGCCCCGGAAGCTGCTCGTCGACTTCCTCCGCGAAGACCTGGGTCTGACGGGCACGCACGCCGGCTGCGAGCACGGGATCTGCGGCGCGTGCACCGTGATCGTCAACGGCGAGGCCGCTCGCTCGTGCCTGATGCTCGCGGTGCAGGCCGACGGCGCCGAGATCACGACCGTCGAGGGGCTCGCGACCGACGGAAAGCTGCATCCGCTCCAGGAGGCATTTCGCGAGCACCATGGCCTGCAGTGCGGGTTCTGCACGCCCGGGATGCTGATGACGGCGCTGGATTTCCTCCGGGTCAACCCGGATCCGACGGAGGCCGAGATCCGTGAAGCCGTCTCGGCCGTCCTGTGCCGCTGCACCGGCTACCAGGGCATCGTCAGGGCGGTGGAGGCCGCCGCGACGGGGTGGGCGGCGCCGAACTGGCCTCGGAGCCCGTGAACGAATCGCGACATCGAGGGCCGTCCCGGGTTCCCCGGGTGCGTCCGCGCATCCCCCGGGACGGCTCCGAGCGCTGGGGCCGGGGGAGTACGAGGGGGGTGTGAGCCCCCTTCGTCCGGGTGTCGGGGGCCATTTCGGGGCCCCCGTGAACGAATCGCGACATCGAGGGCCGTCCCGGGTCCCCCGGGACGGCTCCGAGCGCTGGGGGGTTTGGGGGGCCATTTCGGGGCCCCCGTGAACGAAGCGCGACATCGAGGGCCGTCCCGGGTTTCCCGGGACGGCTCCGAGCGCTGGGGGGTTTGGGGGGCCATTTCGGGGCCCCCCATGAAGTCGGTCAGCCGGTCACGCCTTCCATCTGGAGCGCGTGCAGCCGGCGGTAGAGCCCGTCACGCGCGACCAGCGCGTCGTGCGTGCCGACCTCCGCGATCCGGCCCTCGTGCACCACGACGATCCGGTGCGCGCTGCGCACCGTCGCGAGCCGGTGCGCGATGACCAGCACCGTTCGGCCGCGCATCAGGTTGGCGAGCGCCTGCTGGACCATGAACTCGCTCTCCGCGTCGAGGTCCGAGGTCGCCTCGTCGAGGATGAGGATCGGAGGATCCTTCAGGAAGGCGCGCGCGATGGCGAGCCGCTGGCGCTGCCCGCCCGACAGCCGCACCCCGCGCTCGCCGACGAGGGTGTCGTAGCCGGCCGGACACGCCATGACGAAGTCGTGAGCGTGGGCCTGGCGCGCCGCGCGCTCGACGGCCTCGGCCGGGGCGCCGACGCGGCCGTACGCGATGTTGTAGCGGATGGAGTCGCCGAAGAGGAACGTCTCCTGCGTGACGATGCCGATGAGCGCGCGCAGCGACGCCTGGGTGATGTCGCGGACGTCGTGTCCGTCGATCGTGATGCGCCCCGTGGTGACGTCGTGGAAGCGGGGCAGGAGGTCCATCAGCGTCGACTTGCCGGCGCCGCTCATGCCGACGAAGGCGACGACCTCGCCCTTGACGATCTCGAGGGCGATGTCGCGCAGCACCGGCTCCTGGCTGCCCGCGTAGCGGAAGCTGACGTCCTCGAAGCGGACGCGATCCGTGAAGTCCGCGAGCGCGACGGCGCCGGGACGGTCGGCGATGCCCGGGGGGGTGTCGAGGATCTCGAAGACGCGCTCGAGCGACGGCGTCGACTGCTGGAGCGTGTTCATGATGCGGGAGAGCCGCCGGACGGGTCCGTACAGGAGCGCGACGGCCGCGATGAAGGAGAAGAACGTGCCGGGCGTCATGGCGCCGGAGATCACGCGGTGACCGCCATACCAGAGACCGCCAACGATGCCGACGGCGCCGAGGATCTCCATCAGCGGCTCCGTGATCTCGGCCGTCCGGTGGTCCTTCAGGGACAGATCGAGCAGCCGGCGGTTCACGCGGTCGAAGCGCTCGACCTCGTGGCCCTCGCGTCCGAAGGCCTTGACGATCTTGGTGCCCGCGAAGGATTCCTGCAGGAGCACGTTGAGCTCCGCGATCTTCTCCTGCGACCGGCGGTTGATCCGGTAGAGCCGGCGGCCGATGGTGCGCACCGCGATGCCGACGAAGGGGAACACCGCGAGCGCGATCAGCGTCAGGATCCACTCGCGGCTGATCATCACGACGAGCAGGGAGACGATCGTCGCGACCTGACGGATCGCCATCACCATGACGGTCGAGGACAGGCGCGCGAGCCGGCCGACGTCGCTGACGACCCGTGACATCAGCTCGCCGCTGTGCACGCTGGCGAAGAAGGCGAGCGGCATGCGCTGGATGTGCAGGTACAGCTCGCGCCTGAGCCGCGCGATCACGCGCTCGCCGACGGACGCCATGAGGTAGCTCTGGCCATAGCGCGCCGCGCCCTTCGCGATGTACGCGCCGAGCAGGAGCAGGGGGATCAGGCGCAGCATCGTGACGTCACGGCGGATGAAGATGTCGTCCATCGCGGGCTTCACGAGCCAGGCGACGCCGCCCTCCGCGGCGGCCACGACGAGCGCGAGCAGACCGCCGCCGATCAGGGCCGGCACGTGCGGCCGGACATAGGCGAAGAGGCGGCGATAGAGCCCGAGCGACGCTCTCATTGGAGGCCCCGGCGCCCGACGAGCCGGCGATAGAGATCCTCGGTCGCGTCGAGCTTCGCGCGGAGCGAGAAGCGGTCCTCGACCCTCCGGCGCCCGGCGCGGCCGATCTCCGCGCGCCAGGCAGGATCTTCCGCGAGCGTGACGATCGCCCCCGCGAGGGCGTCCGGATCGCGTGGAGGCACGAGCAGCCCGGTCTTGCCCTCGACGATCAGCTCCGGCATGCCGGCGAGGTTCGTGCCGATCACCGGCCGGCCGCACGCGAGCGCTTCGCGGAGCGAGCCGGTGAGCCCGAGGCCCGCCCAGGAGGCGTCGACGACGACGTCCGAGGCGCAGAGGATCTCCGGCACGTCGTCGCGGTGACCGAGCACCGCCACCCGGGCGCCGAGGCCCCGCCGGCGTGCGTGGTCGTTCAGCTCGGCGATGCGTGGCGCCGGTGCCCCGACGAAGCAGAGACGTGCGGACGGCAGCTTCGGCGCGACACGTTCCATCGCGGCGAGGACGTCCTGCCAGCCACGCCAGGACCGCACGCCGATCTGGGTCACCAGGAAGTGCTCGGGACCGAGGCCGAGCTCGCCCCTGATCCGCGAGCCGTCGACGCCGGGATGGAATCGGTCGACGTCCGTCCCCGAATAGATGACCTCGATCTTCCCGGCCGGAACGCCGGAGGACACGAGCTGCCGCCTGATCGCCTCGCACACCGCGACGATCCCGTGGACGCGGCTCGTGGTGTAGCCGATCCGGTTCCACCGGGTGATCGGGAACGTGACACCGCGGTTCAGGAGGAGGACGGGCCGTGGGCCGGCGAGGCCCGCGAGCAGCGTGAGCGTCCGCGCGCGACCCTTGTGCGCGTGGACGACGTCGATGCGATGCTCCGCGAGGAGGCGCCGCAGGCGCCACACGGCGCGCGGGTCCCAGGCGCGCTTCATGGGGATCTCGGCATGCCGGATGGCAAGCGCGCCAAGCCGCGTCGCCCATGCTCGACTCGGTGACGTGGCCACGACGACGTGGTGTCCGCGCCGGGCCAGCCCCGCAGCGAGCTCGCAGAGCTGGATCGCCGCGCCCGTGTGGAAGTCCGCTTTGGGATAGAGATGGAGGACGTTGAGGGCGTCCGAGGGGAGTCGGCGTGGCGCGGCGCCTGCGCTCAACCGCCGAAGAACTCCCGGACCGCCCGGGCCACCTCGTCGATCTCGGCGCCGGTGTGCCCGGCCGATATCGGCAGCGTGAGGACCTCGTCGACCACCCGCTCGGTCTCGGGCAGCGACTCCGCCGCGAGGTGCTCGACCGCAGGCTGGCGATGCCCGGGGACCGGATAGTGGATGCCCGTCTGGATGCCGCGCGCCTCGAGGAAGGTCGCGAGCTCCGCGCGCCGCGGCGTCCGGACGACGTAGAGGTGATAGACGTGCCGGGCGTGCGGCCGCTCGGACGGCAGCACGAGCGGAAGACCGGCCAGACGATCCGCGTAGCGCGCGGCCAGCTCCCGGCGCCGATCGTTCATGCGGTCGAGACGGCGCAGCAGGACGCGCCCGACGGCCGCCTGGATCTCGTTGAAGCGCAGGTTGAAGCCGATCTCCGCATGCACGTCCTTGTTCAGTCGGCCGTGGTCGCGGAGCCGGCGCGCGCGCGCGCCGATCTCGTCGTCACTCGTCACGAGCACGCCACCGTCGCCCATGACCGTGAGGTTCTTCGACGGGTAGAACGAGAACGCGGCGGCACGACCGAAGCTGCCCACGCGGCGGCCGTCCCACGCCGCGCCGTGCGCCTGGCAGCAGTCCTCGACGAGCCACAGCCCGTATCGAACGGCGAGGTCGCCGACGCCCGCGAGGTCGCAGGGCTGACCGTAGAGGTGCACGGGCAGGACGCCGACGGTCCGCGGCGTGATCTTCGCCGCCATGTCCGTCGGGTCCGCGGTGTACCAGGCATCCACGTCGACGAAGACGGGCGTCGCCTCGACGGAGCAGACGGCCTCCACCGTGGGAAACGCCGTGTGCGCGGGGACGAGGATCTCGTCGCCGGCCTTGACGCCGAGCGCTCTCAGCGCCAGCCAGAGCGCGGCCGTGCCGGAGCTCGTGAGCACCGCGTGCTCCACGCCGACGTAGCGGGCCAGCTCGGCCTCGAACGCCTTGCACTCGGGGCCCAGGATGTACCGGCGCGAGTCCAGCACGGCCTCGACCGCGCGCTTGATCTCGTCGTCGACGGAGGGCCGGGAGAGCGGGATCGCGGTCACGACGGTTCTCCTCGCAGTTGCTCGTAGCGCCCCCGGTAGTAGAGCAGGGGATCACCGGCGCCGGCCCCCGCGCGCTCCACGGCGCCGACGAAGATCGTGTGGTCGCCCTCGACGTGCGTGCTCACGGTCGTGCATTCGAGGCGCGCCAGCGCGCCATCGATGAGCGGCAGTCCGAGGTCGCCCACGTGGTGCGGGACGGTGTCGAACTTGTCGAGCCGGGTCGACGCGAATCGGCGTGACACGTCTTGCTGGTCCGCGGCGAGGATGTTGACCGCGAAGCGGCCGCGCTCGAGCAGTGCGGGGTACGTCTGCGACTTGTGATCGACGCAGACGAGGACGAGCGGCGGCTCGAGGCTGACCGAGGTGAACGCGCTCGCGGTGAGACCCGTGGGCCGGCCGTCCGTGTCGGTCGTGGTGACGACGGTGACGCCGCTGGCGAAGTGACTCAGGACGTGGCGGAAGTCGGCGGGAGGAATCACCAGACTTATGTAGCAAGCACCCGGAATGAATGCAACAAACCCGGCGCACAGAAATAACGGGGGTGAACCCTGGCAGGTCCACCCCCCTGCGGGGAAGGGCGTCGAACCAGACCTTCACTGGCGACGGCTCCGTCCGGAACCGTGCCGCCTGCGAAGGGGAGCAAGCGCTGTTCCAGCCGCGAAGTGCGCGAGTTTTCGTGCGACCCGCGGCGAGCGGAAACTCTGTTCCGTTGTGATGCGACGCTAGAATGGGAAAGGCTGTTCTCAGTTCGAGCAACACTCGCCCGCCGAGGCGGGCGAGTGTTGCTCGAACTCTCATTGCGGCGTCCGGGGGGCCGGTATAGTCTCGCGCATATGGTGACTCGCGACGCGGTGATCGAGGCGCTCCGGACGGTTCGCGACCCGGGGAGCGGACAGGATGTCGTGAGCCTGGGCATGATCCAGGATCTCGCGATCGTCGATGGTCAGGTGACGTTCACGATCGCGTTCGCCGACCAGCCGCCGCCCCAGAAGGTGGCGATCCACGCCTCGGCTTCCCGCGTCGTGGGACAGGTCCCGGGCGTGTCGAAGGTCCAGGTGCGGATGGGTGGGTCGAGCGCCGCGCGGACGGCGGCGCACGGACCGCAAGGCCACGCGCACGCGCCGGGACAGGGCGCGCCGGCCGCGCAGGCACCCGGACCGGGGCCCGGCGCGCCGGCCAGCGACCTGATCCCGGACGTTCGTTACACGCTGGCCGTCTCGTCGGGCAAGGGCGGTGTGGGCAAGTCGACAGTGGCCGTGAACCTGGCGGCGGCGCTGAGGGAGCACGGCGCGGTCGGCATCGTGGACTCGGACGTCTACGGCCCCGACGTGCCGCTCATGCTCGGCACGAAGAGCCGCCCGGGCATCTTCGAGAACCGGATCATTCCGGTCGAGACACACGGGATGAAGATGATGTCGATCGGGCTCCTCGTCGGCGAGCGGGAAGCGCTCGTGTGGCGCGGGCCCATGATCCACTCCTTCATCCAGCAGATGCTGCGCGACGTCATGTGGGGCGCGCTCGACTACCTCGTGTTCGACATGCCGCCGGGCACCGGCGATGCTCAGCTGTCGCTCTCGCAGGTCATCCCGCTCTCGGGCGTGGTGATGGTCACGACCCCGCAGGACGTGGCGCTCCTCGACGTGCGCAAGGCGATCGGCATGTTCCAGCGCCTCAACGTGCCGGTCCTCGGCATCGTCGAGAACATGAGCGACTTCGAGTGCCCGCACTGCCACCGGCGAACGTCCATCTTCGGCGAGACCGGCGGTCAGCGGCTGGCGGACGAGTACCGCGTGCCGCTGCTCGCGAAGATCCCGCTCGAGCCGGAGACGCGCATCGCGGGTGACGAGGGGACGCCGATCAGCATCCGCAGCCCGAGATCCGGTCAGGCGCAGGGGTTCCGCGAGCTCGGGCGCGCGGTGGCGCGCCGGCTCGAAGAGGCCGGCGCACTCAAGCCGTTGCCGAAGATCGGCTGATCGCGGAGCCGGCTCGCGTGGCGGCCGTCATCGTCCCGATCTTCCCCTTGCCGGACGTCACGTTCTTCCCGGGAACGCTGCTCCCGCTGCACGTCTTCGAGGCGCGGTACCGCGCGATGGTCCACGACGCGCTCGACTTGCAGCGCCGGATCGCGGTCGTGCAGCTCAAGCCGGGGCACGACGCGAACTACGCCGGGAAGCCGGCCGTGCACGCGATCGCGGGGATGGGCGAGATCGTCGGCGCCGAGCGTCTGCCCACGTGCCGGTACAACATCGTCCTCCGCGGGCAGTGCCGGGTCCGCATCGAGGGCGAGATGCCGAGCGACACGCTGTACCGGATCGTGGCGGCCGAGCGTCTCGAGGAGGACGGTCCGCGTGGCGACGTCACCCCGGCGCTCGAGAGAATCCGGACCGCCTGCCGTCGGCTGCTCAAGGCGCTGGACCGTCCGCTCGACCTGCTCGACGCCACGCTCGCACCCAGCCAGCCACCCGGCATCATCGCGGACAAGATCGCCGCCGCCGTGCTGCCCAGCGCGTCGCTCCGCCAGGAGCTGCTGGAGACGCTCGACGTCGCACGCCGGCTGGAGCGCGTGGGGACGGCGCTCGACGAGCTGATCCGCGAGCTCACCGGGGGGCGGGAATGACCGTGCGGTCCATCCACGCGGCGCCGAGGAGCGAGGGCGAGGCGCCCGACGCAGCCGCGACCGAGGCGTACTCCGAGTACGCCGCAGGGAGCCGGCGAGGAGGGCAACGAAGCCATGCGACGCTCATCGGCGTCGCGTGCGTGGCGGCCGTGCTGCTGCTCGCGGTGATCACCTCCGTCGTCGACGCGGGGCAGTACGCGTGGCTCGGCGTCCGCATCCGGGACATGAGCGAGCAGGAGATGGACGAGGTGTCGTCGCGGCACGGGATCCGCGAAGGCTTCGGTGTCTTCATCGTGGAGGTCATGGACGCGACGCCGGCGGCGCGGGCCGGGATGAAGACCGGCGACATCGTCGTGGCCGTCGACGGCCGGCCGGTGACGGAGAGCCGCCTCCTCCAGCGGCTCATCGCTGCCGCGCCGATCGGCCGGGGCGTGCCGGTGACGGTGCTCAGGGAGAACGGCCGGCAGCGGCTCGACGTCCGCCTGGCGCCGATGCCGAAGCCCGTGGTCGGCGAGCGTATCGCGGCGGAGTTCGGGTTCGCGCTGCGCGACCTCGAGGGGCCAGCGGCCCGCGGCGAGAGCGCGCTCAGCGGCGCCCCAGCGATCTCGGCGGTCATGCGGGGCAGCCCCGCGGAGCGGGGCGGGCTGGAGGTCGGTGACGTGCTCCTCGAGGTGAACGAGCGCCCCGTCATGACGCGCGACGCGGCGCGCGAGGCGCTCGCGGACGTCGCGCCCGACTCGCCGCTGAAGCTCTCTGTCCGCCGTGGGGGCCGTCGCGTGCCCGTGACGCTCTCCGCTCGGTAGGGACGTCCGAGTCCCACGGCCTCCGGCGCCGTGGTCCGACCAGCCCCGAGCCCGCCTCGCGCAGATTGACAAATCACGAGAATCGCGTACCGTGCGGGGTCGCGTCCGCCACTCACGTCGACGGTATCGCTGTATTGCCGTGGATCTCGCCGGCAGCCAGAAGACAGAAGAGGAGGCGCTCGATGAACAGCCCGCAAGTCACCCCCGAGGTGCGGTCGGAAGCCCCCGCGCCGTCACGCCGAACCTTCCTCACGGGCGCGGCCGTCGCGGCGGCCGGGGCGACGGCGCTCGGCTTCCCGATGGTCGCGAAGGCGCAGGGGCCGATCACGATGCGCTGGCAGAGCACGTGGCCGGCCAAGGACATCTTCCACGAGTACGCGAACGACTTCGCGAAGAAGGTCAACGACATGACCGGCGGCGACCTCAAGATCGAGGTGCTGCCCGCCGGCGCGGTGGTGCCGGCGTTCCAGCTGCTCGACGCGGTCTCGAAAGGCACGCTCGACGGTGGCCACGGCGTGCTCGTGTATCACTACGGAAAGCAGACGGGGCTCGCGCTGTGGGGATCGAGCCCGGCTTACGGCATGGACGCCAACATGCTGCTCGCCTGGCACAAGTACGGCGGCGGCAAGCAGCTGCTCGACAAGCTCTACAAGTCGATCGGCGCCAACGTGGTGTCCTTCCCCTACGGCCCGATGCCGACGCAGCCGCTCGGCTGGTTCAAGAAGCCCGTCGGCAAGGCCGACGACCTCAAGGGGCTGAAGTTCCGCACGGTGGGCATCTCGATCGACCTGTTCACCGGCCTCGGGGCCGCGGTGAACGCGCTGCCCGGCGGTGAGATCGTGCCGGCGATGGACCGCGGGCTCCTCGACGCCGCCGAGTTCAACAACGCGACCTCCGACCGCCTCCTCGGCTTCGCTGACGTCTCCAAGGTGTACATGCTCCAGAGCTACCATCAGAACGCCGAACAGTTCGAGATCACGTTCAACAAGACGAAGTTCGACGCGCTGCCGGACAAGATGAAGGCGATCATCGAGAATGCGGTCGAGGCGGCGTCCGCCGACATGTCGTGGAAAGCGATCGACCGCTACTCGAAGGACCACATCGAGCTCCAGACCAAGGACAAGGTCCGGTTCTACAAGACCCCGGACTCGATCCTGAAGAGGCAGCTCGAGATCTTCGACGAGGTCCTCGTGAAGAAGTCGGCGGACAACCCGACGTTCAAGGAGATCGCCGAGTCCCAGAAGGCGTTCGCCGCGCGCGCGGTGAAGTGGGATCTCGACACCAACGTCCAGCGCCGCATGGCCTACAACCACTACTTCGCGAGGCGGGCTGCGAAGCCGGCTCCGAAGAAGAGCTAGCGCCCGGTGAGGAGCGCGCAGGCCAGCCGCCCGGCTCACGCCGGATGGCTGGCCTCTTTTGTGTACCGATGAACGCCGAGCGTCTCATCGGGGTCGTCGACCGCGTCAGCTACGGGTCGGGCAAGGTGTCCGCCTGGCTGATCGTGGCGCTCACGCTCGTGGTGTCCGTGGAGGTCTTCAAGCGCTACATCCTCAACGCGCCGACGGCCTGGATCTTCGACTTCAACAACATGCTCTACGGGACGCTGTTCATGATGTGCGGCGCCTACACGCTCGCCCAGGGCGGCCATGTCCGTGCCGACTTCATCTACGCCCGGCTCTCACCACGCCGGCAGGCCGTGCTCGACCTTGCGCTGTACGTCCTCTTCTTCGTTCCCGGCATCCTGGCGCTCATCTACGCGGGGTACGACTACGCCGCGATCTCCTGGCGGATCGGAGAGCACTCGACCGTGACCGCCGAGGGGCCCCCGGTCTATCACTTCAAGACGGTGATCCCCGTCGCAGGCGCCCTGGTGATGCTCCAGGGGCTGGCCGAGATCGTGCGCTGCATCGTGTGCCTGCGCACCGGCGCCTGGCCCGAGCGGATCCGCGACGTCGAGGAGATCGACGTCGTCGAGGAGCAGCTCGCCCACAGCCAGTTCGTCGACGAGGAGTCGCGCCGGGCGGCGGCCGCGTCCGCGCACGCGATCGAAGAGGCCGCGCGCCACCGCACCGCGGTGAGCGAGAGCGAGCGGAGGGACGGGTGAGCGACCCCTCGCTCGGCCTCCTGATGCTCGGGCTCATCGTCGCCGCGATCATGATGGGCTTCCCGACCGCGTTCACGCTGATGGGCCTCGGCATGCTCTTCGGCTCCCTCGCGTTCTGGACCCCGTCATCGCCCTGGTGGGACAACCGGGTCTTCGACCTCATGGTGCAACGGACGTACGGGGTCATGATCAACGACACCCTGCTGTCCGTGCCGCTGTTCGTCTTCATGGGCTACATCATGGAGCGCGCGGCGCTGGTGGACCGGATGTTCCACAGCGTGCAGCTCGCCTTCCGGCGCGTGCCCGCCTCGCTCGCCGTGACGACGCTGATGGTGTCCGCGTTCTGGGGCATCGCGTCCGGCATCGTCGGCGCCGTGGTCGTGCTGATGGGCGTGATCGCGCTGCGCCCGATGCTCCGGGCCGGGTACGACGTGCGACTTGCTTCCGGGGTCATCACGGCGGGCGGCACGCTCGGCATCCTGATCCCGCCCTCGGTCATGCTCATCGTCTACGCCGCGGTGGCGGGCCAGTCCATCGTGAAGCTCTACGCGGCGGCGATGCTGCCCGGGTTCTTCCTGACGTTCCTCTATCTCGTCTACATCCTCGGGTGGGCGCTCCTCAGCCCGAAGGTCGCGCCGAAGCTCTCGGCGGACGAGTACCGTATCGCGGTTCCGGACTGGATCCGCCGACTCGAGCGCGGCCCCTCCCGCCGCGTGATCGGCGGCCTGCTCGCCGCCGCTGTCCGGCCGAGCCTCCTGCGGGGCGCGAGCGCGCCGGATGGCCGGCGAGCCGGCTATGGCGTTCTTGCGAGGACCGTGCTCGCGGCCGCCGTGCCCATGGTGCTGACGGCGACGACCTTCGGCGCCGCGTGGTGGTACGTCGTGATCTACAACGCGCCGGCTGCGGCGGTCACCGCGGCGCGGACGGCGACGCAGGGTCCCGGGGTCGAGGAGATGCCGCAGCCGCTCGGGCTGGCGACGGAGTCTTCCACGGACGAGACGCCGCAGGAGCTCGGCGCCGCGGAGTCGACGACGGAGAGCACGGGAACGCCGCCGCCGGCCGACGCGCCGCCCGAGGAGATGGGTTCGCTCGCCGAGCCGGCGGCCGAGGCAGCGATCAGCAGGATTCCCGAGAACTTCTTCCTGTGGTTCTGGGCGTTCGCCGTGCTCGTCGCGCTCGTGCTCGCAATCTACTACTGGCGCATGGACGGCGAGCAGCTCGAGATCCTCAAGGAGCTCGTCGTGTCGGTGGTGCCGCTCGGCGTGCTCACGGTGGTGGTGCTCGCCGTCATCCTGTTCGGCATCACGACCGCGACCGAGTCGGCCGCCATCGGCGCCCTCGGCGCGCTCTACCTGGCCGTGATGACGAAGTCCCCGCGGCAGGCGTGGTGGTGGAGCCTCCCGGGCGCGATCGGGGGCATGGTGCTCGGCCTGGGGCGCGGCGATCTCGTGACGGTGCTCGTCGCGGCGTGTCTCGGGGGCGTGTTCGCGGGCACGGTCGTGCCCGGGCTGTTGGGCCTGCGGGCCTCCCGCGAGCTCTGGCAGAACCTCAAGGAATCGGTGTTCCTCACCGCGAAGACCACGGCGATGGTGTGCTGGCTCTTCATCGGCTCGGCGCTGTTCTCCGCCGTCTTCGCGCTGCACGGCGGCCAGGCGCTGGTCGAGCGCTGGGTGCTCGGCATGAACCTCTCTCCTGTCGGCTTCCTGATCATATCGCAGCTCATCATCTTCCTGCTCGGCTGGCCGCTCGAGTGGACCGAGATCATCGTGATCTTCGTCCCGATCTTCATTCCGCTGCTCAGCCACTTCGATGTCGACCCGATCCTCTTCGGCACCATGGTCGCGGTGAACCTCCAGGCGGCGTTCCTGTCGCCGCCGGTCGCGATGTCGGCGTTCTACCTGAAGGGCGTGTCGCCGCCACACGTGACGCTCACGCAGATCTTCGCCGGCATGATGCCGTACATGCTGATCGTCATCCTGTGCCTGGCGTTCATGTACATCTGGCCGGGCATGACGCTGTGGCTGCCGGAGTTTCTCTACGGCAGCTAGGCGGCGTCTCCGGCCGGCGGAGAGGGGGCCGAGGGGGGCCACGCGCGTCTTCGCAAGGCGTCCGGACCGATGATGGATCTCGCGAATCTGAACTGGCTCTCCGCCACCGACGCGACGCGGCTCATCCGCGACGGGGTGATCTCTTCCCAGCAGCTCGTCGAGGCGTGCCTCGCGCGCGTGCGGGAGGTCGACGCCGACGTCCAGGCGTGGGCGTTCCTGGATCCTGATCACGCGCTGGCGCAGGCGCGCGCCGCCGACGAATGGCGCATGTCGGGGCAGCCGACGGGGCCGCTGCACGGCGTCCCCGTCGGCGTCAAGGACATCATCGACACCGCCGACATGCCGACCGAGAACGGCTCGGTGCTCCACGCCGGGAGGACGCCGTCGCGAGACGCGACCGTCGTCTCGATGCTCCGCGCCGCCGGAGCCGTCATCCTGGGCAAGACGGTCACGACCGAGCTCGCGACACGGACGCCCGGCAAGACGCGCAACCCGCACAACCCGGCCCACACGCCCGGCGGCTCGTCGAGCGGCTCGGCGGCGGCGGTGGCGGCAGGGATGGTCCCGCTCGCGCTCGGCAGTCAGACCACGGGGTCGACGATCCGCCCGGCGTCGTACTGCGGCGTCTACGGGTTCAAGCCGACGCACGGGCTGATCCCGCGCCACGGGATGTTGGAGCTCTCGCGCACGCTCGATCATGTCGGGCTGTTTGCACGCAGTCTCGAGGACCTGGCGCTCTTGATGGAGGAGCTCGCCGGCTACGACGAACGCGACCCGGACTCCCGGCCGCGCGCGCGCGTGCCGTACAGGGACGTGCTCGCGGAGGAGCCTCCGCTGCCACCGGTGTTCGCCTTCGTGAAGGGCCGTGTGTGGGACCGCGTGGAGGCGGACGCCAAGGCCGCCTTCGCCGAGCTCGCCGGTGTCCTGGGCGACCGCGTGGAGGAGGTGGAGCTCACGCCAGCCGACGAGGTGCTCGCCTGGCACGACGCGATCTCCGGCGCCGAGATCGCGGTGAGCCTGCGCCGCGAGTGGGAGACCGGTCGCGAGCGGCTCTCCGAAGCGCTGCGCTCGCGCATCGAGCGCGGTCGGAACGTCCTCGCGTGCGACTACCTCGCTGCGCGCGCTCGCATACGCCAGCTCAACGAGAGCCTGATCGAGCTCTTCGAGCAGCGCTACGACGCGATCCTCACGCCGGCCGCGTTCGGCACGGCGCCGGAAGGGCTCGACTCCACCGGCGACCCGGCACCGTGCGCGCTCTGGACGTTCACCGGCATGCCGGCTCTCAGCGTGCCGCTCATGCAGGGCGCGAACGGGTTGCCGCTCGGCGTGCAGCTCGTCGCGCCGTGCCACTGGGACGCGCGCCTGCTCCGCACCGCCCGCTGGCTCGTGGCGCGTGTGGCCGGCGGCTGATGTGCGCGCAGCCTTTCGCCGTCTGCGGCCGGGAGGTACACTTGCGCGGTAACCTATTCAGCATGCGAGAGGAGGACTGCCATGCCCCTCTACGAGTACTTCTGCGACAAGTGCCAGAAGGAAGTCACCATCCCGATGACGATCAGCGAGCACGAGAAGGGCAACGCCGCATGTCCGGAGTGCGGGAACCGGACCCTGAAACCGCTGGTCGGCGCGTTCTTCCCCAAGACCTCGCGGAAATCCTGACGGATCGGAGGAGCCGATGAAGCTCGACGGCAAGCGGATCGCCATCCTGGCGGAGAACCTCTACCAGGAGATGGAGCTGTGGGTGCCCTATTACCGGCTCAAGGAGGAGGGCGCCGACGTCAAGATCGTGGGAGCCGGCGGTGCGAAGACGTACGCCTCCAAGCACGGATACCCGGTGACCGTCGACGTGCAGGCCGACCAGGTGAACGCGGTCGAGCTCGACGCGGTGATCGTGCCCGGTGGGTACGCTCCGGACATGATGCGGCGGCACGCGGCGATGGTCCGGCTCGTCAGCGAAGCGCATCGGCAGGGCAAGGTCGTCGCGGCGATCTGCCACGCCGGGTGGATGCTCGTGTCGGCGGGCGTGCTCGCCGGCAAGCAGGCCACGTCCTTCTCGTCGATCAAGGACGACGTGGTGAATGCGGGCGCGAAGTGGAGCGACGCCGAGGTCGTCGTCGACGGGAACCTCATCACGTCGCGCAAGCCCGACGATCTGCCGGCGTTCTGCCGGGAGATCATCAAGGCGCTCGCGAAGAGCTGAGAGGTCGAGCGACCATCGACCGGCGCGGGTCGATGGTCGCTCGACCTGAGCCGTCGCGAAGACCTGATCCGGTGCGAACACCTGCGCCGTCGCGGGGAGGCGGCGGAGCCGTGTGCGGGTGTGCGCGGAGAGGGCGTGCCGCGGCGAGCCCCGGAGCGTGCGCGGCATGAACCTGCACGACCGCGACGCCGTCATCCAGCGCATCCGCCTCGAGCTCTACCGTGGCAACCCCCGGGTGGCGCTGCGTCTGGCCGAGGACGCGCAGGCCGCGGATCCGCGCCCGGAGTACGCCGTCCAGGCCGAACGGATCCGGAAGTCGCTCGCTCACATGGAGAATCCTGCGGCGTATGCCCGGGCGTATGAACGGTACTACCGCAGACTTCGGGCCCGGTTCGGGTTCAAGCGGCTCGAGAAGGAGATCCGGATCCTGCTCGGGCGGAAGACGGCGAAGATGGTCGCGCGGAACGCCCGGAAGCCCGAGGTCCAGCTCCTCGAGCGTGAGGTGCTCGCGGTCGAACCCGCCCGCGTGTTCGACGCGGGATGCGGGGAAGGCCGGGTGGCGCTGACGATCGCCGCGCGCCACCCGGAGCTGCGCGTCGACGCCGTCGACGTCTCGCCGACCAACATCCGCATCGCGTCGAAGCTGAACCGCTTTCCGAACTGCGCCTTTCACCTGGGCCTCATCGAGGAGGTGGCGCGCGCGTTCCCGGCGGGCTCCTTCGATCTCGCGTACTCCTTCGACGTCCTGGAGCACGTCTCGGACGTCGACGAGGTCATGGCGGCGATCGTGCGACTGCTCAGGCCCGCTGGGCGCGTCTGCTTCGCGGTTCCGATGCACGAGTTCGTGGCGACCGGACCGCTGCCCGAGTTCACGTTCGAGGACGAGGCGCCGGGGCACGTGCGCGTCTTCACGGAGGAGGAGCTTCGCGCCCGGTTCGGCGGTCACGACGGGTTCGTGCTCCAGCGGATCGCCGGCGAGCTGCCGGAGAAGTATCCCGAGCACCTTCGCCCGGTCGCGTTCGGCTCCTACTTCGTGGCGTTTTCGGCGTAGCGGCGCGCCACGGAGACGTCGCGGGGTGCCCGCTACGGCCGCATCGCGTGGAGCGACGGCCCGGGCTCGAGGATGCGCGCGGCGAGGCTCGCGAACTCGACGAGGAGCGGCCGCGTGCTGCGCGGATCGATCATCTCCTCGATCCAGAACGTCTCCGCCGAGCGGAACGGGGAGCGCAGCTTGTTCAGACGCTCCTCGATCTCCTCGAGCTTCGCCCTGGGGTCCGGCGCCGCGTCGAGCTCGGCGCGATACGCCGCCTCGATGCCGCCCTCGAGCGGCAGCGAGCCCCAGCGGCCCGACGGCCACGCGTAGCGCAGGCAGTACCGCCCGCCGTTCCGGTGCGCGGCGCCGGCGACACCGAAGACGTTCCGGATGATGACCGCGCACCACGGCATGGTCGTCTGCCAGACCGCCGACATCGCCCGCACACCTTGCTTGATGGTGCCCGTCTGCTCCGCTTCGAGACCGATGAGGAACCCCGGACAGTCGACCAGGTACACGACGGGCAGGTGGAAGGTCTGCGCGAAGTCGACCCAACGCTCCACCTTCTGGCACGTGTCGGCGGTCCAGACGCCGCCGTAGTGGAACGGATCGCTCGCCATCAGCGCCACCGGCCAGCCGTCGATCCGCGCCAGCCCGGTGATGATCGCCCGGCCGTAGAGGGGCGCGATCTCGAAGAAGGAGCCGCGGTCGACCACCGACTCCACGATCGTCCGCATCTTGTAGACCTTGCGCGGATCGCGCGGCACCACGTCGGCGAGGATCTCGTCGCGCCGGTCAGGGTCGTCGGTGCGTGGTCCGCGGGGCGGGAGCTCGTAGATCGACGACGGCAGGTACGAGAGGAACCGCCGCGCGCGCGCGAACGCCTCCTCCTCGGTGTCGACGGCATCGTCGACCGCGCCGGCGCGGAGCTGGATCTTCCAGCCGCCCAGCTCGTTCTTCGTGAGCTTCTGGCCGATACGCTCCACGACGGGAGGCCCGGCGACGAAGAGCGCCGAGCGATCCTTGACCATGACCGAGTGGTGCGCGGCGGCGAGATGCGCGGCGCCGAGCCCCGCGACGGATCCGAGACCGAGCGCGACGCGCGGGACCGTCCCCATGTTGGCGACGACCCACTCCCATCCCGACACGCCGGGGACGTTGGCGCGCCCGGTCGTCTCGATCGTCTTCACCGAGCCGCCGCCGCCGGAACCCTCGACGAGCCGGATGAGCGGCAGCCGGAGCTGGTTCGCCATCTGCTCGCACTGGAGGTGCTTGTCCTTGATCGTCGCGTCCGCGGATCCGCCGCGCACGGTGAAGTCGTCGCCGCCCACGACGACCGGGCGGCCGTCGAGCATCGCGCGCCCGAAGACGAAGTTCGACGGCGTGAACGTCTTCAGGTCGTTCTTCTCGTCGTACGTCGCGCGGCCGGCGATCTTGCCGATCTCGTGGAAGCTGCCGGTGTCGACCAGCTTCGCCAGGCGCTCCCGGATCGTGAGGCGGCCCCCGGCATGCTGCCGCTTCACCCGCTCGGGACCGCCGAGTTGATCCGCGAGCTCCTCCCGCCGCCTGAGTTCGTCGAGCTCCTGCTTCCAGTTCATCCGCGCGTCGGCTCCTTGTCGGTGTGGACTCCGCCGCCGACGCTATCACGGAGGCGGCTGCGGGCGAAACTCATCGAGCCGCTCGCGCGGCGTGGCGCGACGTGGCGGTGCACTGTCCGGCGGCGGCTTCGGTCGGCCAGGGTGCCGCGGCGGATGGATCGAGCGGCGCGGAGCGCGAAGAGATTGAACGCGACGCGCCGGCCCCACCGTGCCCGGCGGGGTACGCTAGCTCGCGTGACTCATTGACCGTGCGAGGGAACGGCGCGTACGGGGAGAGAAGGAGCGCAGCAACCAGACGCGATCGGCGGTCCGGCGCCGCCGGCGGTCGACGGGGCCAGGGAGGACCCTGACGATGATCCGGATCGAGCAGCGGACCCAGAACATCCTGGAGCGTGTCGCCGGCGAGCTCGAGGGCCGGGCGGCCTGACGCCGCGCCGGGCAGGCAGGGGATGGTACGCAGGCCGGTCGTGCTGGTCACGGGCGGCGCCGGCGAGGTCGGCCACGGGCTCATCCACCGCCTCGCGGAAGGCGGGCGCTTCGACGTGCTCGCGCTCGACCTGCGTTCGCCTGACGGGGCGGTCGCCGCGCGGTGCGCGGCCGTGAGGACCGGCGACATCGTCGACCGCCGGTTTCTGGACCGGCTCCGGAGCGAGTTCGAGATCTCGATCGTGTTCCACCTCGCCGCACTGCTGTCGACGCGCGCGGAGTTCGTGCCCGAGCGCGCGCACGAGATCAACGTCGAGGGCACGCTGAACCTGCTGCGTCTGGCCACCGAGGAAGCGCGCGCGCACGGCGGACCGGTGCGGTTCGTCTTTCCCAGCTCCATCGCGGTGTACGGGTTGCCGGACGTCACGACGAAGCGGGCCGCGGGACGCGTGCGCGAGGACGCGTGGCTGGAGCCGGTCACCATGTACGGCTGCAACAAGCTCTACTGCGAGCACCTCGGCCGCTACTTCGCGCGTCACTACCGGCAGCTCGCGCCCGAGG
Source organism: Candidatus Rokuibacteriota bacterium (assembly GCA_016184125.1). Lineage (GTDB taxonomy): Bacteria > Methylomirabilota > Methylomirabilia > Rokubacteriales > CSP1-6 > AR8. The sequence continues at coordinate 36,453 of JACPDG010000037.1, read as the reverse complement.
GCGACGCGAGCCGCGTCGACTTTCGCGCGATCCGGTTCCCCGGCTTGATCTCCGCGTTCACCCTCCCGAGCGGCGGCACGAGTGACTACGCGCCCGAGATGATCCACGCGGCCGCGCAGGGCAAGCCCTACACGTGCTTCGTGCGCGAGGACACGAGGATCCCGTTCATGGCCATGCCGGATGCGATCGAGGCCCTGCTCGCGCTGCTCGACGCGCCGCCGTCGTCGCTGACCCGTCGCGTCTACAACGTCGCGGCGTTCAACCCGAGCGCGGGCGAGCTGGCGTCGATGGTCCGGCACGCGTTCCCCGACGAGCGGATCACGTTCGAGCCCGACCTTCGCCGGCAGCGCATCGTCGACTCGTGGCCGGAGGACGTCGACGACACGGCCGCCCGTCGCGACTGGGGCTTCCGCCCGGCGTACGATGTCGAGCGGACGTTCCACGAGTACCTGCTGCCGAACGTGCGGCGGGGCGTCGAGGGGCACTGACCCATGTACGACCAGGTGCAGCGTCGCATCGAGACCGAGCTCGACGAGATCGAGCGCGCCGGGCTCTTCAAGGGCGAGCGGATCATCGAGGGGCCCCAGGGCCCGCGCATCCCGGTCGGTGGCCGCGAGGTGCTGAACTTCTGCGCGAACAACTACCTGGGGCTCGCGAACGAGCCGGTCCTCGTGCGGGCGGCCCAGGCCGCGCTCGACCGCTGGGGGTTCGGGCTCGCCAGCGTCCGCTTCATCTGCGGCACCCAGACGATCCACAAGGAGCTCGAGGCGGCGATCGCGCGGTTCCTCGGGGCGGAGGACGCGATCCTCTACACCTCGTGCTTCGACGCCAACGGCGGCCTCTTCGAGACGCTGCTCGGCGAGGAGGACGCCGTCATCTCCGACACGCTCAACCACGCGTCGATCATCGATGGGATCCGCCTGTGCCGCGCGCGACGCTCGCGCTACGGGCATGGCGACCTGGCGGACCTCGAGCGGCGGCTCCGGGAGGCCCGGGACGCGCGGACGCGACTCATCGCCACGGACGGGGTCTTTTCGATGGACGGCGACGTGGCGCCGATCGCCGAGATCTGCGCGCTCGCCGAGCGGTACGAGGCGCTCGTGATGGTCGACGACAGCCACGCCACCGGCTTCTTCGGACCGACGGGACGCGGGACGCCCGAGCACTGTGGCGTCCACGGCCGGGTGGACATCGTGACGTCGACGCTCGGCAAGGCGCTCGGCGGGGCGAGCGGCGGCTTCACCGCCTCGCGGCGCGGGATCGTGGCGCTCCTCAGGCAGCGCTCGCGGCCCTACCTGTTCTCCAACACGCTGCCGCCGGCACTCGTGGCCGCGTCGCTCGCGTGCCTCGACCACCTCTCCACGACGACCGACCGCCGCGACCGTCTCGCGGCGAGCACGCGATGGTTCCGGCGCGCGATGACCGAGGCGGGATTCCAGATCCGTCCCGGGGAGCACCCCATCGTGCCGATCATGCTGGGTGACGCCCGGCTCGCGCACGACGTCGCGGCGGACCTGGTGGACGAGGGGATCTACGTCGTGGGCTTCTCGTACCCGGTGGTCCCGAAGGGCCAGGCGAGGATCCGCGTGCAGGTGAGCGCCGCACACACGTCAGAGCATCTGGAGCAGGCCGTGAGCGCGTTCGTGAAGGTCGGCCGCGCGCGTGGCGTGATCTGACCACGGGATCGTGCACTCCACCCAGTCACTCAGGGTGCTCGCGACTTGGTGTGTGCCCCGATCTGAGTCGGGCGGCAAATTTCGTCCGTTGAATCTCCCAATGCGCCGGAATCTCACCGAGCCACTCGACGCCAGCGTCCTTGCACGACGGGTACCGGCGCAACCGACGCATCGCATGCCACTCCTCGCTCACCGCCACGGCCCTCCCGCTGGCCAGATGGAGCCCGGCTCCGCACCGCGCCGCGCCGCCTCGAGGACCGGCGCAAGGAACACCGCCACTCGCGCTACAACTCCGGCGAGGCTTTCGGAACCGGCCGCAAGGCCTGCCTTCCGCTGGAAGGCGCGCCACTGCACCTCCTTGTCGAGCGAGGCGAACTCCTGCGTGAGTGCCAGCGGCAGCGCCTCGGGAAGGGGGGTGCGGCGGCGCGTGAAGGTCGCCGCGATCGCCTGCGCGAGCGTGCTGGCCTCGAACCCTCGGCTTCGAGCGAGAGCGTCGATGTCGAAGAAGTCCCGCATCCGGCTGTTCTTCGAGCCGAGCGTCACCATGGCATGGAGCTTTTCGGCGATGGAGGTCTCCGGCCGGTAAGCTCGAAGGCGCGGGCGGGGGAGGTCAAGCAACGAGGGGTAGTCCAGCCATTCTGGAGAAGGCATCACCGCGTCTCCGATCCCGACGTCGACCTGAAGCCGAAGTCGTCCCGAGCCGAGGCGCCCCTCGACCCTGACCCGCTTCCCGCCGTAGGGGTCCTCGTCGCGGATTTGCGAGACGTGGACTGATCCAGTGATGAACACGATGCCGTCCGCCTGCACCGGCTGCGCGCAAATGTCTCGGAACGCGCTCGCGACCGCCTCGTCCGAGAGGTCTCCGAACCCGAGGAGGTCGGCGTCGCGGGTGGGGCGGATCTGCTCGCCGAGCCAGACGAGAAGCAGCAACGCCCCCTTCAGAACGAACCGCTCGACATGCGACGATCGGGAGAGGCGGTAGAGGAACCGTTCTGCGGTGTACCGCATCAGGACCAGGTTCGGGTCGAGTCCAGCGTGCCGCGCGTGGGCGAGAAGGCGCGTGTGGACCGACTGCGCGAGCCCCGAGGTGGTTGCCCTCATGCGACGAGAGCTTCGAGGTAGGGGCGCATGACACGGCTCACGCGGCAGATGCGCGCGTAGCGGTCGATCTCGTCCATGGTGAACTTCTTGTGACGCCAGGCGTCCCGCAGCGCCTCCAGCGCTGCCTCGAGGCCAACCTTGTTGCGGTACTTGAAGCAGTCCGCGACCGTCTTCGCCACGCAGAAGACGCGCACGTTGCGGCCCTCGATCCGGTGCACCTCGACGCCGCTGGTCAGCGCCGCGCCGGAGAAGCGCACCACGCGCAGCGGCGGCCAGCCGAGCGCCGGCCGGCGTGCGCGCCGGTCGAGCGCCAGCCACACCTCGTGGGGAAGCTGCGAGCCGACGTCGTGGAAGAGGAGCGCCGAGAGGAGGCAGACGACCCCTCGCGGCACCGCCGCGGCGGCGATGGCGAGACCGTGGTTCTGGGTCAGGTCGTGGTCGGGCGCCCGGTAGAGCCCACGTGCCGCGCGCTCGAGCTTCCCCTCGTTGACGAGACGGCTCAGGGCCTGGGTGTGGATCCCATGCGCCGTGATCTCGCGTGCGCTTACGAGCCCCCGCGCCTTCACGAGACGCAGCGCGCGGTCGCGGGCCGGCCGGGAAGGCATGTGGCGAATTGTAGACATTTATTCGCAAGCGTCAACGTTTCCCCACAGAGCCTCGGGCCGCGTCACGGCTGGCTCCCGGTCACCTCCGCAAGCATCCGCAGGATGTCCCGCTCGATCTCCCGGATGTCGGCGCCCCACAGGAAACTGACGATCTCGCTATGGTTCATCGGTTCAGTAACCCCTTCCGCGGTCCACCACGTGGTGGAGGGGACGGCCCGCCAGCCACCGCGCCAGGTTCTCGTTGAAGATCGGCGTCAGCTCCTCGGGGGTGCTCGGGCCGGCGACGTGCGGCGTGATCACGACGTTCGGCAGCGCCCACAGCGGATGATCGGGCGGCAGCGGCTCCTCGTCGAAGACGTCGAGGATTGCGCCGCCGATGCGCCGGGCCTCGAGCGCGGCGACCAGCGCCCGCTCGTCGACGACGGGGCCGCGCGCGATGTTCACGAGCCACGCGGTCGGTCGCATGGCGGCCAGCGCTCGATCACCGATCGTGCCGCGCGTCTCGGCCGTGAGCGGGACGGTGAGGACCACGAAGTCCGCCATGCCGAGCACGCGGTGAAGCGACGCGACCCGGACGACGCGCTCGACGCCGGGAACCGGCCGCCCCGACCGGCTGGCGCCGACGACGCGCATGCCACACGAGCGCGCGTAGCGCGCGATCGTGTGGCCGATCTCGCCGAGCCCGACGATCGCGAGCGTCTTGCCGCCCAGGCGCTCGGGCATGATCTCGTCGCTCCAGCGGCGCTCGCGCTGCGCGGTCTGATAGTGCGCACCGCGCTGCGTGACCCACAGCACCCAGGCGAGGACGTACTCGGCCATCCAGGGGCCGAAGACGCCAGGCGCACGCGTGACGGTGACGCGCTCGGGAAGCTCTGGCACGAAGGCCCAGTCGACGCCGGCGCCCATGACCTGGAGCCAGGCGAGGCGCGCCGCATGCGGGTAGAGCGACGCGGGCGACTTCCAGGCATACAGCACGTCGGTGTCCGCGATGACGGCGAGCGCCTGCTCGAGATCCGACGCAACGTGGAGGGTGACCCGGGCTCGCGGCGCGCGAACGAGCCCTGCGTAGCGGGCGACCTGCTCGGCGTCGGGATAGTAGACGAGCACGGCGGCCCGCTTCGTGCGAGCGTCTGGACGGACATGCGGTGCGCGGGGGGTGCGCGGTCCATCGGGGGTCGCGCGGCGCGTGCGGCTCACCGGTACGACGGCACGCCCACCGCTACACGCTCACCGCGACGCACGTCGTGGTGCGCGTCACGCCGTCGATCATGCCGATGCCGTCGGTGACGAGCTGGCCGATGGCATCGATGGTGGCACCCTCGACGACCGCGATGAAGTCATACGGGCCGGTCACGGCATCGAGGTTCACGATCCCCTTGGCGCCGACCTTGAGCTTCGTCAGGCCCGTCTTGACGGCCTTCGTCTTGCCCGCTGACGTCTCGATCAGCACGTAGGCCCGGGTCTTCGCGCGCGACTTGCTCGGCATGTGCCGTCCTCCTCGGGTGGGTGGCTAGTGCTTGGTCTCGTGGGCGGGGCCGAGAATACGGGCCAGCGTCGAGCGAAACCAGGACGCACGTTCGCGCCAGCGTGTGCCGTCCAGATCCACGCGCGTGCCGCGCTCGTCGCTGTGGTTCTCGGGATCGATGCGTACGGTGATGCGCGTGCGCGTGCTGCCGATCGTGAGCGTCAACGTCTCGCCGTTCGACTCGTCACCGAGCCGTGTCAGCACGAGATAGAGACCCTGCTCGTCGGTCTCCCCGTGGTACGCGAGCCCCGTCTTGTCACGGACGACCTGGACCGGCCGCCCCTCGAGCGGCATGCCGCGCGCGTCCTTCACGTACCCGAGGACGGTGTAGCGGTACCGGACCTCGTGCTCGGCGGCGGCGTGCGGCCAGGCGACGACGATGAGGACCGCGAGAGTCGCGAACGCGAGGACCGCACGCGCCACCCGAGCAGTCTATCAGCTTGGGGGGACTATCGAAGCCCCCCAAACCCCCCACGCTCGGCGCCGTCCCGGGAAACCCGGGACGGCCCTCGATCACCCGAGTCGTTCAGCGGGTTGGGGGGACTATCGAAGCCCCCCAAACCCCGCCCCAAACCCCCCGGCGCTCGGAGCCGCGGTCGAGCGGGGACCCGAGGCGCGGCCCGGGTCCCCCGGGCCGTGTCCGAGCGCTGGGGGGTATGGGGGGCCATTTCGGGGCCCCCCATGATATAGCCGGCGAGCAGCGAGCGATGGCAGTGGGCCTCGTCGGCACACCCGCACAGGATCGTCACCGGTCCCTGCCGCGCCAGGGAGAGGATCCGATCGAGGTCGGCGCGCGCCTCCGGCCGTTCCAGACCCTGGAGATACCGCCGCGTGTACTCGGGCCACGGCACGGCGCCCGCGCGAAAGGCGCGGAGGAGCGGGAGCACCGGACCGAGCTCGCGGAGCCAGAGGTCGATGCGATCCTTCCGGATGCCGCGGGGCCAGAGACGCATGACGAGCACGCGCGTTCCCTCGTCGGCCGACGGGGGATCGTAGACGGATTGGCCCGATCGGTTTAGAGTTGGTGCGATGGCTCGGCCAGACCGACGACCGATCCTGGTGGCCGACGACGAGCCCGAGATCCGTGACCTGCTCGAGGAGTACCTGCGGGCGAGCGGCTACGACGTCGTGACCGCCGCCAACGGTCTGGAGGCGCTCTGGGCGGTGAAGCACACGTCGCCGGGGCTCGTGCTGCTCGACCTCGCGATGCCGCGCCTGGGCGGCCTGGAGGCCATCAAGCACATCCAGAAATTCGATCCGAGCATCCGGATCGTCGTGGTGACGGGGCAGCTCACGCGCGACGCCGCCGTGAAGCTACGGGATCTCGGGATCCCGATCGTGCCCAAGCCGCTCGACCTCGAGGTCCTGCGCGAGCTGATCGCGTAGCGGAGGGTCAGGCGACCGGGCGCGGTCCCGGGCGCCCGTCCCACGTGAGCCGCGATCCGTCGGCCGAGAAGCCGGCCTCGAGCAGCGCATCGCGCGCCTCGCTCTCGCGCACGGGCCTGCCGTCCCAGGTGAGCACCTCCAGGCGGCGGGCGGGTCTCTGCGTGAGCGGGCGCTCGACGACACCCTGGAGCGCGCGCACCACGCCCGGCAGGTCGACGGGCTCGAAGCCGCTGAGCGTCGTCAGGTCCCGGCCGGACGCTTCGGCGACCACGACCGGGCGGCCACCGCGCAGGACGACCCACGTCTGCGGGACGCGGCTGGTCGCGACGCGGGTGCCGTCGCGCCGCGTCAGGGTGAACGCCGAGCCCCAGAGGTTCGCGGGATCGACCGCGCTGGCGAGCACGTGCGATTCCGCACGCCGCGAGCTGACGTGGATCTCGGCCAGCGCCTCCTCGAGCGCGTACTGCTCGCCGGAGAGCCCTTCGACGAAGTAGCCGCGGACGACGTCGCCCGCGTACTCGAGCCTGAGCAGGGCATGACGCAGCCGCGCCCAGTCGCCGCCCGCGAGCTCCCGCGCGACGACCCCGTACCGTGCCAGCAGCATTCGCGCGCGGGCCTCGTCCCGCTCGTCAGGGCCGAGCGGCTCCTCCTCCACGATCGCGCTCCAGCGACCGAGGACTCGAGCGGGCGGGACGAGACGTGGCTGTCCGCGGCGTCGCGGGCGGGCCGCGCGCTCGGCGGCGGTTGGCGCTGGACGCGCCGCGGCGGCCGCGACGATCGCGCCGAAGGTGTCGGGGGTGACGAGCCCGGTCCAGAACAGCTCCCGCAGCAGGTCGAGCGCGTGCGCGGCGTCGACACCCGCGGTGCGCGCGACGTCCTGCACGAACGACGCGCCGCGCACCTCCAGGTGTCTCAGGACGGCCTTCGCGCGCTCGTCCAGGTCGTCGGGCGGTGCCAGCGGCCCGCGAAGCCACCCGAGGTTCTCCCTGAGCGCCACGCCGATCCGACCCGAACGGTTCCGCTCGAAGGGCGTGAACACGATCTCGCCCGAGAGCCCGAGCTCGTCGAGCCACTCGCGGCGGTAGTCGTCGATGCGCGCGGGGAGCAGGTCCTGCTCCCACACACGGACGGGGAAGTCCTCGCCCTGGAGCAGTTCGAGGGCGGCGAGCACGCCCGGCGGGCCCGTCAACCGGTGGTCGGGATGCAGATGGTGGCGGCGCATGAGCATCGCGGTCAGCTCGACGGGCGACGCGAGCGGGCGCGCGACGCGCCGTGAATGCGCCTGGCGGCGCTGGATCTCGTCGAGCACGGCGACGTGCACCGCCTGCGGTCCCGCGGTGGCCGCGACGAAGGCGCCGGTGCGCAGGATGCCGCGCGCCTCGAGCCGCGCGAGCACGCGCTCGACGGCTTCGATGGCGGCGCCGTAGCGCGTGGCGATCCACGCGGCGGTGACGGGGCCGCGCGTGCGGAGCAGGCGCAGCACGACGCGCTCGAGCCCGTCCTCCGTCGTGACCGACCGGAAGAGCGGTTCGTCGGACGCCGCGATCCATGCCGACCGGCCGCCGGGGAAGTCGGCGCGCGCGACGCGGCGCTCGGCGACGAGCGCATCGACGAGCGCGCGTGCGTCCACGAGCGAGCGCAGCGCGATGTCATCGAGCGTGAGGTCGCCGAGATCGTCCAGCATGGCCGCGAGCTCGTTCGCATCGCGGGCGCGGCGCTCGGGCGTCGTGTGCTGGAGATCCGCCTCCACCGCCTCGACGATGTCGGTCCTCAGCGGGCCGGCGGGCATGCTCCACGACTTGCGCATGACGACCGCGTCGCTCCGCCGCTCCTCCGCGTGCCCGGCGTCGAGGTACGCCCAGTCCCAGGCCAGCAGGAGGGGGTACACGAACGGCGACGGCATCGGCGTATCGACGTGCCTCGTCCACACCCCGCCCTCGCGCAGCCTCCCGAGCAGCTCCTTGAGGCGCGGCACGTCGAGCGCGTCGTTGAAGCACTCGCGGAGCGTCTCGGCGACGATCGGGAAGTCGGGCTGCCCGCGGACGGCCTCGAGGAGCGCGTCGCCCTTGAGCCGCTGGAGCCAGGCGGGTGTGCGCTGCCCGCGCATCATGCGTGGGATGAAGAGCGCACGGACGGCCGCGTGGCGAAACCGCGTGGTGAACAGCGGCGAGCCGATGAGCGCCTCGGACAGGAGCGCGTCGACGTCCTCGGGACCGACCAGCGTGGCGAGCCGCTGGGGCGCCGGCGGGACCTGGCCGGGCGCGAACGACAGGAGGATGCCGTCGTCGACGTGGCCCGCCTCGACCAGCAGGCCGTAGCGACGGCGGACCGCTTCCCGGAGCGCCATGCCCCACGCGCCGTTCACGCGCATGCCGAAGACCGAGTGGATCATCGCGTGGCGCCCACCCATCTCGTCGGCGAATGACTCGATGACGATGCCCCGATCGTCCGGGACGCCGTCGAGGAGCTCGCCGGCCTTTCGCAGCCAGGCCTGGAGCGCGACGGCGGCGCGCGCGTCGAGACCGCACTCGTGGGCCGCCCACGCGGCGAAGTCGGGCGAGTCCAGCCGCTCGGCGGCGTCGTGACGCAGGCGTCCGACGGCGACGCCCAGGTCGAACGAGCGTGACGGGTGCTCGCCACGCCAGAAGGGGACCGTCGGCGACATCCCGCGGGCGTCCTGTACGAGCACGCGGTCCGCTCGCACCTTGACGATCCGCCAGGCGTTCGAGCCGAGGAGGAACACGTCGCCGGGAAGGCTCTCGGTCACGAACTCCTCGTCCAGCGTGCCGACCTTGAGGTCCGTGTCCGCGACGTAGACGTCGTAGAGCCCGGCGTCGGGGATCGTCCCGCCCGACGTCAGCGCGAGCAGGCGCGTGCCGCGGCGCGCGTGGAGGCGGTCGTTCACCCGGTCCCAGAGGATCCGCGGGGTGACGCCCTTCACCTCGCTCGGCAGCGGCTCGGCGATCGCGCGGGCGACCGCGGCGAGCTCGTCACGGCCCAGTCCGCGATACGGGCCCGCGCGGCGGAACCGCTGCCACAGCGCGTCGACGGTGATGGACTCCACGGCGACCGACGCCACGATCTGCTGTGCGAGGACGTCGAGCGGCGCTTCGGGGATCGCGACGCGGTCGAGCTCGCGCGCGCGGATCGACCGCACGACCGCGGCCGCCTCCAGCAGCTCCTCGCCCTTCGTCACGACGAACCGGCCCTTCGAGACGCGGGAGAGCAGGTGACCGGAGCGGCCGACGCGCTGGAGCGCGGCCGCGACGTTGCGGGGCGACTGGAGCTGGACGACGAGGTCGATCGCGCCGACGTCGATGCCGAGCTCGAGCGACGACGTGGCGACCAGCGCCTTCAGCGCACCGTCCTTGAGACGGTTCTCCGCGTCGAGCCGCGCCCGGCGGGAGAGCGAGCCGTGGTGGGCGGCGACGCGGCCGCCCTCGATGCGGTCGTTCAGGTCGCGCGCGAGGCGCTCGGCGGACCGGCGGCTGGGCGTGAACACGAGCGTCGTCGTGTGCGCCGCGACCAGCTCGGCCACCTGCTGGAGCGCCGCCTCCCACACGGTATCGCTCGGCGACGTCAGGAAGTCCTCGACCGGCGCGACCACCTCGAGGTCGAGCTCGCGCGCGAACCCGGCGTCGATGAGCACGGGGTCCCGCGCCGTCTCGCCGGTCAGGAAGTGGAGCGCCTCGCCGGCGGGCCGGACCGTCGCGGAGCAGCCGATGCGCTGCGGCCGCTCGCCGCCGTTGTCCTCGACCACGGCCTGGAGCCGCTCCAGCGAGAGCGCCAGGTGCGCCCCCCGCTTGCTCCCCATCAGCGCGTGGATCTCGTCGACGATGACGAAGCGCGCCTGCCCGAGCGCCGGCCGAAAGCGGTCGGTGGTGAGAAGGATGAAGAGCGACTCCGGCGTGGTGATGAGGATGTGAGGCGGACGGCGCGTCATCGCCTGGCGCGCCGAGGCGAGAGTGTCGCCGGTTCGCACCGCGACGCGGATCTCGGGCAGGTCGTGGCCGGCCTCGACGGAGGCGGCTCGGATGCCTGCGAGCGGCGCGCGCAGGTTCTTCTCGATATCGTTGTTCAGCGCTTTGAGCGGCGACACGTAGACGACGTGGACCCGATCGTCCAGCCGTCCCTCGAGCGCCAGCCGGTGGAGGTGATCGAGCGTCCACAGGAACGCCGCGAGCGTCTTGCCCGAGCCCGTCGGCGCGACGATCAGCGTGTCGCGGCCGGACGCGATCGCGTCCCAGCCGTCGCGCTGGGGCGGCGTCGGCTCCGCGAACGTCTCCGTGAACCAGCGGTGGACGAACGGCAGGAACTGCGGCACTCCCGAGATTGTACCTGGGGGATCGCGTCACCCGGGGCTCGTCGCGACGGCGTGGACGCCGGGCGTATCCTGGGGCTGCCCGACCTCGCGTTCTGAAGGAGGCCCCACATGGCACGAGAGCTTCGGTGCTCGGATCTCATGCCCGGTTGCGACTACGTTGCGGAAGGGAACGACGACAGCGAGGTGATGAGGAAGGCCGAGGAGCACGCCAGGCGCGACCACGGCATGGCGACGATTCCGCCGGAGGTCGAGCAGCAGGCGCGCGGAGCGATCCGCGACAGCGGCTGCTGAGGCGCGGCGCGCCAGGACGAGAGGGGCGGCCACCGGCCGCCCCTTTCGTTTTTCCGGCAACGAGATCGAGGTGCGGTTCACGCCCGATGCGGCGCGCACGGTGAAGAAGGGCTACGCCGGACGAGTGGGCCGAGCTCGGCCGGAGGCTCGTCATCCGCCTGGAGAAGGCGGACCGCGCACGGTCCGCCGGAGCGGCCGACATCGGCTGATAGACTACGCGGGGCCAGCCCATCGCATCCGGCGCGATCGGAGGAGACCGTGAGGAAGAGCGTCAAGCTGCACGACGAGGACGATTGCTGCCCGGAGCCGGCGCGGTGACCGCGGTGACGCTCCGCCGGACGGCGTGGCTCTGGCGAGCGTCGCGGAACGGCCTCGCGTGCGGGCTCGTCGTCGCGCTCGGCGCCTGGGCCGCGCCCCACGCGGCCGCGCAGGGGCTCTTCAGCGCGACACAGGACCCGATCGCCGGCTCGCGTGTGTTCGGCGCGAAGGGATGCGGCCGGTGCCATGCGGTCCGCGGCCAGGGCGGCACGGTGGGACCGGACCTCGCGCGCATCCAGCGCCCGCGGACGTTCTACGACCTCATGGCTGCGCTGTGGAACCACGCCCCGCGGATGGTCGAGCGGATGCGGCAGATCGGGATCGCCCGGCCGAGGCTCGATGCGCGCGAGGCGGGCGACCTCGCCGCCTTCCTGTTCACGCTGGATTACTTCGACCGGCCGGGCAACGTCGAGCGCGGACGCCGGCTCTACGCCGACAAGCGCTGCATCGTCTGCCACCGGGTCGGCGGCACCGGCGGCGTCGTGGGTCCCGACCTCGACGCGGTCCCGCTGTTCGACTCGCCGGTCGCGCTCGCGGCGGCCATGTGGAACCACGGGCCGCAGATGTCCGAGGCCATGCGGGCGCGCGGGATCAGCCGGCCGACCTTCAACGACACGGAGCTCCTCGACCTCATCGCGTACATCACCTCCGCGTCCCGCGGCCCGCGTGGGGGGCCGCTGGTCGTCCTGCCCGGTCGCGTCGAGGAGGGTCGCCGGTTCTTCATCGAGAAGCGCTGCGTCGCGTGCCACACCGCCGCCGGTCAGGGCGGCAAGGTGGCCCCGGACCTCGCCGAGCGCGCGGCGCACCGGAGCCTGACCGAGTTCGCCGCCGCGATGTGGAACAAGGCCCCGGCCATGACGGCCGCCATGAAGACGAGCGGCATGCCGGTGCCCGAGCTGCGGCCGGAAGAGATGGCCGACATCGTCGCGTACCTCTACGCGATCCGCTACTTCGCGCAGGCCGGCGACCCGAAGCAGGGGCTTGCCCTCGCGAGCGCCAGAGGCTGCTTCACCTGCCACGCGCTGCACGGCGAGCGGGGCAAGCCGGCGTCCGACCTCGCGCGCGCACCGGGCGCGGAGACGCCGGCCGGGGTGCTCGCGGCGCTCTGGAACCACTCGTTCATCGCCGGGCCCGAGCGCCGGCCCGCGCCCTGGCCCGAGTTCACGGGGAAGGACATGAGCCACCTCGTCGCGTATCTCCAGTCGCTGAGGAGAGCCCGATGAGCGGGCCACCCATGACGGCCGTGGCGGGAATCGCCGCGCTCGTGCTGCTGTCCCCCGCGCTCGCGGCAGCCCGGGCCGTCACGTCCGCGCCGCCGTCGGATCGCGTCGCCGCGCCCGCCGGGCCCGCGGCGAGGCCGGTCGCGCCGGCCGCCGCCAAGCCGGCCAGGGACTCGTGCGCGACCTGTCATCTGGAGACGGGCGACGACCGTCTCGCGAACCCGGTCAAGGCGTACGCGGGAGACATCCACCTGGCGAAGGGATTCGGTTGCACCGCCTGCCACGGCGGAGACCCGAACGAAGACGGCATGGAGGCCATGGACCCGAAGAAGGGGTACATCGGCGCGCCCGACCGGCGGCGGGCGATCCAGGTGTGCGGCCGTTGCCACTCCGACGCCCGCTTCATGCGGCAGTACAACCCGTCGCTCCGCGTCGACCAGGTCACGGAGTACGCCACCTCGGTGCACGGCCGGCGCCTGCGCGAGCAGAACGACCCGCGGGTCGCGACGTGCACGAGCTGTCATCCGGCGCACTCCATCAAGCCGCCGTCCGACCCGGCGTCGAGCGTCCATCCGTTGCGCGTCGCCGACACGTGCGGGCGCTGTCACGCCGACGCGAAGGCCATGGCGGCCTACAGGATCCCGACCGACCAGCGCGACAAGTACCGGCGGAGCGTCCACTGGAAGGCGATGAGCGTGAAGGGCGACCTCTCGGCGCCCACGTGCAACGACTGCCACGGCAACCACGGTGCGGCGCCGCCCGGGATCTCGTGGGTCGGCAACGTGTGCGGGCAGTGTCACTCCGTGCAGGGCGAGCTGTTCGGGAGGAGCGCGCACGCGAGGGTCTTCACGGACATCGGCGTGCCGGGCTGTGTCGCCTGCCACGACAACCACGAGATCCACGAGACCGGTGACGCGATGCTCGGGCTCGGTGACGAGGCGGTGTGCGCGTCCTGTCACAAGCCGGACGACAAGGGTGGCCGGACCGCGGTCGCCATGCGCGGCCTGATCGACTCGCTCGCGACGGAGCATGACGGCGCGCGCGCGCTCCTCACCCGCGCGGAGCACGCCGGGATCGAGGTGAGCGAGGCCCAGTTCGACCTGAACGGGGCGAAGGACGCGCTCGTGAAGGCGCGCGCGGCGATCCACGGCGTCACCGTGGACGCCGTGAAGCAGGAGATCGACGGCGGGCTCGCGATCGCCGCGAAGGCGCACGCGCGCGGGGTCCGGGCGCTCGAGGAACTGAGATTCCGCCGCACGGGACTCGCGATCTCCGTGGTGATCATCGCGGCCCTCATCGCGGCGCTCGTGCTCAAGATCCGTCAGGTCGACCGGCGGCAGGCGGCGGGCGAACGACAGGCGTGAGAACCGAGCGGCCGTGAACGAATCGGGTGGTCGAGGAGCGCCACGGCTTCGTCGAGTGCGTCCGCGCACCCCCCGGGGCGCTCCGAGCGCGGGGGGCTTGGGGGGCATCGATAGTCCCCCCATGATCTGAGGAGGAGTGGAATGGCGGACGGGCTCGTGCGTGACCCGGACCGGCGCGGGTTCATCAACTGGTTCCTCGGCACCGCCGCGGGCGCGTTCCTGCTCTCGGTGCTGTACCCGGTGGCGAGGTACCTGGTGCCGCCGCCGGCCGGCGAATCGGCGGCGGCCTCGGTCACGCTTCCCTTCAAGCCGGACGAGGTGAAGGCGAACTCCGGGCAGATCTTCAAGTTCGGCAACCGCCCGGCGATCCTCGTCCGCACGCCCGCGGGCGAGCTCCGCGCCTTCTCCGCCGTGTGCACGCATCTCAACTGCACCGTCCAGTACCGGCCGGACCTGAGCCACATCTGGTGCGCGTGCCACAACGGCCACTTCGACCTGAACGGCCAGAACATCGCTGGCCCGCCGCCGCGGCCCCTCGAGTCGTACGTCGTCAACGTGCGCGGCAACCAGGTCGTCGTCTCGAAGACCGCCTGAGATGCCGCACGTCGACGATCCCCACGCCGGCAGGTCCGCGACCGCGCCGCACGGGCGGCTGTGGACGTGGCTCGACGAGCGGATCGGGCTCGGCGAGATCCAGGCGCTCGCGAGGAAGAAGGAGATCCCGCTCCATCGGCACTCGGTCTGGTACTACTTCGGCGGCATGACGCTCTTCCTCTTCACGATCCAGGTCATCACAGGCGTCCTGCTGCTCCTCTACTACCGGCCGAGCGCGGAGGAGGCGTACGAGTCGGTCCAGTTCTTGATGGCGGAGGTGCAGTTCGGCTGGCTCATCCGCTCGATTCACGCGTGGGCGGCGAATCTCATGATCCTGACGCTCTTCATCCACCTCTTCAGCACGCTGCTGCTCGCGGCGTACCGCCGGCCGCGCGAGATCACGTGGGTGTCGGGCGTCGCGCTGATGGGGCTCGCGATGGCGTTCGGGTTCACGGGCTATCTCTTGCCGTGGAACGAGCTCGCGTACTTCGCCACCAAGGTCGGCACCGAGATCACCGGCGCGGTCCCGGTCGCCGGCAAGTTCATGCTGCGGCTCCTGCGCGGCGGCGACGAGGTGACCGGCGCCACGCTCACGCGCTTCTACGGCATCCACGTCGCGGTGTTGCCGCTCGTCGCCACGGGGCTCCTCGGTCTCCACCTCTTCCTCGTGCAGCGGCACGGGATGAGCGTGCCGCCGACGGTCGAGCGCATGACAGAGGGGCGTCGCCGCGCGATGCCGTTCTTCCCGAACTACTTCCTGCGCGATGTCGTCGGCTGGCTGTCCGCCCTCGCAATCCTGGCGGCCCTGGCCGCGTTCATGCCCGCCGAGCTGGGCACGAAGGCCGATCCGTTCGCGCCGGCCCCGATCGGGATCAAGCCCGAGTGGTACTTCATGTTCATGTTCCAGACCCTCAAGTACCTGCCGGCGCACATCGGTCCGATCGAGGGTGAGGTCGTGGGCATTCTCGGCTTCGGGCTCGGCGGCGCGTTCCTCCTGCTGATCCCGTTCCTCGACCGGTGGAGCGCACGCGGGGAGCGGAGCCGCGTGTTCATCTGGATCGGCATCGCGATCATCGTCTACGTGATCGTGCTCACGTACCTCGGCTACACCGCGAGCCCGACGCAGTGAGCGACGCGCTCGGGGCTCGGCGGCGTGTGGCAACGCAGGGTGAACGTGCGGTCGGCCGAGCGCGCCGGGGGACCTTCGATGCCACGTGATCCACTCGATCCGGCGTTGCGGAAGGCGCTCGACGAGGCGCGCGAGGCGGCGATTCGCGCCACCGGGAAGCCGCGGCGCCGGCGGCGCTCCCCGGCGCCGCTCCTCTCGAGCCTCTGGCCCGGCCTGGGCCAGCTCTACAACGGGCAGCGGACGAAGGGGCTCCTCTCCGTCGCCGCCGGGGCGCTCCTGACGGCGCTGTCGCTCCGCACGCTGCCGGCCGATCCCTTCGCGGTGACGTCCGAGCAGGCGACGGCGAGCGTGATCCCCGGGCTCGCGCTGCTCGCGCTCTGGATCTGGTCGATGATCGACGCGTGGCGCGGTCGCGCCGGCCCGCGAGGGTGACCTCACGGTCCGCGCCCGCGCCGTCGGACGTCAGAGGAACCGGCGACCCGCGCGCTCGTCGGGCGCCTCGAGGCCGAGCGCCGCGAGCTTCCGGTCGACGTACTGCTTGTACGCGCTCCGGATCTCGGCGTTGCCCACGCTCTTCAGTCCCCAGTGGATGAACTTGGGGACGTTCGGCGAGTCGGAACGGCCGAACATGTCGAGCGCCGCCGCGTACCACTTCGGAAGGAGCGCCTGGACGAGCGCCTTGCCGCGAGGGCCGGCGCAGATCTCCTCGAGGAACCGGTACCCCATCTCCGAGTGCCCGAGCTCGTCGCGCTCGACGGTCGCCGACATCTTCGCGAGCGGCACGTAGCTCGACTCCCGCCAGTCGCGCGCGTGGAACGCGCCGTTCAGATCGACGAAGAAGTGGAAGAAGGCGTCGTCGGCCCAGCTCTCGCGCGGGAGGTGGAACGCGTAGTGGGCGTAGGGCACGTCGCGCAGGGCGAAGTCGGGATCGAGCCCGGCGGCGAGGCGGTGGAACATGATCGCGTGCTTGAGCTCCTCGGCCACGTATTCCGCCTTCAGGCGACGAGCGTGCGGCGGGAACATCGCTTCGGCGAGGTCGAGACACGTCGCCATGAACCCGAGGAAGCTCTTGTTGCCTGCGCGCTCACCCTCGTGCCGGAGCATCCGGAGGAGGAGCGCCTTGTACTCCTCGGGCAGCGTGTCGCCCTCGTCGAAGCGGTACTGCGGGCGTGCGACGTGACAGGTGAGCGCCGGCAGCGGATCACCGGCGGCGTAGGCCGGTCGCCAGAGCGGCCACGCCCCGGCGCCGGCGCCGGGGACGGTCTCGTCGATCGCGCTCGCGTCGTCGTCCATCACGTCTCCGTCAGCGCGTGCCGGCCTGCGGCGCGTCGGGCCGCGGGGCCGGGTCGAGGCTCCTCGCGACGTCCCGCTGGTGGCCGCACGGGCAGCCGAGCAGGCCCGCGGCGTACAGCGCGAGCTGACCATCGACGAGCTCGCGTGCCTGACCCGGCAGGAGGCGGTCGCCCACGTTGCCCACCATCTGACCACACCGCGCGCAGAGCAACCGGTAGTACGTGCCGTACGCGGCCGGGTCCGCGAGGCGGATCCCGACCGTCGCGTACGCCGCGCGGATCTCCTCCACGATGCTCGTCACCCCGACGCTCCTTCCGCCTCGAGGAGGCGCTGGATCTCCTCGCGCAGCTCCTTCTTCGCGACCTTGCCGACGGGCGTCGTCGGGAATCGCTCGCGGAGCTCGAGCCGCTCCGGCAGCTTGAACTTCGCGATCCTCCGGTCCTCGACGAGGAAGCGGGTGAGCTCAGCGAGGGTGAGCGTGTGTCCCGGGCGCGGCACGACGAAGGCGCACGCACGCTCGCCGAGCGCGGGGTCCGGCATGGCGACGACGGCGACGTTCAGGACGGCCGGATGCGCGAGGACGAGGTTCTCCACTTCCTCGGCGCTGATCTTCTCGCCGCCGCGGTTGATCAGGTCCTTCTTGCGCCCCTCGACGACCAGGTTCCCCGTCGGGTGCCGGCGCACCATGTCGCCCGTCCGGTAGAAGCCGTCCTCGGTGAACGCGGCGCGGTTGTGCTCCGTCGCCTTGTAGTAGCCGCGGACCGTGTAGGGGCCGCGGCAGATGAGCTCGCCGACGTCCCCGGGCTCGACGTCGTGCCCCTCGGCATCGACGATGCGGACCTCGTCATCCGGGGAGACGGGTCGGCCCTGCGTCTCGACGACGACGTCTTCGGGATCGCCCGGCCGCGTGCAGCAGAGCAGGCCCTCCGCCATGCCGAACACCTGACCGACGACCGGCCCGAACGCCGCGCGGGCGGCACGGGCGGGCTCCGGGTTGAGCCGGGAGCCGCCGACGTAGATGGCGCGGATCGAGCGGCGATCGTGCGCGTCGCGGCGCGGGTGATTCAGCCACGCGATCACCGTCGCGGGGACTGCGGGGATCCACGTGACCCGCTCGCGCTCGATGAGCGGCAGGACGACGCCGGGATCCGGAGAGGGCGCGAGGACCACCCGGGCGCCGAGCAGCAGCGCGCCCTGGATCCCGGGGCACGCGAGCGGGAAGTTGTGCGTCGCCGGCAGGGCCACGAGCAGCACGTCGTCGCGGCCGAAGCCGGAGGCGTCGGCGAAGACGCGCGAGTTGTAGAGGTAGTCGTCGTGCGTGCGCGGGATGACTTTCGGGAGGCCCGTCGTTCCGCCGGAGAGCTGGAAGACCGCGACGTCGGACGGCGACGGCCGGAGCGTGTCGAGCGCGGCGGTGCCGACGGACTCCTCGATCGGGTCGGCGAGCAGGTCGGCAAGGCGGGTGGTGCCGGGCACCGTCCGCTCGCCGACGACGAGCACCTCGGCCAGGTGCGGCAGCTCGGGCCTGAGCTCGGTGGCCATGGCGAGGTAGTCGAAGCCGCGGTGCTCGTCCGGGATCAGCCACGCGGAGGCCTCGACGAACTTCGCGAGATACCCGATCTCGGCGTGACGATGGGCGGGCAGGCAGGCGAGGGGGACGGCACCGACCTTGAGACACGCGAGGTACGCGACGACGAGCTCGAGCACGTTCGGGAGCTGGAAGACGACGCGCTCGCCGTCCGAGATTCCGCGGCCGGCGAAGCGGATCGCGACGCGATCGACGAGCTGCCCGAGCTCTCCGTACGTGACGCGGCGCTCGCCGTCCACGACGGCGATCCGGTCGGCGTGCAGGCCGACAGCGTCGTCGAACGCTTCCCCGATCGTCACGCCGGCCCAGTAGCCGCGCTCGCGGTAGCGCCGGGCGACGTCGGGTGGCCATGGGACCACACCGGTCAGCGGTCGGCTCATGCCGTCACCATCGGGCGCTGATTGTAGCCTGACATGGCGCGCCCGAAGCTGCTCATGCTCGACGAGCCTACGTGGGGCCTGGCCCCGCTCGTGGTCGAGGAGATCATGCGGGTCATCAAGCGGCTCAACGACGGGGGCACGACGGTGCTCCTCGTGGAGCAGAACGCCCGCCAGGCGCTCGAGGTCGTCCGCCGCTGCTACGTCCTCGACGTCGGCCAGGTCGCGTTCAGCGGGTCGCCGGACGAGCTCCGCCAGCATCCGGCGCTGACGACGGCCTACCTCGGCGCCGGCGCCTGAGGCCCTTCTTCAGATCACGCCCTCACGGCGCAGCGCGGCGAGGCGGTCGGCGTCGTAGCCGAGCTGCTCCCGCAGCACCTCGTCGGTGTGCCGGCCGAGCGTCGGCGGTGGCCGGCGGATCGAGGCCGGCGTGTCGCTCAGGCGGAACGGGATGCCGAGCATCTTCACCTCGCCGGCGGCCGGGTGGGGCACGGTCACGACCATCTCGCGCGCGGCGGTGTGCGGGTCGTTCAGCGCCTCCGAAACCGTATTGACGCGTCCGCACGG
Source organism: Candidatus Rokuibacteriota bacterium (assembly GCA_016184125.1). GTDB lineage: Bacteria > Methylomirabilota > Methylomirabilia > Rokubacteriales > CSP1-6 > AR8. The sequence goes on along the minus strand of JACPDG010000037.1, from coordinate 17,095 downwards.
GGTGCCTGCCGCGCGCAGCTTCGCGATCCAGGCGTCGGCGGCATCGCCGCGCAGGATCTCGGCGATCGCCGCGTCCAGCGCCTCGCGGTTCAGCACGCGATCCTGATTGCGCGCGAAGCGCGGGTCCTCCGCCCACCCGGGCTGTCCGAGCACGGCCGCGAACCGGACGAACTGCGCGTCGTTGCCGACGGCCACGGCGATCATGCCGTCGGCGGCCGCGTAGCTCGTGTAGGGGACGATGTTCGGGTGGCCGTTGCCGAGGCGGCGCGCCTCCTTGCCGGAGGCCAGGTAGTTCGCGGCCACGTTGGCCAGGAGCGCCAGCCCGGTGTCGTGGAGCGAGACCTCCACGTGCTGGCCGCGGCCGGTCCGCTGCCGCGCCGCGAGGGCACCGAGGATCGCGCTGCAGGCCAGCATTCCCGTCGCCAGGTCCACGATCGCGACGCCATACTTCGTCGGCTCGCCGTCGGGCTCGCCGCAGATGCTCATCAGCCCGGACTCGGCCTGGAGGATGAAGTCGTAGCCGGGGAGCTCCGCCTTGGGGCCGGTCGTGCCATAACCGGTGATCGAGCAGCGCACCAGCCGGGGCGCCTGCGCCGCCGACCACTCGCGGGTGAAGCCCCAGCGCTCCAGCGTGCCGGGCCTGAAGTTCTCCACGACCACGTCGGCCTTCGCCATCAGCTCGGCCAGGATCTCTCGCCCGGTGGCGGAGCCGAGGTTCAGGGTCACGCTTCGTTTGTTGCGGTTGACGCCGAGGAAGTACGCGGACTCGTTCCCGACGAACGGGGGGCCCCACGAGCGCGTGTCGTCGCCACTGCCGGCCGACTCCACCTTGATCACGTCGGCGCCCATGTCACCGAGGGTCATCGTGCACCAGGGGCCGGCCAGGATGCGCGTGAGGTCGACGACGCGCAGGCCGTCGAGCGGGCCCATCTTCATGGGGGGACTATCGATGCCCCCGATTGTCGTACGAAGGGGGCTCACGCCCCCCTCGGACTCCCCCGGCCCCACGCTCGGAGCGCCCCGGCAGAGCCGTGGCGCTCCTCGATCACCCGATTCGTTCACGGCTCTGCGCCCTCAACCCGACTCGCTGCGACGGAGCGACGGCGGCTGGTTCTCGTCGCGGGCGAGACCGCGCAGGTACTCGTCGAGCGCCTGCTTGTTCCTCAGGCGGAACTTGCGGAAGTCCGGCTTGCGGTTGTCGCGGAACGCCTGCATCCCTTCCAGGCTCTCCTCGGAGCCCCAGATGTGCGCGAGGAGCTCCATGCCGTGCTGCCAGGAGGCGTACAGCTCGTCCGACTCGTGGTTCAGGGACTTCTTGGTGGCGCGCAGGGTCTGCGCGCTGTGGCCTTTGAGCCGCTCGCACCACTCGCGCGTCTCGTCGAGCAGCTTCTCGTGCGGCACGCACTTGTTGATGAGGCCGACGGCGACCGCCTCCGGCGCCGTGAAGGTGCGGGCCAGGAGGATCATCTCGCGCGCCAGCCGCTCGCCGATGATGCGCGGCAGGTACTGGGTGGCGCCGACCGTCGGGCAGGCGCCGACCTTGGCGCCCGTCTGGCCGAAGACGGCGCGGTCGGAGGCGATCACCAGGTCGCACCACAACGCGACTTCGTGGCCGCCGCCCATGCACCAGCCGTTGACCATCGCGATCACCGGGATCGGCAGCCCGCGGATCGCCATGGCGAGCCCGAGCATGCGGTCGTTCCACATGTGGGCGTTCGCGCGGTTGAGCCGCATCATGGCGTAGAAGTCGCCGCCGGCGGAGAACGCCTGGTCGCCGGCGCCCGTGATCACCGCGCACGCGATGGAGGGATCTTCACGCGTCGAGCGCAAGGCCTCCGTCATCTCGTCGAGCGTCTGCTCGCGGAAGGCGTTGCGCACGCGGGGGCGGTTGATGGTGACCCAGGCCACCTCGTCCTTCACCTCGAACAGGATGTCGCGGTACTTCGCTCTCGTCGTCATGTCACTCCAGCTCGAACTCGTTCAGCTTGCGATAGAGCGTGCGCTCGCCGATCCCGAGCGCCCTGGCCGCGTTGGCGCGGTGCCCGCCGAACTGCCTGATCGCGAATTCGATGTACTGGCGCTCGACGTCCCTCAGCGGGACGATCGGGGACGGCTGGGATCGGTGCAGCGCCCGTGCGGCGGGCGCGCGCAGCATCGGCGGCAGATGCGCCGGCGTGATCGTGTCCTCCTCGGCCAGAACGACCACCTGTTCGATCACGTTGATCAGCTGGCGGATGTTGCCGGGCCACGAGTACCCGGCGAGCAGCTCGATGGCCTCGGGACTCAAGCGCCGGTCCTGCCCGAAGCGCCGGTTGAAGCGCGCAACGAAGTGCGCCGCAAGACACGCGATATCGTCGGGCCGCTCCCGCAGCGGCGGCACGTCGACACGGATGGTGTTGAGGCGGTAGTAGAGATCCTCGCGGAAATGCCCCTGCGCCACCATCTCCGGCAGCTTGCGGTTGGTTGCGGCCAGCACGCGCACGTTCACGGCGATCTCCGCCGTCCCACCCAGGCGGCGGAACGTCCCGGTCTCGAGCACCCGCAGCAGCCGCGCCTGCAACGCCGGGGGGACGTCCCCGACCTCGTCGAGAAACACGGTCCCCTTGTCCGCCACCTCGAACAGGCCGTGCTTGAGGGAGACCGCGCCGGTGTATGCCCCCTTCTCATGGCCGAACAGCTCGCTCTGCAGCAGCTCCTCGTGCAGGTTGCTGCAGTCGACGACGACGAAGGGGTGATGGCAGCGCGTGCCGCGGCTGTGAATGAGCTTCGCAACGAGCTCCTTGCCGACCCCGGTCTCGCCGAGGATGAGGACCGAGGAATCCACCCTCGCCACGCGGTCGATCAGCCGGAGAATCTCCTGGAACTGGCTGCTGCGTCCGATGAACGTGTCGCCCAGGTCGGGTGGTGTCAGCGCCTGCTGCAGCACACGCGTGCGCTCGATCAGCGCGCGGCGCTCGATCGCCTTCATCAGCGTGATCTCCACCTCGTCGGGAGAGCACGGTTTCGTCAGGAAGTCGAACGCACCCCTGCGAATCGCCGCGATCGCGGTATCGATCGTCCCATGGCCCGTGAGCAGGATGACCTCGACATGCGGGTGCCGGTCGCGGATCGCGTCCAGGACCTCCACGCCCGACATATCCGGCATCTTCAGGTCCAGCAGGACGACGTCGCACTCGTGGCTCGCGAGCCACGCCAGCGCGGCGGACCCGCTCGGGACGGGCGTGGCGTCGAAGCCGCGCCCCGTCATCGCCGACGCCAGAGCGCCACGGAAGCCGTCGTCGTCGTCGACGATCAGGAGGCGGTTGCCGGCCATGTCCCCTCCGGCCACGGGAAGGTGATCTCGAACGTCGACCCGTGGTCTTCCGCGCTCGTGACGCGGATGTCGCCGCCCCACTGGCGCACCAGGTTGAGCGAGACGAACAGCCCGAGGCCGGTGCCGGACGGATGCCGGCTGAAAAAGGGCTCGAACACCTTTTCGCGGACCTCGGGAGGCATCCCGGCGCCATCGTCGTCGATCCGGATCGACGGCGCAGAGTCCGCGTGCCAGGTGACCCGGACCTCTCCGCCGGGCCGGCTCGCCTGCACGGCGTTGAGCAGGATGTTGAGGAGCACCTGGCGGACGGCCCCGACATTGGCCAGGGCCACCGGCGCCGTCGCGCCTTCCACGACCCGCACGGTCACGCCCGCCTCCGCCGCCACGTGCGCGATCAGCGGAAGCGTCCCCCTGACGACCGCGGGGATCTCCAGGAGCTCGGCCAGGACCGATTGACCCCGTGACAGCTGCAGGAACTGCTGCGTGAGATCGCGGCAGCGGAGGATCTCGCTCCGGATCATCTCCAGTTCGCCGCGGACCGTCTGGAGCCCGGCCGTCGCGCCGTGGGTGTCGGCGAACCTCCGCACCTCGTCGAGGTGCACGAGCATCGTGCCGAGCGGCGTGTTGACCTCGTGCGAGAAGCCGGAGGCGAGCATGCCGAGCGATACCAGGCGCTGGAACTCCGCCATGCGCGCTTCGCGGCTCTTGCGCTCGGTGACGTCGCGCCAGACCTCCACGACCTGATCGACCTCGCCGTTCGCGTCGAGGATCGGCGAGGCGAACACTTCTTCTTCGCGGGCGGTGCCGTCACGGGTGTACCGGACGCGGAGGGACTTGTGCAGGCGGCCGGTCTCGAAGCACGCCTTCGCGGGGCACCCCTCGGGCGGGGCCTCGCAGCCGCATGGCGGCGTCCAGATCTCCGAGCAGCGCCGGTACAGCAGGTGCTCCCGCGCGTCGCCGATCCGCTGCGCGAGCGACTTGTTCACGGCCACGACGGTGAAGGTCCGGTCCACGACCAGCAGCCCGTCGTCCACGCTGCTCATCACGTTCTCGAGCTGCGTGCGCTGCCGCCGCAGTTGCGAGAGAAGGTCGGCGACCGAGTCCGCCATCGCGTTGAACTCGCCCGCCAGTCGCGACACCGCATCTGTCCCGGGCATCCGGAGCCGCCGGGCGAAGTCCCCGGCGGTGATGGCGCGGGTCGTCGCCTCGATCCGCTCCAGGCGGCGAAGGACGAGCAGCCGAACGGTGAGCGTCACGCCCGCCAGGAGCACGACCGCGACGACCGCCACGACCACGGCCGTGCCCCCGATCTGCGCGCGAAGCTGGGTTCTGACGTCGGTCACGTCGGTGTCGGTGATCATGACGCCGTTCACGGTGCGCGACGGATCGTGGCACCGGTGACAGGCGGGCTGGTTGCGCAATGGGTAGACGCTGCGCAAGACCGTTCCCCCGTCCATCTCGATGACGGCAGACGTGGCGCGCTCGGACGCCGGGATCGCGTGACACACCTGGCAGGCCGGAGAGTCGGTGGCGAACACGCGATCGGCGAACGCCGGATCGTTGGTGAGGCGGACGCGGCCCGTGTGATCGAGAATCGACAGCCGCTTCAGCTTCGGGTCGCTCGAGAATCCCTCGATCATCTTCCGGATCAGGTCTCGCCGGTTCTCCAGCATCTGGTGTTGCAGGGCGATCGCGATGACGTTGTCCTGGCGGTACGTCTCCTTGCGCTTCAGCTCGAGGGAGGATTCGAGGTGCTGGTTCGCCACGAAGTACGCGGCGGGGATCAGGACGCCGAGCACGAGCGCCGACACGAAGAGAAACAACTTGAGGGCGAGCGGTTCGAGGAACCACTTCGCGCGGGATCGCATATGGACGCCCCCCGCATGGCTGACGCGGGGTCCTGGTCAGCCGCGCCGCATGCCCTGGTTCTGCTGCTGCCAGCCTGACATATCACGGAATCGCCTGACAACAAAGGACTTGCGTCTCGCCTGGATCCCGCCTGCCGAAACGGCAGTCCGGGCGGCCCGTCATGCTGCGCAACATCGCTACGGAATCCCGGGTGAGCGCGTCTCGATCCGATCGGCATGAGAATTCCATTCCGCCGCTTCGCACGAGAGGGGGAACCGGCGATGGCACTCGAGATCATCCTGATCGTGCTGGCGGTCGTTCTCTTCGGCGGCATGTTCCTCGGGCTCTTCCTGTCCTACCGGGAGATCGAGGCGGAGCGAAGCAAGGCCCCTGCCCGCGCCGACCTCGAGCCGCAGCGCTTCTACGGCTGGTCCAGCCGCGACGCGGCGGCGGTCGAAGAGCTGATGCTGCGCCAGATCGAGCATCACCTGCGGCGGGAGGCCGTCATCGCCGAGCAGTTCATCAAGGACCCGAGTCCCCAGACGCTTCGCGCGGGCGAGCACTCGCGGCTGGGCGCTGCTTGATGGACGCCTCGAACGCGGTCACCGGCTCGAGCCTCTTTTGGGGCCTCTCGGCGCGGCAGCGCGAACCGTTCGCGGCGCTCGCCCGGGTGCAGCGTGTCCCCGAGGACGAGTACCTCTTTCGTCTCGGGCAGCCCGCGGAGGCCCTGTTGATCGTCGAGAGCGGCGTCGTCGAGTTGACGATGCCGCTCTCGATGAACGGCAAGGAGCGCGAGGTCGTGGTGCAGGAGGCGGGCGCGGGGGAAACCATCGCCTGGTCCGCGTTGATCGAGCCGAACCGCTTCACGATGAGCGCCAGGGCCGGGACGAACGTCGAGCTGCTCGCGTTCTCCGCGGGCGAGCTGCAGGCGGCGATCGAGGCGCACCCGGAGGCCGGGCTGCGCATCGTCACGAATCTCGCCCGGGTGATCGCACGGCGCCTGCAGGTGATGCACGCCATGTGGACCCGGGAGCTTCAGCGCGCGGTCGACGACACGTTCGGAGAGCCGGCGCATCGAGCACGAGGCTGACGAGGCTCACCTCTTCGCGGCCCGACCGCGCAGTCCCGGGAGGGATGGGAATGGAACTGACCGCGAGAATGCCCCTTCTGAGCCAGGAGCCGAGGCCGGAGAGGGTTCGCGACGCGGCGCCGCAGGCCCGTTCCGCGAGGGACGCCGGCGCCAGCCGCGTGCCGGCCACGTGGGCCATGAGCCGCGAGACGCTGCGCCGCCTCACCGTCTTCGGCCCGGCGATCTACCTGACGCTGCTCGCCGCGGGTGTGCTCTATTACCGACCGCAACCGCTGCCGCCGCTCCTGCCGGCCTTCGTCCTGCTGCTCGTGCTGAGCGCGGCGGGGACCCTCGCCTTCTCGCGGTTCGTGTTCGCGCACGTGCAGCGGCAGGAGGCCGAGATCGAGCGTCGCAGCCAGGAGGTCGCGGAGATGAACGAGGCGATGGCGGTGGTCAGGGAGCGCCAGCGCATCGCGCGCGAGCTCCACGACAGCCTGGCGCAGAAGCTCGGCTACCTCCACCTGAGGCTGGCGGACGTCGAGCGGCGGTCCGCGGCCGCGGGCGTGGAGTTCGAAGCCGACGTGGTCGAGCTCAAGGCCGTCGCGCGCGAGGCATACGAGGACGCGCGCCAGGGCATCTTCGGGCTGCGGCGCATGGTGTCGCGCAGTCTCGGGTTCGTGCCCACGCTCGCCGAGTACCTCCACGATTGGAGCCGGCAGACGCGCGTCGCGGTCGACCTCACCGTTGCGCCCGAGGAGCCGGTCGACTTCGGCCCCGCCGTCGAGGTCCAGCTCGTTGGGATCATCCAGGAGGCGCTCGCCAACGTGCGCAAGCACGCGCGCGCGCACCGCGTCGCCGTGAGCGTGGAGCGCGCAGGCAGGCTGGCCACCGTGGTGATCCGCGACGACGGCGTGGGCTTCGATCCCCGGGCGGCTGACGACGCGGGACCGACCTCGTTCGGCCTCGAGACGATGCGCGAGCGTGCGGAGGCGATCGGGGCCCGGCTCGTCGTGCGCTCGCGATCGGGCGAGGGGACGAGCGTCTCCGTGTGGCTGCCGCTCGGCGAGCGGCGGCAGGAGCCGTCATGAAACCGATCCGCGTCCTGGTCGTGGACGACCACGCGCTCTTTCGCAAGGGCGTGGCCAGCCTGCTGCGCCCCGCCGAAGGTTTCACGGTCGTCGGCGAAGCCCAGGACGGGCGCGAGGCAGTGGCGAAGGCGCGGGCGCTGGCACCCGACGTCGTCCTGATCGACGTCTACATGCCGGAGATGGACGGTCTCGAGGCCACGCGGCGCATCAAGGCGGCGATCCCGTCCACCAGGATCATCGTGCTGACGGTGTCCGAGGACGATCAGAACCTCTTCGCCGCCCTCAAGGCGGGCGCCCAGGGGTATCTGCTCAAGAGCGTGGAGCCGGACGAGCTGTTCCGCACCGTGCGGGGCGTCGTGCACGGCGAGGCCTTCGTCAACCCCTCCATGGCGGCCAAGGTCCTCGCGGAGCTCACGCGGCCGGCGGGCGCGCCCCGAGAGGCCCCGGCGGACGTCCTGAGCCCGCGCGAGCGCGAAGTGCTCGGGTTGCTCACGGAGGGCGCCGTCAACAAGGAGATCGCGGCGGCGCTCGACATCAGCGAGAACACCGTCAAGAACCACCTCAAGAGCATCATGGAGAAGCTCCACGTGGAGAACCGCGTGCAGGCCGTCGCCAGGGCCCTGCGAGAGGGGCTGGCCACGAGGCACGGGGCGGTATAGCTCCCGGCGGTTTCCCGAGCGACCGGGAACGGCTGCAACCAGGGTCCTGGCCCTTTCGCCACAGTGTCTCGGCTGCCCTCCGAGTAGCGATCGCGCCCTGTTTTCCTGAGTGATATTCGCTAGAAGGGCCCGTTCAGACTATTGACAGCGCGGATGCCCGTTTCTAACGTCGCGCTGTAACCGATGAAGTCCTTCTGCCGCGCGCTGTTCGCCTCGGTCCTCGGTGCGGCTGTGCTCGTCGCCTGCTCCGCCGCGCTCGCGAGCGGACAGGCGTCTCCAGCCTCGAAGCCTTTCGCGCCCGAATGGGGAATGCTCGCAGGCTGGGACGTGTTCGCGAGCGTCCGTCGAACCGGGACAGCGGCAAGTTCGAGGAGTACCGGGACATTCCTTCCGGGGCCTTCCTCGGGGGGCTCGATCTTCGTCTGACAACGAAGGACGATCGCTACCTCTTCGAGCTCAAGGCGCAGGACGCCGGGGAGGATGACCAGAACTTCCGCCTCCGTGGCTCCAGGCTCGGCCTCTACGACTTCGAGTTCGAGTGGGACCAGATCCCGCACGTGTTCAGTCGCACCGGCAGGAGTCCCTATGGCGAGACCTCCCGCGGAGTGTTCGAGCTCCCGGACTCGATCCAGACCACGCTCCAGGGGGCGTCGGCCGCGGCCCGGCCGGGCCTCCTCCGCGACTTCCTGGCGACGAGCGCCCGGAGCATCGATCTGGAGACCCGCTGGGACATCGCGCGGCTGACGCTGAAGCTGACCCCCACCCGCGAGTGGGACTTCCTGGCCGAGTACACGCGCACCAGGAAGGAGGGGGAGCGCCCGATCGGGACCACCTTCGTCTTCACGAACCAGGTGGAGCTGCCCGAGCCCATCGAGCAGACCGTCCACGACCTTCAGCTCGCAGCCGCGATCACGCGGGAGCGATGGCAGCTCCAGTTCGCTTACAACCTCTCGCTCTTCAAGAACGACGTCGACGTCCTCGTCTGGGACAACCCCCTGCGGGTGACCGACATCGTCGGGGGCCCGTCGCGGGGCCGCCTCGACCTCGCGCCGGACAACGTCGCGCACACGGCCAGCGTGACCGGGGCGATCAACCTGCCCGGGGACAGCCGGCTGACCGGGACGTACTCCTATGGCTGGCGCTTCCAGGACGACTCGTTCGTGCCGCACACCATCAACTCGGCCATCGTGGATCCCCGTCTGGCGCTTCCGGCCGACAGCCTGGACGGCGACGTGCGCACGCAGCTCTTGAACCTCCGGTTCACGAGCCGTCCTCTGCCGCGCATCTCGCTCGGTGCCCGCTACCGGTTCTACGACCTCGACGACACGACCCGGAACCTCACCTTTCCGGCGCGCGTGAGGACCGACACGAGCATCATCACCGAACCGCTCACGACCTCGCGCTTCAGCTACACCAGGCACAACGCCGGGGCGGACGTGGGGTGGCGACTGCTCGGCCCGCTCTCGCTCACGGTGGGATACGACTGGGAGCGGTGGGACCGCGACGAGAACCACCGGGAAGCCGACCTGACCGACGAGCACACGCCCCGGGTCTCGCTGGACTGGACGCCGCTCGACTGGCTCGTCGTCCGCACGTCGTACCGCCACTCCTGGCGCCGGATCAACCGGTACGACACGTTCGCCCATCTCGCGCACAGCGTCACGCCCGAGGAGCTGGAGGCCGACGCCCCGCAGGCGCAGTCCGTTCTCTTGAGGAAGTTCGACCAGGCCGACCGGGATCGAGACCGTGTCGACCTCCTGGCCCAGATCAGCCCGCTGGACACGCTCGTCATCACCCCGACCGTCGGCGTGCGAAAAGACGACTACAAGAACTCGCGGCTCGGGCTCCAGGACGACGAGAGCTGGGTGGCGGGGCTCGACGTGTCGTGGAGCCCCACGCGGACGCTGGCGCTCTTCACCAGCTATACGCGCGAGGAGATCTTCGCCCGGCAGCGTTCGCGCTATCGGGAGCCGCCGGCCCAGCTCGAGAATCCCACCTTCGACTGGGTCGCGGAGAACCGCGACATCGTCCACACCGTCGGCGCCGGGATCAACTGGTCCATGATCCCCGGGAAGCTCGACCTTCGGCTCGACTGGAGCTTCTCGGAGGCGACCGGCCGGATGCAAGGGTTCAACCCCACGCCCCCGAGCGGCGGCACCGCCGGCCAGAACGCCTCGGCCACGGCGGTCGACTTCCCGACCATCACCGATCAGCTCCACCAGCTCCAGGCGTCTGTTCGCTACAACATCAGCAAATCGTGGTTCGTGACGGGCCGGTACATCTGGGAGCGGTTCGACGTCACCGACTTCCGGACGGACGAGATCGAGCCCTGGATGGGCGGCGTCGACGCCAGCACCGGGACCAGCATTTTCCTGGGAGCCCAGGTCCGCGACTACACCGCCAACATCCTGGCGTTCACCGTCGGTTACCGCTTCTGACGGTGACGCGCTCCAGCTGGACGATCGCGTAGAGGCTCGAGGTACGCGGCGACGCCGCCGTTCGGCAGCCCACGCATCCGCGCCGTCAAGAAGGAAACAGAAGCACGGGCCGGAGGGATTACGTCACTCCGGACGGCATCCGCGTCTGTCCCGCCCTCGAGCTCCTCAGGACCCTGGTGTGACCCGACACCGCGCCTCGGCGCCGCGCACGCGTTCTCCGTGGAGGGGTTCAACCGGCTGCGCGCGGCGACGGCGTGGTCCGTGGTGGGGGAGTCGTCAGCGGCTTCGGAGGCAGCGCCGTCGATGACGTGGTGATCCTCACGGTCGGAGTGACCGTGGTCCTGTTCTGACAGCCCCGGGCTCCGTCACCCGGATGGGCTACCGCCCGATAGCCCGTCTCAGTGCGGCGCGTTGGCCCTTCCGGGGCCTACCGCGAACGCCGCGCGCAGAGCAGAGTGGACGCGTGAATCGCAAGACTCCGGTCGTGATCCAGACACGTCGGGCGAAGGATCGAGATCCGGGTGCTCGGCCGTCCGCGCGTCACGCGGTTCGCGTGTGCATCGTCTACGAGCACGCCCTGTTCGCCCACGGGCTCAAGGGCCTCCTCGAGCAACAACGGACGCTCCGGATGGTCGGCATGATCGAGCGGCCGCAGCTGTCGCTTCGCGAGCTGCATCGCTACCGGCCCGACGTGGTCGTCGTGGAGGGCGACGGCGGGATCGCGATCCTCGAGTCGCTCGAAGGACTGATGGGCGTGGCGATCAGCCTCCGCGGCGAGGAAGCGACCGTCTTCACCGGGGTTCCGATCAAGGTGTCCGGACCCGAGGAGCTGGCGCACGCGCTCAGAGCCGTCGCGCGAGCGCCGAGGCGACAGGCGGGTCGGAGGATCGCGCCATGAGGTGGCACGGCGTGGGGTGGCGGGCTGGCGCTGGCGTCGTCGCACTCGGGCTCATCGCCTGGGCGGCCTTCGAGATCTGGGCGGCGCCTCCGGTCACGCAGCCGATCCAGTTCCCCCACAAGACGCACGCAGGGGACCTGAGCCTCCCGTGCACGACCTGCCACGAGCGCGCGGAGAAGGACGCGGTCGCCGGTCGGCCGCCGACGGCCCTCTGCCTGTCGTGTCACGCCGGCGGAGACGCCACCCCCGAGATCAAGAAGGTGCAGGCGTTCGAGGGAGGCGGCGAGATTCCCTGGAAGCGCGTGTGGCGGCTGCCGCCCCACGTGTACTTCCCGCATCGCACGCACGTCGTGGCGGCGAAGGTGACGTGCCAGACGTGCCACGGTCCCATGGAGACCCTCGACCGCCCGCCGGCGCGCCCGCTGAAGACGCTCGCGATGGATGACTGCATCGCCTGCCACGAGAAGCGGACCGGCCGCGCCGAGAGGCCAGCCGGGCCCGTCGCGGTCGTGGCCGCGCGGGCGCTGTCCACCGACTGCAACGCTTGCCACCGCTGAGGACGAGACGATGCGTGTGTCGCGTCGAGGGTTCATCGGAGCGCTGGGCGGAGCCGCCGGGGCGGCGGCGCTGGCGAGAAGACGGCTGGCCACTGCCGACGTGGCGAGCCAGGACCTCGAGCGGTGGGCAACGCCCGAGGAGAGCTGGGTCCCATCGATCTGCCAGCAGTGCCCCGGCGGCTGCGGGCTCCTGGTGAGAACGCTCGACGGCCAGGTGGCGGGGCTGCGCGGGAACCCGCACCACCCGGTGAACCGCGGCGCTCTCTGCCCGAAGGCGTTCGGCGCGCTCCAGCTCCTCTACGATGCGAAACGACTCAGGGGACCGCTCGTGCGTGACGGCCAGCGCGGGCGCTTCCGTCCCATCGCCTGGGACGAGGCGCTCGGGCTCGTGACGAAGCGCCTCGGGGAGCTGCGCGCGAAGGGCCTCGCGCACACGGTCGCGATCCTCGGCGGCCAGTATCGTGGCTCGCGCGACACGCTCTTCAAGCGCTTCGCCGAAGCGTACGGCACGCCCAACTACATCCGGGTCCGCTGCCTTCATCCCGAGGAGCCCGCCCTCGCGCATCGGCTCATGCAGGGCGTCACGACGCCCCTCGGCTACGACCTCGCGGGCGCGCGCTGCATCCTCTCGTTCGGCGTCGGGCTCCTCGAGTCCTGGCTCGGACCCGTGAACGCTTCACTCGCGTTCGCGCGCCTCCGCGGCGGCGACGGGCCACGCGGACGCCTGATCCACGTCGATCCCCGGCGCTCCCAGACGGCGGTGAAGGCGGATCGCTGGGTCCCGATCGTACCGGGGACCGACGGCATCCTGGCCCTCGGCATCGCGAACGCGCTCATCCGCGAGGGCCTCTACGATCGCGACTTCGTCAGCGAGCACACCTTCGGCTTCGACGACTGGACGGACGCGCGCGGCCAGCGTCACGCGGGGTTCCGCGACGTGGTCCTCGGCGAGTACGGGCTCCTCGCCGTCTCGCGGACGACCGGCGTGCCCGTGAGGACGATCCTCGAGGTCGCGCGTGACCTCGCCACGCTCCGGCCGGCGGTCGTCATCGGCGAGCGAGGACCCGCGTACGGGCGCGACGATGTCCACACACGCATGGCGATCCACAGCCTGAACGCGCTCCTCGGGTCGATCGGCGTGCGGGGTGGGCTCCTCGTCCAGGGCGAGCTGCCCCTCGCTGCGCTGCCGCCGGCGGAGCAGGACGACGCGGCGAAGCGTGGCTTCGCCCAGGCGAGGATCGACGGCGCGGGGCACGGCCGGTACCTGCTCGTCTCCAGCGCCCCCCAGGTCCTCCCCGAGCGGATCTCGAGCGGCGAGCCATACCCGGTGAACGCGCTCGTCCTCTTCGCCACGAACCCACTCGCCAATCATCCCGCGAAGGAGGAGTTCGCCCGCGCGTTCGAGCGCGTGCCCTTCATCGTGAGCTTCTCGCCGGTCCTCGACGAGAGCGCCGCGCGGGCGGACCTGATCCTGCCCGACTCCACGTTCCTCGAGCGCTGGCAGGACGACCACGTCCGGCACGTGGCCGGCTTCACGTGCCTGAGCCTCGCGCGGCCGGCCAGCGCACCGCTCCACGACACGCGTGACACCGGCGACGTCGTGCTCCAGCTCGCGAAGGCGGTCGGCGGGAGCGTGGCGCGGAGCCTGCCGTGGGAGAGCCACGAGAAGGTGCTGCACGCGGGCGTCCGCGGGCTCTGGCAAGCAGGCCGCGGCCACGTGATCTCGACGCCGGCCGAGGAGTCGCTCCAGAGGGTCCTCGAGCGCCAGGGCTACTGGGCGCCGCAGTTCGCGTCGTACGAGAAGTTCTGGGAGGCGCTGGTCGCGCGTGGCGCGTGGTGGGATCCGACGGAGCTTCCCGTCGGGAGGAAGGCGCTCCTCACCACGCCGTCGGGGAAGTTCGAGTTCTACTCGACGCTCCTCCGGCAGCGGGTCGAGGAGACGCTGGCGCGGGAGGGAAACGTGGCGCCCTTCGTCACCGCCCTCGGCGGCCGGGACCGCGGCGATCGTCTCTACCTGCCCGCCGTGCCGCTTCGCGAGCGCGAGGAACCGAGCGACTTCCCGCTCCGGCTCAACACGTATCGGCTCGTCACGCGTCCCCTCGGCGGCGGGGGGAACCAGCCGTGGCTCCTCGAGCAGCCCGCGGTCCACGTGCGCGCGGCGTGGGAGCGATGGGTGGAGGTGCACCCCGAGACGGCCGCGCGGGTCGGCGTCAAGGACGGCGAGTGGGCATGGGTGGAATCGCCGAAGGGGCGCATTCGCCTGAGGGCGAAGCTCACGGCGGGGACGCATCCCGACGTCGTCAACATCCCGCTCTTCGGCGGGGAGGGCCCGAGCCCGAACGACCTGATCGCCAACGAGGCCGACGCGTTCCGGGGCTTCGGCCTCCTCAACACCACGCGCGTCCGCATCGGGAAGGCGTGACATGGCGCTCTGGGGCATGGTGATCGACCTCGACCGCTGCACGGGATGCCAGGCGTGCGTGATGGCGTGCAAGGCGGAGAACAACGTCCCCGCGGTGGGGCCGAAGGAGGCCGCGCGGGGACGGATCATCAGCTGGATGCACGTCCTCCGCGAGGAGTCCGAGGAGCGCACCCGGTTCCTGCCACGGCCGTGCCTGCAGTGCGACGATCCGCCCTGCACGAAGGTCTGTCCGGTGTACGCGACGTACCGGAACCCGGAAGGCATCGTCGCCCAGATCCACGCGCGCTGCATCGGCTGCCGGTTCTGCATGGCCGCATGCCCTTACAACGCGAAGTACTTCAACTGGCTCCGCTACCAGAAGGAGGGGCCCGGTCAGAACCCGGACGTCTCCGTGCGGCCGAAGGGCGTCGTCGAGAAGTGCACCTTCTGCCACCACCGCCTGCAGAAGGCGCGCGAGCGGGCGCGCGCCGAGGGCAGAGACCTTGTCGCAGGCGACTACGTGACCGCGTGCGCGGAGGCATGCCCCACCCGCGCCATCACCTTCGGCGACCTCCTGGACGAGGGAAGCGAGGTGGCGCGCCTGGCCCGGAGCCCGCGCGCGTTCAGGCTCGGCGAGGAGCTCGGCACCCGGCCGAAGGTGTTCTACCTCGCCGAGATGGAGGGCCACCGCCGTGTCTGACGCGATCGTCGAACGCGACCGAGCGCTCTTCGGCCCGCTCAGCGAGACGGGGCGCGGCTTCTACCTGACGGTGGGAGTCCTCGGCCTCGCGATCCTGTGGGGCGCGATCGCGTACGCCGTCCAGTGGAGCGAAGGGCTCGGCGTGACCGGCCTCCACCAGCCTGTCTCGTGGGGCTTCTACGTCACCAATTTCGTCTTCTTCATCGGGATCAGCCACGCGGGCACGCTGATCTCGGCGATCCTCAGACTCTCGAAGGCCGAGTGGCGGCGGCCCATCACGCGCATGGCCGAGGTCATCACCGTCATGGTCCTCTTCATCGGCGCAGGCCAGATCCTGGTGGACCTCGGCCGGCCCGATCGGATGATGAACGTCATCCAGTACGGGCGCTACCAGTCGCCGCTCCTCTGGGACGCCACCAGCATCAGCGCTTACCTCACGGCGAGCACGTTCTACCTCTACCTGCCGCTCATCCCCGACATCGCGATCCTGCGCGACCACCTGGGAAAGCGTCGCTGGCTCTACGCGGTCCTGGCGCTCGGCTGGCGAGGCACGGAGCGCCAGTGGAAGATCCTGAACCGGGCCATCGCGATCATGGCCGTCCTGGTGATTCCGATCGCCGTCTCCGTCCACACGGTGGTGTCGTTCGTGTTCTCGATGACGATCCAGCCGATGTGGCACTCGACGATCTTCGGCCCCTACTTCGTGGCGGGCGCGATCTTCTCGGGGATCGCGGCCATCATCGTCGCGATGGGTATCATCCGCCGGATCTACCGGCTCCAGTCGTATCTCAAGCCCATCCACTTCCGCTACCTCGGCCAGCTCCTGCTGGTGATGACGCTCCTGTGGTTCTACCTGACGTTCGCCGAGTACCTGACGGGCTATTACGGCAACGAGCCGGAGGAGATGAAGGTCTTCTGGTCGAAGTTCACCGGCCCCTTCTGGCCGTTCTTCTGGGCGATGGTCGTCGCGAACTTCGTGATCCCCATGGTCCTCCTCGTGCGCCTCCGTCATCACGCCGTCGGCAAGACGGTGGTGGCGTCGGCCTTCGTGGTCGTCGGCATGTGGCTCGAGCGCTTCATCATCGTCGTGCCGACGCTCTCGAACCCGCGCCTGCCGTTCCCCGAGGGGCAGTACTGGCCGACGTGGATCGAGTGGGGAGAGCTGGCGGCGAGCTTCGGTGTCTTCATCCTCTTCTACGTCCTCTTCGTGAAGCTCTTTCCGATCATCTCGATCTGGGAGATCCAGGAAGGTCGCGACGTGGGACTCAAGGAGGTGGAGGAGCGCCTGCTCACGTACCTGCCCGACGGCGCTGCGGACGCGGCGATGCCCGAGCGAGAGAAGGTCCTGACATGAATGAGCCCGAGTCCGCGTTCGATCGAAGCGTGCGGCGGACCCAGTGGGTGCTGGCGGGCCTCGCCGTCCTGTTCGTCACCGGGATCGTGACATGGATCGCGCACCTGATCCGGACGGCGTGGCGGCTCGGCGACGTGCTCTCGGCGTCCATCGGGATTTCGCTGGTGGCGATCCCCGTGTTCCTGACGCTCGGGGGCGTGATCGTCTACGTCTTCGTCGGCCTCCTCACCGACCGGAGCGCGCGATGAGACGCCGCGCCGCGATCGCGGTGATCGGTCTCGCGCTCGCCGGCGTGCTGCTCGGGACCGGAGAGGCGCGCGCGGGCCACGAGAGTCTCCGGGCGCTCCTCCCGGGCAGCGCCCTCGAGGGGAGCCGGCTCTTCGCCGGCAAGGGATGCCTCGGCTGTCACAGCGTCCACGGCGCTGGCGGCACCGGCGGGCCCGATCTCGGCCGCGGGATCCTGAACCGCCCGCTCCTCGAGATCGCCGCCGTCACGTGGAACCACGCGCCCGGGATGGAGCACGTCCTGCACGAGCAGCGGCTCGCGCGGCCGACGTTCGAGCCCCCGGAGATGGCGAGCCTGCTCTCGTTCCTCTACTACCTGGGCTCCCTCGACCCTCCGGGCGACGGCGACCGCGGCGCCGCCCTCTTCCGCGACAAGGGCTGCGAGACGTGCCACAGGGTGGGCAAGGACGGCGGCGGCCGGGTCGGTCCCGACCTCGCGCGCTACGGCCGCTACGCCTCGCCACTCTATCTGACCGCCGCGCTGT